>NZ_NXLL01000009.1 GCF_003364115.1 Helicobacter sp. MIT 00-7814 | reverse complement strand
GGGTTTACCCCCTCCCCGCTCCCCCTAGCCCCGAAAAAGTAAAAGCTCCTCGCTTTTCTTTTTCGGCAATCAGGGGGAGAGCCTCGCTTTATCCCTTGCTAGAAAAAAATCGGGCGTTGTCACTACTGACAACGCTAAATCACCGCTTTTTTTCACCACGCAAGGGGCGAGATTGGGTTACGCTTCGCGTAACTTGAATTCCTTTGATTGCAAAATCTATTTTTCCTCCCTTATAAATTCCATTTTCTTCACGCCAAAAAGGGTATTATCCGTGTATTTGAGCCATAAGATTCTAAGTTGCCAAAGTGCGCCTTGATGTGCCTTAGCAAAAGGGAATTTCTTATAATAAAGCTCTTCTTGGGATTGCGTGGCGTTTAAAAATTCCGCGCGGATTTGCACACCTTTGATATGCGCGATTTTTAGACTACTATGCGCGATGCTCACACCCACTATTGGCGCACTTTTGGCATAAATGATATGCTTTGTTTTAGAATCGCTTTTAAAAATAAGCGCGTATTCACTCGCATCAAATGCATAAAAACAACACGCAACGTAAGGAACACTCACGCTAGAATCCCCGCTAGATTCACATTTTTTTTTAGATTCATAATCTTTGTCAAATATAGAATCTTGGCTAGTTTGGGCGCATACGCTTAAATGCAGGGTGTATTGTTTAGAGAGAAAATCTTGTATTTTTTTATGCATGGAAAAGATTCTAAGCTCTGCCCCCAAATAAAATGGGGGCTTTGCAAAAATTAGTCAAAAGTCGGTGTGGAAGTGTTATCCGTAGAATCTGGAAGCTGTGGATACTCGATTGTTGGCTTGCGTCCTGTGAGTGAGCGCAAGAAAGTTGCAATGCTCTGTGCCTCTTTGTCATTTATATCAATGCCAAGTTGCACGCTTCCCATTTCTTTAATCGCGTCAGTAAGCTTCCAAATCGCACCATTATGGAAATATGGCGCAGTCTGCGCGATATTACGCAATGTAGGCGCTTTCACCATACCATCTTTATCACCTTTAAAGCCACCAAGTGAAGTAAATTTGTATTCTTTCACCACATTAAATGGCTGCATACTTCCACCGAGATTTATCCCGCTGTGGCAAGTCGCGCAACCTTTATCGATGAAAAGTATCAAACCTTCTTTTTGTGCCTTGTTAAGCGCGTTGTTGTTGCCATTCATATAATCATCAAAAGGCGAAGGTGTCACAAGTGTGCGCTCAAACACGCCGATAGTCTCAGCGATAAGCTCAAAGCTTATTTTTGTATTAGCCCCATATGCTTTTTTGAACTCATCAACATACGCTGGAATCGAGTTTATACGCTTTTCAATCTCTTTTTTTGCGTATGCCATTTCGACTGGATTTTCCATAGGTCCTTGCGCTTGCTCGGAAAGATGCGCGGCTCTACCATTCCAAAACTGCACTTCATTAAATACGCTGTTATACACAGTTGGGGAATTGAGATGTTCTGGGTTTGGTTGCCATTTATGCCCGATAGCCGCTGGGACTAAATCCACGCCACCTAGCCCCACATTGTGGCAGGTATTACAAGAGATTAAGTTACTGCGAGAAAGGCGCGGATCGAAGTAAAGTTTTTTACCAAGCTCGACTTTTGCTGGTGTGCTTTTGTTTGTCTTAGATTCTGGCGCGCTCTTTTCAGCCAATGCGCTTAATTCTTTGGCTGTTTTTGGAAAAGGCTCGATGCCATTGTCCAATACCATTTTTCTAAGTGCTGCGTCATTTGGTAGATTCTGCCCTAGGGCGACAGAAAATGCCAATGCGCTTGCTAACAAGTATCTTTTTTTCATTGTTACTCCTTTAGATTTTGCGTTGTTGTGATTTATAAAAGAGAAAAATTATTATATAGCTTTTTTTATTAATAGGTGGTTTATTTTTGTTATTTTTAGCATAAATCTAAGAATCTTATTACAAATTTTCACAAAGTGCCAAATTTTAAGAATCTTTAATCCACGCATTTAGCGCGTTTGATAAATTTCGCACTTTATTTGCACCTGCAGCTCTCTTCCATGCTTTTATAAAATTTCGCTAGCAGTCTTGAAAGCTCCTTAATCTCCGCATCGCTATACATATAAAGCAACTTGCGCTCATTCTCTAACATCATCATAAGAATCTCATCAACCTTCTGCTTGCCCTTTTCTGTAAGAATAATAAGATTTTCCTTGCGGTTATTTGGGTTTTTTTGTCGCTTGACAAGCTCTAAAGATTCCAACCTATCGACAAAAAAGCGCACGGTGTTTTTGTCTGTATCAACCATTTCTGCGATTTCAATTTGCGAAACCTGCTTTTCTGCCACAATCATCAATAGCCCTATCTCGCGCCCATCGCTAAAGCCCATCGTCTGCACGGCTTCTTTTGATTTATATTTCATATAATGCGCGAGTTTGGCGCAGGTTAAAAGTATGGATTCTTCAAACATATTGCCCCCCCCAGAGAGTAAAAATATCGTTTTGCAAACATACCGCCCCCTTTAAAGTAATCTAACTTAGTATAAAAAAAGTATTGTATAAAAATGTTATTTTACTTTATAGATTCTTGCATATTCTTTAAGGGGATATTATCGCGCTTTTTTGGGTTATAATGCTGGGTTTTAAACAATACTACAACACCACAACAAGGACTTTCATGCGAAGCGATATTATTAAAAAAGGTTATGAGCGCGCACCTCATAGGAGTTTATTGCGTGCTACAGGGCTAAAAGATGAGGATTTTAATAAGCCCTTTATTGGCGTGGCAAATAGCCATATTGACATTATTCCGGGGCATTTTTTCTTGGCTGAATATGGGCGCATTGTCAAAGAGGAAATCCGCAAAGCAGGTGCTGTGCCATTTGAATTTAACACCATTGGCATTGATGATGGCATCGCTATGGGGCATGGCGGAATGCTCTATTCCCTGCCTAGTCGCGAGCTGATAGCTGATTGTATAGAATCTGTGATGAACGCGCACGCGCTAGATGCGATGATTTGCATTCCAAACTGCGATAAAATCGTGCCCGGAATGCTTATGGGCGCGCTGCGTGTGAATGTGCCTACGATTTTTGTAAGTGGCGGTCCGATGCTAGCAGGCAAGCTAGATGATGGCACGATTTTGGACTTGAACTCCGCATTTGAGGCGGTGGGAGCGTATGCCAGCGGGCAAATTGATGAGAAGCGATTGCATGAGATTGAATGCAAGGCATGCCCTAGCGGTGGGAGCTGTAGCGGTATGTTTACGGCAAATTCTATGAATACGCTTTGCGAGGCGATGGGTGTCGCACTGCCCGGGAATGGGACTATCCCAGCACTTACAAAGGAGCGCGAGGAGCTGCTAAGAAAAGCAGCACGCAGGATTGTAGAAATCGCACTAGATTCTAAGCTAAGCGAGCAATTTAAGATGCGCAATATTTTAAATAAAAAAGCTGTGCATAATGCCTTTGTCGTGGATATGGCGATGGGTGGCAGCACGAATACGGTGCTACACATGTTAGCAATCGCTAAGGAAGCTGAAGTGGATTTTAATCTAAGCGATATAAATAATATCGCTAGCAAAGTCGCGCATATCGCTAAAATCGCCCCAGCACTTAGTAGCGTGCATATGGAGGATATAAACCGAGCAGGCGGTGTGAATGCGGTAATGAATGAGGTGGCAAAAAGAGGAGAATCTATCCTTCATCTTGACGCCCTAACAATCACAGGCGAAACACTAGGCGAGCGTATCGCAGGCGCGCAAATCACAGATTCTCAAATTATCCGCCATAATGACAACGCATATTCTCCCATCGGCGGGCTAAAGATTCTCTATGGCAACTTGGCAAAGGAAGGTGCGGTGCTAAAAGTCGCCGCTGTGGCGGAATCTATGAAAGAATTTGAGGGAAGCGCGGTTGTGTTTAACTCGCAAGATGAGGCGATTAAGGGCATTGCAGGGGGCAAGGTGAAGGCTGGGAATGTCGTTGTTATCCGCTATGAGGGACCTAAGGGGGGACCGGGAATGCAAGAGATGCTAAGCCCAACAAGCCTAATTATGGGAATGGGGCTTGGCGAATCTGTCGCGCTTATCACTGATGGACGCTTTAGCGGGGCGACGCGCGGGGCGTGTATCGGGCATGTGAGCCCAGAAGCGGCTGAAGGGGGGCTTATCGCGCTTATTGAAAATGGGGATAAAATCCGCATATCTGTTTCAAGCGGAAGCCTAGAATTGCTCGTAGATTCTGAAATTCTAGAATCTCGCCGCGCAAAATGGAAACCTATCAAAAAAGATATTAAAAGCAAATGGCTCAAACGCTACTCAATCCTTGTCAGCAACGCCGCAAATGGCGCGGTGCTGAAGACGGAGTTATAGATTCTAAAACAGAATCTAGATTCTGTTTTTGCCTGTACGCAGGCTAATCAGAAACTTAATATCCACTTTAAAAATATGGGCGATTTTATACAAATGCTTGCGATTAAAATGTATATTTTGAAGGTAAAATCATGGAAATTCTAATAAAAATACTTTTTATACCCGCACTTCTCTTAATTATTGCTATGGTTTTATGGATTCTAAAAATATGGATTATTGATGGTTGGCTTGGTGGATTAAAGTTTGAAGAGTTTAAGGAACAAAATTGGAGTATAAAAGATATCATTTTTTGGATTATATTTATAAAATTCAAAAGGAGTCCAAAATGAAAATTGTAAAAATACTTTTAGCTCTGTTTTTCACCCTTGCTAGCGCGCAAGAAAGTGATAACACAAAGGATTTTGAGAGTTTTGAGCTAACTTCAAGCATGTATTTTTTCACGCTCAAAGGAAGCATTGATTCAAAATACCCTATCACAATAAAGCTTGTAACTGACATTGCAGGAGATGCAAATACAATTCGCGCAGTTAATGTGAAGGGCGTGTATTTGTATGATAAGTTTCAAAAAAATATCCCCATATATGGCGAGCTGAAACAAGAAAGCCTTGAGCTTTTTACAGAATCTAAAGAGGAGAGCTTTACATTTAAGCTCACACAAGATGATTTGAAAAAAATCCTAGATGATAAAAAACAGCCCTTAAATATCACAGGAGAGTGGAAAAGCACGCCAAAAGGCAAGGAAAGCAAAGCTTTGCAAGTGGTTTTGAGCGAGGTTGATTTATTAGAGGGTAAAATTTCTCGTCTTGATGAATACTTGATGAAAGCACAAAAAAGCTATGAACCCACTGAGGAAAACAAAAGGTGGCTTGAGTATTCTAATGAAAAACTAGTTACTTACTATTATGAAGATAGCGCGTTTTTTATTAAGCCTGCAAATATTGGGATTCTTGAATTAGAAGCTAAAAATATGAGTTTCAAAGATTTTGAAAAAGCCGCTAGAGAACAAATGCAAGAACATACTTTAGATAACTTTGCAGGCGGGAGCTATGAAGCATCTACTGGGGCGGTTGCTGATACAAAAGCAATAATATTTTCAAGCTTAGGGGAGTATTTTTACAGAAGCACACCGCATCCAAACAATATATATTCCTACGCTGTTTTTTCGATTAAAGATTTAGCCTTTATTGATACAAGCCTTTCAGCTTTTGTGAATGTGGATAAAAAATTTATTAACTTTTTGCAAAAAGAACTTGATAAGGCATGGAAAGATGCAGGCAATGATGATGAAGCGCCAGATATTAGCGATCGTATGGAATACACGACTTTTCGTTTAGGCGATGAGGATATAGAGGTGCATTTTGAATTCCCATATGTCATCCGAAGTCAAGATAATATTTCAATTCCAAAGGCTAAAATCAAGCCCTTTGTCAAAAAATCAAGCTTTTTTTATGAGTATTTTAAGTAGGATTTGAGTTTAAATAAAGCTGGGCTTTGCACAAGCCCAAAATCTTAGAATCTACAAAACCTTAGAATCTATATGAAAGCATAACATAAGGTGTAAGTTTAGTGCCGGTTTCTAGTAGCTGATTTATGCCCGTAGCATTCAAAAACACGCCCGGCTCATTTTGCACCTGTCCGGTATCATTTTTGCGCTCAAATTTCCAATGCGTTACAAAGGGAATCTTAAAGCCAAATTCCAAAGTGCTGCGCCCATTGCCAAACAATTTGAAAAACGCAATATTCGCATAAGGTATATCCATAGAATACTCACCCACGCGATCCTTTAGCTCATCTGCAAGTTTGCCAAACCCATACTCATATCCGCCCCCGATAGCAAGCCCCCACGCATTTGGTTTAGTAGAAAATGACAGCATATAGTCAATCCCCGCTCCCGCTCGCATAAGATAAAAGTCCTGCTTATCAAAGCCGTGCAAATCGCCATCTATGCCCATAGTATAAGTGCCAGCAGAGAAGCTTCCATACACTCTAAACGCACTGCGTTGATTTAAAGCTAGCACATAGCCCGCGCGCACGCCATAGCTTAGGTTGATATTAGAAGTGGAGCTCTCATCTTCTCTTGTAAATGATGTAACTTGCCCGCCACCGCTTGTCACAGCGGTATATTTCATATTATCATCAGAGCCATTTATCATAGCACCAAGCGCACCAGCTACAAACACGCCAGATTCTTGCGCGCTCAAAGACGCCACAAACCCCAAAGAACCTATCAAAAGCCCGCCAAGCAAACGCTTAGAAATCCCTGCAAAATTCATTTTTTTCATAAATGCCCCTTTTGTTGGTTTTCTAAAAAGACACAGAAGCAGAGGGATTATACCGTAAGTTTAATGTTTTTTTAAACAAGTTTAAACGAGGAAGCGCCCCACAAAAACATGCAAAAATTCCCAAAATTTTATGGTTTTTTTAAGCTCTAAGGAATAGTATTCTGCCCGCAGTTTGATGCGCTTTTGAAAGCCAAAATTTCAAAGCACGCAAGCTAGCGATTTTAAAGAGTTTAAAAGGAGTTATTATGCGGTTTTTAAATCTTTTATTGTTTGGATTTTTAGTGTCTTTGAGCGCGGAGAATGCCCCACATTGGGGATACACAGGCGAAGGCGCGCCAAAAAATTGGGGCGATTTGTCAAATGAGTTTCACGCCTGCAAATATGGCAAATACCAGTCACCCATTGACATCACTGACATTATAGAATCTGACTCAGAAAAGCCTGTCGTGCTTTCTTACAAAAACGAGGCAAAAGAAGTCGTCAATAACGGGCATTCCTTGCAGGTGAATTTCAAACCCGGCAGTGTTTTGCGCTTTGATGGCAAGGATTTCACGCTTTTGCAAATGCACTTCCACACGCCTTCTGAATACACTTTCAAGGGCAAGCATTATCCTATGGTAGCGCACCTCGCGCATCAATCAAAAGACGGGCAACTTCTTGTGTTGGCGATTATGTTTGAAGAAGGCGAGGAAAACGCGATAATCAAGCAAATTTGGGAAAATGCGCCTAAAAAAGCAGGAGAATCTAAAGAGCTTGCAAAGGTGGCTGCAAGTGAGCTTGCAGGCAAGATAGAAAACTACATTAGGCTTGATGGCTCGCTTACGACACCGCCATGCACGGAGGGCGTCATTTGGATAATTAGCAAAAACAACGCCACAGCTTCAAAAGGGCAAATCAAGTTTTTCACCGACACCATCGGCAAAAACAACCGCCCAACCCAGCCAGCAAATGGTCGCGTGATTATAATGTCTGAGTAATTTTGGAATAATTTTACTCGCTAAAATTGCAAGGGGGCAACCTCTTGCAAACGCGCACTCTCAAGGTAACGCTTTAAACTTTTAAGATTCTTGCTTGTAAGATTCTTATTTTGAAAGCTTTTTTACTTTCAAACTTCCCACAAATCTAATCCCTTAAAGCGCCTCTCTAGCCTCTTATTTTAGCCATTTAGCGCATTTCTCGCCATTTCTTTTGCCCTTTGCAATGCTTCATCGATTTTGCTTATATCTTTCCCGCCGGCTGCGGCGAAGTCATCTCTGCCCCCGCCTTTCCCGCCCAAAATCTGCGCGATTTCAGCCACCCACGCGCCCGCTTTTATCGGCGCGTTTTTCACGCCCGCGGTGATTGAGATTTTCCCGCCAGATTCGCAGATGAGAAGCACCGCGATGCTTTGCTCCTCGTTTTTCGCCTTGTCGATCGCCTCTTTTATCTCCACCGCGCTTTTGTCGCTTATGCGCGCGACTATGAGCTTGCACTCGCCCACGCGCTCGAACTCTAGCGATTTTAAATCGCTTGCTTGGGATTTTACCGCGCTTAGTTTTTTCACCTGCGCCTTTAGCTTTTCGATGGCTTGGAGCAAGTCTTGGGCTTTTAGGTTTTCTTTGGCTTGGGTTAGCGTCTCTAGCGCGTTTGCGCCCCACTCATAGCCCGCGCGCCCGCACACTGCTTCAATCCTACGCACGCCGCTACTCACCCCGCCTTCTTTGGTTATGTAGAAGCTGCCGATTTCTGCGGTGTTTTTGACATGTATCCCACCGCATAGCTCGATAGAATCTCCAAAGCTCACCACGCGCACGACATCGCCATATTTTTCGCCAAATAGCGCCATCGCACCGCGCGCCTTTGCCTCATCAATAGGTAGATTCTCGCACACCTGTGCGCTAGAACGCAAGATTTTTTCATTTACGCACCTTTCAATCGCGCGCAATTCCTCATGGCTTAGTGCCTTTGGGTGAGAAAAGTCAAAGCGCAAGCGGTGCGCTTCTACCAAACTTCCAGCCTGTGCGATATGCGTGCCCAAAATCTCGCGCAACGCCAAATGCAGTAAATGCGTCGCACTGTGGTGTTTGGCAATCTCTGCACGCGCACTATCCACGCACGCCAGCACCTCATCGCCCACGCACAAAGGCTCAAGCGCGCTTACTTTTGAAAGATTAAGCCCGAAATATTTTTTGGTATCAAGCACAAGAGCAAGGGATTGCGCGCCTGTAGATTCTGTGGATTGCTTCGCGCTTTGCGCTCGCAATGACGAATCTCCGCCAAAAATTCTAGTATCTTGAGTGGAATTTGTGGGTTGTGTAGAGTTTGGCGAATGAGGCGCACTAAAGCGTGCGTCGCAGTGAGACGAACTTAAACTCCCGCAAATTCCGCCAAGAGACGAATTTTTATGAAGCAGTATTCCTTTATCCCCCACCGGTCCTCCAGATTCCGGATAAAACGGCGTGCTATCAAGCAGCACATAGCCTTCCTGCCCTTTCTCTAGCTTTTCAACGCGCAAAAACGCAGAATCCAGTAGTGCTAAAATCTTAGCCTCCGCGCGCTCATTTTCATAGCCCACAAAGGCATTTTCGCCAAACTCCGCAAGCAACGCCTTAAAATCGCCCTCTTTTGCGCTATCGCCACTGCCTTTCCAGCTTGCCTTACTGCGATTTTTCTGCTCCTCCATACACTTTTCAAACGCGCCCAAATTCACTTCCAAGCCCTTATCGCGCAACATATCCTGCGTCAAATCAAGCGGGAATCCGTAAGTATCGTAAAGCTTAAATGCCACTTCGCCGGAAAAAAGCTTTTGAGATTGTGCGCCTGTTTTTGCAGAATCCCCGCTCAAAATTCTAGTATCTTGCGCGGAATCTAACTCATTTTCAAACAGCTTCATTCCCGACTCTATCGTCTCAAAAAACCTCTCCTCCTCCGCCTTGCACTGCTCCATAATCGTTTCCTTGCGCTCGAGCAAATACCCATAATGCGCGCCCATGCTCTCACACACCGCGCCCACCACGCGATACAAAAACGCCCTTTTCACGCCTAGCAAATAGCCATGTCGCACCGCTCGGCGCAAGATTCTACGCAAAACATATCCACGCCCTTCTTTGTCAAAATGCACACCTTGCGCGAGCAAAAACGCCACCGCGCGCGCATGATCGGCTATCACGCGAAAACTTGCTTGCGTGCTTTTGAGGGTTTTTAAGTCGGCGCCTGTGGATTTTGTAGATTCTTTGGATTGCTTCGCTTGCGCTCGCAATGACGCGCCAGCACCAGAATCCGCAGAATCCCCAGCCTCCATCTCCAGCAACTCTATATCCTCATAATACCTCCACGCATTGCCACTTTCCTTGCAAAGAGATTCTATCTCTTTCATTAGTGGCGCGAAAAGCGAAGTATCAAAGTTATTGATTTTCCCTTCTTTGAGTGCGATCACGCGCTCTAGTCCCATGCCTGTATCAATACTTGGGCGCGGTAGCGGCGTGCGCACGCCATCTTTTTGCTCAAACTGCATAAAGACGAGATTCCATATTTCTAAGAATCTATCGCCCTCCCCGCCAAAATAATCCTCGCTTGAGTGAAAATATTTTTCCCCTTGATCGACATAGATTTCACTGCAAGGTCCGCAAGGTCCGCTATCGCCCATCTGCCAAAAGTTATCCTTATCGCCCATACGCTTAATGCGCGCAGGCTCGATATGCTCGCACCACAGCGCGTAGGCTTCATCATCGCTTTCATGGATTGTCACATACAAAAGGCTTTTATCAAATCCTAGAATCTCCGTCACAAACTCCCACGCATACGCTATCGCCTCGCGTTTGAAGTAATCCCCAAAGCTAAAATTCCCCAGCATCTCAAAAAGCGTGTGGTGGCGCGCGGTGTAGCCGACATTTTCTAAGTCGTTATGCTTCCCGCCTGCGCGGATACATAGTTGCGATGAAGTCGCACGCGGGATTTGCGGTGTGGGCACCTTACCGGTGAAAATATCCTTAAACTGCACCATTCCCGCATTTGTAAAAAGCAAGCTCGCATCATCAGGCACCAGCGGCATTGACTCATACACCTTGTGCCCCCGCTTTGCGAAATACTCCAAATACAGCGCGCGAATATCCATTTTTTGCCCTTTCATAAAGCCTTGCGTAAAAGCCTTGGTAGTTTTGCGCGCAATTTTATCTTAAAATTTTACAAATTTTGTTGATTTTGTCTAACTTGTTGTGTATAATTCCGCCTCGCGTAAATTTTTTAAAAAATTTCACACAACGACAACTTAAAAACCAAAGGACAAGATAATGAGAAAATCTCTTTTTGCAAGTCTCATCGCGGGTATGCTCTGCGCGAGTGCTGTTTTTGCCGAGAAGGGGGGGGGCTACCTAGGGATTGATATAGGGCATGGGAATGCGAAGTTCGATCAAAATATTGATGCAATTATGACTGTGCCAGTAGACGCGGACACACAAAGAATCCCTTTAAATGGAAATATCTATGCAAGTAACTCAATGGCAAATATTACAATCAAAGGTGGCTATAAAACCTTTTTTGGAGAATCTAGGCGCTTTGGTGTGAGAGGCTATGTGTATTTTGGCTATGGTTACTCAAGTATGCAAAATATAAATTATGATTTTTCTGGCTCTGGCGCTATCGACTATGGGTCTGGTTTTACTATCCCTGTAGGACAAATTATAGAGCAACTAGGAGAGATGAATGGTGGCTCAATTTTCACAGGCACAGGGAAAACTTACTATAATCATGTGTTTGATTATGGTGTGGGTGGGGATTTACTCTTTAACTTTATCGACGCGACAGAGCATAGCTTTGGGATCTATGGCGGTGTGGCGCTAGGCGCTGAAACATGGGTGGCAAATGGTAAAGAATACAAGCCAAGTGAAGGAAGTGAAAGCTACTTTGGATTCCAAACAACAATTAATGCGGGAATTAGAGGTGTATTTAACGAACATCATGGAATCGAATTTGGTGTAAAATTCCCACTTTTAGACACGCAAATTTTCAAAGGCAGTGGTTATTCTAGCCTTATGAATAATGACATTTTAGTAAATATGGGCGGTAGCGTTTCGCTCAACAACACCACAACCACAATGAAGCGCCCTTACATTATCCACGCAAGCTATGTGTATAACTTCTAAACTTCTTTAAAAACCCTTAATCTCCCACGCGCGGTGCTTTAGCACGCTTTTGCGGTGGGAATCTAGCGAAATTTTGCAAAATTCCTTGATTTTGTGTAAATTTTTGTATAATTGCGCCTTGCGTAAATTTTGGGATTCTACACGCAATAATCACACAAAAAAAAGGAAAACACATGAAAAAATCTCTTTTTACAAGCGTTATTTTAAGTGCGCTTTGCGCGAGCAGTGCTTTTGCCGAGAGGGGGGGGGGCTATATCGGAGTTGATATAGGACATGGGAATGTCAAGTTCGACCAGTATGTCAATGCAACTACGACAATACCCGCACAGCCAATGTTTCCAGCGCAAAATTCTGTCGGGCATATTTTAGCGGACAACTCAATGGCAAATATCGCAATCAAAGGCGGTTATAAAACCTTTTTTGGAGAATCCAAGCGCTTTGGTGTGCGTGGATATGTGTATTTTGGCTATGGCTATAATAGCATGAAAAACATTAGCTACACAGGGGATCTTTACACTTTAACAGGTGGTGGCGATAGTTCAATTTTCACAACCACAGGGAAAACTTACTATAACCATGTGTTTGATTATGGTGTGGGTGGGGATTTGCTTTTTAACTTTATCGATGCGCCAGAGCATAGTTTCGGGATCTATGGCGGTGTGGCAATCGGTGCTGAAACATGGGTGGCAAATGGTAAGGAATACAAGCCAAATGGTGGCAATGGGGAAAATTACTTTGCATTTCAAACAACGATTAATGCCGGCATTAGAGGTGTATTTAACGAACATCATGGAATCGAATTTGGCGTAAAATTCCCGCTTTTAGACGCGGAAATCTTTAATGGCAATGGACGCTCATCATTGCTAAGCGGACCAATCACTATACCAGGAACTCCTGTCCCTATTCCTACAGAAACAAACCTTAACAGCACCACAACCACAATGAAGCGTCCTTACATTATCCACGCAAGCTATGTGTATAACTTCTAATTCTTTCCAAACTCGGTGCGCGCGATGCTCCCACGATTAGCCATTGCTGGCGCACATACTGACATTGGCAAAAGCGCGGTGAGCGCTGCGCTTTGCTTTGGCTTTGACTTCGCGTATTTCAAGCTCGTGCAAGCAGGCAAGGAAGAGGATAAGGACATTATCGCTTCTCTTGTGCCTCAAGCGAAAATCTACCCAAATGGATTCACACTGCAAACGCCCGCAAGCCCGCATATCGCAAAAACTATCGAAAATGTGGAATACAATGGCTTGCAAATCCCACTGCCCAAAACTTCACAGCCACTTTTGCAACCGCTTTTGCTTGAGAGCGCTGGCGGGCTTTACACACCGCTAGATTCTCAAAACTGCATGATTGATTATCTTGCGTTGCACAAACTGCCGGTGTTACTTGTGGGCGGGTATTATTTGGGCGCGATAAATCATATTTTGCTAAGCATTGAGGCGCTCAAAGCGCGTGGGATTGAGCTTTTGGGTTTGGTGATGAGTGAAGGAAAAGAAAAAAGCGCGCATGCGGATTCTTTTGATTCCTTTATCGCGCAATATAGCGGGGTGAAAATCGCGCGTTTTAGGCATTTTGAGCGCGATTGTGAAAATGCGGACTTTCAAGCCAAAGCCCTAGAACTCAAAGCCTCTCTTTGCGCGCTTAAGATTCTCTAACGCTTAAGCCATATTCTAATAAATATCCGCGCCCCGCGCAAACCGAGATTTTGTAATCAAAGGAATTCAAGTTACGCATTGAAAATGCGTAACCCTTACTCTCGCCCCTTGCGTGGTGAAAAAAAGGCGTTAAGAAAATGCAGCAGTGCATTTTTAGCCTTTTTTTCTAGCAAGGGAAGTAGCGAGGCTCTCCCCCTGATTGCCGAAAAAGAAAAGCGAGGAGCTTTTACTTTTTCGGGGCTAGGGGGAGCGGGGAGGGGATAAACCCCTTTTTCTTTTGCGTAAAAAGATTTAAGAATCCAAAAAGTTTTAAAAGTGAAAGCAAAGGGATTCTGAAAAATGAGACAAAGAGATTCTAAGAAATAAAAATCATAGAAAAAATTCTACAATTCCCAGCAAGATTCTTGCTTATAATCGCTTAAAGCTTGTATGCCTTCACCGCCGCATACGCGACATTGCGGATTCCTAGAGATTGCGATTTTACGAAAACTCATATCTAGCGCATCAAAACTCAAAATTTTGTCAAAAAGCGGATTCCCTATGCCTATGATGATTTTTAGCGCTTCGGTGGCTTGAATAGTCCCTAGCATCCCGGCTATCGCTCCTAGCACGCCCGCGCTCGCACAGCTTGGGACAGAATCTGCCGGCGGAGGGGAGTTAAACACGCATGCATAGCACGCACTTTGAAACGGCTTGATACTCATGCACTGCCCGCTAAAGCGCAAAATCCCACCAAACACCAGAGGCTTTTTAGTTAGCACGCACGCATCATTGACGAGAAACTTCGTGCCAAAGTTATCGCTTCCCTCAAGCACAAGATCATAAGGCGCGATAATATCTAGGATATTTTCCGCGCAGATTCTAGTGTGGTAAGTCTGCACGCGCACTTCAGGGTTTAGCGCATTAAGGCGCTCTTTGGCGCTTTGCACCTTTGGCGTATCAAGCGAGGCGGTAGTGTGGATAATCTGGCGTTGCAAGTTGCTTAGCTCGACTTTATCATCATCTACGATTCCAATCTCACCCACGCCAGCTGCTGTCAAATACAGCGCACTAGGCGAGCCAAGCCCGCCAGCACCGACAATTAGCACCTTTGCCTCTGCTAGCTTTTTTTGCCCCGCGACGCCCACACCTTGCAAAATCAAATGCCGTGAATAGCGCTTCATTTGAGAATCATTAAATTCTAGCATTGTTTAGCCTTTAAAGTTTTAGTCAATTTTTAGCACCGCAAGGAACGCCTCTTGTGGCAATTCCACTTTGCCGATGGCTTTCATACGCTTTTTGCCCTCTTTTTGCTTTTCAAGCAATTTGCGCTTGCGCGTGATGTCCCCGCCATAGCACTTTGCAGTCACATTTTTGCCCATAGATTTCACGGTTTCGCGCGCGATGACTTTATTCCCCACACTTGCTTGAATCGCCACTTCAAAAAGCTGTCGCGGGATAAGCTCTTTCATCGCTTCAACCAGTGCGCGCCCTTTTTCATATGCCTTGCTTTGCTCAACAATTGTAGATAGTGCATCGACGACTTCGCCTGCCACGCGCACATCTAGTTTGATGAGATCGCCTTCGCGATACTCGATAGGTTCATAATCAAAGCTCGCGTAACCTTTGGTGCAGGATTTTAGCTTATCATAAAAATCCATTACAATTTCATTACTCGGAATCGCGTATTGCAAGCTCACGCGCTGTGGGTTGATATACTCCATTTTTTCCTGCACGCCGCGCTTGTTGTTTAAAAGCGTGATGATATTGCCCAAAAACTCGCTAGGCGTGATGATATGCGCGCGGACAAATGGTTCTTTAATTTTTTCTATTTTTTGCACTTCTGGAAGCTGGCTGGGATTTTGCACAAGCGTCAATGAGCCATCAGTGCCATAGACTTCATAGATAACCGTTGGCGCTGTGGCGATGAGACTTAGCCCAAACTCACGCTCCAAGCGCTCTTTCACCACTTCCATATGCAAAAGCCCTAAAAATCCCACGCGGAATCCAAATCCAAGTGCCACAGAAGTTTCAGGCTCAAAGCTAAGCGCAGAATCATTTAGCTTTAGCTTTTTTAGCGCCTCGCGAAGCTCTTCAAATTTATCCGTCTCAATCGGATAAAGCCCTGCAAAGACAAAAGGCTTAGCCGGCTTAAAGCCCTCAATCGCTTCAGCTGTTGGATTCTCGGCATTTGTGAGCGTATCGCCCACAGCTAGCTCATCAAGGCTTTTTAGCCCAAGGCACACGATGCCTATTTCGCCACACTCGATACTTTTGGTAGGGATTTTTTGCACGGGGTGAGGATAGTAAAGCCCCAAAATCTCATGCTTTTTGCCACTACTCATAATAAGCGCGTTTTGCCCGACTTTGAGCGCGCCATCTTTTAGCCGCACAAGCGCTAGCGCACCTAGATAATTATCAAACCACGAATCATAAATGAGTGCCTTTGCTGGCGCGTTTGGCTCGCCATTTGGCGCGGGGATTTTCTCAACGATAGATTCTAAAAGCGCGCTAATGCCAATGCCACTTTTTGCGCTCACTTCTAGCGCGTTTGAGCAGTCAAGTCCGATACTAGATTCTATCTCATCTTTGACGCGCTCACTATCAGCAGCTGGCAAGTCGATTTTATTTATCACAGGCAGAATCTCAAGGTTATTTTCAAGCGCGATATACACATTTGCAATTGTTTGCGCTTCCACACCTTGCGAGGCATCAACGACAAGCAGCGCGCCTTCACACGAGCTAAGCGAGCGCGAGACTTCATAGCTAAAATCCACATGTCCGGGCGTGTCGATGAGATTTAGGATATAAGTTTTGCCATTGTGCGGATATTCTAGGCGCACAGATTGCGCTTTTATGGTGATGCCGCGCTCTTTTTCTATATCCATCGTATCCATGATTTGGCTTGTCATCTCGCGCTGGCTAACCGCACCACATTCTTGTATGAGCCTATCGGCAAGCGTTGATTTACCATGATCGATATGTGCGATGATAGAAAAATTGCGAATGAGTTCTTGCATGCAAAACCTTTTGTGAGAATCTTTAAGAAAATATAAAACTTTTTAGGCGCGAATTTTAGCAAACTAAGGCTAAAAAGCAGATTTTTTGCAAAAGTTTTTGGAGATTTTATGCGTATTTTTCACATTCCTTGCTATAATTCCGCGTTACACAACAACGCTTGGTAACACGATTTTAACCTTGGGAGAATTGTATGCAAAAAGAAGATAGACAACAAGCAGTAAAGAAGTTTTTTGAGTTTTGCAAAGCAAATGAAGTAGAGTTTATCGACTTTCGCTTTACAGATATTAAAGGCGTGTGGCATCATTTGGCATTTTCAGCAAGTGCGGTTGATGAGGGGAGTTTTGAAGGGATTCCTTTTGATGGTAGCTCGCTTCCAGCATGGCAGCCGGTGAATAAATCTGACATGGTGCTAATCCCAGATCCTGTGCGCTATTTTTTAGATCCATTTACCGCGGATACCACAGCGGTGGTGTTTTGTGACATTTGGGATATTTACAAAAACGAGCCTTATGAAAAATGCCCGCGCTCTATTGCCAAACGCGCGACTAAGTTTTTGCAAGAAAGCGGGCTAGGCGATGTGGCGTATTTTGGACCAGAGAATGAATTTTTCGTCTTTGATTCTATCAAAATCAAAGATTCTGTAAATTGTCAGTATTATGAAATCGACACAGAAGAGGGCGAATGGAATCGTGATAAAGAATTTGAAGGTGTGAATATCGGGCATCGTCCGGGCACTAAGGGCGGATATTTTCCGGTGCCACCGGTGGATTCTATGATGGATTTGCGCGCTGAAATGGTAAAAGTGCTCAATCAAGTGGGCTTAGAAACCTTTGTCGTGCATCATGAAGTCGCGCAAGGGCAGGGCGAAATCGGCGTGAAATTTGGCGATATGCTAGAAGCAGCGGATAATGTGCAAAAGCTAAAATATGTCGTCAAAATGGTAGCCCATCTCAATGGTAAGAGCGCGACATTTATGCCAAAGCCGCTGTATTCTGACAATGGAAGCGGAATGCATGTGCATACGAGCATTTGGAAAGATGGTAAGAATCTTTTCGCAGGGAATGCGTATGAGGGCTTAAGCGAGATGGCGTTGCATTATCTAGGTGGCGTACTAAAGCATGCGCGCGCACTTGCGGCATTTACAAATCCTAGCACAAACTCATACAAACGCCTAATCCCCGGATTTGAAGCGCCTAGTATTTTGACATATTCTGCACAAAATAGAAGCGCAAGTATCAGAATCCCATACAATAGCGGTGAGAAAGCTAAGAGAATGGAATTTAGATTCCCAGATAGCTCGAGCAATCCTTACCTAGCATTTGCCTCAATGCTCATGGCAGGAATTGATGGAATCCAAAATAAAATCGATCCGGGCAAGCCAATGGAAGTGAATCTTTTCGAGCTTACCCTTGATGAAATCCGCGAAAAAGGCATCAAACAGCTTCCACACACTTTGCGCCACGCGATAGAAGAAATGCTCGTGGATAAAGACTATTTGAAGCAAGGCAATGTCTTTAGTGAAGAATTTATCCAAACCTACAAGCAATATAAGTTTGAGACAGAAATTTGGCCATGGGAAGGGCGCCCACACCCATTTGAGTTTATCACAACTTATAGCTGCTAACAAATCACTTGTGCGAGCAAAAGCCCGCACAAGCCCCACACTTCGGTTTTTAAATAAGATTCTTTAATTTCCCACACTTTTTGCATAATTCCCAAGGATTTAAAAATTCTCACCATAAGAATACGCTATGATAACGCGAACATTTTAGGAAATTATGAGAATCTAACTATGAGAATCTAAAGGAGGGCGAATGGTTTTTGCAAATGCGCGCTGTTGCGACTATCGGGGAGAAAAACTACAATGTATCCAAGTAAAAAATGGGCGTATCCAAAATATTGCACCAAACTTAGAATCTCTCACACTAGAGGAAAACGAAGAAGTTATCAATGCAGATTCTAAGCTTTTGATGCCCGCATTTATTGATCTTAATATCTATCCAAAGGCGCGCACGCTTTCACGCAAGAGCCTTAGCACGCTCTCACTTAAAGCGCTTAGAGGCGGATTTAGCACGCTTTTACTTTTACCGCAGACAAGCCCGACTATCGATAGCGAGGCGATTATTGAGCTTGTTAAAAGCATAGATTCCACGCTTGAAGCCCATATTTTGCCTTCCATTAAGCCAACTTTTATAGATTCTGAACGCGTGAAGCTCACTGATATAAGCAAGCTCTACACCGCAGGCGCGCAGGCAATCGCGTTTGAAAGCGACATTGAAGGCAATCTTTTGCTAAGAATCTCACAATACGCCAAAATGCTAAAAATCCCGCTTATTTGTTTCGCGCAAAATGCCTCGCTCGCGCAAGGTGTGGTAAGCGAAGGGGAGTTTGCAAGCAGACTTGGGCTTCCTAGCATTAGCGAAAAGGCGCAAAATATCGAAGTCGTCAAAATGTGCGAAATGCTTTTGGGAAGCGAGGTTGAAGTGGTTTTTAGCGCGCTTAGCGAGCCACGAAGCCTTGAGATTGTTAATCAATACAAAGCGCAAGGTTTGCGCGCGCATGCGGAAGTGAGCTTGCATCATTTGATTTTGAATGAAAGCGCGTGCGAGGACTACAACACCGCGGGCAAGATTAATCCGCCTTTGCTTTGTGAATCTAAGCGCCTAGAGCTTTTGGACGCTTTGCAAAATGATAAAATCGATGTGCTGACAAGCTTGCAGTGCGCGGATTTCAACTCGCAAAAAGATCAGGTTTTTGAGCTTGCAAGCTTTGGGATTGATAGCATTGCGTATGGTTTTAGCTTAGCGTATTCTAAGCTGGTGAAGCCAAATATTTTAAACCTAAGCACGCTTTCAAGGTTTTTTAGCCACAATCCAGCAAAAATTTTGGGCTTAGAAAATGGAAGCTTGGAAGTGGGCAAAAAAGCGGATTTTATGATTATTGATACAGAATCTAGCGTGCGCGTAGATGATACTTTCTCGCCCTATAATGGCGAGACTTTGAGCGGAAGAGTTAGCGCGCTGTATGCGGATTCTAAGCTTCATACATTGGAATAAGGAGTGCGCATGCAAGAGGGTTTGAGCGAACTTAAAACAACTATTTTGAATATCTTGCCAAATATCGAGCATATTGGTTTGATTTTGCTAAAAGTCGCATTGTTGCTTGTGGTGGGGTATTATCTCTCGCGCTTTGTGGCTAAGAAAATCAAAAAAGCTTTGGAATCTAAAGACATTGTTTTGGCAAATTTCCTCTCACAAGTGGCGTTTATTGGCATTAATGTCGCTATCATCATCGCTGCACTGGGCACTCTTGGCGTGCAGACAAACTCTATTATCGCCGTGCTTGGCACAGCTGGCGTGGCAGTCGCGCTGGGGCTTAAAGATTCCCTTTCATCGGTGGCTAGCGGGATAATCCTCATCATCTTGCGCCCTTTTGCAAATAACGACACTATCGAGCTTGGCACGCTCACCGGAAAAGTCGAGGCGATAAATCTTTTCAATACCACCATACGCCTGCCTGATGGCAAGCTAGCCATTATCCCAAACTCTAACATCTCAAAGGCAAATGTCATTAACTCCACGGATATTTCAAAAAGGCGCTTAGATGTCGTCTTTGGCGTGGGATATGGGAGCAATGTAGATTCTATCAAGCTCATCACCATAAATGTGCTTGAAAACAGCCCGTGCGTGGATTTAGAGCGCGGGTATTTTATCGGTTTGCAGGATTTGGGAGAGAGCTCGCTTAATTTTATCTTGCGCTTTTGGGTGGATATCAAATATGGGCTAATAGAGGCTAAGGCAAGCGTTTTGGAGCTACTTTTGGCAAACTTAGAGGCAAATAATATTGAGATTCCTTTCAATAAACTTGATGTGAATCTTTATAAAGCACAAGAGGCGGATTCCCAAAAACTTGCGCTTGAAAGCGGGCTAAAGGGAATAGTTTTTGTTGATTCTAAAGGTGCAAAGAGAGAAAATATTTCAGAATCTAAAAAGCCTAAAAGCACGCAAAAAAGGGCAGAGCAAGGGATTGAGAGCGAAAACAATAGCATTTTAGACAAAATCACACAGAAGCTAAAATTTAGTATGAAAGATAATGGAGATTAGGTTTTGAGCAAGCTACTTGGCGCGCCTTTGGCGTTTGTGTGCGATGAGGATTTTAGCATTAGACGCGATTTTGGCGTATTTGTAGAAAATGGCAAGATTGTGGAGAATGGCGATTTTAGCGCGCTTTGTGAAAAATACAAAAATGTGGAGCGCGAGTTTTTTGAAGACTGCGTAATGTTGCCAGCGTTTATTAACGCGCACATTCATTTTGAGTTTAGCAGTAATGCCACAAGCTTTGCCTATGGGGATTTTGGCGCATGGCTAGATTCTGTAATTGCCAAAAGAGATGGTGTGCTAGGTGAAGAATCCGCCATGCAATCCGCGATAAATGAGCAATTGCAAAGCGGTGTGGGGATTGTCGGGGCTATTAGCAGTTATGGCTATGATTTGCCAATTTTAGCTCAAAGTCCGCTAAGAGTAGTGTTTTTCAACGAAGCTATGGGGAGCAATCCAAGCGCGATTGATGCGCTGTATAAAAATTTCAAAGTGCGTTTGCAAGAATCTAAGCGTGCGCAAAATGCGCTTTTCACGCCAGCGGTGGCACTGCATTCGCCTTATTCCTTACATAGCGTGTTTGCAAAGCATGTTTTAAATGAGGCGATGAAGCTTAGTGCGCCTTTAAGCGCGCATTTTTTGGAATCCACACACGAGAGGCAATGGCTAGATTCTGGCAGTGGGTATTTTTATGATTTTTTTCATAAAGGTTTTGGCGTGCCAAATCCTAAGCCATTTTTTTCTACACAAGGATTTTTGGAGCAGTTTAGGGAGTTTGAAGGGCGCGCGGTTTTGACGCATTGCCTAGAAGCGGGAGAAAGGGAGCTGGAATTTATGCAAAAGTATGATTTAAGTATCGCGTCTTGTCCGCGTTCAAATCGCCTTTTGTGCGGGAAGTATCTAAATTTAGAGCGTGCAAAGTCGCTAAATATCGCGCTTGGGAGTGATGGGAAAAGCTCAAATGCAAATCTAAATATGCTAGAGGAGCTTCGCACAGCGCTTTTTGCTTATCCAAAAAGTGAGATTAATGCGCTTGCAGAAGAGCTTCTTTTAATGCTTACAAAAAATGGTGCAAAAGCGCTAGGCGTGGAATCTGGAAGTTTGGAATCTAGTAAAAACGCAGATATTGCGCTATTTAAACTTAAAGAAGTCGTGCAAATGGGTGCAGATTCACAAAAGACACAAACAAGCACACAACCTACGCAAAAAGTAACGACACAAGAAGCCCTGCAATTTATCCTGCACGCAAAAAGCGCGCATAGAATCTACATTAACGCTAAGCAGGCGTTTTAGAAAGGGTTAATTTTATGATGCAATCTAGAGCGCGCTTGCAAAAGGCGCAAGACACGCAAAAAAATCGTGCAAATCAAAAACCACAGCAAAGCGCACTTCAAGCATTTGTAGGGAAGATTTGCGAGCTTGAAGTGGCGCGCTTAAGCCCTTATGGTGCGTTTTTATCGCTTCCGCAAGGCGCGCAAAGACAAGATTTGCAAACACAAGAAAGCGTTTTATTGCCTAAAAAGTTTGTGGCGGATTCTCTAGCAGTGGGCGATAAAGTGCGCGTGTTTCTCTATACGGATTCTGAAGATAGGCTTGTCGCTAGCACGCAGAAGCCACTTTTGTGCGTTGGTGAGGTTGGTGCATTGAAAGTTGTAGATGTCGTGTCAAATGGCTATTTTGTGGATTTGGGCGTGGATAAGGGGCTTTTTGTCCCTTCAAAAATGCCAAAAAATGAGAATCTAGGTAAATTGCTCGCTGTGTTTTTAACCATAGATAAGCAAGGTAGGCTCATTGGGAGACTTGGCATTAAGGAGCGATTGCAAGCTTGCGCGGACAAAAAGCTGATAGGTGCGAATGTAGATGCGCTCGTGTTTGAAAAAACGCCACTTGGATTTGGCTGTGTGATTGCAGGGCAGTATTATGGTTTGCTGTATCACAATGAGCTAGCTTTTGTTCCTAAAATAGGTGAGATTTTGCAAGTGAAAGTTAAACAATTGCGAAGTGATGGAAAGCTTGATTTAAGCCCTATCCGCGAGAATTCTAGCAACCACCTACTAGATTTGCTAAAAACACACAATGGGCGCATAGAGCTTGATTTTAAAAGTTCCCCTGAAGAGATTGTGCGGATTCTCAAAATGAGTAAAAAGAATTTTAAACTTCTTGCAAATAAGCTTGTGCGCGAGAATCTAGCGGAGTTTATAGACGCGGGAGATACGCGCAAAGCCCTTGTGCTTAAAAATGTTTGAAAGAATCTATATCGAGCTAAGCGATAGTTGCGCGCTTGAATGTAGCTTCTGCCCGCATTCTTACAACAAAACAACGCGTGGCGTGATGAAGCTGGCATTGTTTGAAAGCCTCATCGCACAAATCGCGCGCGATAGGCTAGGGAAGCTCGTGTATTTGCATATTTTGGGTGATCCGCTTATATTGAAAGATTTGGGCGCGTATTTGGAGATTTTGCACATTTATAAAATCTCTGCAAATATCGTTACAAGCGGGAGATTCTTAGAAAATAAAAATTTTAGCCTGCTATGTGGTGTGCCGATAAATCAAATCGCTTTTTCACTAAGTGCGTTTGTGGATTCCCCACAGAGCTTTAAGGCTGGGCATTTGGATAAGATTCTCAAGTTTTGTGAGTTTACGCGCAAGAAAAGAAGTGAAGTATTTATCCATCTGCGCTTGCAGGATTTACACTGCGAAAATCCTCTAGCGCGCGAAATGCTGGAACAAATAAAGGCATTTTTTGGCTTGAAAGATTTTACTTTTCAAAGCTTTAGCGATAGGAAAAGTGCGCGCCTTGCGTATAAAACCTTCCTAAGTATCACACCACATTATGAGTGGAACGCCGGGCAGGATTTGGTGCAGAATGAGCAAAAAAGTGCACAAAAAGGCGTGATAGGGCGCCTTAAAGCGCAAAAGACTTTTTGCTATGGGTTGATTAAGCAATTTGGGATTTTGAGTAATGGCGTTGTTGTGCCTTGCTGTATCGATTGCTTTGGGGAAATTGCGCTAGGTGATACGAAGAAAGATTCTCTTAAAAAAATTCTATCTAGCCCCCTTGTAATACAAATAGCACAAAGCTTTAAGCAAGGCAAAGCATTGTTGCCAAAATGTCAAAATTGTGGCTATGCAAAGACGCTTTTTCATAGCTAATTTATCGCGTTAGTAGGGAATATTAGCGGTGTTAAATGCCTGCAACATAGTGCTAATGCTTGCGTGATGTATTATTTTAGCACTCTTAGTCTTTGAGTGTAAATTATCAAGCATAATCTCGCTATCAGCGCCACTACAATGATTCCACGCATGCCCAAAATAGGTGCAAATATTTGAATATTTCAAATGAGAAAATTTATCCCCAATATAAATATTGCACCAATGCTGAATACTTTGTGGCTTTTGGTGCAGTTTCCAATAACCCACAGGATCAAGCGTAACAAGAAGCTTTATAGAATCTTTTGGAAGTGGATTTGGCGCAGAATCCAGCTTGTGAAGCACCTTGCAAATATTAGCCGAGCCCCAACTATGCGCAAAAATATAAGGCTCATATCCCTGTACTACAAGTGCAGGCAGTAGAGAGGAGAAAAGCGCTTTGCTATTAAAAGTCGCATACATTTTGGCACAAAAATTTGGCAAACGCACAAAATCCCCCTGCGCAAAAAAGGCAAACTGCCTAAACACCACCAAATGCATACTATCCATAAAACCGCCGATAAAAATAAGCAAAGCTTTGGGGTTTAGGCTTGTATTATTAATTATATCGTCTCGCGCGAGTGAATCGCGCTTCGCCTCTGCTTCGCATACATATTCTGAATTTTTTGATTGATGAGATTGCAAGATTTCAATATGCTGATTAGAATCCTTAGAATCTGTGGGCGTGAGTGGCTGGATAAGCTCAAGCTCTTTGTTTGTGAGAAAAATATTTGTGTTGGCAAATTTTATTTTTACATGCGATAGGGCGGAATTAAGTGCGTGAGAATCCGCTGGTGAAATGCTTAAAACCGGTGTAAAAATATTTGGAAATTTCATGTGCGCCACCTTTGTAAAAGAATTTGAGCATTTAAAAGTGGATTTTTATCCCATAAATCACTGATAAGAGCGCACATATCAGCGATTTTTAGCAGATTAATATTCTCTTTGCTAATTCCACCGATAGCACAAATGGGAATGCGCAAAACCTCCTTTGCTTGAGAAAGTGTCTCAACGCCTATACAAGGCGCTTTAGGCTTTGTGATTGAAGGGAATATCGCACCAAATGCCACATAATCCGCGCCGAGATTTTCTAGCTTTTTTGCAAGTGAAATATCGCCATATGCTGACGCGCCCAAAATCCCGCTAAATTGCTTGCGCACTTTGCTAAAATATTCCAAATAGTGCGTATCATCTAAAGTCTGCGTGTGCGTGTTTCTACCGATATGCAACGCTTGAATCTTAAGGCGTGAGGCTAGCTCCACGCGATCATTTAGCACAAATAAAACATTATTTTTAGCACATAGCTTGCTTAAGTGATAGATTTTCTCTCTAAGTGCGTCATCATCGCTAGTTTTATTCCTTAATTGAAAGATTTTTAAGCCACCTTTGATGGCATCTTTGAGTTGTAATTCTAGAGTTTCATAAGGTGTAAGAATTGTATCGCTTATCCCATAAAGCCCCTGCAAAGCGCTAGCCTTCATACATTCTCCAATCTGTGGCTTCAAAAATATCTGGCGCGTTATGAAGGTATTCAAAAGGCTTGAAGCGCTCTTTATAACCCATGCAAAAGTGTTGCTTTATCCAATAGCCGGGGTAGAAGTAGCGCAGATTCTTTTGTTGTGCGATTTTTAGCTGTGTGAGAATATTAAAAGTGCCAAGGCTCAAATGCTCAAAATCATGGTCATAGAAAAAATATACCGCACTTATGCTTTGCTCGATAATATCCACAAGCCCCACGCCCACAAGTCGAGAATCTGCAAAATACAAAAACTCATAGCCATAGTGCTGTGCGCCATCGACAAACATTTCCATATAAGATTTTTGCGTAATGGGTATGTATTCCCAACCTTTTTTTTGCTGCATATGGCGATGGTATTTGTCATAAAGTGCTAAATGCTCTTCGCTAATGGTAGGTCTTTGTATGTATATTTGGGTATTCTGGTTATTTTTTAGCACTCGCTTATGGTTTTTGCTAAATCTAAATTCCTGTACAAGTGTGCGTATAGAAATGCACTTTTTGCAATCCCCGCACACTGGGACAAAAAAATGATTCCCAAAGCGTCTCCACCCGCGCTCTAATAACCCTAAATAAAAAATATTCGAGCAATCCTGTATGTAAAAATAGCGCATAGTGCTTCGCTCGCTGGGAATGTAACTGCAGGACTTAGATTCTGAAGTAAATTCAAAAAGTCTCATTATATGCCTACATACTGCTTTTTGAAGTTTGTCACCTTTTGTACATAGCGCCTGCCTTCATCGTTCAAACGCGTAGTGAGGCGATGATACACCTGCTCAGGAGTGAGCGAGTTTATCACATTGATTGCCTGCTTCCTGTCGCTGTGAAAGGCACGCAGGACATTTCCACTTCCTGTATTATACGCCGCGATCACGCAGTATTCGTGAGAAAGCGGATTTGTAATACCCTTCAAATAGCGCTCAAAAAGTATGTGCAGATACGCGCTTCCATAGTGGATATTTGTCTCTGGCGTGAAAAGCATATCTTTGCTTGGCATACCTTTCTTGCCATTGATAAGCTCATAAGAATCCGCTCCAGCCGTGCTTGGGACAATCTGCATAAGCCCATAAGCTGGCACATGGCTCATCGCGTAGGGGTTGAAGTTAGATTCCGTGTGGATTATCGCCATCACAAGCGCGCCTTCTAGGTTGTATTGCTTGGCGTATTTTTGCGCATGCGCTTGATAGCTGTTGCCTGCAAGCGATTGGTAATTTTCACTCATTTTCACATCTACAAAATACACCTTATTGCCTTTGGCGTCTGTGCGCGTTTTGAGATTATTTTGTAAAAGAAAATCCGCATATTTTTTCGCCCGCCATTCATACAAAATATCCTGCCCCTCATTATCCTTGACAAGTCCAGCTAAAAACGGCTTGCCATTAAACTTCACTTCAGAATCTGTGTATAAATCCACACCGCTTGGATTTTGAGGCGTGAGCAAAGTCATTATGATAGCATTTTTGAGCGCTTGCTCGGGGTTGTTTTTATCAATGGTTTCTACGCGGATTACTCCATTTTGGAAGTCGATACTTGACTTTGAAAGATAATGATCGCTGTATTTCACCATTTTATTGGTGCTAGAGACTTCAAATTCATCATTCGCCCAATTTTTCGTAATGTTTCCACTAAGGTTTGTAATATCCTGTTTATAGGCTTTATGCGCTTTTTTTAGCACTTCTTTTGTTTGTTTGCTAAAATCAGAATTATCCAAAGAGCTTTCAAGTGCCAAGTCTGATTGCTCCAAAATACTATCGCGTGCAAAAAATGATGTATTCGCGCCACGCGTGGGCTTCTTTCGCTTTTTAGATACTGCTTCATTTTCGTCATCATCATGCGCCCACATTTTAGAATCCGAACCTTTAAGCAAAGGTTGCTGAAATGAGCCATTGTAGCCAGCTTTGCAAGCGTGAAATAAAGACACAAAAGAAGCCATAAAAAGCGTAAAAATTATAAAAGATAGATACTTCAAAGCAAACCTTTCTAGAATCTAGGCAAAATTTCTAAGGGATAAAAGCAAAAAAGATTCCAAGAGATTTGTAAGATTTAGCCAAAGAGATAGAATCTAGCAATATTTTTAAGTAAAAAGCTTTAAATCACGCGCAGAAGGGATAATTGAAATAAGCTAGCGGATATTTGCAAGCTTTAAAATAAGCTCAACTTCGCCCTTGCTTAGGCGCATTTCTCTTGCGATAGAATCCATACTCCAACCCTCTTTAAAAAGCGTTGTTATGCGCTTTTCATCGATTGGATTCCCATTTGAAGGTGTGAAGTTAATCTCGCGCATTTTCTCTTCCAAAAGAAGCATTTTTTCCTCTGTATAGTCATTTTGCTTTTGTATATCCGCTTCAAGTAGCTCAATCTGCCTATACACCTTGATTAGCCCATTATCCAGCGCATCGCGCACCTCTGATTTCACTTTCGCGCCAAGAGCGGTGTTATTGTATTGATTTTCTAGCTCGTTGTCTTTGATCCACTTGCGGATTTTATACAGCTCTTTATTAAGTTCCTCAATCCCACGCTCAAAATGCGCGATACGCTTATGCACATCATTAGAGCGGAGTGAGTTTGCCAAAATAAGCAAAATTACAATACTCAAACAAGAAAGACTGCAAACAATGCTTATCGTGGTAAGGGGGATTCCAAACATAGTGTTCCTTCTGTGGTGTTATTGTAGGCTTTTTTTATCCAAAATCATTGTGCGCTCGCATTCCACGACAAAGCTATCATACGCCTGCCTCTCGCGGATATGTATTCTCTCAATTTGCGCGATTTGCGGATTTAGCGCTTTAGCAAAGATACCAATATAATGCTGTGGCAAAGTTGGCAAAAACAAGCGCATATATAGCGCATCAAGTTGCAAGAAAGATTCACTTTCTAAACAAAGCGCGTCGTGTCCGATGAAGGCAAGTTTAGCATTATAAGGTAAAGATGGCAGTTCAGAATCTTCTTGCTTCAAAAGGCGCTCTAAATTATCAAGCTTTTTGTATATTTCACTTAAAAGCTCAAAAATCGCCTCGCCACCTTCTTCAGCGCGATTTTTAGCACGCAAAACATTGATATAGCGTGACATCGGAGAATCGCTCATATTTGCCAACCCCACAAACTCCGCTTCATAGCGCGCTTGATTAGATTTGCTAAGATAGTCATAAGCGATATTTAGATGGCACGCTCCAAGGCGCGTTTCAATCCCAAAGTTTTTTAGCAACTCTCTAAATTCCATAGTGCCAAACCCCATCAGCTAGCACAAATGCTAGGAAAATAAACCCAAGATAGCCATTAGTGGCAAAAAATGCTTTTGGAATGTTTCTAAAATCCTTATGCACAAGGTATTGCTCATAAAGTAGCATAAGCGCACAGACAAAAAGTCCCAAATAGCTCACAGCGCCAAGCACGCTAGATTCAAAGATAAAAGCTCCCCAAAAAAGTAGCGTGCAGATATGAAAGATCCTTGAAAGATACAGCGTATTTTTTGCGCCAAAGCGCGAAGGGATAGAATAAAGCTTATGCTCTAAATCAAACTCCATATCTTGCAAAGAATACAGCAAGTCAAATCCTGCCACCCAAAACATCACGCCAATAGAAAGCATCAGACACCACATTTCTAAACTTCCCAAAACTGCGATACAGCCAGCAATCGGCGCCAAACTCAAAGAAATCCCAAGCACCAAATGCGCAAGGTAGGAAAATCGCTTCATCAAAGAATATCCACCAAGCACAAATAAAAATGGGATAGAAAGCCCGAAGGCTAGGGGATTGATAAAATACGAAGTGACGATGAAAATAATCGCATTAAGCGCGCAAAACACGCTCATCGCCATAAAGCTAATACGCCCATCAACGCTAGGACGGCTCTTTGTGCGGATATTTAGCATATCATAGCGTCTGTCTGCTAATCTATTAAACGCCATGGCAAAATTTCGCGCGCTAATAAGCGCTAGTGCGCAAAGAAGAAAGGTTTTTGTCCCCACCCATACGCCAAAATTGACTTTCAAGCTCGCCACAACCATCGCCACAAGGATAAACGCCGCAGAAAAAGCGGTGTGCTGAAACATCACAAGTTCATTGAAATTTTTAAACTTTTGAAAAAGATTCGCTAAAAATCCATCTCTCACGCTTTTGCCTTTTTGGTAATGTCCTCAAACAAGCGCTTTTTGCCAAATTCCACGCCGGGCTGATCGTAAGTGTTAATCTCAAACAAGCAACCCACCGCAGAAGTCAAAAGCTCATAATACATTATAAGCGCGCCAACGCTCGATTCGCTAAGAGAATCTAGCTTGATAAAATCCGTTGGGATATTTTGGGCTTGAAGCGTTTGCATCGTGGCTTGTTGCTGTTTGTAGAGCAACTGCGCGAAGCTCATCGTATTGACAAAATTTGTAGATTCTAAAAACTCAAGCTTAAGATTTGGGATTGTGGGCTTTGTAAAAAGCTTAGGGCTAAGTGCGAGGAAAGTTACGCTTTTATCTTTCACGCCTTGCACGATAAGCTGTAAAAATGAGTGCTGGTCGATACTGCCAACCAACCCAACAGGCGTAAGCCCGATAGAATCGCCATTTTGCGCAATTTTCCCCAAACTTTCCCCCCACAGCTGGACATACCACGCGTTGAAATCCTTAAAAACGCTTGCATACGAGAATAGCACATTAATCGGGTAGCGCTTGTAGTTTTGCGCCAAAAAAAGCGCCTTTTGCAACAAATGCTCTTCTTTGCGCGCAAAAAAGCTTTCCGCAAACTCCCTTGCGCCTTTAAGAAGCGCCTTTGTATCATAACCAAGAATTTTTAGAGGCAGTATGCCAATCGCGCTAAGCCCCGAAAAGCGCCCGCCGACATTTTTATCAATGCACACCGCAGCGATATGCTCCTTGTGCGCCCATTGCTGCAAGGGCGAGTTTTCATCAGTTATGACTAGCAGGTGCTTTTTAGATTCCTTGTTTTCAAGAATCTTGAAGCGCTCCAGCACATATTTCATCAGCGAGGAAGTTTCAATCGTCGTGCCGGATTTTGAAATCGCTACAAAAAGCGTGTTTTTAAATTTAAGCTTTTTTAGCGTGGCGTTGGTAGCGATAGAATCCGTATGTTCTAAAAAATGAAGCGCGATATTTTTGCGATTTTTAGTGTGCGAAAGTAGAGAATCTACCGCTCTAAGCCCCAGCGAACTACCACCAACGCCGATAATGACGAGATCTTTAAGGTTTTTTAAAAGCTCTTTATGCGCGTTTAGATATTCCTTAGAATCTTGCAATGCGCGCTTTTGGAATGGAAGCTCATAATATCCACTTGCCTTGTTTTGCTTTTCTTTAAGAATTTGCGAAAAAAGCGCGTCTTTTTGTGCTTTATTGTCTTTTGTAGCGAAGTTTTGGCTAAAAGTTAGCATTGTTGCCCCTTGATTGCTAATGTGTGATTGCATACACGCTCATATCCACAAGGCGCGTAGAGTAGCCCATTTCATTATCATACCATGCCAGCACTTTTGCGCTGTTGCCGATGGCTAGCGTTTTGTCCGGCACAAAAATCGCGCTATAAGGCGAGCCGATGAAATCACTTGAGACGCACTTTTCATTATCTACATAGATAATTCCCTTCATCGTGGTGTTTTGCGCGCTTTCAAAAAGGGCGTTAATTTCCTCTTTGCTCGCTTGTTTTTTGAGATTCACACTCAAATCTACAAGGCTCACATCCGGCGTTGGCACGCGCACGGCAAAGCCATTAAACTTCCCGCTAAGCTCAGGGATTACCAATCCTACTGCTTTTGCCGCGCCAGAGCTTGTGGGGATGATATTAAGCGCTGCAGCGCGCGCACGGCGGATGTCCTTATGCTTGACATCAAGGACATTTTGGTCGTTTGTGTAGCTGTGGATTGTCGTCATAAGCGCGGATTCTATCCCGTAGGCGTCGTTGAGGACTTTTGCGATGGGTGCAAGGCAGTTCGTGGTGCAAGAAGCGTTGGAAATCACAGGCTCGCCCGCGTAGCTTGTGTGATTGACACCATAGACAAAGGTCGGCGCCTCATCAGCGGGTGCGGAGATAATCACCCTTTTCACATTGCCCTTAAGATGCGCGCTTGAAGCGGTTTTTGAGTTAAATTTCCCCGTGCATTCAATCACAGCCTGCGCGTCGCCAAAATCAAGATTGCTAGGATCCCTATCGCTTAAAATTTTTACGCATTTATTGTTCCCAATACGCAAGGTGTGAGAATCCAGCTTTTCCACATCATAGCGCCCATGCACGGAATCATAGCGCAACAAATGCACCAAAGTATCGATATCCGCGGTGCTATTAAACGCCACAAGCTCGATATCATCGCGCTTTCCTATTATGCGCGCGCTACATAGGCCAATGCGCCCGCTCCCGTTGATTGCTACCTTTACCGCCATAAAAACCCCTTTTTTATCAAAAATAGTCGCGTATTTTACAAAAAAAACGCTAAAAAAATGAAAAATTTATTGATTTGTGTAGAAAATCTAAGTAGAATCTCGCCTTTTAAAGCATTCTCTCACACATTGCATTGCTAAGTCCTCGTAGCTCAGCTGGATAGAGCACTCGATTCCTAATCGAGAGGTCATGCGTTCAAATCGCATCGAGGACACCACCTCTATTATTTTTTAGGAAAATCTAAACTAGGAAACCCAAATGCTCCTCATTCTAGCAACTTCTAACTTGCACAAAGTCAAAGAGATTCAGGCGATTTTTGCAGAATCTTTAAGCGTAGCACAATCTTTAAAAAATTCTTCTTGTAGTGACACCAAAGATTCCCTAAATAAGGGCAGAGTAGAGCAAAACTATCACTTAAATAATCTAATTGCTAAAAATCCATTACAAAGCCTTAAAATACGAAGTTTTAGCGATTTTTTGACACCTTTTGAAATCGTAGAAAATGGCAGTAGTTTCGCAGAAAATGCAAGGATTAAAGCAGAGGCGATTTATAAGGCTTTGCAAGAATCCTTAAAAAGTGGCACCTTAAAAGATAGCGCTTTATTGCATAAAACTTCAGCGGAAGATTTGCAGGATTTGCAAAATGGAGATTTTTTTATTTTAAGTGAGGATAGCGGGCTTTGCATTGATATTCTGGGAGGAAGTCCTGGGATTTATAGCGCGCGATTTTTAGATTTAGAAACTTTGGAATTTAGCGCATGGAACACTTACAAAAAGGGCTTACCAAAGGATTTTAACACCGATAGGCTTAATGTCGAACGCGTGCTTTTTGAGCTTAAAACGCTTGGGGTTAGAGAATCAAAAGCGCGTTTTGTGGCAAATCTTTGCTTGCTGGATTCTAAAAATGTCGCTAGGCACTTTGAGGGAATCTGCGAGGGTAGGGTGATTGGAGAGATTTTGGGAAATGGCGGATTTGGCTATGATCCGATTTTTATGCCAAATGGCTATACGCAGACACTCGCGCAGATAGAGAAAAAAAACGCGATTTCACACCGCAAAAAAGCACTTGATAAATGTATAAAATATTTGCTGGAAATCTGCTAGCCACTTCAAAAGGGCTAGCGGATTCTAAACTTTTAGAATCTATAAAGATATGAAAGCATTATCGCGCTTTTTGGTGTGGTGGAGTATTTGACAGGTGCGTTTATTCCTGCGTCTGTTATTGTTTGACTTCCGCCTTCACCTATTGTATAGCCACTTTTATAGCGATAGCTTAGCCCAAATTGATGATGACTTTTATAGAAGTAATGAATCCCAATGGTTGTAATAAAACTTGAGCCAAAGTAGGAATCAAAATCTATAGAATTTGTGCTATAGCCTGTAACATCGTTTTTGTATCCTTGCCCCATAAATACGCCAAACTCATAGCCAATACCTACATTTGCACCAAAGGTATGCGTTTCATTGTAGATAAAATCATAAAGATATGAGGCTTCTAAACCAAAATGCACTGCGGAGGAATTAAGGTAATCAGTTTTTTGGGCATATGATGTTTGCCCGCTACTTGAATCAATTGTCTCTTGCCCATCTTGACTTGAATTGTAGCTCGCATATCCCACATAGCCCTTAAACTGAAATCCTGCATTTTGTGCATAATACCATTGCCAGCCTAAAGCTAGATTGATGGGAAGTGCGTAGGTGGATTGATTAAAGGTTGTGTAATTAAGTGGGATATCCACACTCATGTAATTTTCCACACTCGGCGCATATCCCAACTCAACCCCTATAAAACAACCTGTATTCTTATGCTCTCCTTTACAGAATCCTAAGAATCCACTTTTATCAACAGCAGATTCTGCGCTAGATTCTTTTACTTCTTTCCCAGCCTTTAACTGCTCATTCTTTTTCTTTAATTCCAAAAGCTCATTTTCTTTCTTTAGAGCTTCTATCTCTTTTTGCATATCATCAGCAATTATATTGCACCCTAATCCTAAGATTCCCAAAATACAAGCAATTTTCAAGTATTTTGTCATTGTGTTTTCTCCTTTTTTTTTGTTTTGTTTTTACGCCGTATTTCAAGCGCACAATCAAATGATATTGTTTTTTTTTTTTTTCAAGGAAACTCATTAAATTCATCAAAAACTTTTTTACAAAGTTACGAAGTTACACAGAATCTAAAGGGAGAAGTAAAGCAGAAATGAAAAAAATGTCAAAAAGGATTCTATTTTTTTTTAAAACAACATTAAAAAATTAGCCAAATTTAATACAACGATTTTTTTAAAACTCTTAAATTTTCTTGCATTCACAAGCTTATATTTCAAATATTGCAAAATAAGAAACACAAAAAATAAGATAAGCACAGGGCATAGGGCATTCCTAAATATAAAAAGTTGAAAAGTGCAGTTTTCATAAATTAAATGATGAAATTCTTATTATCCACCTACTATTAAATTTTTTTATTTTAGCCTTAAGGATAGTCTAATGAGGGGGGGGGGTATAATCCGCGCGTTTTTATTATCTTAACCACGAAAGGAACAAATCCGATGAAAAAATTTATTCTTGCAGCTCTCTTGCTGACTAGCCTCTATGGCGAAAATTATCATGCAAACACGCAAATTCAAAACACACAAGAAAATAACGCGCAAACGCAAGACGTGAAAAGCAAAGAATTAGAGGACAAAGACAAAGAATCTGAACTTCAAAAACTACAAAAAGAGCTTCAATATCAGCGATTAAGCGAGCTTGAAAAAGAGGAAAAGAGGTGGTTTGGTAGAAATCGTAGCGGCGTGCTTATAGGCTTTGGGATACCCAACGCTAATGACGGAATCTTTACTCAATATTACTCTTTTAGAATCGGCTATCAATACTTTAAAAACAACACAACACCTTTTGGATTAAGAGCTTACTACGACTATACTTTTTCGTATGATTTAGATTCGTACAGCTTCAATCATCGTTTTGACACACAAAATATCAATATCGATGCACTTGTTGAATGGCATATACCAAAAACTTTTAGTTATATTGGCGGATTCTTTGGCGTTGGTATAGGAAATTTGAAGTATAATATTGATTATATATGGTCAAGCTCTATCAAAGGAAGCGCTAATGGCATAAGTGCATTTCTCAATGCTGGGGTGGCAATCACTACAGCTGGCAAACATCGTTGGGAATTTTATTCCAAAATCCCTTTGGTTACAAAATACTATCTTGATGGTGACTTTGCTGGGTATTACTACGAGCTAAAACCTTTTTATGGATTCTCTTATCAATACACTTTTTAAAAGTCCCCACTCTGCTTTTTAATTTAATCCAACCCCCCTCTTGTTTTTGACGAGGGGGCAAATTTTGATAGATAAAACTTACTATAACAAATACTTTTACTCAAAACCTTTCAGAATCTCGCAGGCTTTTTGATCGTTTTTCAAAAAGCATTTATCCTGCAATGTCGCAAAATCCTGCAATGCCTTTTGGCGCGTCTCTTGTTCTTTTATTTTTTTCTCGCGGTATTGCTTCATTTCAAAATGATTTGCCACATACATCACCGCACACACAAAAATAATAAGCAAAATATTTGTCGCATTGAGTTTCAAGCGCCCACAAATCCCGCATCGCCTTTTTTTGGGCATTTCAAAGTCGCCAAACTCCCTAAGCCTTTTCCTGCGCATACTCTACTCTTTTAATTTAAGCTCTTTGCGCAGTTCCTGCATAATGCAACCCAGCACATCGTCCCAATCTTTGCTCGCACTTTGGAAAGATTTTTTTTCACCATTTTCATAAGTGAAGCTAATATTTTGCCCAAAATGCGTGATTTGCTTGAGTTTGAGCTTGTTTGCCAGCACGCGGATTCTGATTTGCTCTAGGAAACTTAGACTTAGCTCATCGATTTTGCCGAAGCGATTTTCTATCTCGCCTTCTATCTCATACACTTCGCTAAGCTCCTCACACAGGCAAAGTCGCCTGTATAGCTCTAAGCGCAGTTTGTCGCTTGCGATAAGCTCGGGGTTGAGATACGCGCTTAGGTTGATTTTCAAATCCACTTGAGATTTTTTCTCTTCACCTTGCCCGCTAAGCTTATTTACGCATTCTTCAAGCATGCTAAGATACAGCCCATAGCCGATTTTTTTGATATGTCCGCTTTGGGCTTGTCCGAGCAGATTCCCACCACCGCGTATTTCTAAGTCGTGGTAAGCGAGATTTTCCCCACTTCCGAGGTAGGAATTTTTCTCTAACGCGCTTAGGCGCTTTTTTGCCTCATCACCTAGAGAATCTTCATCTCTCACAAGCAAATAGCAAAAGCCCTCTCTATCGCCCCTGCCTACTCTTCCGCGCAATTGGTGCAGATCCGCGATACCAAAGCGGTTTGCCTCTTCGATGATGATTGTGTTTGCATTTGGCAGGTGCAAGCCAGATTCCACAATGCTGGTGCAAAGAAGCACTTGACTTTTGCCCTGTAAAAATCCTTGCATAATATCTTCAGAATCCACGCTATCGATTTGAGAATGTAGCACCGCGATGTTAAGATTTGGCAAAAGTGCGAGCAACTCTTTTTTCTTAGATTCAATACTTGCGATATTGTTGTGGATATAAAACACCTGCCCGCCACGGCGTAGCTCGCGCATAATGACTTCGCGCACGAGGCTGTTATTATGCGGTTTAAGAAATGTCCGCACGCCCTTACGCATAAGTGGCGGTGTGCGAAGCGTGCTAAAGCCCTTAATCTTTGAAAGCGCCATATTTAGCGTGCGCGGGATTGGCGTGGCACTCATGGAAAGCAAATGCGTATCCGCGCAAAGTGATTTTATTTTTTCTTTTTGCTTCACGCCAAATTTGTGCTCTTCATCGATGATGACAAGCCCTAGATTGTGAAACTCCAATCCCAAAAGTGCGTGCGTGCCGATGACAATGTCGATTTTTCCATTTTTTAGCTCTTGTGCGATGCGTGTCTTTTCTTTCGCGCTTACAAATCTATCTACTTTTGCTATTCTCACGGGATTCCCATTGCTTTTTAGCATAGAATCAAAGCGAGTGCTAAGCGAGCTAAAATGTTGCGAGCTCAAAAGCGTGGTGGGCGCTAAAAATGCGCATTGATAGCCTTGCAAGACAAGCGCACACATTGCGCTCATCGCAACTTCCGTCTTGCCAAATCCCACATCACCGCTCAAAAGCCTATCCATCACGCGCCCGGATTCTAAATCCTTGAAAATCTCATCAATACTGCGCTCTTGATCCTCTGTGAGCTCAAAAGGTGCGCTTTGCAAGAATTTTTGCAAAAGCACATTTTGACAATCCACCTTAATGCCTCTTGTAAGCTCGCGCCTTGCGGCTAGCTCGATAATCCCGCTTGCGATTTCTAGCAGTTTTTTACGCACGCTCTCTTTGAGTTTAGCAAAACTGCCCTTGCCTAGCCTATCAATCACAGGCACACTGCCAGAATCCGCTACAAAGCGTTCAATCAGCTCGAGCCTATCCACAGGCAATAGCAGCTTATCCTCGCCTTGATAGGCAATCTCAATAAAATCGCGCACCACACCAAGCACACTCACGCTCTTAAGCCCCTTAAAAATCCCCACGCCATAATCGCTATGCACTATATACTCGCCGATATTAAGTTCATTTAGCAGAAGCTTAGAATGTCTTTTGCGCGCTTTTTTGGTGGATTCTAGCGTGTTAAAAGAAAGAAAAAGCTTTGTTGGCGTAAGGAGATTAAGCACATTGGGGCAAATGATGGCTTTGATATTTTTTATCCCTAATTTTTGGAATCTTGGCTCAAGCTTTGGCGGGATTTGCGAAAAATCTAGCCCATGGGATTTCAAAAGTGCCATATTTGGCGCGAGCAAAATAATATCTTTTTGGGAATGCAAGGACAGCAGGGATTCTAACATTTTGGGCGAAAAGGTGATTTCTGCGCTCTCACTATTTTTACTAGTATTTTGAGAATCTAAAAGTATAAAATCTGCAAGATAATCAAGCGCGCAAGGGGGTTTGGCGCTAGATTCTTGCGTGTTTTTGGAATCTAGCGCTTGTGTAAAATTCTCTTGTATCAAATCCTCTTGCTCTAAATTCTCTTGCGTGAAGTCCTCTTGTGCTTCATCAATGCTTTTTTGCAAACTTGCAATTTCCTTAGCCTCGCTAAGTGCGCTAGGCGTGATAAAGCTAGGGAAATTTGTGAGCAAAAGCGCGCCATTTTCGCCGAGATTCCACAAACTTTGTGCGCTATTTTGAAAGTCAGCAGAATCCATATCAGAAACCGCACCCAAAGGCGTGGTATTAAAAAAACTTGGCGGGATTTGCAAGTCGTCAAACTCATCTTTTTGGCTGATTTGCGTGCTTGGCTCAAACACGCGGATACTCTCAATATTATCACCAAAAAAGCAGATTCTATAAGGCAGCTCAAAGCTTGGCATAAAAATGTCTATAATCTCCCCGCGCACGCTTACTTCACCGCTTAGCTCCACGACTTCCACGCTTTCATAGCCAAACTCTAAGAGCTTCTCAAAAAGCGCTTGGGGCGAAAGTGTGCTTTGCTTTGAAATATGAAACGAGCTTAAGAGCGCGGGCTTTGGCAGTGGGTAGAGAATGCTAGAAATCGGCGCGCAGAGAATCTTTTTACCACCAAAATCATAAAACTCACGCAGGGTTTGAAAAAGTGAAAGCAAATCCTCTCTATAAGGGCTCAAATCCTCGCCAAAATGCGCGCGCACTTCCGGAAGCAAGAAAGGCTTTGGTGGCTTAAAATCCCTAGAAAAATCACTAGATTTTGGCGCAGATTCTGAAGTTTTGGGATTTTTTGACGCAAAATTTGGGGCAAGCTGTGGGTTATTGTAAAAAAAATCAAAAAAATTCCACGCGCTTAGCGCCTCTTTGTAATCTGCTAATGCTAGCACGCAAGCGGTGCTATTTGCGCCATTAGAGGCAAAATTGAAGGCAAATTTATCAAAAGAATTGTAAAGTAACTCTTGCAAATTTACTTATTCCTTGCCTTCCTTTGGCTTAGCTTGAGGTTGGGCGCTTGTTTTAGAATCTTTAATTTTGCTTTCCCCTACAAATACACCTTTGCGCTCAATCACAAGCTCACTTGCCGTGATAACGCCTTCAATACGCCCTTGCGCCTTAAGCTCCAAAAAGTTAGAGATAGAATTTCCGATAAATTTCCCCGCTACTACGAGCGCATTTGTGTGAATCTCGCCTCTCACAACGCCACTTTTACCCACCATAACGGTGTCTTTTGAGTTAATCACACCTTCAAAATCGCCATCGATATGCAAGCGACAATCGATGTTTATTTCGCCCTTTATTCTTGTTCCCTGTGCGATGATTGTTGCTCCTCCAGAAGAGGTGCTTCCTCCATCAAATTGTTTATTGTCGTTAGTAAAGATTGCCATGATACATTCCTTTCGTTTTCAAAGATTGAGGAAAAGTCGCTCATTTTCCATTCGATAAAATTCTTAGGATCAAGCACGCTTCCTAAGAATCTTATCTCATAATGCAAATGAGGTCCTGTGCTAACGCCACTATTCCCAGAATAGGCTATCACCTGCCCTTTTTTGACAAAACTGCCACGCGTGACGACAATTTTATTCAAATGGGCGTAATAGGTCCTAAATCCATAAGAGTGGTCGAGTTTGACTAGATTCCCATAACCGCCATCATGTCCCATCTGGGCAAACTCCACCACTCCATCGGCTGTGGCATAAATTGGTGTGCCGATATCTGTGGCAAAATCTATGCCTGTATGCAAATGCTTCGTAAAAAACAGAGGATGGATGCGATAGCCAAAGTCCGCTGAAATGCGCTTATAATAATCAAGCGGATAGCCATTTGGGATAAACTTCATCACAAAGGCTTTTTGCGAACCTGTAAGAGAGGCTATATCGATGCGCTCGCGCAAATCCTCCTTTGTATTATTAAGCGCCTCTTCATCCACGCCTATCACACTTTCTAAATCCTCTACTCTATCTCCCACAAGCATAATTTCTTCCGAGCGTTGCTGGATTTGCGAGTTTAGGTAGGTGTTTTTTTCTTGCATTTTTTCATACTGCTGAGCGATGATTTCATTAAGCGAAGAGATGCTAACGATTTCCTCTTTAAATGCTCTAATTGAAACTATACCATAAATGATAAGCACGAGGATTAAAATCAGCGCATAAAGCCCGATTTGGCGGAAAATTGAGTGGATATTAATAGAGCGCGTCCCATCTTGGTCGGTTATCATCAAAATAAGGCGCTTACTACTCATGAGGCTGGATTCTATAAATTTTTATTGGTGGATTTCGTTTTGATTAGTATCAGCTTTTGCGGTGCGGTAGCTTTGCAATTGCGCTAAGTCATCAAGCGCCCACACAAGGCTTTTCCAGTCGATTTGATCTTTATTTTGCGTTACTGCGTTGAAGTTGCTAAGATCCCAGCGCGCATATTCGCTTGTGGAAAGTGGCGATCCCAAAAAGCGCAATTCATAGAGCAAGTCCTCTTTTTTGCTTGCCCCACTCTGCCCGCTGTAGCCTATGAGCTGTCCTTTGATTACAAATTCTCCCTTTTGCACGAGCGGTTTTTGCAAATGCGCATACACCGAAGTAAATCCAAAAGAATGCGCGAGTTTTACATAAGTGCCATAAGTCCCGCCTTTTGCGTTGCTTATGCTATCCACAATGCCATTTGCAGTGGCATAAATCGGCGTGCCTTGTGGAATCTCATAAAAAAACGCCTCGGCTTTTTTAGACTGCAAATTTGCGTGCTTGTCCCAATCATAGCCCCTTATCGGATCGCCATTTGGGATAATTTTTAGCACGATTTGCTTTTGTATATCGCTTAGATCCTCTAAATCAATCTCATAATTTTGCTCATCGATAAGAGAATCTGAATTTTTATAAATATTAACAATTTTTTCCAGCTCGTTAATCCTGCTACTTGCTTTAAAAAGCTCGTTTGTTTTGTATTCTACATTGCGCGCGAGTTCGTTATTTTTTTCATAAATTTCTTGGAATTTATTGCGCACCTCATTTTTTTCTGCGATAAGAGAATCAAGCTCGCTAATAAGGAGTTTCACCATTAGCAAATACGACACAAGCAACACCACAATGCCAACGCCTAAATAAAAAAGCACCTTTTTAATCACGCGATGAATGCTAAACTGCTTTGAACCCTCATCATCAACGATAGAAATCATAAGTTTATTTTGCACCAGCCACTCCTTAAAGAAAAGTCTCAAAAACGCTTAGATTCTAAAGTTTGCCTAGAATCTCTTTGCTTTAAAAATCCTTCCGCCACGCTAAAAGAGCCAAATACCACATAGCACCGCTCCCCGCACAAATCTGCAGAATCTAAATCCGCAAAATCAAAATACCTAAAGCTGACTTCCAGCTCATCTAAAATTTTTTCCAAATCCCCCAAAGGCATTATGCGCGGATTTCCTTCAATCCTAAAAATCGCAACCTCGCTAATACAGGGCTTTAGCAGTTTGATGATGGTGGAAGCGTCTTTGTCAAAGTAGGTATTATACACTAATATTGGCTTTTTTCCCTTAAAAAATTTCTCTATCGCCACTTTTAGCGCCTTTGCACATTCCACATTATGCCCGACATCAAGCAAAATATTTGGCTCGATTTTCTCACACCTTGCGCGCAAATCAAGCTTTTTGAGCGTGCTAAAATCAAAATCTAACCCAAAAAATTTTAAAGCAAAAAGCGCACCAAAAAGATTCTGCTCTAAAAATGGCGCATATTCATTGCGCGCGCAATAAGCTTTAAGGCTTTCAAAAACTTGCTCAGGCGTAGGCGTGCAAATAGAGTTAGCACAAAAAGAATCTTGCTTTTTAAAAAGCTCATCAAAAGCGCGCAGATTCTCTATAAATTCTTTTTCATCACGCATTGTGCTAAGGCAAAAAAGTTTCGCACCAGATTCTATAGCGATTGTTTTTGCGATTTCCACACTTTGGGGGAATTCTTGCTTTGCTAAAATGACATTTTTCCCCATAGCGCGCAGTTTGCTTCCAGCTACAGATTCTATATTATCACCCAAAAACTCCTTATGATCTAGCCCGATAGGCGTAAAAAAGCTTAAATCAGAATCTAGCGCGCTTGTGGAGTCAAACTCCCCGCCAAGCCCAGCTTCTAATACCAAAAATTCGTAATCTTGCGCCAAAGTGAGTGCCAAAAAAGTAGCGTATTCAAAATAGCTTGATTCACTCACAAAATCAAACTTCTGTAAAAACTCATGCGCGCGCTCTAGCGTGGGAAAATCCACATTCGCACCATTGCGATAAAAGCGCTCATTAAAGCTAAATAAATGTGGCGAGGTGAAATGCAAAACGCTTTTTTGATTTTGCAATAAGCCAAGTGCAAGAAAGCGCCCCGTGCTGCCTTTGCCATTTGTGCCTAAAATGTGGATTATATGCGCAGGCAGGCGCAAATGTGGCTTAAGCTTTGCGTAGATTCTCTTCGCGCGCAAGGGATCAAAAGGTGCGACTTCCGCGCCTTTGCTTTGCAAATAATTTTCTAGATTCACTGCTCGTTTGCCTTTGCTGTGTCATTTTGCGTGTTTGCGCCACCTCTGATAAAATCCTGCAATTCCTGCAAGCCCTCTAAGTCATTTTTTTCAAAAATGCGCCCTTCAAACTCAAGCACCTCCTTTTGCTCTCTAAAGCTAAAAACCTGCGCGCTAAGGGAATGCAAAAACGCATTAAATGTCTTTGTAACCTCTTTCATATCACCATTTGCAAGGAGGTAAAACACACCTTCGCATGGCTCAAAAACATCTTTTTGCGTGATAAAAGCTTGCATTTTTTCCACAAACATAAGGCGCAACATATTTTTCACGCGCACATAGCCACTTTGCCCAAAAGAGTGGAAAATATTTTGATGATTTTTTAGCCGTATCACGCATAGCGGGCTTACTTCAAGCGCATTGAGCGCCTCAAGCATAGGAATTGTGAGCGGGAGTAAATCTTTTTCCTCTTCTTGCGCTGGCTCGAAATGTTCTTTTTCCTGCGTTTCATTTGCGTTGGTTGGGGCTTGATTGAGGCTAAAGGTTTTTGTTTTTTTGAGTGTTTTTGTGGAAGTTGTCGCAGGAGAAAGTGCGGTTGGCTTTAGCTGGGGATATTTGGCTAGATATTTGTCTAAATTTAAGCTTTGGCATTCCTTGCGCCACAGCTCACAAAGCTCATACAGCCCTGCCCTATTTTTTTGCTCGCTAAAGGGATTCTTAGGCACACTCATATTTTCTTCATTAATCTTTGCATTTAAAAGCTGCATAAAAAAGCCATGGCTAAGCTCAACGACACTCTCTAGCTCCTTAGATTCTAGCTCTTTTTTGCTTTGCAGCGCTTCATTAATGCGCTCTAAAAAATCCAAATCGCCGAGATTTTCAGGGTGCGCAGTAATGGCAGCGATGAGCTCTTGTAATTTGGCAGGGTTTTGTGAAATGCCTAAATTAAAGGCTTTTAACAAAGAGTTTGTAAGCATTTGCTGGATTTTTACATAATCTTTATTTTTGTAAAATTCATTCCAATGCTCTTGCAGTTCCTTTAGTCCTTGTGTGGAGTTCAGCGCGCCAATGCGGAAAAGCTGCTCGTATTTACCTTTATTGCGCAAGGAAAAGATATCGCGGATAATTTTTATTAAAACGACATTAAGGTTATTTGAAAGGTTTTTAAGATTTTTTGCCTGCTCTAAATCGCTACTTTCTTGCTTGCGCTGTTGGTAGAGGTGCTGGGTGATAAGCAAGGCGGTATCTTTGGAATCTAGATTGCGCGTTTTAGCGACTTTGAGCGCTTCAAACACAAGAGAATAAGTATCTTTCAATTAGAATCCTTTTTCTCTTGCGCTGTTTTAGATTTTGCCTTTTTTGGGGGTTGATTAGCTTGTGTCTTGCCTTCCATTTTGCTTTCCATTTGACTTCCATAGAAAGCTACTTGCGAGATAAACTTATCAAGCGCTTGAGTTGTGGCATTTGTGACAGCATTAAGCTTAGCATCTTCAATCACAACGGCTGAAGTCGAGTTCGCCGCATAGTCATAATAGCCTGTGTTATTAACTTTCAAGCCACTTTTCCCGTCATTTTTCACTTCAAAACTAAGGCTCACAGTGACACGATAAAAGCTCACAAAGCCATTTTCATCATACGCAATAGGGGAATTACTCACGGAATTCACACGCATATCGATAATTGTATGCGCGCGCTGTTTTGGCACAAGCGTATTTTTAAAGCGCGTCAAAACTGCAAGATTGATTGCATCTTTGGCACCCACAGAGGCTTCAGGCATAAGTGGATTCATCGTTAGCTCCACATACACGCCCTGCGCAAACACAGAATCCGCATATTTACTCACAGGCACATATCCGCACGCCAGCAAAAGCGCGCTTAAGCATAGCGTGCAAAGGTGGATTCTAAATTTTTTATTTATTTTCATTTTTTACTAAGGCTTTATGACAAAATTTACTAATTTATTTGGCACGACAATTTCTTTGAGAATCTCGCCTTCTAGCCATTTCCCAGCACTTTCCTTAGCAAGACGCAAAACCTCTTTATTTTCCAAATTATTTGGCACTTCAATTTGCGCGCGCTTTTTGCCATTTATCGTAATGGCGATTGTCACATCATCGCTTTTGAGCGCATTTGTATCAATATCTAACTTTGTGAAATTTGCTCGCCCAAAATACTGCTCGCTTAGCTCCCAGCAAATATGTGGCACGATAGGCTCTAAAATATGCAAAATAATAAAATAACCCTCACTTAGCACCTCTTTTGCTAGCTTTTGAGAATCTCCATCATTTAGTTGCTCACTTAGCGCATTAAACGCCTCCATACACGCCGCAATCAGCGTATTAAACGCATAGCCTGCTTGCTTTTTGCTAAAAATATCATAGGATTTCTGCAAGGCTTCATACACCTTTTTGCGCGCGAGCTTTTGAGACTTATTAAGCGCGCTAGATTCTATTTTTGGCAGAGTTTTGCTTGGGATAATATCCTTGCTTCTATCCCACAAGCGCTTTAAGAATCTAAAAGCGCCCTCCACCGCAGAATCATTCCATTCCAAATCTTTCGTCGGAGGTGCTGCAAAAAGCACAAAAAGTCGCGCCGTATCCGCACCAAAACGCGCAATTAAATCATTTGGCTCGACGACATTGCCTTTTGACTTGCTCATTTTCGCGCCATTTTTTAGCACCATACCTTGTGTGATGAGATTTGCAAAAGGCTCATCTAAGCGCATATAGCCTAAATCCCTCAAAACTTTTGTAAAAAATCTCGCATATAACAAGTGTAAAATCGCATGCTCAATCCCGCCAATATATTCATCTACAGCCAGCCATTGCGCGATGTCCTCTTGCCTAAAAGCGCATTCTTCCCAAAACTTACTCGGCGTGGCATAGCGCAGAAAATACCAGCTAGATTCCATAAAAGTATCCATCGTGTCACTCTCGCGCAGTGCTTGACTTCCGCATTTAGGACAAGTGCAGTGTTTCCAAGTTGGGTGCTTATCAAGCGGATTTCCCTCGCCATCGATTTTGACATCTTCAGGAAGTGTGATGGGGAGATTCTCAATTTTTTCAGGCAAGATTCCGCATTTTTGACAATGCACCATCGGAATGGGCGCGCCCCAATAGCGCTGCCTACTCACGCCCCAATCGCGCAAGCGGTAGTTTATAATGCCTTTTCCTAAATTATTTTTTTCAAAATAGCTAATGATAGAATCTCGCGCTTGTGCGCCTTGCAAACCGCTAAACTTTTCAGAATCCACCAACTCGCCATCATCGCAAAATGGCAGATTCTCAAGCGCTGGCTTTAGCACGATTTTTATAGGTAAATTAAATTTTTTAGCAAACTCATAATCCCTCTCATCATGCGCTGGCACGCTCATCACCGCGCCATTAGCATATTCTACCAACACAAAATTTGCCACCCAAATGGGAATCTCCTCTTTTGTCAATGGGTGGATTGCCCTAATGCCCAAATCAAAGCCATCTTTTTCCTGCATAGCGCGCTCTTTTGAAGCGACTTTGCGCATAGATTCAATATGCGCCTTTTGCGTGGGCGTGAGCAAATTTTTTGCAAGTAAAGAATCTATAATAGCGTGCTCTGGGGCAATCGCGCAGTAAGTAACGCCAAAAATCGTATCCGGACGCGTTGTAAAAACGCTAAAGCCCTCACTTCCGCATTTTGCTTGAGAATCTGCAGTAAGCTTAAAGCTAAAATCAAGCCCGCGCGACTTCCCAATCCAATTTCTTTGCATTGTGAGCACTTGAGAGGGCCAATGATTTTCTAGCTTTTCCAAATCCGCCAAAAGCTCTTCTGCGTAGTTTGTGATTTTTATGTAATACTGAAACATACGCTTTTGCACGACTTGCGTATCGCACCGCCAGCATTTCCCCTCAATCACCTGCTCATTTGCAAGCACGGTTTTATCATTAGGACACCAATTTAAAAACGCCTCTTTGCGGTAAATTAGCCCCTTTTCCCACATTTTAATAAAAAATTCCTGCTCAAAACGCGTATAAATTGTATCGCTCGTGGCAAACTCGCGCTCTTTTGAAAAGCTAAGCCCAAGGCTTGCGAGCTCTTTTCGCATTGTGTCAATATTTGCGTAAGTCCAAGTTTTTGGGTGGATTCCGCGTTTTATTGCAGCATTTTCAGCCGGCATTCCAAAAGAATCCCAACCTATCGGATGCAAAACATTAAAACCAATCTGGCGATAATGCCTTGCTAGCGCATCTCCAATACAGTAGTTTCGCACATGCCCCATGTGGATTGCCCCGCTAGGATAAGGGAACATTGAGAGAATGTATTTTTTTGCCTTGCTTTGGGAATCTTCAGGCTCAAAGCTCTTGTGCTCTTGCCAAAAGTCCTGCCATTTTTGCTCGATTGATTTTGGGTTATATTCTTGCATAATTTACTATCCTTAAGAAATAAAAAATTGCGCAATTATAGCAAAATCCGCTTAGATTCCCACAAGGGCATTGAGTTTGTCGCCTAAAATTAAAAGCCCAATGAGGATTAATAGCACGCCACACAGAATTTCAATCACGCGCATAAAGCTTTTAATCTTGCCCAAAAACTCTAGCGCGCGCTCGACTAAAAGCGCGGTGAGTAAAAATGACATTCCAAGTCCTGCTGAAAAACTAAGCGCAAGAGAAAGCGCAGAATCTGCCCTGCTCGCTCCAAGTGCCAGCACAGAGCCTAAAATCGGACCAGCGCATGGACTCCAGCACGCCCCAAAACTGATACCTAAGAAAAACGGCGCAAACACCGCGACAAATTTATTTTGCTCAATTTTTGAGAGGTTTAATCGGACATTGAAGCGATTTAAGAATCCAATCCTAAAAATCCCCACAAAATGCACGCCAAAAATAATCACCACAAATCCCGCTATATAGCGAAATGCGTCACTTTTAAGCCATTGCCCTAAAAAGCTACCAAAAAAAAGCGCAAAAAGCACAAACACCCCGCAAAATCCCGCTACAAAAAGAAGTGATTTTAAAAACACACGGATTCTGTGGCGCGCGGGATTTTCTTTAATATCTTGCAAGGAAACCCCGCTAATGTAGGAAATATACGCCGGAATAAGCGGGAGAATACAAGGGCTTAGAAAAGTCAAGATTCCAGCTAAAAAGCACGCCACCAAAGGGGCATTTTGAAAAAGCGTATCATAAAGCAATTCTTCCATAATCAACTGCGCCTTGAAATATAAGATTTTGCGCATTATACAACTAAATTTTTGTTTTCTATTTTATTTTGCTACAATGCTGGCTCTATATCAAATTTTAAGGTTACCTAACGATGAACACAAACACACAAGAGGCATCTTCAGAACAAAATGCAAACTCTCACACACAGGAGAATCAAGAAAATCAGAAAAAAGAAAGTCAAACTACAGATTCTCAAACACAAAAGAAATCACAAACAACCTTTGCTTCCTTTGGTTTGCGCGAATATTTACTTAAAGGCATCAATGAGCTAGGCTTTAGCACACCTTCACCGATACAAGAGCAAAGCATTCCTATCGTGCTTGCAGGCGATGATTTGATAGCACAGGCACAAACTGGCACAGGCAAAACTGCCGCTTTTGCGATTCCTATCCTTAATAAAATCACGCGTAGTAGCGACATTGAAGCACTCATCATCACGCCTACAAGAGAACTTGCAATGCAGATAAGCGATGAGTTTTTGAAGCTCGGGCGCTTTGCGCGCATTAAAACCATTTGTATGTATGGCGGGCAAAGCATTAAACGACAATGCGATTTATTAAAAAATAAGCCAAAAGTTATGATTGCTACACCGGGTAGATTGCTAGATCACCTTATGAATGGGCGCTTGAGCGACTTTGCCCCGCGTGTGGTGGTGCTTGATGAATCTGATGAAATGCTTGACATGGGCTTTTTGGACGATATCGAGCAGATTTTTACTTATTTGCCAAGTAACAAACAAACGCTCCTTTTTTCCGCCACAATGCCAGAAGCGATTAAAAAACTCGCACTAAAGATTCTCAATAATCCAAAATTTGTCAAAATCTCGCCTGTAGATATCACAAATAAAGACATCGAGCAAAAATACTACATCATCAATGAAAATGAGCGCAATGAAGCGATTGTAAGGCTACTAGAGATTTATAATCCAAGCAAAAGTATAATATTCACCCGCACCAAAAAAGAGGCTGATTTGCTCGCTCAAAAGCTTCAAAGCGCGAACTTCAACGCTGCGGCATTGCATGGAGATATGGAGCAATGGGACAGAAAAACCGTCATTACAAATTTTCGCCAAAATAAGATTGAGATTCTCGTCGCCACTGATGTAGCTTCGCGCGGGCTTGATATTAGCGAAGTGAGCCATGTTTTTAACTATCACATTCCGCTAAATCCTGAAAGCTATGTGCATAGAATCGGGCGCACCGGGCGCGCAGGCAAAAAGGGCATTGCCATCACACTTGCCACACCGCTAGAGTTTAAAGAGATTAACAAAATCAAGCAAAGCACAAAAGCGCAAATCGAGCTTTGCGAGATCGGCGGTGGGGAGATTTTAGATTCTGATGAATTGCTAGCAAAAATCGCTTCGCTTGAAATCACCCAAAAGGCGCTAGAAACACTTGAAAAGCCCAAAACCGAAATCGATCCAACACAGCTTTGTCTCAAACTTCTAAGCTACTATATTAACGCACAATGCACCAAAACTATCGGGCTTAACAAAGAAGAAATCGCGCGCTTGGAGCGTATGGATAATGTCGCAGAATCTAAATCGCGCAATGGCAACAATGGGCGCAGAGGACGAGATTCTAACTCTAAAGGACGCGATTTTAAAGGTGGCAGAGGTGTAAAGGATTCAAAATTTGGTAAAAAACCACAAAGCAGAGACAAGGGTAAATGGCATGGTAGCGGAAATATGGGCGAAAATATTTGGGGATAAAATCTAATTTTTTGCAATATATAATCTAAAAGAGATTTTAGTTTTTTTGGAAATTTTGGCAAGCTTTTTGCTTTAAAGATTCTAAAAAGCGCATGAGGCGCAATAGAATCTAGCAAGGACGCGAATGAAAAATCTCTTGATAGCTGCTTACAAACAACCATTTATCAGCTCAAACGCCTTTTTAAGTATTCTCAAAAAGCGCATAGGCGAGCAAAAAGCCGGCTTTAGTGGCATACTTGATCCCTTTGCAAGCGGTTTATTAATCGTGGCATTTGGCGCTTACACGAAGCTTTTGTCGTTTTTACCCAAATCCCCAAAAACCTACCGCGCGACACTTTGGCTGGGTGCGGATTCCCAAACGCTTGATATTGAGGGTGTGAAAAGCGTGGAAAATATCGCGCCTTTTGAAAAAGCCCAAATTGCGCGCGTGCTGGATTCCCTCAAAGGTGAAATCACCTACACGCCACCGAGCTTTAGCGCAAAGCACATCAATGGCGTGCGCGCCTATAAGCTCGCGCGGGAGGGCAAGGAAGTGGCGCTAAGAGAGCAAAAAATGCAAGTGTATGCGCTCAAACTTTTGCATTACAATCATCCATTTGTGAATTTTGAAGTCTCACTAAGCGAGGGCGGCTATGTGCGCTCGCTTGGCGCGCTAGTGTGTGAAAGTTTGGGCGTGAAAGGTGCGTTAAGTGCCTTGCAACGCGTGGGCGAAGGAAGGCTAAGGCTGGAACAAAATGAGCGCGGGGAATTCCTTTCATTATGCGCTGATGGCGTGGATTCTCATAAAAAATCAGATTTGCGAGATTCTTTTGTGGAATCTAAAAGTTATACGCAATACAACAAAATCTCTTTCTACCCGCTTTTTAACCTAAATCCACTCTCCCTCCTCCCCTACCCCAGAGTGATCGCACCTTGCGCGCAGGAGGACGCCTACAATGGCAAAAAAATGCTAATGACAAATACAGAATCTGGCATTTACAAATGGCTTTTTAAGGATTTTTTCTCGCTGGTGCAAGTGCGTGAGGGCGGGGAAATCTCATATCTCTACAATAGGATTCCATATGCTGATACTTTCTAGGAAACAAGACGAGGGCGTGATGATAGGCGATGAGATTGAAATAAAAATCATCTCAATTGACAAAGGTAGCGTGCGGCTGGGGTTTAAAGCGCCAAATAATATGTTAATTTTGCGCTCCGAACTTAAAAGTGCAATTGCGTTGCAAAATAAGCAGGCTTCAGCGCCACAAGAGGATTTCCAAATGCCTGAAGTGCGAAAAATACTCAAAAAATAGCGAGAAAAAATGCAATATATCGAGCTTCTTTGCTACCCAAAGCTAAATATTTTTTTAAAAATCACTCAAAGGCGGTTTGATGGCTTTCATCTCTTAAGCTCGCGCTTTGTATTGGCGCAAGGCGCGCTTTTTGATACTTTAAGCATAGAATCAAGCGAGCGTTTTCAAATCGAAGGTGCATTTTCCTGTGCTATGGAGGAAAACACGATTTTCAAGGCAAAGTGCGCGTTGCAAGAGATTTTAAGCGCACGCGGGGAATCTAGCCCTTTAGATTCTCTTAAGGTTTGCGTGCAAAAAGCCATCCCAACGGGTGCTGGGCTTGGTGGTGGAAGTGCGAATGCAGCGGGCTTTGTGCTTGGTGTCAATAAGGCTTTTGCGCTCAATCTCACAAAGGCGGACTTTGCCTATATCGCGCAAAAAAGCGGGGCAGATGTGGCGTTTTTCCTAAGTAATTTCACAAGTGCAAATATTAGCGGGATTGGCGAGGTTGTTAAGGAATTTAAAGAGCCACAAAATGCGTTTGAGATTTTCACGCCAAAGGTGTTTTGCGCCACGCCAAAGGTGTATAAAAACTTTGCTCTGCGTATTGAAAAAGGCGCGCAATATGCAGAAAATAGCGAGGTTACAAGGCTAGAATCCATGCAAAGCGCGGAAATTCTAAAGGAACAAAAAGAGGGTGAGAGCAAAAACGCCAAACGCGCACGCTTAAATGATCTTTTTTTAAGCGCGCTTGCGATTGCCCCAGAGCTTGAAAATATCGCAAATGAGCTTGGGGAGGAATGGGTATTTAGCGGGAGCGGGAGTAGTTTTTTTCGCCTTAAGGATTCTTAAAAAAGGTGCAAAAATGCTAAAAAATTTAACATTTAGAATCTTGCTTTTGCTAAGCGTGCTTTTTTCAAATTCCCTAGCCTATCCAAACGAGGACAGCACACTTTCACTCTATCCGCCAAAGATTCACAAAGACTATGATTTTGGCGCGGGCGATGAGCGAGGGCGCAATTTCAAAGCGCCTTTCAAACAGGAAAAAGACGCGCTTTACTTTCTCTCATTTCATAAAGAAAAACTCGCGCTTTTTTACAATGCGCTTGAAAAAAACTCTGCAAACAAGCAATATGCACGCTTTCGAGGCAGAATCTTAATAACACATAGCGCCTACAATATCCTAGATTCACAAGAGAAAAAAGCCCTGCAAGGCGCGCTTGTGATGAGCAGATTCACCCTTGCAAGTTTTATGAAATATAGCGAGTTGGGCGGTGTTGGCGTTGGTGGGAAAATTGGCGCGGAAAGTGAGAGGTTTTTTAGCTTTGATTCACGCTATTTGAGCGATTTACAAACCTTAGGCATAGAATCTGAAATCTATGCGCTATGCGTTTTGCCACGCTTTGATAAGTGCATTTTGCTAGGAATCGGTGAGTTTGGGATTTGAAAACTTCACAAATACGCACACAAGGGCATTGTAAGATTTTACTCACTTTAGGCGTGAAAATTATAAGTTAGTAAGGTTAAAATCTGTAAAATTGCGCTTTCATTTTCAAAAAGGAGACAATAAAAATGGATAAATTTTTAGAAGGTGCGCTAATGCGCCATGCGTGCAAGGTGTTTGATGCAAAGAAGCAGATTCCAGATGATGTGTTTGAAAATATTTTAAAGGTTGGTTATGTCGCGCCAAGCTCGTTTGGGCTAGAGCCTACGCGTGTGATGGTTGTGAAAAATAAAAAGGTGCGCGAGGAGATAAAGCCACTTTGTTGGAATCAAGAGCAAATCACCACTGCATCGGAATTGCTAATTTTTAAAACGCTCAAAAGTGACTTGCTAGCACATACAAATTATGTCAAAGATGTTTTCAAGCGTAAAGAAAAAAGTGGCGAGGAGCTAAAGGCGTATATTGAGCGTTTTGGCGCGTTTTTAAATATGCGTGGGCTTGATGATTATACAATTGGCTACTGGAGCGCGTTACAGAGCTATATTATCGCTACTTCGATGATGGATTATGCTTCATATCGCGGGATTGATTCGTGCATGCTAGAAGGGTTTGAGAAAAATGCGTTGGAAAAATACTTTGGCATTGATTCTCAAAAAGAGCAAATCACACTTCTTCTAGCGCTTGGCTATCGCGTGAAACCACAAAGCAAACGCTATAGAATCGATTTCCATGAATTTGTAAAATTTATTTGAGAGGACTAAGGATTATGCTAGATACAATCACCGTTATAAAGCGCAGTGGGCGCACAGAGCCGCTAGATATTTCTAAGATTCAAAAATATACTTCAAGCGCGGTAGCAGGATTAGAAGGCGTGAGTCAAAGCGAGCTAGAAGTCGATGCGAAAATCCACTTCAAAAATGGAATCTCCACTGAAAAAATCCAAGAAACCCTCATCAAAACCGCTGTGGATAAAATCGATGTCGATACGCCAAACTGGACTTTTGTGGCTGCGAGGCTGTTTTTGTATGATTTATATCACAAAGTTTCTGGCTACACGGGCTATAAAAAGCTTGCGGATTATTTTGAGCGCGGGGAAAATGAGGGCAAGCTCATTAAGGGCTTGAAGCAAAAGTTTGACTTAGAATTGCTAGATTCTAAAATCGATCCAACGCGTGATTTGCAGTTTAATTATTTGGGCGTGAAAACGCTGTATGATCGATATTTACTTAAAGATAAGGATAATAAACCTATTGAATTGCCCCAGCATATGTTTATGGCGATTGCTATGTTTTTGGCGCAAAATGAGAAAGATCCCAACGCGTGGGCGATTAAGTTCTATGATATGATTTCAAAATTTGAAGTGATTTGCGCCACGCCGACACTTGCAAATGCACGCACTACACGCCATCAGCTAAGCTCATGCTATGTAGGAAGCACGCCGGATAATATCGAGGGTATTTTTGATGCGTATAAAGAAATGGCGCTTTTGAGCAAATATGGCGGTGGTATCGGCTGGGATTTTAGCCGTGTGCGCGGGCTTGGGAGCTTTATTGATGGACATAAAAACGCTGCGGGTGGCGTTGTGCCATTTTTGAAAATCGCAAATGATGTCGCAATCGCTGTAGATCAGCTAGGCACGCGAAAAGGCGCTATTGCTACTTATTTGGAAGTGTGGCATAGCGATGTGAATGACTTTGTGGATTTGCGTAAAAATAGCGGTGAGGAGCGCAGGCGCGCGCATGATCTTTTCCCTGCGCTTTGGATTTGTGATCTCTTTATGAAGCGCGTTGAGGCGAATGAATACTGGACGCTGCTTGATCCTTATCAATGTAGTGACTTAACAGAGCTTTATGGTGAAGCGTTTGAAAAGCGCTATGAGGAATATGAGAAAGATCCAAATGTCATCAAAGAGCAAATTAATGCAAAAGAGCTTTGGAAAAAAATTCTTACCAACTACTTTGAGGCGGGCTTGCCGTTTTTATGCTTTAAAGATTCTGCAAATAGGACAAATCCAAACGCGCATGCTGGGATTATCAGAAGCTCAAACCTTTGTACAGAAATTTTTCAAAATACAAGCCCAAATCACTATAAAGTGCAAGTTGAGTTTGAAGATGGGAGCTTTAGCGAGTTTGGCGAGCATGAGGAAGTGTGCACAGACTGTGGCGTTACAAAAAAGGCAAACAAGCTCACAAGCATAGATTCTCTTAATGGCAAAAAAATCTTTATCACAAGCAGAATCTCACAAGATGGGCAAACTGCAGTCTGCAACCTCGCAAGTGTGAATCTAAGCAAAATCAACACGAAAGAGGATATCGAGCGTGTGCTGCCTATCGCTATAAGAATGCTTGATAATGTGATTGATCTTAACTTCTACCCAAATAGAAAAGTCAAAGTCACAAATACCCTTAATCGCGCCATTGGGCTTGGTGTGATGGGTGAGGCAGAAATGCTAGCAAGCAAGCAAATTGAATGGGGTAGCGAAGCGCATTTGATGAAAATTGATGAGATTATGGAGATAATTAGCTTTAATGCCATTAGCGCAAGTAGTGATTTAGCGGTGGAAAAGGGCAAATATCCGCAGTTTGAAGGCTCAAATTGGAGTAAGGGCATTTTCCCTATTGATTTGGCAAATAAAGAAGCGTTAAAGCTTGTCAATAGGGATTTGTTTAATGCGCCTTGTGATTGGAACACTTTGCGCGAAAAAGTTAAGACTCAAGGCTTAAGAAATGGCTACCTTATGGCGATTGCGCCTACAAGCTCAATTAGCATTCTTGTAGGCACCACGCAGACAATCGAGCCGGTGTATAAACGCAAATGGTTTGAAGAGAATCTAAGTGGTTTAATCCCTGTGGTTGTGCCAAATCTCAACCTTGATACATGGAATTACTATGTTTCAGCTTATGAGCTTGATCAAACAAAAATTATCCGCGCGGCAGCGGTGCGCCAAAAATGGGTGGATCAAGGACAAAGCACAAATATTTTCATGCGCCTTGATAAGGTAAGCGGGAAGGTGCTAAATGACATCTACATGCTCGCGTGGAAGCTCGGGCTAAAATCCACCTATTACCTACGCTCGCAAAGCCCAGAGCTTGCAAGCGAAAGTGATACGATGGATAGAAGCGTTGAATGCTACAACTGCCAATAACGCGCTTTTAATCCTCGCGCAGAGCGACACGACAGCGGGATTTTTATGCGAAAATCCTGCGATTCTCAATGCCACAAAAAAGCGTGATGAAAACAAGCCCTCTTTGCGTGAAGCGGGAAGTTTTCAAACGCTTAAAAGTTTTGTAAGGATTCCCAAAAGTCATAGAATCTTCGTGCGACGTGCAAAAAAGACAACCTTTATCTATCCAAATAATTGCGCCTTTCGTGTGATTAGCCACACACACTCACACCACGAACTTTTAGAGCTTTTCCCTACTCCGCTTTATTCCTCCTCGGCAAATTTGCATAAACAAAATTTTGATAAATCAAAAGCCCTGCAGTGCGCGGATTTACTTATGCTAGATTCTAGAGATTTGAGCGAGAGGGAATCTTCGCGCATTTTCAAACTTAGCAAAATCAAAAAATACAAAATCCGCTAAAAAGTACCCAAACGCTTCCAAAGCACCACAAAAACGCTACACAAAATAACTACAGCGCTATTTTTGCTTCTCTTTATCTTTCTCTGAAAGCGCATCTGAAATCATATCAAATGGCGTGAAAACGCGTCGCAGGATTTTAAAAGGCGCAGTCACCACATCTTCTAGCAAGCTTACTTCCGTTTTTGGATTGCTTAGACTTCCGCTCACAACGATATTTGTCGTTATTTTCCCATCATCACCCAAAATAAGATAGCCAATAATTGGAATGCTAGAGAGAATATCTGAAAGCGTCTTAATCGTGCTCGCACTCAAAAGCAAATTAAGGCTTTTGTGCTCCAAATCTATAAGCCCATTTCCGCTCACATCGATAGCCGTGCCGATGAGATTAATCTTATCAAGCCCCAAATACTCGTTATTAAGCCAAAACATTAGCGAGCCCTCTTTAATTTCATAGCCTTCATTATTGAGTCCGGGCTTTTTAAACACGATAAGCGAAGGGATCGTGTCAATGAGCGCCAAAATATTTTGCACCAACACAAAATCTTTAAAAAAAGTGTTTTGCATACGCACTTCACCTTGCAAGATTCCATCGCGCAAGATTCCGGATAAGTCAAACAGCCCGCCCTCAAACAGCTCTTTTTCCATCACCTTATTGATGAAATTCGCACTAAAGTTATCAAGCGTGATTTGCGCCTCGCCATGCACGATATCCACATTTGCGATGCCATTGCCATATGAAGCATTTGCGTTAATCCTACCATCGCGCATCGTAATTGTCGCAGAATCCGCAGGCACAATATAATTCCCAAAAAAGATTTGCATATTATTAGATTCCAAATAAAAAATATGTGGCTCGATATTATGCTCGCGCTCATACTTGCGCTTTTGGCGGATGAAGGCATTTTCCTGTTCGATTTGCTCTTGGGTTAGGGTTTTTTTCTCTTTATGTGTATCCTTAAAGCTCTCGCTCAAAATCGGAATCGTGCTACTAAAGAGCTCATCGACATTCACATCATAGTCATTCACCATAAAAAATACAGAGTTCCCGCGCTTTTGCATACTAAGCGACTTATCCTTGCTGCTCAAAGAAACTTCAACAATCGGCTTAGAAATATCAATGCTCCCAAGCACACTTAGCGCGGATAGAAGCTTTTTATTTTTGTCATAAATGGGATATTTGAGATTGCTAAGCTTTGCGCTAATGCCAAATTCTAGCGGCGCAGCAGGACTCTGGCTAAGCTCCACGCTCCCCGCACTTATGCCATAATATTGCAAAAGTGGCGAGTGCGGATACAGCACGCTTGCATCTTTGATGCCAACGCTCAATGCACCAGAAGCATCTTTTTTCAAAGAAAATGAAAGCTTAGGGATTGTGATTTCTAGATTCCCATCTTTGAAGTTGCCTTGCAATGTAAGCGAGCTTAGCGGGGATTTTGTGCTTTGAGTGGGGCTTTCTTGGGTAGAATCTTTAGATTCTGTAACTTCTTGCTCTTTTGTTTCTTGGGCTTCTTGTGTTTGAGAATCTTGGGTTTGCAAATCTTGCGCCACGACATTTTGAGAATCTTCTTGCATTTGGGAATCTTGCGCCTCTTGCGCTTCATTAGTTTGTAAATCTACAGAATCTGTTTCAGTCTCTTGCGTAGTTTCTTGTGTGGATTCTCGTGTGCCTTGTTGCGCGTTTTCCTGTGTAGTTTCTTGTGTGGATTCTGTAGATTCTGTAATTTCCTCAGAATCTACAGAGTTTTGAGAATCTTGCGCTTGCAAATTCCCATTTTGCGCCGCCACATTTTGCACTTTTGGCGTTTTGGGCGCTTTTATTTGCAAAATACTAGGAATCGTGCTTGTATTTTCCTCCAAAATCGCCTTTATAATGTTTTTTGTCATCAAATCCTGCGCGCTGTTAATGTCCAAATACGGTGGCAGTGCTTGCGTATTTTGCGAAAAAATCTTTTGAGGCGCAATATCAAGTGTATTTATATCAATATTTGCCTGCAGGTTTTTTGCCAAAATATCAATATCAAGCTCAGCTTTCAAGTCCGCAATATCCGCATACTGCAGGCTTTTAGCACTCACCTTGACATTTTGGGCTTTTGGCGTGATGGAAAGATTTGCACGCACCTCTTTTGCGTCAATCTTTTGCTCTAAAAACACGATCGTGCTTTCCTGCGTGCTTATTTCACCTGTGACATTTGGGATAATATCCCCTTTTTTATCCATCTTTAAATGGAAATCAAGCGCAGCCTTTAGCGCGCCACCTTGTGTTCTTAGCGGTAAATCAATACCAAAAAAATGCAATAAATCTAACAATGGCTTATCAAGCGCAATTTTTTGCGAGCGCAGGGCGATAAAAATTTCTATCGGCTTAGAAAATGGCAACTGCAGGCGCACTGAAGAGCCTTCCAAAGTGTGATTTGCAAAGGTTGGTTTATTAAGATTTATCTGCAGATTCTCATCGCGCAAGGTTAAAATCGCATCTTCAGCCACAATTGGCGTAAGGCTAGAATCTAAATAAATCTTTGGATCATCAACGAGCGCATTTGCCTTGATTGAGCGTTGCAGATTTGAGACAATGTCCTTATCAAGCGAAGTTTGCAAATCAAGCGATTGCAAAGTGAGGCTAGAAAATGAGATTTTCTTAAACAGCCACGCCTCCAAATCCTTATTTTGTAACATTTTTATAAAGGGTTGCAAAAACTTTATATCCTTTAGCTTTGAGCTAGACGCAAGAAGGCTTAGGCGCTTAAAATTTGTGCTTCCGCGAAGTGAAATTGTAGGGTTAGATTCTGTATTTATTTCAGAATCTTGCGCGTTTTCATACTCTGGGAGCTTGTGGCGCAAACGCTCTAAATTTTTATTATGCAAAAGTGTGAGGTTAAATTCCAAATTTTTCTTTCCGGTGTAGTATTCCAAATACCCTTCACTTTCTAAGAAAAATGGATAAAAACGCAGGGTTTGAATGGTGAGCAAAATTTTGCTTTGTAGATTCTCAACCTTTAAAAGCGCCTCAAAATTTGGATCATACACAGCATAGCTTAGCCCATCATAAAGTAGCTTTCTCTCGCGCCCATCGGGTAAAATCACACTATGAATATTGAGCTTTTCAAAATACGAAAGCACAAAAAGCACATTTTGGATACTATCCACGACAAAATCAATCGAAAGCTGACTAGAATCTGCGGGCTTTTCCTGTGTGGCGTCTTTTTCATCTGTAGATTCTGCAAAAAAGCTCGCATTTGTGAGATCAATCTTTTGCACATCTAAAATAAATTTATTTTCCAACTTAAGATAGAATCCCTCCACTTCAATCCCAGCGATGGAAAACTGCCTGTGGTAAATCCCTTCGTTGAGAATCTTATATCCAAGAAAGGCTAAAATAATGAGAATCCCGCAAAAGACAAAAAGACTCCTCGCTCTTTTTTGCTTTGGTATTTTGGTTTTGGTAGGTTGTGTAGGCTTTTTTCTCATGTCTTATCTTCGCGCTCCAGTGCAGATGCCTCAAGTCCTCAATGTCCCAAAAGGCTCAATAAAGTCAATTATAACATATCTTAATACCATAGACGATACGCAGGATAAACAATTTGGCAAGGTTGATGAATGGCTTATGCGCCTTTTTTGGCAACCTCAAAGCGGTGTAATCGCGCTAGATTCTGCCACGACAACGACAAAGGATACAAAAAGCGCACAAAGTGAGAATCTCACAAAAGACACAATCCTAACAAAAGGCGCATTTTTACGCTACTTAAGCACCGCAAAAAGCGCAACAAAGGAAATTACGCTTATTCCGGGCGAGACGCTACATTTTTTTATCCAAGATTTGGCGCAGAAATTTGAGCTAGATCCTCAAAAGCTCCAAAATGCGTATGAAAAATATTTTGACTTGCCTGATGGCGTGATTGTCGCAGAGACTTATAAACTCCCGCTAGGGCTTAATGAAGATTCTTTGATGAAGCTTCTTGCGCAACTTTCTTACAGCTGGCATGAAAAGCAGGCTATTACATTGCTTGGGAAATACGACAAAGAGGCGTGGTTTTACCTCGTGCGCAAGGCTTCTATTGTGCAAAAAGAAGCGGCAAATAAAGAGGAAATGCCAATCGTTGCGGCAGTGATTGAAAATCGCTTAAAGCTTAATATGCCGCTGCAAATGGACGGATCGCTTAATTATGGTGCGTTTTCGCATACAAAAGTAACGCCAGAGCGTATAAGAAACGACACAAGCGCATACAACACCTACAAATACAAGGGCATTCCATCATATCCTAGCGGAAGTGTGAGTATAGATTCTCTCAAAGCTGTGATTGCGCCAGCAGATGTGGATTACCTCTATTTTGTGCGCAATCCAAATGGCACGCACACTTTCACCAAAACCTACCAAGAGCATAAAAGTAATTTTTAGCGCAAAATCTTTAAGGAGTTTCAAAAATGAAAAAATGGCTTATTGTGGTTGTGTTTGCGCTTCTTGTGGCTTTGGGCGCGTATTTTTTCACGCATTTTTCTACACATGCAGAATCTAGCACGCCTGCATCGCAGACAAACGCGCAAGATTCTCAAAATCTCTTAAACCTTGATAATGTTACCTTGCTTGATTTTCAATCTCAACCAACGAAGCTAAGCGCGCTTGCAAAGGGCAAAAAAATCTATCTTATCGCGTGGGCGTCGTGGTGTCCGTATTGTTTGGCGAGTTTGGAAGAGCTAGATTCTCTAAGCAAAGAGCAAAATGATGATTTTATCGTGCTAAGCGTGGTTTCACCAAATCAGCGCGGCGAAAAGGAGATGGAGAAGTTTAAAGAATGGTTTGAGGGCTTAGAGTATAAGAATCTCATTGTGCTTTTTGACACGCAGGGTGCGATTTTAAAGCGTGCGCAAATTTTTGGCTACCCCACGCATTTATTTTTGGATCCCAAAGCTAATGTGCGCCACAAAGCCCCGGGCGCGATGAGTAGCGAGAGCGCAAAAGAAATTTTGCGTGAGATTTGAGATTCTAGGTTTTTAGGATTCTTAATTCTTGCACGAAATTGAGATAATTTATGAAAAATCTTTTTCTTTGGCGCATAGGCACATTTAGCCTGTTTGCAAGCCTTGCGCTCTATTTGAGCGCTTGCACCACCACACAGCCAATAACTAGCACAAAGGACACGCCGATGCGTTATACAAAGTTTTCTCACCACAAGCCCAAAGCCCCGCAGATTCTGCATAACAAAAAGCTTATTTTTGCTAATCTCAACCCAGAGGCGCGCCTGCCCCCAGATGTGAGTTTTGGCGATGTTTGGGAATATTACACAAGCAAAAAGCCCTATGACACAAAGCCCCCAAAGCCCCTGCCCATAGCGCGCGAAACTTTCACAAACTTAGAATCTAACTTTAAAAATAAAAGCTTTCTCGTGTGGCTGGGGCATTCCTCGCTGTATCTTTATCACAAGGGTGCAAATATCCTCATCGATCCGCTCTTTAATACCTACGCTTCGCCCATGCCTTTCATAAATCGCGCTTTCAAGGCGCACAAAACCTTTAGCGCGCAGGATTTCCCGCTGATTGACATTGTGATTCTCACACATTCGCATTATGATCATTTGGATAAAAAATCGCTTAAATCGCTCAAAGACCGCGCGCAACTCTTTGTCGTGCCACTTAATACAGCGCAATTTTTAAGGGACTTTGGCATTAGTGAAGAAAAAATTATCGAGCTTGATTGGTGGGAGGGCTTGGAGTTTAAGGATCTTGCCTTGCGTCTAAACACCACGCCAGCCCAGCACAACACCAACCGACTAGGCATAGGCGCTAATGAAAGCCTGTGGTTTAGCGTGGTTTTGGAGCTTGAGGGGGTGAAAGATTCTGAACCTTTCAAGCTTTTTTTAAGCGGAGATGGCGGCTACTATACGCATTTTAAAGAGATTGGCGCGCATTTTGGCGGGGTTGATTTAGCAGTGATGGAAAATGGACAATACAACAAGGCGTGGAAATACTCGCATTCCTTCCCGCAAGAAACTTTGCAGGCGGCAAAAGATTTGCGTGCAAAAGCTATTCAGCCTATCCATTGGGGGCGCTTCGTCGCTGGCTCGCACGCGTGGAATGAGCCGGTGGAAATTCTAAACAAGCTCGCACAAAAAGAAAATATCCCCTACAATGTCCCACAAATCGGCGAAATCTACCTGCTAAACACCAAAGCACAAAACACAAGGTGGTATGATTTTTAGTATTTTTCATACCTCGCATTTTCAAAATACAACCCATTGGGGCTCACAGGCACGCGATAGATTGGAATCTTGGAAGCGGGAATCTTAGAAGTTGGCATCTTGGCATCAATTTGCGCGCGTAAAGATTCTAAACTCATCTCCCCACGCCCATAAGCAAACACCGCGCCTAGCATAAGGCGCACCTGCGCGCGTAAAAAGCCCTGCGCGCAAATTCGCACGATAAGGAGCCGACTTGATTGAGATGATTGAGAGCTCGCGCGCTTTGCAAGATTCCCGCTAGTTTCTTTGCAATAAATGCTAAAAATCTCGCGCACACTGCTTTTACTTTCCAAATCACCTTTGCAAAAAAGCCTAAAATCATGCGTGCCTCTAAAATATCCTAGCGCCTCTTTCACGCGTGCAAATTCGCCGTAATCCTCCCATGCCACAAAACGCGCGTAGAATGGATTTGGTGCAGTTTTGCTTGCAATGTAGCAGTAAGTGCGTGAGAGTGCTAAAAAACGCGGATGAAAGTCTTGCGCTACAAAGCGCAAGACTTTGCAAAAAATATGCGGATAGAGTTTGGCATTGAGAATCTCGCGCAATCTCCCCAAATCGCGCCTTTGTGGGAGAAAAAAGCAAATAGGCATATTGCGCGCATGCACGCCTTTATCCGTGCGCCCGGCGCTAAGAAGTAAATTTTTGTTTTTTATGGATTGCCCTAAATTTTGCAAATCCTCGCAACGCGTGCTAGTTTTGTCATCGTAGGATTCTAGTTTGCTCGCAAATTGCGTGTTTTTATCAGAATCTATATTTTCACACACTGCGCCGACACTTTTTAGCACAAGTGCGATTTTATCGCTCACGCCAAGTGCGCTTGTGTCCTTGCGCGCAGAGTTTCGCGCCTGTGGGGCAAAGCCTGCAAACGCGCTCCCATCATAAGCGATGATTGCCAATACCTTAAACATCAATAATAGCGCTTAATCGTCCTGCGATAGAGCACATAGCCCGCCACAAACCACAAAGTCGGAATGCACAAAATCCCCAAAAATGGGAAATTCTCGCTCGCCACATACACCATGATGAAATACACCACCACCGCGCCAATGACATAAAAATACGACATATTTGACTTAAAGCGCGGGTTTGCCACGCCAAAAACCAAAATAAAAAAAATCGAAGCCAGCGGGAAAAACGACACCAAAATCGCTTGCGAAAACTTGCGCTCCTTTGACTTTGACTTCCCGCCAAAGGCTTCCTGCCAATAATGAAACAAATCATACCCGCTAAGCTGTGGCTCACCCACGACTTGACGCACATTCATTTCTTGATAGTGAATCTTGCGGATTTCCTTTTCATGCGCAAAATACGCATCGCCCTTTTCAAGCAAAAGCTCAAAAAGCCCATTGGCATTTTGCGTGCGCCCAGATTCCGCCACGATGAAAGATTCAGAATCCTTTTGCTCTTGAGAATACAAAATGAGATTTTTATACTGCCGATTTTTCGCCTCATCGACATACACGAGCCAATCGCCAAGCTTTTGCCCAAGCTCGCCGGCTTTAAGATTGACATCGATATCTGCGCGCTTTTGGGCGATGAAGTTTTTTGAAGCACTTGTGGAAAGTGGCACCATCACAAGGGAAAAAACAAGCAAAATCGCCGTGGCTAGCAAGATAATAGGCAAAAAAGCCTTCAAAATCGCTGTGGGCTTAACGCCTAGTGCAAAAAATACCATCAACTCATAATCATACGCAAGGCGCGAAATCCCAAGCACCAAAGAAGCAAAAAAAGTGATGGGGATAATAAAAAACACACTACCCGGAAGCGAGTAGGAAAATAGCGCAAAAAGATCCAAAAAGCCCATTTTCACCACATAGGTTTTCGCCGCGATGCTGATAAGAAGCACCACAGAGGCGATAAAAAGTAGCACGAGGAAAAATGGAAAAAAAAGCTGTGAAAAAGAAAGGAACAAATACCGCTTAAACATTTAAAAACTCCCCTACCAAATGCCAAAAGGCACGAAAACCCCCAAAGGCACACAAACCATAGAAAAAATTGTCGCGGTAAAAATATAACTCACAAAAGGAAATTTTACGCTTAAGGGCTTTTGCTTTTTTGAGAGAAAATAAAATATCGCACTTAGCCCAAAGCGCGCAAATGCAAGGAGACTCGCAAGAAAAATAATGAAAAATGTAACTTCAATCCCAAAAATCATACCTTGTCCGCCAAGCACCAAAATATCTGCCTCGCCTAGCATGGGCTTTTTACGCATAGATTCTAAAATAAACTTTAAAAGATACATTCCACCCATGATACAAAAACCATGCATAAGCGAGATAAGCTCAAAGTCGTAATTTCCTTGTAGCATTAAAGCAACCTTGCCCACCACACAAAGCGCAATAAAGAGAAGCAAAAGCACATTAGGCAAAGCAAAATAATAAAAATCAATCACCGCCATAACAAGAAGCAGCGTAAGCATAAAGCTTGCAAGAAGCGCGTTGTAAGTAAGAAGCAAGGCAAGTTGAAATTCGCTAAAAGCAATATAACCAAAATAAAAAGCGCTCAAAAATGGTAGAAAAACGCTAAAAATGCTTAGGTAGCGCGCACGATGACAATAGCGCCTAAGAAAAAAGAAACTAACACAAACACACAAAAGCGCATAAAGGCAAGTGGTGAAAATCTCATGCATTGGGCGCTCCTTAGTGTTATTTTGTAGATTCTTTCGCGTCACTTTTGCATTTTTAGAATCTTTGTAGATTGCTACACCTGCAAGCTTCCTTGCAATGATAGATTCTGCGCCTTTGGCTTGTTGCTTAAGATTCTTTTAAAATCCTCGCAACGATTGGCGCATTCCTAGCTTCACAAACGCGCCTTATTTCGCTGTTACCTCGACTTTTTGGCTTTCACTCGCTGCTTCGTAGGAATTATCATACATTGCTTCAGCATAGGCTGGCGGAAGCGTGTAGATTCCGGGTGTTACGGTATTAATCTTCACAAACACGCTTTTCGCACGCTCTAAATCAAAAAACCACATTACCTTATCATCGCGTATATCCACATAGCGCGTTGCGTCTGCATTTTCACTCACAAACTCGGGTAAATTGTCATCATTTAGGCGCGTATTTTCTATCTCCCAGCCACTTGGCAGGCTTTGGGTGAGCGCGACATTTTCCACTAGCGCGCTTTCATCTTTTATCAAATCAAGGCGTATCCAAAAGCTCTTCGCAGAGGCGATTTTGCTAATGTCTATGCTATTGCCATTTTCATCTAAGAATCTACGCTCTATTCGCATTTTTTTGCTTATTGGCTTAATAATAGAATCTGTCGGAATCCCTTCCCACGCGTAAATCACATAAAGCGGAGAATCCTTAGCTTCTATCTTTGCACTGCCAGAATCTAGCTCAAAATTTAGCATACGCGCAGATTCTGAAAACTTCTGCTTCTCACCATTAAGCTCAATTACACCCTCTATCTCTTTTGGCTCAGCACTATCCTTGCTATTTACCATGCTTAAAAGCGCATAGCCACTTGTCTGCGTGCTAAGCCACTCATCAGATTCCAAATGCGCCTTAATGCTATTAAAAAGTGTCTCTTGTGGCTTACCATAAATGGTTTTATACGCTTCTAAAATCATCGCTTCATCGCGCAAATTTGAGCCAAAGCTATAGCGCCTATACTGCTCATCAGAATCTGGCTTAATGCTAAGCGTATTTGCGATAGCCTTTGCGTTTTCCTCAAAGCCTGCGAGCTTGTAGGCTGCGGCAAGTTGCCATTGCGCGGTGGTGTTGAGATTGCGCAAGGATTTTTCATTAAGGCTATTCATCACTGCGATTTCTGGCTCACCTGCTAGGGCTAAAAGATAGAGCGCATAAGCCTTGATATTGGCGTTTTCATCAGAGCGCACAAGGTTTTTCTCATACGCAACCCACCCACTATAAAGAGAATCTGGCACATAATAGCCTAGCTTCTTAGCTAGCACGAGGAAATGCCCCGCGTAGTTTGAGCCCCACGCACTTGGCATGCTCTCCCCTTGCCAGTATGCTAATCCCCCGCTTGGTGTTACAAAGCCACTTAAGCGCGTAATGCCTGCGTTGATATTCTCCACCACTTCTTTTTTATCGATTTTAAAGCTTCCTAATCTGTCTAAATAAAGCTGTGGCAAGACACTTGAAGTCGTCTGCTCTACGCAGCCATAAGGATAATGTATGAGCCATTTCACACGATGAGAGATATTTAAAAGCGGATCGGTGCTAATGCTAATAAGCCCGCTGTTTGTGCCTTTGACAAAGCTTTTTGGCGCGCTAAGCGTGAGGGTGCCTTTTGCCTTGAGCGTGTGACTTTCAGAAGTGCTAATGAAAGGATTTATCGCTTTTATGTCAATTTCGACAATTTCTTTGCTCTTATAACTCTTAGAATCCACGCTTATAGCGATATTCTCTACTCCCACTTCCTGTCCTACGACGCCTTCAAAAATGAGCGTTTGAGAATCCCCTTCGCCTTTAATACTCGCATTTTGGCTTGCTTGCTTGAAATTCACAATGCCTTTTGTTGTAGAGACGCTCACTTTGGCATCTATTGCGCCTTTAGTGGCAAAAAGCTCGATTGGCATTTGGAAGGTATCGCCGACTTTAAGTGAGCGCGGAATTGTAGGCATTACCACCACAGGCGCGCTTACTTGGATATTTTTGCTCGCTGAACCATAGCGTTTTTCTTTCGCGCCTACCACCATCACGCGCACACTGCCAAAGTAGCCGGGCATTTTAAGCTTTATGCGCGCATTGCCCTTTTCATCAGTGTTTGCTGGGGCTTGATAGAGCACCACGGGTTTAAAGCGCTCGGCTTTTTCATCAGATTTTTGACGCGCGGCTCTTGATTCTGAGTCCATCACTCCTTCACCACCGACTTTTAGCACCTTTTGCACTTTGCCAAAGCTTTTTGCGATGATTAAGTCATAAGTATCATAGAGCTTTAAGCCTAGAGCGATTTTTGAGTAAAAATATTTCCACGGATTTGGCGTTTGGAAATTAGTTAGCCCCAGCAAGCCCTCATCTACAACTGCTAGGCTGTAAGTTGATGGCAAGCCCTCTTTTGTGGAGATTTTCACTTCAAATTCACTATTTGGCAAAATAGATTCTGGCGCGTCAATCTCATAAGTAAGCCTGCTTTCCTTATCCTCTACCTTGAGTGGCACGACACCATACAGGCGCAAGGAGCGATCATTTGGCGTGTTTGTGTAGTTTTGCAAAAACGCCACGCTTACATAGACATTCGGGCTCATCTCGCTTGTGATAGGAATAGTTAGGCTTGTGTTGTTTCCCTTTGTATCCACCCAAAAGCGCTTAAGCACCCTATTTTCCTTTGTGATGATGACAAGGGCTTTAGAATTTGGCGTAGATTCAAAGCTTACCTTTGCTTCCTGCCCGATGGCGTATTGCTCTTTGTCAGATCTTATTTTAAGAGAATTTACCTTTTGTGCATTCAAAGGCTCGCCATAGCCAGAGACATACAGCGCGCCACCCGCCATTGCGCCACTTTCCTCATCGACAAATTCAATATAAAGCTCGCCATTTTGCGCAGGCGTGTATTCAAACAATACCGGCTCTTTTTTTGTTTTCAAACTTCCTTGCGCGAGAATCTTTGTATTTCTATCACTTTTAAAAGAGCGCAAATATTCCGAGTAGCTGTCATAGTCCCACCACCAGCTGTATTGATTGCTATAGACTGTGTAGCTCACATTTTTACCTGCAAGCGTGCTTTTGCCGTCATTTGCCACCACAACCACAGGCATGGAGATTTTAGAATCCGCCTGCACATAGCGCTGCTCTGGGAATTTCGCCCCAACAAAGCTTTTGTAAAATACCAAATCCACGCTTTTGCGCGCAGTGACACTTCTGCCGTTATTTTCATCAACGCGCGCGGTGATATTTGCTATCAAGTTTGAGTTTAGCTTTTCGACACTTTCTAAATTAATAGAATCTTTTGCCTCTCCTTGTGCGTTTAGATTCCCTTCTGTGGAGCGTATTCTGCCGTAATTAAGCGAGCTAGGCGTATCAAAAGTGTAGCCCTTAAAATTGCTTGGGCTAAACTTCAAAAGCTTGATATTAGCTTGCACGCTGTATTCTAAATCCTTTGCCGGCGCGCCAAAGAGATATTTTGCCTTAAGCTCAAAAGAAAGCTCATCACTTGGCATTTCAAGCACAGAATCTGTCGTAATATTTACCGCGATTCTATTTGGCACCACTGCCTCAACACTTAGCTCTTTCCTAAATGTAAAGTCCCCAACCTTTAGCAACGCTTCCCAAACGCCTGTATCAGCGCTTTTTGGCGTTTTTATTTCATAATGAAAGAATCCATTGCCCTTAGATTCTAAGCGGACTTTGTCCAAAAACACCTTACCACGCGGAGTTTTGAGCGTCAAAAATACCGGATGCGTAGGATCTAGCGCTTTATCAAGGTTGCGCACAATCGCATCAAAATAAATACTATCACCCGGTCTATGCACGCCCCTATCGGTGTAAATAAACGCGCGCATTCCGCCTTCACTCATCACGCCTTCCACATCAAAGCCATCGACAGACACAAGCGAGGAGCCAAGCTTTAGCACCGCCATACCGCTGGCATTATTTGCCATAAAATACAGCGTGTTTTTTGCATTTGCCTTTGTGAAAGTCGCATCGCCATTAGCGTTGGTGTTTTGAGATTCAATAACTTGATTTTTCTTATCCACCGCTACAATCGACATTCCAGCAATCGGCGTGTTTTTTGAAATATCCATCGCTGTGAGGATAAACTGCGAGCCGACACTTTGAGCCAAAAGCGCGGTGTTTGAAAAAATGAGATGTTTTGAGATAGTGCCTCGCCTTGATAAAAAGTCATTTTTGCGCCAATCACTCCAATCACTCGGGAAGTCATAATCCACTTTTTCTATATTTAACTTTACAAAGAAAATCCCTTTCAAATCCCCCAGCTCGCTAAAGTCTAGCTCATTTTGAATCCACTGATTTTTCTCAGTGTCGATTTTAAAGGTTTTCTCCAGCACCTTATCGCCGATACGGCTCAAATCCACCCCATAACTGCAACCATACTCATCGTCATCATCGTCATACCCCTCACATTCGCTCACTCTTGCGCTATTTTCTTGTGTTTGCCCGATAAGATTCTTCTCATAAAGAAACTGCGTAAGGTTATTTGCATAGACTTTGTGAAGCGTGAGCTTTACTTCCGTGACATTGCGACTTTTGAAGGCGAGCTTTTTATTTGCACCATTTGGCAAAAACACGCCACTTGATGAAAAGCTAATCGCCGGTGGAAGCGCGCTTATAGCGATTTCTGCGCTAATATCTTCTTTGAGCATAGCGCCATTTGGGGAAACAAGCCCTTTTGTAATATGAATTTTATAAGGCGTTTGGAAGTTAAAATTCCCTGTGAGCGTGATTTCATTGCCTGCTTGAGAGACATTGAAGTTCATATTTGGCTGAATCTGAATGTAGCTTTTAAGATTTGGCATTTTTGCCAGCTCTTGTGAGAATCTTAGCACTATGCTTGTTTTATCGCCACTCTCTTTGCTCATCGCTTCAAGGAAAGTGATATCTGAAATTTTTGGAATACGCACATCAAGCTTTTTCTTTTCGTCCTTTGCGCCGATTTTCGCACCATCAAGCGTGATTGTATAAAGCAAATCCTCATCAACGCGTGGCGTAATCTCCTCTGAAACAATCTCAAAACGGCGTGAAAATACCCGCGACTCATCGCCACCAACAATATTAAAGTGAAAATTAACGCTCTTGCCTTGCGCATCTTGCAGAGAAATAAGGCTTTTTGCCTTTTCTAAAGAAATCTTTTGCGAAGTGAGCACAACAGCAGAGATAGCGTTTTTATCGCCATTTTGCAAAATCGATAATCCCTCAAATTCAAACTCAAACTCGATAGGCTTTGTACTAAATTTAAGTGTGGCATTTTTTATCGGGGATTTAAGGGAATCGCCAAGCTCTTTTTCCAGCGCCTTAAAATCAATCTCAAGCGTGTAGTCCTTGCTAGGCTCTAAGTGCAAACCATCTGCGGTTGGATACATATTTAAAGTCGTAGAATCTCTAAAAGCAAACGCCACATTTTCAATCGCGTTGCCATTGAGCTTGAAAGCCTCTTTGCTCTTGCTAATCTCGCGCCTTTGCACCGCACCGCTCCACATCGGCTCTTTTAGCTCAATGCTAACGATAGAATCCGTGTCAATAACGCCCTGCGTTTTTCTAAAGATTTTTTCCTCATCGCCACATGCGCTAAAAAACAGCATCAAAGCACCTAAAAATGCGCCTATAAGCCATTTTAGCTCAAATCCCCTGCCCCACATTCTCGTACTCCTTAAAAATAAATGAGATTGTAAAAAAGCCTAGATTTTAGCACTTTCTTTTAAAAAAGATTCTTAAAGAGAATCTAAGCAATCCATACCCCACACAAACCGAGATTTTGCACTGCAAAATTCAAATAAAATGGAATAAAAATTTGTGAGGCAAATTTTTTAAAATCTGCTAATAAATTTTTCCCAAATTTTATATTTAAACATAAGCCCAAAAAGCACAGCGCGTAAATAAGTCTCGGCAAAAATGATGACAAAAAGGAGCATTACACTAAGTCCAAAATGCACGCACAAATACATTGGAAGGATTCTTACAAGCCAAATGCTTGCGGAATTTAGCAAAAGTGAAAGCTTCGTCGCGCCACCACCACGCAACGCACCATCAAGGCAAAATACCCAAATAAGCGGCACTTGAGAAAGCCCAACTGCAAGAATGTAGTAAAAGCTGTATTCTAGCACCTTAGATTCTGTGCTGAAAATCCCTGAAAGCTCAAAGCCAAAAATACAAATAAGAATCCCCAAAATCCCCATAACAAGGCTTGCGACAAAAAGCAAGGTTTTCAAAAAATCATACGCCAAACTTAAGCGCTTACGCCCTAAACTCTGCCCAACTAGCGCCATTGCCGCTACTTGAAATCCAAAGCCCGGCATTAAAATAAACGCCTCAACTTTTGTGCCTATCTGAAATCCCGCAAGCGTATCGCCACCATAGGAGCTCACAAACTTCTGAATAAGAATAAGCGAAAAAATACTCAAAAACCGCTCAATCCCCGCTGGAATCCCAACTGCCAGCATTCTTTTAAGATACAAGGTGCGAAAAACTAGCGCGATTTTAAGCTTAATATCACTCAAAGCAATAGCAAACAAAAGCAACACAAACTCTACAATCGTAATAATAAGATTGCTCAAGCCCGCACCTGCAATACCAAGCGCGGGAATATGGAAAATCCCAAAATCACAGCCCGCAATCAAAACGACATTTAAGATAACATTAAACGTGGTGGTGAAAATTTTCACATACATAATGCGCTTTGTATCGCCAAGCGCGGAAAGCCCAGCCACGCAAATCGTCTTTGCCATCAATGCCGGAACGCCTAAAAGCACAAGATGCAAATATTCTCGCCCAAGCGCTCTAGATTCCAAATCCACACCCTTACCCATCCAGTCAAAATACATGTCAATGCAAAGGAAAAACACCACGCACACGGGAATTGAAAGAAAAAGTGAGCTTAAGAGGTTCGTCCCCATCACTTCTTTAATCGATTTAAAATCATGTGCGCCAAAGTAGCGCGCCACTTGCGAGCTTGTGCCGATGAAAAACACCGCTGTGATGGCAAATAAAATCATAATATAGTTTAAGCTCACGCCAAGCGCGATAATGTGTTGTTTAGAAATTTGAGAGATGAAATACCAGCCAACAAGAAGATTAAGCGTATCTAAAAGTGAGTTTGCCCCGCTAGGCAGGGCGATAGAAAAGATTTTCTTGCATTTTTGTGAAAATGTGTATTGCATTTCAAAACTCTTTTTTTACAATTTTTAAGAATCAAATACTTTCTGCGCGACAAACATCTGCACACAATGGGGCAAACCCTCCCTAAAGACGCATTTATACTCATTAAGCAGTATCTTAAAGCCTTCAAATTCCTTTGCTAGCTCGCTAGATTCTAAACTGCGATTAGAGCTTAAAAGCTTTGTGTCTTGCAAGAAAAAATCTTTTGGCACTTGAGAAAAGCTCTCAAAAATAAATATCCCACCGACATTCAACGCGCGCCTAATTTGCGGGAAAAACCGCCTATCAAGGAAATAAAAATCGCATATCACATCATAGCGCAAATCTATACTAAAAGTATCTAAATCCGCGAGAATCGCATTTGTATGTGGGTAGTTTGCAAGCGCGCTTAAGCCAATCTCTGAAATATCCACACAATCCACTTCAAAGCCCAGTAAGGAAAGAAACTTGCTATTGCGCCCATTGCCACAGGCGATATCTAGAGCTTTGTTTTGATCTTTTTGCAAAAGTTCGCGCAAAAACGGCTCGCATTCAAGGAGCAAGGCGCTAGGAATGGTAGGCATAGTGTTATCTTTGTAGCGCATATTCCAGCGTAATGCGTCTTCTTTCACCCTTGCCTCCCTTTAAAAAGCATAGAGAATCCTTATTTTGCTAAATTGTATCACTCACCACAAAGTCCTAGTTAGCTTTGCTTCACGCGCATACTCTGCGCTTTTTGGTTGATTAGAATTTTGGATTCTAAAGCTCTAAAAATCCCCCCTAAAACCTCTTCTTATTCACATCTTCTAATATCTCTTCTGCTATACCATTTACTCTTTGAGTAATTGTATTTGTAGCATTAGCTACTTCTACATTTTCTTGTGTAAGAGTTTCA
>NZ_NXLL01000085.1 GCF_003364115.1 Helicobacter sp. MIT 00-7814 | reverse complement strand
CTACGTTAGATTCTTAAAAATCTCAATCACGCACCTTAAGTGCGTTCAATCGATTTTTAAGAATCTGCCTTGCCTACAAGCAAAATTAAAGCATAATCTATATCTTTGCTTACAAACCTTTTATTATTTAGCCTACTAGAGCTTAAATCTTATCTACTCAAAGCCCTAAACTAAGAATCTCAATCTCTCTTAAATCAAGTTTAATCAAAACTCTCTTTTAGGTCTTAAGTCTTTTAAAAGGTTTCAAGTCCTTTTTGATTTTAGCCTTCTTTGCATTTCTCTTTGCTACGCAATGCTTATACACTTTTTAACAATCTTTTATTTAAGTCTTAAACACTTTCTATTTTGGTGATCTCTGAAAAC
>NZ_NXLL01000084.1 GCF_003364115.1 Helicobacter sp. MIT 00-7814 | reverse complement strand
GGAAGTAATGGGGGGACAATAGAAACAAGAGGAAATTTTGTAGGAATGTAAAAAAGCAATAAGAAAAGAATAGGATCTAGGAAACAATCCTATTTCCTTTGTCTTTTACTAATTCCGCTTTAACTTTAGCGATGTATTCTTGATAAACAGGATTCTTAGCTTCCTCTCTATTTTCATCAGCCCAAATAGCAACAGTCGTATGAATAGATCTTAGATTAACAACCTTTAGTTCCCCTTTCTCAATTAAATCTGCTTGCATATCTTGAGTAATGTTAGGATAAATAGGCTGTTTATTGAAAGTAAGAACATTGGTTCCTTTTTCGGTTCTTAATCTTTCAATTGCTCCTCTTTTAAACTCCCTATCCCACGCATTCCAATA
>NZ_NXLL01000083.1 GCF_003364115.1 Helicobacter sp. MIT 00-7814 | reverse complement strand
CTTGCTAGAAGTGGATTAGTGGCGCACGGGTGAGTAATGCATAGATAACATGCCTCATAGTCTGGGATAGCCACTGGAAACGGTGATTAATACTGGATACTCCCTACGGGGGAAAGTGGCATTCAAAAATGCCCTTTAAAGTGTTTTTAGAAGCTTATAAAGTGCTGTAAGTGTTAAGTAAGATTCTATAAGTTTATAATAATAAATGCCTTAGAATCTTACAAAGCAATTATAGTGCTAGATGAGTTTATAAAAATAGTTTAGAGGGTATTTTTGAATGCTTACGCTATGAGATTGGTCTATGTCCTATCAGCTTGTTGGTGAGGTAATGGCTCACCAAGGCTATGACGGGTATCCGGCCTGAGAGGGTGATCGGACACACT
>NZ_NXLL01000008.1 GCF_003364115.1 Helicobacter sp. MIT 00-7814 | reverse complement strand
AAAGAAAATATAGAGAATCTAAGTGGGATTGTGCCAAACAAAAGGATTCTAAAAAATTAGATTCTAAGGTGGATTGCTTCGTAACTGTGTTGCTCGCAATGACAAAAATTGACTTTTTAGACCATAAATTCTAAAATTTTGTTATTTATAAGATAAAAATTACTTGTATAGTAAGTAGGAAGGTTGAGGAAATTATGAAGGCTAAATTAAATATTAACGAACAAATATTACATATGCAAAGTTTAGGGGTTGCGTTTGAGCTTTACTCGGAGCAAAAGGCAAAAGAATTTTTAACATACAACAATTATTATTTTAAAATAAAATCTTATGCAAAGAATTATGATAAATATAAAGGAAAATATAAAAATCTTGATTTTGCTTACCTTGTTGAATTTTCAACATTGGATATGCATTTAAGAAGATTCATTTTGGAGCTTAGTCTTGATGTAGAACATTTACTTAAAGTTTCTCTTAATGCACATTTTTGCAACAACAGAAATGAAGATGGATACAATATAGTAAAAGATTTTTTGACTCAAAATACAAAAATTAAGGAACAAATCTTGGCAAAATCTCAAGATATATCGTTTGTAAAAAATTTATTATCGAAATATAATGCTGAACTAGCATTATGGAATCTTATAGAGATTTTAAGCTATGGAGATTTTCTAAAGTTTTATAAATTCTATTTCGAAAAATACCCTAATAAAGAGAATTTATATCCATTAGCATATTGTGTCCGTATTTTACGTAATGCGACAGCACATAGTAATTGTATTCTAAACACATTAAAAATTCCTTACAATAGTAATTTTAAACCAAATAAAATATTACAATCATATCTTGCAAATATAAAAGAGATTCCAGAATCTGCAAGAAAAAAGATAAACAAGAATCCTATGCTACATGATTTTAGTGCATTAATTTTACTTTTTATGAAGCTTTGCACCTCGCAAGGCATGAAAAAAGCAAAAAGAAAAGAACTTTTATGTCTATTTAGACGATTTAAAAAGAATAAATATTTTTTCAGTAAAAATAATTTCATTAGGTCACAGTTTATTGTGTTTCAAAAAATAGCATTTTTTGTAATTTTTAGTAAAATTTAATAAAAACTGCTTGCTTTATTAATAAAATTTGCTAGAATTCAAGTGCTGACCAAACAATGTGAAAGCATTGTAGCGGGGAGGTAGGCGTGCTTATCTCCCTTTTTTCTTTTAGTTTAAATTTAAAATTGATGGTTCTGTCTAAATCCTACATAAATTCAAATTAGCCTAAAACTCATACTGTAAAAACGCCTTAAGATAGCTTGAGTTAATATCCTCTTGCGCGAAGCGTTGCATTTGGCGCATATACACCGCCACCGCGCCAAGGCTTATATGAGAATCTAGCGCATACCCAAAGCCCGCACTTATCTGCCGTTGCGAGCCACCATGCACCCTAGCTTTTTGCCCGCTGGATTCCCTAGCGTGAAAGTTAAGCGCGAGCCTCCCAAACTTAAGCGCGCTAAAGGCATAAAAAGAGCGCGTCTGCCCATAAAACATATTTGTCGCGTTGCTCCCATTGTGCCACCCGCCCGGCGCGATGACATTAAAGAGAAAGGGCGTGGCATCATCAGCTTCAAAAACAAAGCGATTGCCAAGAAAGGCGTTTGTGAAGTCCTTTTCCCCACTTTGTGCAAATCCTAGCCCGATAAGAAAGCGCTTTTTGTAATGCAAACTCAAACGCGCAAAGCTAAAGAAAGTATCGCCAATGTCCTTCTGTCCGTGTGTATAGACATCGCCTTGAGGCATTAAAAGTGTGGGATTAAAGCTCTTTGAATATGCAAAATGTGCGAGAAATTGCAAGCTCCAGCCTATTCCATCAATTGTATCACCTTCGCGGAAGTGAATTCCGCTCGGCTCCGCTCCGCGCTCATACTCCACCTTTTCTAATTGATTAGAATCTTGGATTCTGTCACCTTGCTTTGTTGTTTGAGAATCTATCCCGTCTATTCCATCAATTGGTATCGTCTCAGCGGAAGTAAATTCCGCTTCGCCTCCGCTCCACTGTGTTGCGCGCGCATACTCGGCACTGTTTGGTTGATGAGAATTTTGGATTCTATTGCGCTGGTTGGAATTTAAAGCGTGCGTGGATTTTGCAGATTCTATAGAATCTCTCAAATCCCTAGAGCCCAGCGGGATTTGCAAATGCACTTTTGCGCCGATGGTATTAAAAATGCCTTCAAAATAATAATCATAGATTCCCAAAAAATTTTCCTCACTGCCAAGCTCCGCGCCAAATGCAAACATTTCACGCGAATTGTATTCTTTCTTAAATTCTTCAAACGCGGATTGCTCCTCTCTATTGATATGGGCTTGCTCATTTGCATAAGTCGCACTTGCTCTAAACGTGCTTGCGCCAAAAAGTGGCTTTGTGAAATGCGCCTGCACGCCTTGTATATGCTCGCCTAGCCAATCAAGATGAGACTCAAACCTTCCTGCTTGCACGCTAAAACTAGCACCCCCAGCCTGCCCCACCTGATAGAGCGCGAACGCCTTGTCATTGACATAATGCGTGCGCGAGTAGTCATTGACATTGCCCTTTGGGCTATCAAGTGTAGGTATCGCGCCAAAAACCCCGAGCCAAAGGCTTAGGTGCTCATTGACATGATGATGAAGCATGAGGGAGAGATTTATCGTGCCATAAGAATCTTTATTTTCCCCAAGCGCAGAGCTTTTGGCAAATGTGCCTATGTAGCCACTTAGCAAGGGTAAATCGCTAGGATTGTTTTTAGGATTTTCTATAGCATAGAGTTGCGCGCAGGCAAAGCCCACAAATCCCACTGCGCTAAAAAATTTTTTTATCATTATTTTGTCTTTTTTGTATTTCGTTTTGGGAGGGCATTATAACACGCCTTATCTTTTATAAAGTTTTGCTACAATTGCCCTTTATTAAAAAGGAGACCTTATGCAAGATTTTAAAGTGTTTGTTGATAATTTTCAAAAATCCCCAAATTACAAAGAACCGCTGGGCTTTGGCATTGCGCGTGTGGAGATTGGCAAGAAGTCAAAGGCTGTGCTGTGCGCGACTTATCCGACGATGAATTGGGCGGGCGAAAATTTGGGAACTTATGCTGTGCTAAGTGAGTGCGCCAAAAGTGCAGAGTGCATTTCTCAAAGTGAAAATGAAGCAGTGTATGGAATCAATCAAGAGTTTGTCAATAAGGCATTGGAATTGTATGCGCCTTTTTTAAGCGAGGCTTTGAGTGATACACAAACGCATAAAAATATACAAGTGATTTTGGAGCTTAAAAAGCAAGATAATAAAGGCAAGCTCAAAACCAAAGGCGGGCGGGCGCGCTATCGTTTTTGTGTGATTTATAAGGATACAAAATGTGAAAGTGTGGAATCTGCGTATCTCAAGCTTTTGGCGCTGTCTTTAGGCAAAGCACCTTTAAGAAGTTTGCAACTTGATGGAATCTTTGGCTTACTGCAAAATGTCGCGTGGAGCGGGAATAAACCTTACGAGCTAGAATGGCTACGCGAAAATGAAGTGTGCCTAAAAATGGAAGGCACATTCCCTAGCATTGATTTTGTGGATAAATTCCCGCGCTACCTCATGCAGGTAATCCCGCAGTTTGATAATATCCGCTTGCTTGATACTGCAAAAACGCGCTTTGGTGCGTATCTAGGCACAGGTGGCTATACACAAATGCCAGGAGCTAGCTATGTGAATTTTAACGCAGGCGCGATGGGTGCTTGTATGAACGAAGGGCGTATAAGCTCAAGCGTAATCGTGGGTGAGGGAAGCGATGTAGGTGGAGGTGCTAGTATTTTAGGCGTGCTAAGTGGCGGGAATGCCGATCCGATAAGCATTGGCAAAAACTGCCTGCTAGGTGTGAATAGCTCAACAGGCATAAGTTTGGGCGATGGGTGCATCGTAGATGGTGGCATCGCGGTGCTTGCTGGCACGGTGTTTGAAATCTCAAAAGCAGAAGCAGAAAAGCTAGCTGAAATAAATCCGGGCTTTGTCATCAATCCTAGCGGTTTGTATAAAGGCAGGGAGCTTTCTGGCAAAAATGGCGTGCATTTTAGGCAAGATTCTAAAAGTGGCAATATGATAGCCTTCCGCTCAAATCGCAAAATCGAGCTAAACGCCGCGTTGCATTAGAATCTTGAAAGCTTAAAATCTTTGGCATTGCGTTAAATGTTTGATTGGGAGTTTGTCTTTAGTCATGCGTATTTGTTTAAAGACGCGCTTATTTTGACTTTGCAGATTTCAGCAGTTGGAATCTTGCTTTCTTTCATCATCGGCTTTGTTTGTGCGCTTTTGCTTTCTTTTAGAAAAATCTTTTTTTTAAGCGCGTGCGCTAGCGTTTATACAGAAATCGCGCGCAACACGCCTTTAGTCTTGCAGATATTTTTCCTCTACTTTGGGCTTAATCGCATAGGGTTGGAGCTAAGCGCATTTTGGTGCGCGAGTTTGGGGCTTATGTTTTTAGGCGGTGGCTATATGTGTGAATCTTTTCGCGCGGGATTGCAAAGTGTGGGAAAGTCACAAATAGAATCTGCCCTAAGTTTAGGCTTTAACAAGTCTCAAATTATGCGCTTTGTACTTGTGCCTCAAGCTTTGGGCGTGAGTATGCCAAGCATTGCGGCAAATGTGATTTTCCTCATCAAAGAAACTTCGGTGGTGAGCGTCATCGCGCTTGCTGATGTGCTGTATGTGAGTAAGGATATTATTAGTGTTTATAGCAAAACTTATGAGGCGCTTTTTATGCTACTTTGTGCGTATTTAGTCGTGCTACTGCCACTTTCAATCTTTTTTAGCTTTTGTGAAAAGCGCTTTAGGATTTAGGTGATGGATACAGATTCTTTGCTTGCTACTTTACAAGCCCTTTTTGGCGGTGTGAATGCGTGGCGCCTGTGCGAAGGGCTTTTTATGAGCTTTTTTATTTCTTGTGTGAGTATCTTTTTTTCTATTATTTTTGGGAGTATTTGCGGGCTGTGTATGCTTTCGCGCTTTTTTGTATTGAGGGCGTGCGCGAAGTTGTATTTGGAGTTTGTGCGCATTGTGCCAATCTTAGCGCTTTTGTATGTGTTTTATTTTGGTTTGCCACAATTACTTGATATGAATTTGAGTAATATTTTTGTGGGCATTGTGGTGTTTAGCATTTGGGGGAGCGCGGAGATTGGGGATTTGGTGCGTGGGGCGTTTAGCTCGATTGATAAGCACCAAAGAGAATCCGCGCTTAGCCTAGGGCTTAGTCCGCTTAAGGTGCAGTTTTTCATCATCTTGCCACAAGCTACAAAGCGCCTTCTGCCAACGAGTATAAATCTTTTTACGCGCATTATTAAGACGACTTCGCTTTTGCTTTTTATCGGTGTGGCAGATGTGCTGCTTGTCGCAAGGCAGATTATTGAAGCAAATCAGAGGTTTGATCTCGCGCCTTTTATTATGTATGGGTTGCTTTTGGTGCTGTATTTTGCGCTGTGCTACCCGCTAAGCTTTTTGTCAAAAAAATTAGAATCTAAATGGAGCTAATATGCTAAAAATCCACAACTTAATCAAAGAATATAACACCCACCGCGTGCTAGATTCCATAAGTTTTGAAGTGCAAAAGGGCGAAGTGGTGGTATTGCTTGGACCTAGTGGCTGTGGGAAAAGCACACTTTTGCGCTGTATCAATGGATTAGAATCCACGCAAGGTGGGGAAATCTACTTAGAAAACACACTTATAAACACGCCAAAAAGCAATTGGGGGAAAATCCGACAAGAAATTGGCATGGTGTTTCAAAACTATGAGCTTTTTTCGCATTTGAGCGTGGAGGAAAATATCTTGCTTGCCCCGCTAAAGGTGCAAAAACGCGCCAAAGATGAGGTGAGGGAGCAAGCGCATGCGCTTTTAAAGCGTGTGGGATTAGAATCTAAACTCAAAGCCATGCCAAAATCCCTAAGCGGTGGGCAAAAGCAACGCGTGGCGATTGTGCGCGCGCTTTGTATGAATCCAAAAATTATGCTTTTTGATGAAATCACGGCTTCGCTTGATCCTGAAATGGTGCGCGAAGTGCTTGATGTGGTGCTAGAGCTTGCAGATGAGGGCATGACGATGCTACTTGTGACGCATGAAATGGGCTTTGCAAAGGCGGTGAGCGATAAGGTGGTGTTTTTAGATTCTGGTAAGATTATCGAGCTTGCAAAGAGCGTGGAGTTTTTTAATAATCCTCAAACCAAACGCGCGCAAAATTTCTTGCAGACTTTTGATTTTAAGCGTAGGCATAAAAACTAAGATTTAAAAAAGAGAGGTTAAAAAGTAGATGGAGGAAAAGCGGGGAAATCCCCGCTAGATTCCAAAACTTTGAATCAATGGAATGGATTAATCTCTGCTGCCAAAGATTCCAAAAAGTTGCAAAAGGCTTACAAAGATATTGTAAAAATCCAAATAAAGCGCGATAGCCGCATCTACCGGACTGCTATAAAGCCCGCGGACAATATTTTGTGTGTCATAAGCTACATACACGCTAAAAAGTATTGCCACTGCGCCAGCGATGAGCGCTTGAAAGCCCATATTCATCACAAAAAGATTCACAATCGAGCATATAATCACCACGATAAGCGAAATAAAAAGCATTTTGCCCATATTTGCGAGATCTTTTTTAGTTTTCACACCAAAAATACTCATAACGCCAAAAATAATTGTCGTCATACCAAAAGCTGAAACAACAGCGCCAGCGCCATTTTTCGCAATCACAAGTCCCAAAAGTGGCGTAATCGCAAGCCCTGTAAGGAATGTAAAGATAAAGAGCATCGCGATATTAAGCCCGGGCTTAGAGCGTGAAAACATAAGTCCAAAAAGTGCCGCAAACTCCGCAATAAAAATAAACATGCGATATTGCATTACTGCCTCAAAATACATAAATCCTACAAGTGCGCCAATTGTAGCAATTAGCAAACTTGCACCAAAAAATTTATAAGTAGTTTTTACAAAATTTACCAATGCGCTTTCTTGTGCTTGAGCCATAGAAGCGACATTTACATTTGTGTAGTCTCTATCATAAAGTGCCATGTTTTCTCCTTCTTCTAAAAATGAGCGCGTATTATCGCAAGTTTTGGTAAATAGCCTTAAATGTGCTATTTAAGCGCATTTAGGATAAAAATAAGGTTGCGCAATAAAAGCTCTTTTATGTCTTGGCGCGAGAGTTTATTATCATTTTGCAAGCCAAAATAGCGATCCGCAGAGATTCTAAGCTCGCCATTTGAAGTTTGCTTGATTTGCTTTTTCTTTGAGTGTAGCTCAAGCACGATGAGCGATTTTAGGCTTACTTCATCTTGGCTTTTTAGCACATTGACATCTTGACTTTCCTCATCTGCTTTAAGTTCATAGCTTACAGCAAGCGTGAAAGTCTCCGCACCCGCACTTTGCCCCGCATTCTGAATAAAGCTAAAGCAATTTGATTGCTTAAAAACAGAATCTAAAAGTTCCGCAAAGCTTTCTTTGCTAAACAGACGCTCACTCTCTTTTTTCACGCTCACTTGAGCAACACTAATGCGCCCTTCTGGAAGTAACACTTCATATTTTGGCGCGTCACAAGTTGGGATTATAGGACCTTTAGCCTCTAGCTCGACATCTTGACACCCACTAAAAAACAACAACGCTCCAAAAATCGCGCTTAGCGCAAATGTAACCAATTTCATTTCTCACTCCTTGTTTAAAATAGCTTTTATTGTATCTCTAAAAAGCTTAAGATTCTGAAAGTTTGCCCTAATAAAAAAGCAATCAAAAGCCCTCTTTCATTTGCCTAGCGTTTTTTGCATATCCTCTAGCACTTTTTGCGCGTGCCCTTTGGCTTTGACATTGTAGTATGCCTTAGCGATTTTGCCCTCCATATCGATGACAAAGCTTGAGCGTATGATTCCCATTACCTTTTTGCCATACATGAGCTTTTCACCATACGCGCCATAGCTTGTGGCGATTTGCTTGTCAGGATCGCTTAGAAGTGTGATTTTAAGTTTTTGCTTTGTGATGAAATTTTGATGGCTTTTTTGGCTATCAGGGCTTACGCCAAGTATCACGCAGTTAAGATTCTCAAACTCTTCCAAAAGCGCGCTAAAGTCTTGCGCTTCAGTCGTGCAGCCGGGCGTGTTATCCTTTGGGTAAAAATACAGCACGACATTTTTCCCTATAAAATCACTTAAATTTACCTCAAGCCCAAAGCTATCTTGCGCGCGAAAAGCAGGCGCAAGGTTGCCAGATTCTAACTTTGCCATAAATCCTCCTTGGTTTAAAATCTACTTACCATAGAATCTTGCGCTTTTTACAAAATATAGCGCGCTAAATCGACATTCTCCACAAGCTCGCCGAGCTTTTCTCGCACCATTTGCGCAGTGACTATCACTTCCTTACCTATGTAGTCCTCACACTCAAAGCTAATGTCTTCTAACACGCGCTCTATTGTCGTATGTAACCTACGCGCGCCGATATCCTCTGTCTTTTCATTCGCGTGAAATGACAGCCTCGCAAGCTCTCTAATCGCCTCATCTTCAAACTCTAGCGTAATGTCTTCAGTCTGCAAAAGCAATTGGTATTGACGGATAATAGAGCTTTTTACCTGTGTGAGAATCTTATAAAGGCTCTCTTGCGTGAGGTTTTCTAGCTCCACGCGCAAGGGAAAGCGCCCTTGCAATTCTGGTATCAAATCGCTTGGCTTGCTAAAGTGAAACGCGCCTGCTGCGATAAAAAGAATATAATCCGTGCGGATTTGCCCATATTTTGTGCTTACCACACTTCCTTCTACAATTGGGAGTAAATCGCGTTGCACGCCCTCTTTGCTGGGATCTTGGCGTGAGCTATCCTTACTACTTACAGCGATTTTATCAATCTCATCGATGAAAATCACCCCTTTTTGCTCGGCGCGCTTTAAGCCCTCTTGCTTGATTGCTTCATAATCCAAACATTCCCTAAGCGCCTCTTGCGTGAGCGCCTCTTTTGCCTCTTTCACGCTCATTTCACGCTTTTGCTTTTCTTGCTGGGGGGAAAGCACTTTGATGATAGATTCCTGCACTTTTAGCATATCTGGTGGCAGTCCTTCATCAAAAGTAGGCAGATTCTTGCTCACCTCGATATTTATCATTAGAGAATCCATCTCACCATTTCGCACACGCTCTTTCATTTTTTCAAAGCTTTGCGCATATTCTTGCTTTTTTTGCTCATTCACGCTACTTGGGAGCGGGGGGAGGATTTTTTGCGTGATTTTATCAAGTATGTATTCCTTGATATTTTGTTCCTCTTTTTGTTTGTATTCTTTCTCAACGAGATTCACACTTGCAAGCACTAAATCACGCACCATAGATTCCACATCGCGCCCTACAAAGCCCACCTCTGTGTATTTACTCGCTTCAACCTTGACAAAAGGCAGTCCCATGATTTTTGCCATTCTGCGCGCGATTTCAGTTTTCCCCACACCTGTGGCACCTATCATAAGGATATTTTTTGGCGTGATTTCTTCTTGCACTTCTTTTTCTAGATTCATTCTGCGGTAGCGATTACGCAAAGCAATAGCCACCGCTTTTTTAGCATCGCTTTGTCCGATAATATAATCATCTAAATACGCCACAATCTGGCGCGGGGTCATATTTTCTTTCATTATTCAAGCTCCAAAATTTTGATATTTGTGTTTGTGTAAATGCAAAGCTCACCGGCAATTTGCAAAGATTGTCTTACAAGCTCTTTTGGTGGGATTTGCAAATTTTTAGAATCTGCATTTGTTTGTATCACGCCATTTTGCACCCTATCAAGTGCGCGCGCAGCCGAAAGCGCGTAGTTCCCACCACTGCCAATAGCCGCGATCTTCCCATCTTCTGGCTCGAGCACATCGCCACTTCCGCTCAAAATAAAAAGATGCTCCTTATCAAGCACAATCATCATCGCTTCTAATTTACGCAGGTATTTATCACTTCGCCACTGCTTTGCAAACTCAAGCACAGAGCGCATTAGCTCGCCCTTTTTGCCTTCTAAAATGCGCTCAAAACTATCAAACAAGCTAAACGCATCAGCCGTGCTTCCTGCAAAACCGCTTAGGATTTTGTCATGGTAGAGCGTGCGCACTTTTGTCGCATTGCCCTTCATCACGCAGTTTCCAAAGCTCACTTGCCCATCGCCTCCAATCACCGCGCATTTTTTCCCTTCAAACTCGCCTCTATAAGCCAAAATCGTTGTCGCTTCAAACATAATTTTCTCCTACAAATCTTAAATCCCAAATTTTGGATTCTATCAGAATCCTATTCAATACACTATTAATAAATTTTTATTTTCTTGTAGTGGAATTATTTTTGTTTGAAAAAAGCTATCTTAACACAAAGGCATTTTATGCACTATCCTTTAGAGCCTTTTAGCGCGTTTGAAGAAAATCTGCTTTTGTGGATGGGGCGCTTTGTGCGGTGGAAAATTAACACACTTTCAAATCACCAAGTGCGCGACAAAGAAGCCATTTTACAATGCTTGCAGATTCTTAATCAAAAGCCCCAAAGCATTCAGCATCTCTTGCAAATATGCAAAAACGCGCGCAAAGCCGGGCTTATAGGGATAAATATTTTTATCACGCCACTTGGGAAGCTGTATGAGTATCTTTGTGCGCTTAGGCTAAGCTCTTTACGCGAGATTAATGAAGAGATTATTATTGATTTTTTAAGCGTGCATACCTCGACGCTAAGTGATGCGAGTAAAAAAAATTATAGAATCGTGCTTATTGGATTTTTTGGCTTTATTGATAAGCGCAATGAGGATAATGGCACCTCGCATGTGTTTGGAATCGAACTTGCGATTAAGCATTTGCTCGCGCAAAATAATGGGCAAAAACTTCCCGCGTATTTAGAAGAGCGCGAGTTGGAGCGGTTTTTGGAAGCTATAGATTCTACGCCATTGCCATTTTCCCACGCCACGCGCGATAAGCTCATTATAAAAATCATCGTTTATACCGGCGTGCGTGTCAATGAGATTCTCAACTTTCGCACAAAGGATCTAATCCCGCAAGAGGATTTGTGGATGTTTGCAGTGCGCGGGAAGGGCAATAAAATGCGTATGGTGATGGTGAAAAAAGAAAAGATTGAGAATCTTATGAGTGCGTGGATGGAGCAACGCAGTCAAATCGCGCTTAATACGACGATTGAAGATGGTCTTATTTTTTGCAACAAAAAAGGTGGCAAGCTCACGCAAGCGCGCGTATATCAGGTGCTAGGCGCAATTTTAGCCCAAGCTGGGATTAAAAAGGAAAAAATGGGCGCGCATATGCTTCGCCACACTTTTGCTACGATGCTTTATACCAAAAAGCATGATTTGGTGCTGGTGCAAGAAGCGCTCGGACACGCTAACCTCAACACAAGCAGAATCTACACGCATTTTGATAAGCAACGACTTATCGAAGCTGCAAGCGTTATGGATGATTTTGAAAAATGAAAAAGTGGTTTTATTAGAATGGAGAAAAAATTTTCTTTTCCTTGTGTGATTCTCTGTGGTGGGAAATCTAGCAGAATGGGCTGTGACAAGGCGCTTTTGCCTTTTGGTAAAAAGAGTGCAAATTTTGCGGGGCAAGATTTTAAACAAAATGCGGAATGTGAAACAAAGCAAGATTTTATGCAAGATTCCCTCACGCAATTTGTTTATAAAAATCTAAGCGCGCACTTTGAGCGCGTTTTTCTTTGTGTGAAGTCTCAAGATTCTAAGCTTTTGAGATACAATTTGCCAACGATTATAGAATCGCGTGTGTTGCAAGAAAATGCCCTAGATTGCGCTTTGGACTTTCAGAATCTCACATTTAAAGAGCAATTTTCCCCGCTTTATGGAATCTTTTGCGCGCTGGAGTTTGCACAAAAGCATTTAAGCGCGCAGTATGTGGCGTTTGTGAGCGTAGATACGCCTTTTGTCAATCCTTTGTATTTTGAAAGTCTTTCTTTGCTTTCACAGCAAGAAAACTGCAAAGTCGCCTACATAACGCAGATTTTAGAAAATGACGCCAAAAAAGAGTCAAATAAGAAAAAAGAGCATTTTTTGCTTTCCCTCTGGCATGTGAGTATGAAAGACGCGCTTTTAAACGCGCTAAAAAATAAAGACTTTAAAATCGGTGCGTTGATAAAAAGCACCTCACACGCAAGCTTAGAGATTAAAGATAACGCGCTAAGCTTTAATCTCAACACCAAAGAAGCCTATCATAAAGCGCTAGAGTTTTTAAATGCGCCGGAGTTCCAATTTTGCGCAAAGCGCCACTAGAAACACTAAAAAATTAAAATATTTGCAAATTGCTACAAACGCAGGTTTTTTTGCTAGAATCTAGGGCTTATTTTTTAAGCCAAAGGTAGCAAGATGATACGGCATTTTTTGACTTTGCAGGATTTTTCAAAGGAGGAGATTCTGCAAATCCTAGACTTGGCATTAGAGATTAAAGCAGAGCATAAATCTAACACCCCAACGCCCTATATGCGCAATAAAACGCTAGGAATGATTTTTGAAAAGTCCTCTACGCGCACGAGAGTGAGCTTTGAAGCGGGGATTTATCAGCTTGGCGGTATGGGGATTTTTCTTTCAAATAAAGACATTCAGCTAGGGCGTGGCGAGCCGATGAAAGACACCGCGCGCGTGATAAGCTCAATGCTTGATATGGTGATGATTCGCACAGGTGAGCATTCAAGAATCTTAGAGTTTGCGAAATATTCGCGCGTGCCTGTGATTAATGGTTTGACTGATGATTTCCACCCTGTGCAGCTTTTGGCGGATTATATGACGATGATAGAATGCGGAATCTATGTGCCAATAGATTCTCAATTTTGCAGATTCTATCCAAAAAGTGTGGCAAAGCCCGTGGTTGCTTACATTGGCGATGGGAATAATATGGCGCATTCGTGGCTAAACCTAAGTGCAATTCTTGGTTTTGAGCTAAGAATCGCTTCCCCAAAAGGCTATGAGCCAAAGAATGAGGTTGTGGAATTTGCACGGAAAAGGGCAAAAGTGAGTGGCGCGAAAATCCTCATCGGGCAAGATATTGATGCGGCAATTTCTGGCGCAAATGTCGTAACCACGGACACTTGGGCGTCAATGGGACAAGAGGATGAAAAAAAAGAGCGCGAAAAGGCGTTTAAAGAATATTGTGTGGATAGTGCTAAAATGGCGCTCGCGCAAAAAGAGGCGATTTTCTTGCATTGCTTACCGGCATATCGCGGACAGGAGGTGAGCGAGGAAGTGCTAGAAGGCGCGCAAAGTCGCGTTTTTGAAGAGGCGCAAAACCGCTTGCACGCGCAAAAAGGCGTTATGGTGTGGCTGGAGCGAGAAAATAGAGAAAAACAATAAAATTTAGAGAATCTAGCAACTTTTTTACAAAATATTTCTCAAAACATTTTTAAGTTTAAGGAGGGCAAAATGAAAATAGCGAAAAAAACCGCTGCGCTTTTTGATGAAAATATCCATCAACAATACAGCTTTGGCGTGCTAAATAAGATTGATTCTAAAAGCGCCCTTATTGCGTTGCAAAAAGGTGAATTAAATAATGAAAATATTTGGCTTTTGAAAGATAATGAAGATAATGAATTTGCGCTTATCCCAAGTCAGGCGCTAAATACGCTCAATCAGCGCATGAGGGATTTGCAAGAGGAGCGCTTTTTTATACGATTAGAGCGTGAAATCGCCCAGCAAATGCCAATTGATATGGACGATGTGGTGGTGATTGCATCAGAATATATTGAAAGTTTCCGCAAAAAAGATGGTTCCCTGCCTTTGCTAAATGCCCGCTCAATCGCGCGTGATTTGAAAAAACAGCACCCAAATCTTTTTTTTAACCTTCAAGATTTGCTTGATAAGAGATAGAGATATGATTGATTTTCAAAAATATGTGCGCTACTCAAAGCCCGGACCTCGCTACACAAGCTATCCTACTGCGGTGGAATTTAGCAGCGCTTTTGATGCTAATGCGTATAAAGAAGCGCTAAAACGCGCAGATTCTAGCAAAATCCCGCTTTCGCTTTACACGCATTTGCCATTTTGTCGCTCGGCATGCTACTTTTGCGGATGCAATGTGATTTACACCAGCAAAGAGGAAAAAAAGCCCCGCTATATCGAGTATCTCAAAAAAGAGTTAGCGCTTTTAAAACAGAGCTTTGATACAACGCGCGAAGTCGTGCAATTCCACTTTGGTGGAGGCACACCGACATTTTTTAATGCCAAAGAATTAGAATCTGTCATCAAAGCCTTGCGCGAGTGCTTCCCAAACTTTGCGAAAGATTGCGAAATTAGCTGTGAGATTGATCCCAGATATTTTGACATTGAGCAAATGCGCGTTTTGAAAGAGTATGGCTTTAATCGTTTAAGCTTTGGCGTGCAGGATTTTGAGGAATGCGTGCAGAATGCCATCCATCGCAAGCAGAGCTTTGAGATTGTGGGAAAAGCTGTTGAATTAGCGCGTAAATTTGGGATTAAATCTATTAATTTTGATTTGATTTATGGCTTGCCATTTCAGAGTTTGCAAAGCTTTGAGCGCACGCTAGATTCTGTGTTGGAGCTTAGCCCAGAGCGCTTAGCGGTGTTTAATTACGCGCATGTGCCTTGGCTTAAAAAAACAATGCGAAAAATCGATGAAACCACGCTTCCGCGCCCGCAAGAGAAATTGCAGATTCTACAAAATAGCATCGAAAAGCTCACAAAAAATGGTTATGAAATGATTGGTATGGATCATTTTGCAAAAAAAGATGATGAGCTTTATCTCGCAAAGGAGCGCAAACAGCTACGCCGAAACTTTCAAGGTTACACAACAAAGGGCTTTTCACAAACTGTCGGCGTGGGTGTGACAAGCATTAGCGAAGGGGTTGATTACTACGCGCAGAATTTTAAGGATTTGAGCTTGTATGAAAACGCGCTTGATAATGGGGTTTTGCCCACAGAGCGGGGCATTAGACTAAGTAAAGAGGATATTTTACGCAAGAGCGTGATAATGGAGCTTATGAATAACTTAAGCCTTAATTTTGCTTCCATTGAAAGCGCGTTTGAGATTGACTTTAAGGCGCATTTTGCCAAAGAGCTAAGCGAGCTAGAGCCATTTGAAAGAGCAGATTTGCTTGAGGTGAATAGTGAAGGGATTTTCACCACGCCAACAGGAGGCATGCTTATCCGCAATATTGCGATGCTTTTTGATGCGTATTTGTATAAAAATGTCGGCAAAGACACTTTCAGCAAGACGATTTAAGGTGCGCGCGTGCAGTTACTTGATTTAAAAAACCTCGCAAGCTCATGTGTGAAATGTGGAAAATGTATCCCAAGCTGCACAATTTATCAAGTCAATCGCGATGAAACAACTTCGCCTAGGGGATTCTTGGATCTTTTAGGCGCATATAAAGATGGTAAATTGCCTCTAGATTCTAATGCGAAAAAAATCTTTGAATCTTGCTTCCTTTGCACCACTTGTGTAAGCGTGTGTCCTGCGAGCTTGCCAACTGATTTAGCCATAGAATCTGTGCGCGTAGAAATCGCCAAAGAATATGGAATCAGCTGGTATAAACGCGCATATTTTTTTCTTTTGCGCCACAGGAAATGGGCGGATTTTGTCTTTAGCTTTCTAGCATTTATCGCGCCTTGCGCATTTAAAAGCGAGACTTACAAAGGAGAGAAAACAAAATTGTGCGCGAGGAGCTTTGTTTTTGGGTTAAAAGGGCGCAGTATTTTTCCTTTTGTGAAAAAATCCTTTTTGCAACGCCACGGGGGAGAAAAAGGCGCGCTAGATTCTCAAGCGCAAGATTCTCAAACACAAAGCCGCGTGGCGATTTTTATTGGGTGCATTAGCAACTACAATTACCCAAATGTGGGGGAAAGTTTGCTAAAGATTCTTAATAAGCTCAATATCTCTTATTTTGTGCCAAAGTCGCAGGAATGTTGCGGTGCGCCGGCGTTTTTCACAGGTGATATACAAACCGTGCTTTTTTTAGTCAAAAAAAATATCGAATATTTTGAGAGTTTTTGGGACGAAATTGATGCGATGTTAATCCCAGAAGCCACTTGCGCGGCGATGTTAAAGGTGGATTGGAAACACGCACTTGAGCTAAGTGGGGAAAGTGAATGGGTAAAGCGCCTAGAAAAGCTTCTGCCAAAAATCCACATGGCAAGCGCGTGGCTACAAAGACAAACTGATTTAACTAAGCATTTGCAAGAAGGAAAACAGCAAGAAAGCGTCACCTACCACGATCCTTGCCACGCGCGCAAAGTGCTTGGAATCCACAAAGAGCCACGCGCGCTTTTAAGCAAAAATTTTAATCTCATAGAAATGCAAGATTCTGCGCGTTGCTGCGGTTTTGGTGGTATTAGTATGCAAAGCTCAAACTACGCGCTCACGCTCAAAGCCGGCACGCCAAAGGCAGAAGATATAGAAAACTCAAAGGCGCAAATCGTAAGCGCGGAATGTGGCGCGTGCAGAATGCAGATTACAAACACGCTAGATTCTATTGGCTCAAAAGTGCGCTTTATCCACCCATTGGAGCTTTTGGCTGAGAATCTTAAAAGCTAAGATTTTCAATACAACTGCATACTCGCGCAATGCAAGCTTCCATGCCATTTTATAAGTGTTATGCAATCTATCCCCAGCACTTCTAAATGTGGCAATTCTGCGCGCAAGGCTTCAAGCGCGCGTTTGTCGTTTTTCTTGTCGTTATAAGTTGGCACAAGGAGCGCGCCATTGACAAATAAAAAATTCACATAGCTTGCTGGCAGGCGCTCTTTTTTATAAAATTGCGATTTTGGCAAAGGCAGTGGCACAAGCTTAAAAGGCGCGCCAGATTCATCGCGCAGGGCTTTTAGCTCGCTTTCCATTTTTGCTAAACTCTCAAAATGTATATCCTTGCTATCCTCGCATTTCACATAGGCGATGGTTTTTGGCGCGATAAAGCGCGCGAGATTATCAATGTGGCTATCCGTATCATCGCCTGCCAAAAATCCATGCTCTAGCCAAAAAATCTTTTTAAGCCCAAATGTTTCACGCAGGATTTTTTCAATCTCTGCTTTGCTTAAATGCGCGTTGCGGTTTGGCTCTAGGAGGCAGTTTGTGGTGGTTAGAAGTAGTCCTTCGCCATTGCTATCAATGCTTCCGCCTTCCAACACAAGGCTTTGCGTGCTGAGGTTTTCTAGGATTCCAAGTTCGTGAAGTCGCGTATTTATTTGATTGTCAAAATTCGCGCTAAATTTTAACCCCCAACCATTGAAAGTAAAATTAAGATTTTCATTGCGCCCATTTTGCTGTATGCTAATAGGTCCAAAATCACGCGCCCAAGTGTCATTGAGCGGGATTCTAAAAATTTGCAAATTACCGGATTTGAGCTGTTTTTTGCAATGCTGTTGGATAAATTTTAGCCCGCTTTTATCGCGCGGATCGATGCAAAGATACACGCGCTCACGCACGCAAATAAGCTTAATAATGCGCTCAAAGCACGCGCGCACTTCTTTTAAAATACTTTTCCAATCGCTGTATTTATGCGGGAGGGCGAGCAAAATCGCGCGCTGTTTTTCCCACTCTGCATAAAGGCGCGGGGATTGCGCAGGGGTTTTTGGGCTTTTTATAAGTTTTGTGTTTGGCAGATTCTTAGATTCACTTAATTTTAGAGAATCTTTAGGCGCATTTTGCCTTTGTGCAGGCTTTTTGCTGGAAGTAGAGGCTTTCACTTTGAGCTCCTTTTTAGGAATAAAACCTTTACCTTAGCACGAGTTTTATTAAAAGGCTTTGAAAGTGAAATATTGCAAGGAAATTTTATTAAAAAGTTAAAACACATATTGTATTTTTGAAATTTTGTGCTACAATTGGCGCTTTCTTTGATTTTTTAGATTCTAAAAATATATTTTTCAGAATCTCTCAATTTAGCCAAACATCGCCCCGACAACGCTTTTAGAGGTGGCGCTTGTGCGCAATTGATATTATTGATACAAGGAGTTTCCCATTATCTCACTACAACAAGTAAGCAAAACCTATCCTAACGGCTTTTGCGCGATTAAAGGTATTGATTTAGAAGTGCAAGAAGGCGATATTATGGGGATTATCGGCTATTCTGGCGCGGGGAAAAGCACGCTAATTAGGCTTATAAACCGCCTTGAAGAGCCAAGCAGTGGGCGCGTAGAAATCGATGGAATCGACATGCTCGCGCTTTCTCAAAAACAGCTCCAAAAGCAACGACAAAATATAGGTATGATTTTTCAGCATTTTAACCTTTTAAGCGCGCGCGATGTGTTTGGGAATGTCGCCTTTGCGCTTGAGATTGCTAAATGGAAAAAAGATAAAATAAAAGCGCGCGTAGATGAGCTTTTAGAGCTTGTGGGTTTGAGTGAAAAAGCGCATTTTTATCCAAGTCAGCTAAGTGGCGGGCAAAAACAGCGCGTAGCCATTGCGCGTGCGCTTGCAAATCACCCAAAAGTGCTTCTTTGTGATGAAGCCACAAGCGCGCTAGATACCAAAACTACGCGCTCAATCCTTGCGCTTTTAAAAGATATCCAAGCAAAGCTTTCGCTTACAATCGTGCTTATCACGCATCAAATCGAGGTGGTGCAACAAATTTGCAACAAAGTTTGCGTGATTAGCAATGGCGAGATTGTGGAGCGTGGGAAGGTTGAAGAAGTGTTTGCTAATCCAAAACAAGCCATCACAAGGGAGCTTATCTCGTTTTTGCCACTTGATGAGAATAAACTTATCGCGCATGTGGGCGCTAGCGAGAATACTTATCGTGTGATTTTCACAGGACCTAACGCGCAAAGCCCGCTCATTAGTCAGATGATTAGGAAATTTGGCGTAGATGTGAATATTTTAAGCGGTAGCATTGAAGAGTTTAATAAGCAAGACATCGGGCATTTGGTGATAAGATTTTTGCAAACTGATACAGATTCTATCCACAAAAGCTTAGAATGGCTACAATCTCAAGGTGTGACGATAGAATCTCTCAATTCCGCGCAAGATTTACAAGATTCACAAACCACACAGAATCCACACGCCACACAAAACAAGGACTAAACAATGATAAAAGATTTTTTACGCTCTGCAAATAGGGAATTTGAAGCGATTTTGCATTCTTTGTTTGGTAATGATTTGGGCTATTTGCTTTCAAAAGGCTTGCTTGAAACGCTTTATATGGTGCAGTTTTCCGCGCTTTTTGCGGTGCTTTTTGGCTTGCCACTTGGTGTTTTACTCGCTATCACGCGCAAAGATTCTATCAAGCCCGCGCCACTTTTTAATAAAATCCTCGGCTGGATTGTAAATATGGTGCGTTCTTTCCCTTTTATGGTGCTAATCCTTGTGCTACTGCCATTTTCTGGCGCACTTATTGGTATGAGCACAGGCTCAACAGCTGCGATTATCGCGCTAAGTATCGCGGCAATTCCTTTTATCGCACGCCTTTTTGAAGGAGCTTTGCTTGAAGTGCCAAAAGATTTGATCGAAGCTACGCAAAGCATGGGCGCGAGCAATTTTACGATTATCAAAATGATGCTAAGCGAATGCAAGCCAGCCCTCGCAAATGCCATCGTAATAACCTCAATCAGCCTTGTTGGGTATTCCGCGATGGCGGGGATTGTGGGCGGTGGCGGATTAGGAGATTTGGCTTATCGCATAGGATTCCAGTCTTTTAAGCCCGATGTGTTGTTTTATGCGGTGATTGTTACGATGATTTTAGTCCAGCTTATCCAAAGCAGCGGGGATTTTATCGTAAAAATCCTGCGTGCAAATCGTTAAATTTAACTTTAAAAAAGGAGCAAAAATGAAAATTTTACAAAAATTAGGCTTTGGGCTTTTAAGCGCCATTGTTGCGCTAGGTTTAAGTGCCTGCGGAGAAGAGAAAGAAAAGAATTTAGAATCTGCAGATTCTAGCAAAACGCCTTTGCTTGTGGTGGGTGCGACACCTGTGCCAGCAAGCGAGATTTTAGAATTTGCCAAACCACTTTTAGCGCAAAAAGGTGTGGAGATGAAAGTGCAGGTTTTCACAGACTACATAACGCCTGATATCGCGCTAAATGATGGAAGTAACGACGCTAATCTCTACCAGCACAAGCCTTTTATGGAGGCACAAAACGCGCAAAGAGGTTTTAATCTCATCGCGCTAGAGCCAATTTATGTCGTGCCACTGGGCTTTTATTCTAAAAAATATAAAAGCATTGATGAGATTCCAGAAGGTGCGGATATTGCCTTGCCCGGAGATAGCTCAAATCTCGCGCGTGCGCTGATTTTGCTTCATGATTTTGGTGTGATTGAGCTTAAAGATCCTAAGAATCTCGCAAGCACCATTGAATACGACATCGCAAAAAATCCTAAGAATCTACGCTTCAAACCCGTAGAGGCTGCGGGCTTGCCGAGTTTGTTGCCTAATGTTGATGGCGCAGTGATAAATGCAAACTACGCATTGCAAGCAGGGCTTAGCATCAAAAGTTCATTTTTCCATGAGGATGCGAAGTCTGAATATGTCAATGTCTTTGTAACGCGCAAGGAGCTAGAAAATGATGAGCGCATCCAAAAGCTCAAAGAAGTGCTTATGGGCGATGAAGTCGCGGGCTTTATCATCGAAAAATACAAGGGCGAAATTTTGCCTGTGAATCTAAAAAAATAAAGGAGAAAATATGAAAATATTGAAAAACTTAGGATTGCTTGCCCTAAGCGCGATTATTGCATTTGGCTTGAGCGCGTGCGGAGAGGAAAAAGAAAAAGCGCAAACAGAATCTAAAAGTGGAAAGAAAAATGAAGTCATTGTGGGCGCGACACCTATCCCGCATGGGCAGATTCTGGAGTTTATCAAAGAGGATTTGCAAAAAGAGGGCGTGAATCTTAAGATTATCGAATTTACTGACTATGTGACGCCAAATATTAGCCTACATGATAAGAGTTTGGATGCGAATTTTATGCAACATAAGCCGTATTTGGATTCTATCAATAAGGACAGGGGCTATGGGCTTGTTTCAATCGCTGAAATCCACCTAGAGCCTATCGGGCTTTATTCCACAAAGTATAAAAGTATAGATTCTCTACCAGATGGTGCAAGGATCGCAATCCCAAATGATGTGACAAATGGCGGACGCGCGCTTATTTTATTGCATAATCAAGGGCTTATCACGTTAAAAGATGTTACAAATCTCGGTAGCACAGAATCTGATATTGTGCAAAATCCTAAGGGGTTAAAAATTATCCCCATTGATGGCGCGCTTTTGCCCCGCGTAGTGGATGAATACGATGGCGCGGTGATAAATGGAAACTACGCATTGCAAGCGGGCTTTAAGTCAAAAGATGCGATTTTGCTTGAGGATAAAAAATCGCCTTATGCAAATATCCTTGTCGTGCGCGAAGAAAGCGTAAATGATGAAAACATCGCAAAGCTTAAAAAAGCCCTGCAAAGCGAGAAAGTAAAAGAATTTATCATAAACACCTACGATGGCGAGGTAATCCCAGCATTTTAAGCTGGGAGTTTAGAGATTCTAACTAGCGAAAAATATTGAGATTCTTAACTGTCAAAGCGCGGGGCAGAATCTTAAAATCTCAATAACCAAAAATGGTAAAATGTGTGCGCGAGCGTGAGCGAGGCGGAGCCGAAGCGGGATTCACTCCCGCGTAGGCGATACAATTTAAAAGGAATAGATTCTCAAATTGCCAAACAGCGTTATAGTCTTATAGCCTTATCAGCCAAAAAATGTCATTATGCGCACGGAGTGGAGCTTTATAGGGTTTTTGCTTGACAGAATCAAATCTCAAAGCGCGTGGAATTTTCGAGGTTTAAGTCCAACTTTTGGCTCAAAACTAGAATCTTGCAGCTTAGCTCAATAAGTGCTAAAGTCTTTGCAATCTGCGCTAGAGTGCGCCCAAAGGCAAAAATCCCATAGCCTCGTATGATGACAAATTCGCGCGCACTTTGCTTCAAATAGCGCACGATATCCGTATCTGCGCGCTCATACCAACTCTCAAAATCCTTCGTGTCAAAAATACTAATGCGCTCGCCCAAAATCTCATGCGCGAAATAATCCTTTGGCTCTAAAAATGCGTTTTTCAGCGCGTATGCCATGCAAAAAGGCGGCGTGGCTTGGATAATGAACTTTGCCTCGCTAAAGTTAGCGTAAATGTCTGCATGGATATGCGCATCGATGCTTGCATCATTCCAGCGATAGTCTTGAATCTTGTCAAGCAAAATGAGATTTTCCTCGCAAATGCGATCAAAAATCGCCTCGCTTTTATTAATCACAAAGCGATCTTGGGAGATTCTCGCACTTATGGAGCCATGGAAGATTCCAAAAAAATCCTTGCGAAACAATGAAAGACAAACCTTTGAAAGCTCGCTAATCAGCTCGTTACTAACTTCTCTTATATGGATACTCATGGGCGTGATTGTAACGATTTTTGCTTAAAAGTTATCTTTAAAGGCGCGTTTCTTGGCATATTTTGTCGTATTTCTGACGGATTTTTAAGGTGTATTTGCTTAAATTATAATAAACTCTGATATGTTTTCTAAGTTAATAAACTTAATAAACTTTATATTAATAAACTAAACTTTATTAATTTTTAGCAATTCATTTACTAATTTGCTAAAAATTTGGTTATAATACCGCGAAATTTTTACATATAACTTAAAATTATTTTAAAGGAGGGAGCGATGAGCAAACGCAAAGACATTTTGCTAGAGCAAGTCATTATGCAGTATTTGCGCTCAAAAGAGCCGATAGGTTCGGAATCCCTCAAGGCTTTTTTTGGCAATTCTTTCTCTTCAGCCACGATTCGCAATCATTTCAAGGCGCTTTCGCTTGAGGGCTGGCTTTTCCAACCTCATGTGAGTAGCGGGCGGATTCCCACAAATGCTGCGCTTAAAAATCATTGGCTTAAAAAAATTGATCCAAAAAGCACGCTAAACACAAGCCTGCAAGCACTTAGGACAAGTAGCTATAAGCATAAAATTTGCTGTATTCTTTCTATTGAATCTAGCAATAAATTAGAGCGTATCATTAATATTGAGGATAGTTTTTTGGTGTTGCTTTTTGAAAAAAGTCAGATTGTGGTTGCCTACAATGCGTCTTTAGAGCGATTTTTGCAGGAATTAAAGAATCTTGACATTACAGATATTAAAAAAATCGCCTATCAAGTGCGTGCAAGCGAGCTTTTGGCGCTTTTAGAAAACGCACATAAGGCAAATATTTCGCGCTTTTGCATTAGCGCGCTGGAGGACATGCTTAGTCAATCTCAAAATGAGGAGGTATTTTTAGATATTGTCAATGGTTTTATTTTTCACAAACTTGAAAATGGAATCTATTTTGAAAAAAGCTTGCCAAAAGACTATCTTGGCGTTATGCAGGAGGTGTGTTTGAGTGAAAATCTTAGCGGACGCATATTTTGCATAGGGCGTATAGATAGTGATTATACGAGATTTTACAGCGAGCTGGCGAGTTAATCTTAGTTTAAGGAGGTAGGAGAATGGAAAATGAGAATCAAAGCACCCAAAATTCTAATGAAAATACATTAAATGATGAAGCGCTAAATGATGAGGCATTAAGCGAGGTGGATTCTGAGCAAGGCACACAAGAGGCGCAAGATGAAAAAGCGCAAGATTTTGAAGCAAAATACACAGAGCTTAAAGATCAATATGCGCGCGCTTATGCGGATTTTGAAAACACCAAAAAACGCATGGAACGCGAAAAGTATCAAAGCTTGGAATATGCAAATGAGCGCTTTGGGCTGGATTTGCTCCCTGTGCTTGATACTTTGCAAAAGGCTTTGGAATCTGCTAGAAACGCACAAGCAGATTCTACGCAAAATGCAATCGCAGAGGGCTTAGAGCTCACGCTTGAGACTTTTTATAAGGCTTTGGCAAAGCATGGGATTGAGCTTATTGCAACTGATGGTGAGTTTGACCCGAATTTGCATGAATGCCTTATGCAAGTCAAAGACGAGGCAAAGCAAAATGGCGCAATCGCGCAGGTTTTGCAAAACGGCTACACCTACAAGCAGCGGCTTTTGCGCCCTGCGATGGTAAGCATTGTAAAAAACGACTAAATTAATCTTAAAAACGAAAGGATACAACATGGCAAAAGTAATAGGTATAGACTTAGGAACTACAAACTCTGCAATGAGCGTGTATGAGGGCAACGAAGCAAAGGTAATCGCAAACAAAGAGGGTAAAAACACCACGCCTTCAATCGTGGCATTTACTGACAAAGGCGAGGTGCTAGTGGGCGAGCCTGCAAAAAGACAGGCTGTCACTAATCCAAAGAAAACGATTTATTCTATTAAGCGCATTATGGGGCTTATGTTTAACGAAGATAAGGCAAAAGAGGCTGAAAAGCGCCTTCCTTACAAAATCATCGACAGAAATGGCGCGTGCGCGGTAGAAATAGATGACAAAATCTACACACCGCAAGAAATTTCTGCGAAGATTCTAATGAAGCTCAAAGAAGATGCAGAAAGCTATTTAGGAGAAAGCGTGACAGAGGCGGTAATCACCGTTCCGGCGTATTTCAACGACTCCCAACGCAAGGCAACAAAAGAAGCTGGCACAATCGCGGGGCTTAATGTGCTAAGAATTATCAACGAGCCAACTTCCGCAGCGCTTGCTTATGGGCTTGATAAGAAAGAATCTGAAAAAATTATGGTGTATGACCTAGGCGGGGGGACATTTGATGTCACCGTGCTTGAAACTGGCGATAATGTCGTGGAAGTGCTAGCTACCGGCGGAGATGCGTTCCTTGGAGGCGATGACTTTGATAATCGCATTATTGATTGGGCGGCAAAAGAGTTCAAAGATGAAAGTGGCATTGATATAAAAGGCGATGTGATGGCGTTGCAGCGCTTAAAAGATGCGGCAGAAAACGCCAAAAAAGAGCTTTCATCTGCGCAAGAGACTGAAATCAACCTGCCATTTATCACAGCTGATGCGAGCGGTCCAAAACACTTGGTGAAAAAGCTCACTCGTGCGAAGTTTGAAAGCCTTATCGATGATTTAATCGAAGAGACTATCAAAAAGATAGACTTTGTGATAAAAGACGCTGGACTTGGCAAAAGCGATATTAGCGAAGTTGTGATGGTGGGCGGCTCGACGAGGATTCCAAAAGTGCAAGAGCGCGTGAAAGAATTTATCGGCAAAGATTTAAATAAATCTGTGAATCCTGATGAAGTCGTGGCTGTGGGCGCGGCGATACAAGGTGGCGTATTGAAAGGCGATGTCAAAGATGTGCTTTTGCTTGATGTCACGCCTCTAAGCTTAGGGATTGAGACTGCGGGGGGCATTTGCACCAAAATCGTTGAGCGTGGCGTGACGATACCTACCAAAAAAGCGCAGGTTTTCTCTACCTACGAGGACAACCAGCCAGCGGTGAGTATCAATGTCTTGCAAGGTGAGCGCGAGCTAGCAAGGGATAATAAATCGCTAGGTAGATTTGATCTTACCGGAATCCCTGCTGCGCCTCGTGGCGTGCCACAAATTGAGGTGACATTTGATATCGATGCCAACGGAATCCTAACCGTGAGCGCGAAAGACAAAACCACAGGCAAAAGCCAAGAAATCCAAATCAGTGGTTCAAGCGGGCTTTCAGATTCTGAAATTGAAAAAATGGTGAAAGACGCGGAACTTCATAAAGAAGAGGACGCGAAGAAAAAAGAGCTTATCGAGCTTAGAAATCAAGCAGATAGCCTAGCATATCAGACAAGAAAGAGCCTAGATGAGAATAAGGACAAGCTAGATTCTGGCGTTGTGAGCGAGATTGAAACTGCGCTCAATGACTTAGAATCCAGCCTAAAAAATGAAAATGTTTCAAAAGAAGAGCTGGAAGCAAAAATGAAAACTCTAGGCGAGAAAAGCCAAGCCCTCGCTCAAGCAATGCAAGCAAACGCGCAAAATGCTGGAGGCGCACAAAGTGCTAAGAAAGGCAAAGATGATGATGTGATCGATGCAGAGGTGGAGTAATCCGCCCTTGCGATTACAGAATCTAATCAAATCTTAATGTTGCATGCTCGCCATGCGACGCTTCACACTTCCCTAAACACCGCATTTTAAAGCTACAAAATCCTTTGTAAAATCGTTTTTAATTTTGGGATATTTGCTTGCGTGCTGTATTTTTGCGCTAAGGATTCATTGTGGGCTTGTATGCTAGCGATGTCTGTAGGGCTTAAAAGCTGAAGGGCATTTATTAGAGAATCCACGCTGAAATCCTCCGCCACAATCCCGCATTGATTTTCTTTCACAAATGCGCCCACGCTTTCAAGTGGCGTAGTGAGGATACAAAGGCGCGCTTGAAGGTATTCAAAAAGCTTGTTTGGCATACAATGCATGAGGTTAAAAGTCGTTGGGAAAAATGGTATAAGCCCAATGCAAAAACGCGCGCTAAAATTCACAATCTCACCCATAGGCACAGGTGGCAAAAACACGAGATTTTCAATGCCCTTTGCGCGCTCTTGCAAGGAATGCAAAAATTGAGGCTGATTACTTAGCACCATAAGACAAAGTTTGTAGCGCGCTGGAAGCTTTTTGGCAAGCTCTAAAAGATTTTCACTGCTTCTATCTGCGCTTACAAAGCCATGATAAAGCAAGGAAATCTCTTTATCTTGCGCGTGCTTGCTCAAAGCTAGATTACGCGCTGGCACAAACTCAGGCAAGGACAAAAATACCTCGCCTTGTATCCCAAATTCTGTCTTATATCGTCTCAAAAGCCCATCACTTACGCATAGTGCGTAATCAACCTCTGGCAAATACACCTCGCATAAATGCCTAAAAAATAACCCAAAACCCTCCAACCATTCCTTGTCGTTTTCATACTCCAACGGATAATACTCGCGCAAGTCAATAAGCACCTTTCCACACCTTGCGCGCTTTTTAGATTCCAGCGCAAAAGGTAAAAGCGTGATATCCTCGATTATGAGCAAATCTTGAAAGGGAAGCTCGCACAAAAATTCTCGGATTTTTAGGCGGTTTGGCGTGAAAATAAGCTTTTCAAACGCGCCTTTTTGACACCATTGCTTTAATACGTCATTTTGCTCCCTTGTGCGCTCTTTGGCAGTTGGCAAAGGCGGGAAGCTAAAAGTTTTAATGCCTTGCAGTGGCGAGCATTCCTTTGCAATCACGCTAAGATGAAACCCGCCAATCTCTTGTAGCATTTGCAAAAGCCGATAAGGGCGCGGGCGCTTTAGCACATCATAATCACAAAGAAGCGTTATTTTTTTCACCATTTTTCCTTAAAAATTCGCGCGCAAAGCAAGATCTAGCAGAATCTAGCACCCTGTGATTTTGCCTTGTGGCAAGATACAAAGCGCGGTGGTTTGGGATTTTTTGCTTAAATGTATTTGGAAATTGCTTTGGAATCGCGTTGGGATTTTCGCACACATCGGGCGTGCAAATCTATCAAAATGCACCCTTGCGGTATCGCGCTCACTGCATTTGGCTGGTGCAAAAATTTCTAGATTCTCAATCCCCAAACGCTCACTTAAGCGCGTTTCAAAAAGCATGTTGTTCTTGCATTCAATCGAAGTGTTTGTGTTATTATACCCGCTAATACAACGCCTTAGGGAATCTAGCGCGATGATATCCCCAGCCATCGGACGCGAGTCAAAATCCGTCGTCTTTGCAAAGCGCGGTGTATCCACAAAAAGAGAGTAACTAAAGGTGCTATAAATTTTGCCTATGTGGAATTGCACCTGCCACAGCGCGTTTTGCGTCTGCGTGAGAAGCGAAGTCGTGTCGATGGAGGGAAACTCAGCTTTTGTAGCGAGCGTATCTTGCAAATGTAAAAACTCTCTATCATCGCTTAATGCGAGAATTTGCGCGCTTTTAAGGTGAAAAGAAAGCGCGTTTTTTGCCATTGCTAAAGATTGGTTTGAAAAAGGCAAGCTCACAGCATAAAACACCCCATATAGCGCGATAGCAAAGACAAGCTCAAGGAGATTCATAAGTTACTCATTTTGTGCGCTTTTTGGTGGTAATTTTAGAGTTTTTAGAATCTTTACTCGCCTTTTGTGTGGGCGCATTTGGCGCATAGGTGATTTTGTAGCGCGCGATAATTTTACCTAGATACATAAGCTTTATGTCGTCATTTTCGCCATCTTTTGCCCTGCGCAAGATTCTAGGCGAGGTATTATCAATGCCATAAAAGCGTAGCTGCAACTCAAGGCGCTTGTCCTCTGCTTGGATAGATTCAATATCAATTTTCCTAAGCTCGCTTGCAATCTCTTTACCATAATAATACGAGTGCGCAAAATGCGTCTTTACCTGCGCGAGATAGAGCAATTTATTAAGACACAGCGCACCACTTTGCAAAAGCATGAGCAAAAAAATCACCACAAAACGCAAAATATAAGCACGCCTAAATTGTGGCAGGCGGATTCTAATATCTCCCAAAAACTGCCGCACAAGCGCTGGTAAGCCAATAACGCTCAAAGGTAAAAGCGTCTCTAAATCCACCTTTTGACGCAAAGAAAGGATTAACACAAACACAAACGCGCTCAAAGACACATAGCTCATAAATTCATTTTGTCGCCTGCTTGAGACAATAAGCGCGTAAATATAATAAATCAGCAACAATGGCGAAAACAAAAGCACAAGCCCGCCGAGCGTGTCGATAAAATAACTCTGCGGATGTCCGCTAATATCAATGCCAAAAAGCGACATATTCACGCCAAAGCAAAGCAGTGCAAAAAAGAGATATGGCGTGTTTTTTGTCCTTAGCGCATAAAAAAACATACCCAAATACAAAATGCTAAAACTAGAATCCAAAAATACGCTAAGTGCTGGCATAAAATACGCATTGCGCGAGAATCTAAGCTGCCAATACACACATGCAAGCGCGATAAAAATAATAAAATTTGTCTTAGAAATAAGAATGGAGCTTAGCACAATGCCGGGCAAAAACATAAAAATCAGCACACAAAGATAAGAATCTAGCGTGCGTTTAAAATAGCGCAAACTAATGAGATAAAGCAAAATAACATTACAAATATGCACCGCCAAAAACGGCGCGCGCAGGGCAAAATCGTTCTGCCCTAGATTCTCATAGCTTAGGCGTGCAAGCTCATAAACAAACTCATCAGAATAAAAAAATCCAAACGCCTCTTTGTGGTGGATACTAATTTCATTAATATTAAACAAAAGGCAGGCAATGTGAAAAAGTAGCGTCAAAACAAAAAGAAAGAAAAATTTCTTTTGAGAATAAAGCTGTTGCATATTACGCCTTAGCTGTGGTTTGGCTTCTTTGTTAGTTTTTGGTTAGCTTTTGGGCTCGTGCGCAGGCATTATAGCTATTTATTCCAAAAACTTTTATTTAATAAGCCCACTTATAGCCTTAAATTGTGCGCCTTTTGCCTCGCTCAAAAACCCAAATAGAAAACTCTCGGTATTGATGATTTTCGCTCCTTGCGAGCGCATAAATGCAAGCGCATTGTTGTGGTTTGCTTCATTTCTCGAACTTAAACAATCTTCAATAAGCCACACCTCAAAGCCCATCTCTAGCGCCATTATCGCACTTTGCAAGATGCAGACATGCGTTTCAATCCCAAAAAAGATAAGGCTTTTGCATTGAGAATCTTGTATAAAATTTTTTAGTGCGCTGTCATTAAAAATACTAAAAGAAATCTTTTCAAAAAGCCTAACTTGCGGGATTTCATTATTTTCATTATTTTCATCAAATGGGGTGCTAAAATCATCAATCACGCTAAATTTTAAACTACCATCAGTTTTCCCTAATCCCTTTGGATACTGCTCGCTTAAAATCGTTTTCACGCCTAAGATTCTCGCACCTTGCAAGAGAATATTTGCATTTTTTAGCACCTTTTGCTTATGGCTCATTACATTAATGAGCTTCTCTTGTATATCAATCCCCACAAGCAGGCTGTTTTGCGCGTTAAGTAAAGTTTGCATATTTTCTCCTTTAGGCTATTTTGAAGATTCTAGGATTCTTTAGGAATCTAAAGGCTACAAATTGCAAAGAATAAAATTTTTAACTTTAAATGTAGCAAAATCCCCACAGATTCTGCTTATTTGTCATTCACACGCTCCCAAAAAGCTTTGCAAAGTGGCTCGGAAAAATTGCAAAAAATCTTTGGATTTGAAAGCAGATTCTGCGGTTGGATAAAAAAATCTAAACGCTCGCTTCCTATGTTGGCGATTAGATGAGGTGCGAAATTAGGAGTTTGTCTAAGGCTAAAAGAGCATTTTTCTTGTGTTTGCAAGGTGCTTAAAAGCGTGTAGGCTTGAGCCTGCAGATTTGGATTAGCATAATAAAAATCGCGCAAGTAAAGCATACTTAGCTGCTCTTGTGTGAGAAGAAGTCTTGTGCGCAAAAGTTGCAGGCAAGTTTTTTGCCGATAGCTTGAATACACACTTATCGCGCTAAAACCTAGAATGCTTAAAATCACCACCACAAGCACAAACTCTAGCGCGCTAAAAGCTTTTGGGCTTTTGTCTAGCGCGTGCAAAATGAGCCTTTAAAAAAGCGCGTTGGAAGTATTGAGCGGGATCTTTTTACCTCCATTTGGGTGGCGCGCAAAAAGGCGTGTGCAAAGCGTAGAATCCGCTTTTTGCGTGATTTCATAGCTTAGCAAACTCTGCGCGCTGTCATAGCGCACAAACACGCACGCATTTTGAGAATCTACCACACCATTTTTACCGAGCGTAATGGCGTTCCCCTGCACTATCCAGCGCGCAGGACTTAGATTTGCAAGGGTGAAAATCTGCGTCGTATCAAGGGCTTTTGGATCGAGATTCTGAGAGAAAACTTCACGCTGAATCCCGCTAATAGCGTTGTTTATATCATTTTCAATAGCCACAATCTGCGCGTCTATGCGCGTTACGGAAAATCTAGGTATCGCAATGGCTGCAAGCACGCCCAAAATAATCAGCACAAACACAAGCTCTAGCATACTAAACGCATCACGCATCACAGCCTCCATTCCTTAAGATGTATCACCTACAAGAGAGCTTAAGAGAGAACCATTGAAAATTTGCTTTGCGCCCACATTTTACCATTTTTATTTTGCAAGGTTTGCAGATTCTGCAATACTTTTAAGAAGCTATGTAATTTACACTCAAACGCAAATCCAAATAAATGGAATATAAGTTAGTGCCAGCGTAACACAATCTTACTCCTCTTGTGTGATAAAAAAAAGCGGTGATTTAGGATTGTCGGTTGGGTTTGCGCTAGGCGCGGATTTTTATAGAATCCTCGCAATGACGAAACCGCCCTTTTAAAACTTCCATCTTATTTCCGCATAGTAGCTTCTGCCCATTCCGGGATAGTAGTAGTAGCGTTGTTGGTAGGTTTTGTAAAATGTATCAAGCACATTGCGCACGCCGATACTCGCACCCAGCCCATTAGCATTCTTGTATGTCAGCCCAAAGTCAAGCAAGAAATACCCGCCCTTATTCATCACGCTATAGATACTCTCTTGCTCTGTCCTGTCGTAGTTTCCATCGATTTTGCTTACATAGAGACTATACGCCTCGCCGGTATAGGTCGCATTGACATTCGCGCTTAGCACTTGCGATGCGCTTTTTAGTATGTCCCCTTCAAGCGCAAGTGTCGCTTTCCAATCCGGCACATAAGGCACGCGCGAGCCTTCCAGCGCGAAGTTTGCATACACGCTGTTATAATTACTCATTAGATTAGAATCTGCTTTTAAAATATTTGTCCAAACATAGCTAAGGGATTCTAAGATTCTTAATCTATTCTCAAAAAATCCCTGCCTTGCTAAAAACTCAAATCCAGCCCTTTGCGTCTGTCCCAAATTACGATACACAAAGCTCATCGTTCCGCTTGTCTGATTTAGGAAAATCTCATCAAATGTATGCGTATAAAACGCAGTCGTGGAGAAAAAGAATGACTTCGCAAAAGTATCTTTCCATGAAAGCTCGGCAGTAAGGTAGCGCTCTGGCTTTAGGTTGTTAAAGGTATTTTTTAGGAGATTTACACCGGTTGCCGTCCCGTTTGAGCCACCTTGATTTATTTCAGATTCTGGGTCGGCATCTATCATTTGGAATGGCGAAGGACTGATAAATCCTAGCTCACCTTTGATATAGGCATTTCCTGTGTTTGAGTATTTGAAGTTTGGCACGACTTCTAAAGCATAGCTGTAGCGATTTGTCCCTATATTAAAGTCCGTCTCCTCTGGGTTAAGGCTTAAGCCTGTCCATGGTTGCGCCATCATTTGCATAAAGCTTTGCAATTGTGTATCATTGAGTCCTGCAAGATTTTGCGTTAAGTCATTTGTAGTTAGATTCATATTTGCAGTGTTATTTAGCCTCATTGTTTGCGCGTTTGATACACGATAATGACTATACTCAAACCTAGCTCCACCGCCTAGCTCAAACCAATCAGCAAACTCATAAGAATCATACACATAAGGGCTAATGCTTGTCTTTAGCGCGGTATTTAGCGCGGTGGTGGCTATGCCTACTTGTCCTGCTCTAGTAGTGGTAACATAACTAGAAAGTGCCGCGTTAAAATCTGCCAAAATAGAATCCATCACCATATTACGCCTAGCATAGCCTAGAGAGTTATCAAGCCCTATGATAAGCTTATTTGCCGAAGTCTCATGCTTTAGCTTGAAGTTTAGCCCCGCTCCATGATTAGCAAAGCTTGAGCCATTTAGCGTGCTATACATTGTAGGCAGTAAGCCATCTTGCCAGTAGTCATTGTAGCTAATGATATTCATTTGATAATAGGCAAGCGTATCAAAGTTTAGAGAATCGCTAATCGCATTTATATAGCGAAGTGAGGAAGTGAGCGTATCCACACTCATACCCACATATTCATAGCTATTAGAATAGCGGAAGTCTTTTAAAGTATCAGAACTCACATCATATATTCCATTCAAACCAGCGGCGATTCCTGCGCTTTGGCTATTACAAATATATGGATTATTCCTTGTGAGACTAAAACTAGCATTTGGGTCATAGTTTGGATTTGCCACGCAGTAGTAGTTTGCAGCACGCAAATATGTTGGAATCCTTTTTAGTCTATTATGCGCGTAGTTGGTGGAGAATTCTAATCGTTGATTCTCGTTTATATCGTAGTTTATGCCGATTTGCGCGGTGATATTTATCGCGTTGTCATGGTAGTTTAGATATTTAGCATTTTTTTGCTCCCCGAGTCTCAAGCATGAGGGTGCGATTATAACACCATTATTTGTTATACTGCCATCTGCACCGGGGACATAATCAGGGCATCGAGTGGCTGAACTATCATAATACGATTGGCTTGGTTGGTTAGAGTAAGAGCTAATTTGCACCGGTGGGCGAATATTTGTATTTCTAGGTCCGGGCACATAGCTAGCCCCCACGCTCCCATAGACAAAGAGTTTGTCCCCTATCTTTTTACCCCCTAGTATGCTTAAGCCCCCGCCTTGCAAGCCTAGCGCTTCTGCGCTTGAGCCTTTGGCTATCACTTCTAGGTAGTCTTTATCTGGCTTTTTGGTGCTGATATTTATCACGCCTCCGCGACTACCGCTGCCATACACCACGCTTGAGCCACCGGGTAAAACTTCGATAGATTCTACATCTTCTAGGTTTATGTTATTAAACGCGGATACTCCGCTAATGGTATCAAGGCTATTGATAGGCACGCCATTGACGAGGACTTTTACCGCGCGATTGGCATCTTTGCCCTGCCCTCTTAAGTCGATATTACGTCCAAAGCCTGTATCTACGAAGTTGATAAAAGGTTGATGCTCTAGGGCTTGCTCTAGATTCTGATAGCCTTTGTTTTGAATCTGCTCTTTGGTGATGACGATGATATTTTTGCTCATGTCAGAATCTATATCGCCACTTTGCGCGGTGGCGGTGGCGGTGGATTTGTTTAGTCGGATTGTCTCTTGTGGAGATTGAGAATCTGCTAAGTTAGAAGAGTTTGTTTGGCTTTGAGATTGTATTGTGGGGGGGGGGCAGTAGATTACTTTCTATTAGATTGTTTTCTTGCAAAGCCTCTGCGAAAACCCCTTCAATCATACCAACGCACAAAAAAGAATACGCTATTTTTTGTAAAAAACCTCTGCGCTTACACATTGTATGCTCCTAAAAATCTGAAATTTAAAAGTGGATTTATAAAATACGAAGGGTAAAAATTAGCTTAATTTTTAATAACTATTATTATATTTTTGGAATCTCGCTAGAAGATTCTGAAAAATTAGCCAAAGGTAATGAAAATATATGCTTAGGATTCTGGGATTTTCATTTTTTAATAAAGATATTTTTGGGAAGCGTTTTTTAGAAGCGTTTTTAAGAGGCATTTTTAATACTCTCAAGTGTGCGGAAAGTGTGCGGATTCTCAAAAATTAAATCCGCACAAAAAGCAGTGGTAAAGCTCAATGTAAAGGGCATTGCGCCCTTTAGCTTTGCAACCGCTTTCTAGCCTTTATATTTCCTAAGTTTGCTTTGTAGCTTACAGCCCGATGACGCCTACGCGCTCTTTGTTGTATTTTGGATCAAGCGCGATTTCTATCATCGCAGCAGCATAATCTGCATAGCTACCTTTTGACTCGCCTTTAGCATTTACTTCAAACTCTTCGCCGATGATTTTATATTTGCCACTTTTTGGTGCGTCAAATACAAAGTCTGCTGGCGGGGAAACATGCACCCAATTTGTGATAGCGCCTGTGCGTAAAAACTCTAGCCCTTCAGCCTGCGCGCTTGCAAGCGGTTTAAACTCATCTGGGAAGCTTGGTGTATCGATTAGCTGTGTAGTGTGGCTTTTATCCATATAGAGACTGCCCGCACCGCCAACGATTAGGAATTTTGCGTTATTGCCTTTTAACACGCTAGCCAAATGCTCAAGGTGCTTTTTGTGAAGTTCTAAGTTTTGCCACTCACCAAAAGCATCGATGATGATATCAAATCCGCTCAAATCGCTTGCAGTTAGTGAAAAAGTATCTTTTTGCACGACTTTTAGATTTGCGTTGCTAATGTCAGCTAGTTTTTTGCTATCGCGCACAAATGCTGTAACGCTTAGCCCTTTTGCCAACGCTTCTTGTGTGATGAGCTTGCCTGCGCGCCCACTTGCTGAAAGCACTGCAACTTTTAGCTGTGCTTTACCTAATCCTTGAGAATCCCCCGCCAAAGCCTGTGTGCCAAATAGATTGATACCAAATAGCACGCCTGCATAAAGCGAACTCACTTTCAAAAAACCTCTTCTATGTAACTTGTTCATAAGAACTCCTTTTGTAAATTTTGTATTTTTCATTTTTGGGCTTTGCGCCTAAGAAATGAATGGCGAAATTTTATAGCAGTTAATTACAAAAAACAAGTAGGCATAAATTTATAACATAAGAACTTTTTTGATACTATTGCGATTTTTAGGGAAAAATTTAGCCTAAAATTTTTGAAAAATTAGAATCTTGTAGTAGAATTTTGCCGTTATTTTTTTGTAATTTTGGATTTTAAAAGGAGCAAAAATGCAAACAAATCCCTATTTTTCACCATGTCCGGTCGAAACGACGCTAAATCTCATAGGCAATAAATGGAAGTTTCTTATAATCCGCGATTTAATCGGCACAAAAAAGCGCTTTGGCGAATTGCAACGCAGTATCTGTGCAACAAAAAATCAAAATATCTCACAAAAAGTGCTCACTCAAAATCTACGCGAGCTAGAAGATGCGAACATTATCAAGCGTAAAATTTATGCGCAAGTCCCCCCAAAGGTGGAATATAGCCTTACAGAGCTAGGTGAAAGCCTTGTGTTGGTGCTAAAAAGTCTAGAATCTTGGGGCAAAGGCTATCAGCAAAGTATCGCGTAAATCACCCCATCGCATAAATCAATCTATGGCGTAAATCCCTGAAGGCAGGCTATGAAGCAATATTCCTCAATAAGCATTGGCATTTTTTGCATGCTGGCATCATCATTTTTCTTCGCGCTTATGAATGCGTGCGTGAAGATTCTCTCGCTCAATCTTAGCGCGGTTGAGATTATCTTTTTTCGCTCGTTTGTGATGGTGCTTTTGCTTTTGGCTTTTTTTGCTTACAAACCACCAAAAAGGACACACAAAAAAGGTGGCTGGGGGATTTTGGCGCTGCGTTCGCTTTTTGGCGGGCTAAGTATGCTTGCGTTTTTTTACAATATCGCGCATATCCCACTTGGCGTAGCAAGCACTTTTATGCAGACAAGCCCGCTTTTTATTGTGCTTATCTCTCTACTTTTTTTGAAAGAAAATGTCAAAATCAGCGTGCTTTTTATGAGTATGATTGGCTTTGGCGGGATTGTGCTTATTTGCGATCCGAATTTTAATTCTATTCCTTTGCTAAATGTTTTGCTAGGGCTTTTTAGCGGGCTTGGCACAGCGCTTGCGTTTATTAGCCTTAGGGGTTTGAGAGGGTATTTTGATGGAAATATTATCGTGCTTTCTTTTGGCGTGGTGATGAGCGTGGTAAGTCTTATTTTAGTATTTTTGCAACCTTTTATATTTCCAGAATCTCAAGCGTTGTGGATTATGCCAAATATGAAAGAGTGGCTGTGGATTCTCATTATGGGACTTGTTGGGACTTTTGGGCAGTATTTTTTGACGCAAGCCTATATCCTTGCACCTGCTGGGATTGTCGCGCCTATCGACTATACACGCGTAGTGTTTAGCTTGATTTTAGGAATCTTGCTTGGCGATTTATTACCAAATATCACAACATTTTTTGGTATTATTTTAATCATTTTTTCAGGTATTGCCATCGGCTTGCCTGTCTTACTCAAGGATTTAAAAACACTCAAAACAACATAAAGGAGTTTTTGTATGAAAAGTTTGTCGGTGCGTATGCAGCTCATTTGTGGGTTTAGCATACTTGGCGTATTGATGCTTATTATCGCCGTTATGAGTTATGTCAAAGTCAATGGTATCTCTCACATACTCGAGGAAATCAATCAAGTCAATTCCGTCAAGCAACGCTACGCAATCGACTTCCGCGGAAGCGTGCATGATAGAAGTATCGGGGTAAGGGATTTGCTCTTGCAAAGCGACACAAAAGCGATGCAACAAACGCTTAGCCTTATCCAAAAGTTAGAAGACGACTACGCGCAAAGTGCGCAAAAAATGGACGAGATTTTCAAGCAAGAAAATATGGTAGATTCTAAAGATAAAGAGATTCTCGCGCGCATTAAACAAACAGAATCTCAAGCAATGCCACTTATTAAAAATCTCATCGAACTTTCTTTCAAAGGCGATATTGAGAGCGCAAACAGATTGCTAGATTCTCAAGTGCGCGGGCTTTTTGTGCAGTGGCTTGCGGTGATAAATGAGTTTATCGACTATCAAGAGGAAAAGAATCTTGAAGCAAACAAACTCGCGCAAAGCGAGGTTTCTACTTATTTGGTGGTGATGTTTTGGCTGGTGCTTTTGGCGATTATCCTTGCTGTTAGCGTGTCGTTTTTCATCATTAGGAATCTTATGTCGCTCCTTGGTGGTGAGCCTAAAATCGCGGCAACGATTATGCGAGGCATCGCGCAGGGGAATTTGTGCCAAACTATCCCTTCAAAAGCCGCAGATAGCCTCCTTGATGCAGCTGATAAAATGCAAAGCCAGCTTAAAACGCTTATGCATGAGCTTATCAATAATGCAAAAGAGCTCAATTTGCGCGCCGAGCAAGTAGCGCAATCTTCAGAATCTGCAAGCAAGGTGTCAAATGAGCAAGTGGAGTTTGCGCATAAATTTATTCAAGTAATACAAAATCTCTCAAACACCACAAATAATGTCGCAGATATCGCCACACAAACCGAAGAAAACTCCTCGCGCACGACAGATCTAGCGCAAAAAGGACGAGAATCTGTGCAGGCTACAGCAAGCGAGATTGAAAAAATCACAGAAGCTGTGAGCGAGACGGGCGAGCATATCAAATCGCTTGACCAACACGCGCAAGATATTAGCTCATCAACCCAGCTTATCAAAGATATTGCCGATCAAACGAATTTGCTAGCGCTTAATGCCGCGATTGAAGCAGCGCGCGCAGGCGAGCATGGTAGGGGCTTTGCAGTCGTGGCAGATGAAGTAAGAAAGCTAGCTGAAAAGACGCAAAAAGCCACTTCAGAAATCGCGGCGATGATTCAGATTATCCAAAGCGAAACGCAAACAGGCGTGGAGTCGATGGAAGCCGCGATGCCAAAGGTGGAAAAGGGCTTGCAGCTTGCAAATGAAGCGACGCAAATACTTGAGGAGATTTACACACAAGCCACAGATTCTCTCTCAAAGGCAAAAGATGTCGCGCAGGCAAGCCAAAGTCAAGTCACTACGATGAGTAAGATTAGCGCGGATATTAGCAATATGACGCAAAATTCCAAAACTACAAGCGACCTTATGGAGCAAAACGCACAAGCCAGCATGGCGCTAGAGCAGATTTCCACAACGCTCAAAATGCACTTGGAGAAGTTTAAGATTTAAAGAAAATAAAAAACCCAAAGGAACTAGAATGTTTGAAAAATTCCCAAAAACGCGCAATCCGCTACCTAAAGAATACCAAGAAATCTATGAGCAGTTTTATAAAAGTAATCGCAATGGAGAAACCACAGCAAGTGGATTGGCACAAAAAATGGAGCAGTGGCTACACAAAAAAATCGCAAAAGATACAAAAGGTTTGCGAGGACATAAAACGCTAGAAATAGGTGCTGGAACGCTCAATCAGCTAAAATTTGAAAGTGATTTTTCGCATTATGATGTCATTGAGCCATTTTCATCTCTTTATGCAGATTCTCCCAATCTCTCAAAAGTGCATAAAGTCTATAATGATATCGCAGAAGTAGCTAGTGAATATGGCGTACTAAAAACGCAAATAAGGGGGGGGGCAATACTTCTTTAATGCTAATCAACCAAACCCCACACCTACAAATCCTCACTCCTCACAAACAGCAGACTCTGCACTTTATGATAGAATCATTTCATCAGCAGTTTTGGAACATATTTTAGATTTACCGCTAGTTGTGGCATACTCTTGCTTACTTTTAGCAGATGATGGCGTGTTTTCAGCCTCTATCCCTTCACAAGGAAGATTCCTTTGGACACTCGGTTACAAGGCAACTACAGGACTTGAATTTCACCACAAATATGGGCTAAATTATGATGTTATTATGAATTACGAACATGTGAATACACAGCAGGAAATTATTGAGGTATGCCAATTTTTCTTTGACGATATAAAAAAATCTCTCTTTGGCATAAGCAATGAATTATCGCTATACACGCACCTTTCATGCAGAAAGCCAAATATACAAAAAGCAAAAGATTATATAACCTTGCAAAATGCAAATAAAATGGAATAAAGGAATTCAAGTTACGTGCAAGCGTAACCCTTATTCTCGCCCCTTGCGTGGTGAAAAAAAGCGGTGATTTAGCATTGGCAGAAGTGCCAATGCCCGATTTTTTTCTAGCAAGGGAGATAGCGAGGCTCTCCCCCCGAGAGAAGAAAAGCGCGGAGCTTTTCTGGCGCGGGGGGAGTGAGGAGAGGGGAGCGACCTTTTGCGTGAAAAAACAATTTTAGAGAATCTAAAAAATTTTAGGAAGTGAGAGCAAGGGATTCTGAAAAATAAGACAAAGAGAATTTAAGAAATTAGAAATAAGTTGAGATTTTTGGAATCTAAACAGGATTTAAAACTTTAGATTTTTAAAAGTGTTTTTTTAAAAATAGATTGCTTCGGATTTTTCAAATCCTCGCAATGACGTGCGGAATATTTGTCATTACGAGCGTTAGCGAAGCAATCCATTTTTAGAATCTTTGCAATGGCTAGATTTTAAGATTCTATATTTTCAGAATCCCCCTAGCTTCGCTCAATCTTACTTAGATTCTTAAAATGTATTTGTTCGATAAGGGGGAGGGGGCTTGAATTAGCAAGCTCGCTCCCCTCCCCCTTATCAATCCCCCACCCCCGACAACGCTTTTTTGAGGGTGCGTGCCGCACACTGCATTTGGATTCTAAGTAAAAATTTGCAAGCAAATTTTTTATTCCATACTTGATTTTTTTCAAAAAAGCATTATAATGCGCGCGCAAATTATTTTAAAAGGAGTTCTCACTATGATAAGTGTTATAAGAAAAAGCCTAAATGGGGGGGGGGCAATAGTAAATTTATCGCTTTAATAGCAATATCTCTCACTTTTAGCTTCCTTCATTCGCAAGAAATTTCAGCTGAAAATTCTTCAGATTCGCAAAAATCTCCAGAATCCCAAAATATCCAAAATGTGCGTTTGGAAAAATCCGTAGTCACCGCCACCGCCGGACAGGCAAAAGACATCATGGACGCGCCCGCAAGTGTTAGCGTGGTGGATAAAGAGGATTTGCAAAGGCGCCCTTATCGCTCGCTTGGCGAGGCGCTAGAGTTTTTGCCCGGCGTTAATGTCTCTTACAACAGCTCTGCTTCACCCTCAATCTCTATGCGCGGGCTTAGCTCGGCTTACACGCTTGTGCTGATTGATGGTATGCGTCAAACTTCGATGAACGCGCAGCTCATTTCGGTTAATGTGTATAATGGCTTTATGCCTCCGACAAGCGCGATTGAGCGTATAGAGGTTATCCGTGGTCCTATGAGCACGCTGTATGGCTCTGATGCGCTTGGTGGCGTGGTCAATGTCATCACAAAGCCCGTGCCAAAGGAATGGGGCGGGAATGTAACCTTGCGTAGCATTATTACAGAATCTAGCGCGCAAGGCTCTACTTTGCAACCACAAATCTATCTCGCCGGTCCTTTGTCTGACAAAGTAGGCTTGGCATTGCGCGCACAAACTATCCACCACGGCGCGCCGGGCGAGGTGAGGGATAATTTAGGGCAAGTTATCACACCTTCGCGCGGAGCTTACACGCCAGCTTTTAAATACTTTTTACAAAACTATGGCGCACGCCTAAGCTACACTCCGGATTCTCAAAATCTCATTTATGCGGATATTGACTATGCCTTTTTGGATTATGCTAATCCGATAACCTCTACAGGCATTAGAGGGGTTCAAGCAAAAGATTCTATTGGAATCCAAAATATTAATGCAAATGTCGTGCATAGTGGGGACTATAGCTTTGGAAATTGGAAAAATTCTTTGCAATATTTGCGCTGGGCAAATACAGGTGTATTGCTAGAAAATGGCGCAAATCGCACCGTAGAGGCAAATGACTTTATTGCTAGCTCGAGGTTAAATCTCACCATGTGGGATTCTAATATTTTAAATCTTGGCGCGGAATACCGCTTGGAGCATTACAAAGATTCCATACTTAATAAGCTTAATCAATACCGCAATTCCTTAGCGCTCTATGCAGAAGATGAATGGCAGATTTTTGAGCCACTTATTTTCACAGCCGGTGCGCGTTATAATTTTAGCGATCAATTTGGTTCATTCCTCGCACCTCGCGCGTATTTAGTCTATAATATTACAGATTCTTGGAATATTAAAGGGGGTGTTGCGACAGGCTATCGCGCCGCTTCAATTAGCGAATCTAGCGATGCTGTGCGTGGTGTGGCTTCTTGGGGCGCTGCGATTGGGAATTCCAAACTAAAACCAGAAAGCTCTATAAGCTATGAGCTTGGCACTATGTTTGATAATGAGTATATCGATTTTTCACTGACAGGATTTTATACAGATTTTAAAAATGCGGTAGGCTCTATTAGTGGCACAGGCGCAAATATTAGCCCTGTTTGCCCAAATCCTGCAGGCACTTGCTATATGCTTTCAAACATTATTGATGCGCGTAGTTATGGCTTAGAAAGTAGCTTTGGGATTAAACCTATTTTTGGCGTGGGCTTTGATATGAATTACACCCTTACGCGCAACACGCAAATTGATGGCAATGACTTCTACCTTATGCCGATACATAAATTTTCTGCAAAGCTTTCTTACACTTATGAAAAGTTTAATGTCTATTTGCAAGGGCTATATAGTTCGCATTATTCGCTCACAAGCACCTATCGTAATATTCCTGCGATTAGAGAATTTTTCGGCGGGCAATATTACAAACCTTACACTTTACTCAATCTCGGCGCAAGCTATGTCTTTGACTTAGGGAGAAAGAATAAATTACGCGTTGATGCGGGAATCTATAACTTGCTAAATGTGGATTTTTACAAAACTAATAATTTTCAATATATAAACAATAACGGAGTGCTTACAGATCGATATGTCAATTTATATGGTCCAAGCGTGCAAGATGGCAGACGCTATTATGTCAATGTAAGCTTTGACTTCTAACCCCCAAAGGCGCGTTATGAATAAAAAAAGCTGGATGTGGATCCACACCTATTTGAGCATCTTTTTTCTGCCCGCGATTGTGCTGTATATCATCACGGGCGTTGTGGCGATTTGTGGTTTGGAGCATACATGGGAGGGTAAGGCGCAGTTTTTGGAGATTGAGCGCCTGCCAAAGCCCGGCGAAGAAGTAGCGTTTATCAAAAGCGTTTTAGATTCCCACAATTTACCAATGCCAAGCAGCACAGAGTTTGAAGTCTATGAATCTGGTGCGGTGAGAATGGGGACTTTGGGCTATCATATAGTGGCGTATGGCTCGTTTGACAAGCAGACAAAAGAGCCATACTACCGCCTTATGGTGCTAAAGCGCAATTTGTTTGGCATTATGCTAGGGCTTCATGTGAGCTCAAACACGCCGTTTTTTGACATTGTGGCGGTGTGCTTTAGCATTTCACTTCTTATTTTTTATCTCTCTGGCTTAGTGGCGACAAAATTTTGCAAAGGTAAGCGAAAAAGCGCTGTATGGGTGTTTTTAAGCGGAATTATTGTGATAATTTTAAGCGCATTGCCAAGTCTTTAAAAAAGCTTTAGGGAATATCTTTTGCTTTGTCTCTTTTAAAAATAACCATTTTAATGGAGGCAAAAAATGATAGAAGATGTTTTGCGTTCTCAAGCAAGTGCGCAACAAGCGCCACAAAGTACAAAAAATAGCGTGCCAAAAGAGGATTTTAAAAAGTTTTTAAAACAAGCGCAAGATGAGGCACAAGCGCAAAAAAGCGAAGTAGCCCCAAACGCTCAAAAGGGCGCTACTCAAGGCGCGCAAGAAGTTTTAGAATCTCAAAAGCCTAGCCTAAGCAATGCGCTAGATTCTAAAGCAAAGCCCACAACTGCGCTCACGCAAACACAAAATCCAACCCAAAGCACAAAAACGCTCAATCCCCTAGCGCAAGCCCTAAGCACCGCGCCAGAATCTAAGGCGCAAAAAGAGACGCCAAACCAAAATACAACACAAAATGCGCGTATCAAGCTAGCAAAGCTCCCAGAGCCACAAAATAAGCTTGAGCAAAAAGAGCTAGATTCTAAAAATCCAAAAACGCTTGAAGATGTGCTAAACCTCGCAAAAGAGCAAAATCTCAATCCAGCAAAAATAAGCGCAGAGACAGAATCTGAAAGTCTGCAAACACAAGTTGCGCCAAAGCCAAAACCTAAGCCACTTTCAGCCACACAAAAGATTGAATATGAGTTTGAAAGCAAGGAAGAGCGTGTGGCGGTTATCAATCGTGGCGTAAGAAAGCCAAAAAATATCACAAGCAAGATTTCAAATATCTATGAGGAAGCCAAAAAAGATGAGGGCACACCCTCCTTAAGCGCGCTACTTGGACAAAAGGACTTACCCAGACAAAGCTAATAAGAACATTAAAACGCTCAATAAAAAAGAGCTAATAGCAGAGCAAAAGTCCCTAGATGCGCAAGAAGTCGCGCAACCAGCGGATTTAGCGCAAAAGACAAAAAAGCAAGAAAAGCGCGCTCAAAAGGTGCAAAAAGATTCTGCGTTGCAAAAAGATTCTCAAACCTTAGAAGAATCTAGCGCGCCCAAACCTAAAAGAGTGCCAGAATCTAAGCAAGAGCCTAAACAAGAAACAAAGCAAACGCCAAAACAAGAAAAATCACAAGCCACACAAGCCCTAGCAACAGAATCTAGCGCGCTTACAAAAGAGGCGAAAACTCCTGCAATGCAAAAAAATGCTGATTTGCCACAGGATAAGGAAACAAGCCTAGCGCAAGATTCTAAAAATCCTTTGCAAGAAATAAAAAGCGCACAAAAGCAAAAAAGCACGCAAACTAGCGCGACAAAAGAATCTACGCAGGATTCTAAAAACACAAAAACACAAACTGCCCAAAATGAAAAACCAAATGAAAAGCCAAAAAAAGCGCAGGAAAATGCAAATATCGCGCAGGCATCATCACAAAAAAGCACAGATTCTAGCATAAATAGCGCGCAGGCTACAAATGAAGAAACCGAACAAATACAAATGGATTCTCAAATAAGCCAAAAAGAAGCGCTCCTTGCAAATATGCTAGAATCTAGCGAAAACAAAGCTCCACTCGCAAACAAAGAGCTTGCTAAGTCAAAAGAACAAACGCCAAAGCCAAAAAAGGCACAAAATGATGAAAGCAAAGAATCTCACAAAACAAGCGAGCCAAAAACACAAGATTCCAAACAAGGTGGCAATCCAAAGCAAGGAAGCCAACAACAAAACGCACAAACTACGCAAAGTGTGCAAAATGAGTTTGAGCAAGTGCAAGATTCTAGCAATAAAGAGTTTTTAGAATCTCTCCTAGAGCTCCAAAGCGCTGAAGAAGGCAAAAGCACAAAACCAAGCATAAAGGAAAAAACAGCCACAAAAGAATCTAGCGCGCAAACTACGCAAAATGCGCAAAATATGCAACCAACAAGGGCGCACACAATCACGCCTTTTGCCTATCGCACCGCGCTTGCTAGGGAATCTGTGCGGAATTTTGCCTCAAATCTTTACCAAGAGATCCAAAACTATAAGCCCCCGCTTACCAAAATCACCCTAGAGCTCAATCCGCAAAATCTCGGCACGCTTGAAGTGAGCATTTCTAAAAAAGGCAAAGATTTGCATGTGCAAGTGCATTCAAACCAGCAAGCAATCGCGCTTTTTATGCAAAATCAAACGGATTTGCGCACGAATCTTGCGCAAATTGGCTTTGAAAATGTGGATTTGAGCTTTTCTCAAAGTGGCGGGGAAAACGCCAGACAAGGGCAAAACGAGCGCAATCAAGACTCAAATCTTGCGCGGAATGAAAATGGCTTAGAAAATGATGATACAAGCGCAAATATGCCAAATACGATGCATTTGCGTATCCCGCGCTATGCGTAAATTTTGATATTTTGATAAAAAAGGGGCGATTAGATGGCGATTGATTTAGCTGAAGTGACAGGCGCAACTGCCAAGATTGAAAAGCAAAAACAAAATCCAAAAAATATCAACGAGCTTGATAATGACGCATTTATGCGCCTATTTTTAGAACAGCTCAAAAATCAAGATCCAACCGCGCCGATGGAAACAGATAAAATCATCACCCAAACCGCCCAACTCACGCAAGTAGAGATGCAAGAACAAAATAAAAAAACAATGGTAGAAGTCGCTGAAGCGATGAAATCTACGCAAGAAACCAACAAAGAATTAAAAGAATTTCAAGCCAAAATGAAAGAATCTTTGGAATCTCTCAATGAAGGTATGAAAACCACCGCAAGCTCAAACGCCGCAATGGCTGGGCTAAATGCGCTTAACTCTGTCTCAATGATAGGCAAAATCGCAGAAACTGATGTTTTTGGCATTAACCTAAGCGCTGGGGAATCTGTGAAGTTTCAAATCTATTTTGATGAAGCGATTGATACAAGCAGAGGGGATTCTAAGGTTTCAATTTTTAACCAACAAAATGAGCTGGTTAAGACAATTTCGCTCAAAAACTTTGAAGGCAAAAAGGGCTATGTCGAGTTTGAATGGAATGGCATTGATGAAAATGGCAAACAGCTAGAATCTGGAAGCTACAATGTGCGCGCAGAATACAATCTTGATCCAAAAACAAGCCAATACCACCTCGCGCGCGTTGGCAGGGGCGAGGTGCAAAGCATTATTTTTGACAAAGGCGCGCCAATGCTAAGAATGGGCGATATGATTTTGCCAATGCAAAGCGCGATTGAGTTTTACAACAAGGATCATGGGCTATGAATGGGACGATGATAAACTCCTACAGCGGGATTAAAACACATCAGTTTGGGCTAGATTCTCTTGCTAATAATATCGCAAATGTCAATACCATCGGCTATAGAGAAAATCAACCGCAATTTGAAAGCCTTTTTGCTAGCACGATGGATTCTCTAAATGCAAATTCCCCGATAAATAATGACTTCAACTACGGCGCGACAAAAGCAAGCAATGCCATTTCTACCAAAAGCGGAAGCTACAAAGCAAGTGATGGCGAATTTAATGTAGCGTATGAAGGCAAAGGCTGGTTTGTCGTAGGCGAAAATAAAGGTGGCTCCTTTGTCATCAATGATGATGGCTACGAATCGCACCAAAAAACCTACTTCACACGCGATGGCGCTTTTACACGCGATGGGGAAGGCTATATTGTCAATTCCCGCGGGTATTATATGTATGGCGTGGATTTAGGCAAGATTGAAAATAATATTTTCACCTCCACAAACAATAGCGACGAGGACTTCGCCAACCTCGCAACTGGGAATCTCAAACCTTTGCAGATTCCACAAGATTTGTACTATCGTCCTGTGGCGACGACTGAAGTGAGTGCGAGCATCAACCTAAATAAAACGCAAAATAGCGTCAATGCCGCGCTTGTGTATAGCGACAATGATGGGCGCTTTGATGAGGCGCGCTTTTTGGGTGCGGATATCAATGGCTTTGGCGCGAATGATTCTGTGCTTGATGCCACGACTTTTGATAAGATTAAGGTTAGTATTACAAATAATGGGCGCAAGGAAGATTATGAATTTACCTACGGGCGCGACTTCCGCACTTTTGAAGAGCTAGGAAATGTGCTTTTAGAGCGCACAGGCATTGGGCTAGATTTTTCACGCTTGCCTGATGGAAGCATTAGTCAAAAAATCGCGCTTAAGCTTTTCAATGCCTCTCTTAGCACGCGCGAAGTTACCATAAGTGGGAATCTCGCGGAAAAACTCGGAATCTCTGGAAGCAATGAAAGCTTTAAAAGTGGGGTAGATTCCCTTTATAGCGAAAGCAAGCAATACACAAATGGCGATATTATCAACACACGCGGGATAGTTTTGCGCTATCTTGGGACAGGCGGGAATAGCAATCCGCTTGAAGATAGGGCAAATTGGGAAGTGGTGGATTCTAGCGCGCTTGGTGAATGGAAAGAAAATGCGAGCTATAAAGTGGGCGAGCTGACAAACTTTGAAGGCAGAATCTATGAAAAAATAGAATCTAATGGCTCACAACGCCCAACTGAAGGTGGCTGGCGGGAAGTCGCAGAATCTGCGCGCACCTTGCCTCAAGAATATGACGCCACGCAAAGCTATGCGCCAAAAGCGATTGTGAAGTTTCAAGGGGGCTTGTATGAGCGACAAGTGGAGGGGAACTCAAATCCGCGCGAAGACTTAGTAGGCTGGAAAGCGCTTAATAATGACAGCTTTGAAAGCGCGTATTTGGAAGTGCCGAGCTATCAGAGCAATATTGAAATTTTTGATGAGGGCGGGGCGAAGTTTTTGCTTCAAAGCCATTATTATTTGATAAATTCCGCAAACACCACCACGCAACCCCCGCAAAATGAGCGCTGGGAAGTGCGCACGCAGATTTTTGATAAAGATGGCGCTATCCCTGTGGGGCAGGAAGTGCGCCATGAGATAAGCTTTGATGCGAATAATAACGCCATAAGTGAGCCAATCGTGCTTGAATTTGATAATCGTCAAGTGCGCTACAATCTCGCTGGCACGCCAGAAAAACATAGCTCAAATAGGCTCTATCAAGATTCTCAAATCCTAGCCACAACACAAGATGGACGCAGTGAAGGGCATTTGCAGGATTTGCGCATTGATAAAGATGGTATTATTTTTCTCTCTTTCACTAATGGCGCGACTGAATCTTTTGGGCGCGTGGGGATTTCGGCATTTGTCAATGATCAAGGCTTGAAAAAAGTCGGTGGGAATATGTTTGAAATGAGCGAGATTAGCAATGATGGCGACACCTACATTAGCAGCGGACGCCCGCTACTTGGCTGGAATGGACAGCATTTGCGCTTTGGCTCGGTGCTGTATAAATACCTTGAGACAAGCAATGTCGATGTCGGAAATGCGCTCACTGATTTGGTGGTGATGCAGCGGGGCTACTCGATGAATGCAAAGGCTTTCACCACAGGCGATGACTTAGTCAAAGAAGCCATCAATCTAAAGCGCTAAAAAATTTTGCAAAAGCTCTTTGCCATAGGTTGAAAGAAGCGATTCTGGGTGGAATTGCACGCCATAGACGCAATATTTCTTGTGTTTTAGAATCATAGGAATGTCTTTTGTTTTGTGCGTATCAAAGGCTATTTTTGCAAAGCCCAAAATCTCGCATTCCCCGCATTCCTCTACAAAAAGCGAATGATATAGCCCGATTTTAAAAGGATTTGGAATCCCGCGTGTGAGCGCATTTTCCCTAAACTCACAAAGCGCGCTCTTTGCGTGCATTGGGGAAGGCATCTCTGAAACCTTGCCACCAAAAACAGAAGCGATACACTGCATACCCAAACACACGCCTAAAATCTTTTTGCGCGCGCTAAATTCTTTCAAAATTTCTAGGCAGATTAGAGAATCCTTTGGAGTGCCAAAACCGGGCGAAATTACGATGTATTCAAAATCCGCAACAAAATCTTTCACCTCTTTTGTGAGCTTTGGCGCGAAGTCGTTTTTCACCACCACAGGGCGCACGCCAAGCTCGCAGAAATAATAAAAAAGATTGAAACTAAAAGAGTCATAATTATCAATAAGCAGGAGTTTTTTCATCGCACTTTGCCTCTTTTTGCCTTGTCTTGTGTTGCTTTGCCCTGTGTTACTTTATATTGAGAATCTAGGCGCGGGGATTTTTTGAGATCTACGCGCACAATGCCACGCACAGAGTTGCAAAGAAAAATACTTTGAGCGCGTTTGAGATTTTCTTTTGTTAAATTTGCCTCTTTTGAAATCCCACAATCAAGCAAAAATGCGCGCATACAGCCCGGAAGCAAGCCACTTTCAACTGAAGGCGTCACAAGCTTTTTTCCTTGCAAAAGAATAATATTACTGCGCGCACCTTCTGTGAGCGCGCCTTTCTCATTGCAATAAAGCACATCAAAAGAATCCACATTTTTAAAATGCTCTTGTTTTGCAAAATGCGCCCTCTGCGTGGTTTTGTGATACAAAAAGTCATTGCGGGAATCTTGGCGCGTGCGGGAAAGATAAGCGGTATTTTGCGAAGCAGTTGGAAGAAAATCGCGCACCTGCAACAACAATGCACCATTTTGCGTAAGTGTGGGCTTTGCGATAAACACAGGCGGTGGCGTGTGCGTGAAATATTTTTTAAGCATATTTTCCAAACTTTGTGGCGCAAAATCCCACGCAAAAGGGATTTGCAAGGGTGAAATATTTTTATTTTCCATAAGGCAGGATTTGAGAAATTCTATACGCATTGCCTGCGCGTTTTGTACGCTTACATGGGGCTTTGCGATGCCTTTTATTTCGTTTAAAAAAGCTTGCGTAGGGTTTTGTGTGAAGTTATCAAAATCGCTAAACAGCTTGCGCGCGCTTTGCAGTAATCTTTGCCAATGATACGCGCCTAAAAATACGCTAAAAGCGTTATTTTCGCATTTAACAAGAAAGGTTTCAAAAAGGGCTATTCCATTTGTTGTATCGTCTCGCGGGAATAAATCCCGCTTCGCCTCCGCTTCGCGCACATACTCTATGCTTTTTGGTTGTTGGGAATCTGAGATTCTGTCACCTTGTTTTGTGGCTTGAGAATCTATTCCCTTTATCCCATCAATTGTATCGCCTTCGCGGGAGTGAATCCTGCTCGGTTCCGCTAAGGCTTCTTTATACTTCGCTTGCGCGCCCATACTCGGTATTTTTTGGTTGATAAGATTTGTAGATTTTGTAATGTTTTTTAGTTGTTGAGAATCTATTCCTTTAGATTGTATAGTGAATTCCGCTTTGCCTCCGCTCCACCGCGTTGCACGCTCACACTCGGTGTTTTTTGGTTGGTTAGTTTCTGTATTTTTAGGCGTGGTGGAAAATAAAAAGTGCGATTTTGCGCGCAATTCTTTAAATTCCTCCTCCATCACAGAATCCCACACAACCCCACTTCCCACGCCATAGCGATAAAAATCCTCGTGTTTGTAGCGCACCAAAGTGCGGATTGGCACGCTAAAGCATGCCTTTTTCTTATGCACTAAGCCAATCGCGCCACAATACACGCCCCTTGTGCGGGATTCTAGCATTTGGATTCTTTGCATTGTGGATTTTTTAGGCGCGCCGGTAATCGAGCCACAGGGGAAAAGCGCGTTAAAGATGGGAAATAGCCCTATTCCATTGATTGTATCGTCTCGCGGGAATGAATCCCGCCTAAAATCTACTTGCGCCTTAAGGATTGAGACCATTTGATAAAGCGTTTTTAGAGGGCGGATTTTAAGAAGTTTTTTCACCTTCAAACTCCCAACGCGCGCAATTTGGCTAATGTCATTACGCAATAAATCCACAATCATCATATTTTCAGAAATATTTTTACTATCTTTGCGTAAAAATTCTTTATTTTGCTTATCCTGCGCCTTGTCTTTTGCACGCGTAATCGTGCCTTTCATCGGCTCTAGCGTGATTGAGCCATTTTTAAATTTAAAAAAAAGTTCAGGCGAAAAGGAGAGAATCTGCGCGTATTTGGTGTTTAAAAACGCCTTATATCGCGTGTTTTGGCGCTTTTTTAACGAGAAAAAAAGTTCAAGTGGCTTTGCTCGAGTGAAAAGTCGCATTTCTTGCGTGTAATTAACTTGATAAGTATTGCCCGCCTTTAGCTCATTTTTAATGCGCGCAAAGTCGCTTTTGTAACGCGCAAAGTCTAAATTTTGCAAAATCTCAAAGACAAAGGGTTGAGGGGAATTCTTGCGCTTAGATTCTATGTGCTTTAACTTTTTGCGTTTAGAAAAAATATAAAATTCTAGCAAAGGTAATTTTTGAGAATCTAGCACTTCTTGTACGTTCAACGCGCGCTCTAAACCAAAACTTTCATGCCACGCCTCATACGCCACATAGCCTAGCGCGTAGTGCTTTTTGGCATAGCGCTCGATTTTGCAAAATGCCTCTTGCAACTCGCTAAATTTATATGCGCGCACAATGGCTTTTTGCTTGAAATACGCATATTCACCAAAAATCCACATGAGAAAAGCGCTTATACCCTGAAATACGGCGCAAAAAGCGCGATTTTTTGTGGATTCATAAAGTGGATTTTGTTATTTAGCTTTTGGAGTTTTTGGAGCAAAATCACACTTTGCTCAAAGCCCACTTTTTCTTCTTCTTGCTTGCTAATTTTTGAAGCGGATTCTAGACTTTCAATAAGGCTTTCTGGCACAAACACGCCGGGCAATTTATCACGCAAAAAAAGTGCAGTTTTGTAGCTCAAAATAGGATAAAAACCAAAAATAAGCACGCTTTTGCGCCCATATTCGCTATTGAGCCGCTCTAGGCTTTTTAGCAAAAACTCTCCGCTTTTTTCATCATACACAGGCTGGGTGAAAAAGCCCTCAACATCGCTATTGCTTAGCTTTTTGGCGAGTTTTGTCTTGAGGCTTTCCATATTGTTTGCATAAGAATTAATGACATGAAAATTATAGATTTTTTGCACGGGCGCGCTTAGGGGCTTATGATTTATGCCATAGCCGCTATTTAGCGTGTCAATAATGCGCGCGAGTTTCAAGGAATTATCCTCAAACACGCCTTTAGATTCTATGCAATCCCCAAGCTTGATAGAATCCCCTGTGAGGCTCAAAAACGCGCGCACGCCAAGTTCATTTACCGCTAAAATATCGCCACAAAGCGCGATAGAATTGCGATCTCTCATGCTAAGCGTACAAATAAGGGGCTTTTGTAAGAAATTTTGCAGTTTTAGTGAGCTAAGAATGGAAGAGGGCTTAAAGCGCGCTAGCGGGGAATCCGTGCAGACAAAGGCATTAATATAATCTAAATTTTTGAGCTCTTTTATAGAATCTACTTCGATTTTCCCGCTTAAAGGCGGAGTGATTTCAAGGCTTAAAAATGGCGCGTTGGTGTGGAGTTTGGCAATGAGAGATTCTAAATCCACACTCAAATTTTTTGCTTCCATTTTCTGCCTTTTTGCTTTCTTAATTTTAGTTCGCCCGTTTTAATCTGCCAACACCCAGTGCCGATAATTTGCCCTCGCTCACAACCTACACCCGCGCGAAAATCTACTAAATCCTCACACTAGATTCTAAATTTTACGCCTTACAGCTTCGCGCGCACCGCTTTTGTCGCTTCGACCATATTTTTAAGGCTTGGTTTTACCTCTTCCCATTTACGCGTCTTAAGCCCGCAGTCTGGATTTATCCAAAGTTGCTCTTTTGGCAGCACTTCCAAAAGCGCCCTAATTTGCGCTTCTATTTCCTCTACGCTTGGGATTCTCGGGCTATGGATATCATATACGCCCGGACCTACCTCGTGTGTGTAGCCCACTTGCTTAAAGATTTTTAGCAAGCTATTGCCACTGCGCGCAGTTTCGATACTTATCACATCTGCATCAAGTGCTTCGATAGTTTTGATGATATCATTAAACTCGCTATAGCACATATGCGTGTGAATCTGCGTGCTAGATTCTGCCACGGCAGTGGAGATTTTGAAGCATTTAAGCGCCCATTCTTCATAGGTTTTGATATTTTCCGCGCGCAAAGGATAGCCCTCTTTAAACGCCGCTTCATCAACTTGGATAATCTTAATCCCGCCTTTTTGCAAATCATCAATCTCATCAGCGATTCCTAGCGCGATTTGTTCGCACACTTGCGCGCGCGAGAGATCATCACGCACAAAGCTCCAGTTTAGGATAGTTACCGGACCTGTGAGCATTCCTTTCATAATCTTTTGCGTGAGGCTTTGGGCGTATTTGCTCCACTCTAGCGTCATCGCTTTTGGACGGCTCACATCACCAAAAATAATAGGAGGCTTTACGCAGCGGCTGCCATAGCTTTGCACCCAACCATTTGCGCTAAATACAAAGCCCTCCATTTGCTCGCCAAAATATTCCACCATATCATTGCGCTCTGGCTCGCCATGCACGAGCACATCAAGCCCGATTTCCTCTTGGAATTTCACGCAATCTTTGATATATTCTTTGATGCCCTCATCATAGGCATTTTTATCAATCGCGCCTTTTTTGTAGTTTTGGCGCAATGCTCTTAGCTCCGGCGTTTGTGGGAATGAACCAATAGTTGTCGTGGCTAAATCGCCATAGCCTAGATTCTCGCGCTGAATCTTAATGCGCGTCGCAAAATCTTCTTTACGCGCTTTGAGAGTATTTGCACTCACGCGCTCGCGCACAGCTTTGTTATTGGTGCGTGAAGAGTTCGCGCGCGCAGAGTTAATCGCTTTATTTTGCGCTAAAAATTCCTTAGATTCTGCCTTTGGCGCGCTATTTTTGAAGAGATCTTCCAAAACCTCTAACTCGATGAGCTTTTCTTGCGCAAAACTTAGCCATGAGAGAATCTCTTTATCCATTTTGTTTTCATCATCTTTGCCAAAAGGCACATGTAAAAGCGAACACGACGCGCTTACGACGATTCTATTTTTTGGCACAATTTGCGCGATTTTTTCTAAAAGTGCAAGTTTGGATTCCAAATTTGCCACCCAAATATTGCGCCCATCAATCACGCCCGCAAAAAGCACCTTATCGCTATTTGCGATAGCTTGCAGGCTTTCAAGGTTTTTCTCACCATGCACGAAGTCAAGCCCGATACCATAAATTGGCGTTTTTAGCAAAATCTCGGTAAATTCCTTGCTATGTTCAAAAAATGTGCTAACAATGGCTTTCACGCCCTTTTTGGCAATAACATCATAAATACACTCAATCGCGCCCCTGTCATACACGCATTGCAACTCAAAAAGCTCTTTATCCCAACCACGCACAAAAATCGGCTCGCTAAATTCAATTACAACGCCCGGAATCTTTGCCACCAGCTCATCGATCAAATCCAAATACGCGCTTTTAACCTTGCGGAACACCTCTTTTGGCTCGCCCTTAACAATCTTACTAAGCCCAAAAAATGTGAAAAGCCCAATGAGGCTAATTTTTGGGTTATAGCCTAGATTTTTGGCTTCATTATACTGCGCGATAATGTTGCTCGCATCAGCTTTATACTCATCATCAATGCTAAGCTCTGGCACGACATAGTGATAGTTTGTGTTAAACCACTTTGTCATCTCGCATGCCACGGCGTCTTTTGCCCCACGCGCTAGCGCAAAATAGCCCTCTAGCCCGCTCACATTTTTGAAGCGCGCAGGCTTTGCATTAAGCGCATAGGCTAAATCTAGCACATTATCATAATAGCTAAAGTCATTCACGCATACATATTCGAGGTTTTTTTGCTTCGCCCAGTGCTTTGCGCGCAATTCTTTTGCCACACTTTCAAGCTCGCTTTGACTACACTTGCCACTCCAAAACGCCTCTAGCGCTTTTTTAAGTTCTCGATTCTGCCCCATTCTTGGGAATCCGATGATATTGCTCATATCTTGTCCTTTGTGATGAAATAATTTTGTAAGTGCAATTGTGGCACAAATTTTTAAAAATACAATATGTGTTTGGTGATTTTTACTGCAAATTTTTTGATTTTTTTGGTGGATTCTGATGTAAATCCCCACTTTGCGAGAATCTCACACCAAACCAACCATGCCACAAAAAGTAACAAACACATATCGTGTTTTAAATTTTTTGGGTTTTCAAGACAGAAAACTAGAAAAATAAAACCGCTTAAATGCTGTAATATTTGCCACAAAATCAAAAAGGAGGCTTTATGCCAATTTTAAATAAATTTTTTCAATCTAAAACCACGACCTTTACCAAAGCAAAAGAAAATAATGAGATAAGTGAAGAAGTTTGCGTATGGAATGAGGAAAATGTGTTGGTTTGTGGAAATGGACTTTTTTATTATCAAAATGAAAATTCCTTGCCAGAAGTTTTAAATAAAGCTTTAAGGGGGGGGGTAGATTCTGAAAAAAATCCCATAGATTCCAAACCTCATTATTCCAACTTTCATCTTACCGATGTTTTTGGAAACTACCATCAATTTTTTCGTCCCTACACTTATAAAACAAAAAAACTTATCGTTCGCACCTTGCCAAAAGCCTATGCAAGGACAAATATAGATTTAGTTTTCACAAAAAGTAAAAAAGTATTGCTTTCTTACACTAATTTAAGGACGCATCTACTTGATACCCCAAAAAATCCAAACATACAGCAGGCTCTTGTAAGTATCTTGCGCTTATCAAAAAACTGGCTTAAATTGTTTTATATCCCCTTTTATGCGCGTAAAATTATAAAGCTAAGTGGGAGCGTAGCTCTTTTAACACGAGATGTAGGGGATAACTATGGACACTTTATTAATGAAGTGATGATGGGACTTTACCAAATACGCCTTAGTAAGAAAAAAGTGGATTTCTATATCTTGCCACAAAACTATTCTTTTCAAAAAGAATTACCAAAAATTTTGGGAATTAATGAATCTCAAGTTATCCCAGCAACCAAAAGTCATCTCATATTCGCGCAAGAACTCATTATTCCAACACTTTTAAATGAATATGAAATTGTTGAATATCGGAAATATACGCATTTTCGTATATTCTACCAGCCTAGTCTTATTAAACACTTATATGCTGAGATTTTATCACAATCATCGATATTGCCAACCCGCAAAATATTTTTCACACGCCCAAAAGATTCTAATCGCAATATTATAAATAATGACGAAGTAGAAGCAATACTTAAAGAATTTGGCTTTGAGATTATCTTGCCAGATTCTTTAAGCATACAAAAACAAATTGAGCTTATGCAAGAATGTAAGATATTAGCAGGTATGCATGGATCAAGCCTTATAAATTCTATCTTTTTAAATAAACATGCTACTTTATTTGAACTTTTTTCTGAATACTACCATGATAATTGCCCGCACTATATTGCACTTGCTAAAGGTTGTAAATATTTTTATATGATTGGAAAAACCCCGGATACTTCTATGCACCCACAGCAAGAAAATACCTATATCGAGCCAAATACATTAAGAAAAGCTTTAGAGAATATTAAAAAATATGTAGAATTTTAGAATAAAGCCCCCCCCCTCGTAGGAAATGCAGGGCTTTTATTAAAGAAAGGGAATCAGTGTAATTGCTTCCAAATTTTGCGCTTCCAAAGATACGCAAGCACGCTCATCACACCAAAGAAGATTATCAAATACACGCCAAGCGCTTCGCGCTCTTGCTTTTTAGAATCGCCAACAGATTCCAAATACGCAATCACACGCTCTTGAGACTCCTCAGTAAGTCCAACGCGTGGCATTGAAAGCCCCACAGGCATCACACCCATTTCTTTTGCAAGATTTGTGTAATCGTCATCTTCTTGCCATGGGCTTTTTGCAGTGTTTTCAGGAAGTGAGATTCCATAGGCTTTGGCGTCTTTCTCTTCTTCTGCTGCGATTTTTTGTAACTTTTGCTTATCACTTAGCGAAGAATCCACATTGATTTTCTCTATTTCTTCAGCCTTCCTTTGATTAACCAAAGAATCAAGTATCGCCTGCTTAATCGCGCTATACGCCACCCTTTGCGGGTTATTGATAAAGGCTTCCAAATAATGCTCACCCTTAGCGCGGATAATCATCGAAAGATCTGGCGCCTCCGCACCTAGATAGTTTTTGATTTCATTGCGTTTGATAAGCACTTGTGCTAAATGCTCCGCGCTCTTTGGCTCATCATAGCGGATATTATGACATCTTGAGCAAGCATCATGGAACACTGCTTTATTTGTCAAGCGCTCTTCTAAGTCTTTCAAAATTGCTTCTTTCTTAGAATCTGAAAGCTCACTTTTTGCAAGCGCTTCTTTTTGCGCGGTGTATTCTTCTGAATAAATCACCTCATTTCTCAAAGACGCGTTACCGATGGACTTTAGATACGCTACGATGTCTGCGACTTCTTGCTCCATATCATCGCCTTCTGGCGCGTAAGGAAGCATTGGGAATGGATTCTCATCGTTAAACTTATGCCCCAACTTGAGCGCATGCACGGGATCGATGATGAGTGCTGCTAAGAACTTCTCATCATAAATCGCGCCTGCTGTGGATAAATCTGGCGTAGTGATTTTGCCATCTTTCCCGCCATCAAATTGCAATGGACCATTATCAATGCCCGCCGCCTTGATATTGTGGCATGCGATGCAAGTTCCTGTCGCAATCGCTTCGCCCCTGTCTTTATCGCCCTTGCTTAAATCAATGCTTTGCAAATCATTGAACGCAAAATCAACAGGCGCAGTTTTTGGGTGGAATACTGAATGCGCGAGTGGCTCCACACCCCAATACAAAATGCCTACAACGACACCTACAATAACTAATATTTTAAGCTCTTTCATTGCCTTGCCCCCTTATTCTTGTTTCTTTCCATAATCGTTACAATAGGTAGCGCGACAAACACCCATACTAAGAATCCTACAGCAGCCACCAAACCAATTTGGTTGTTAATGCCTTCTGGTGGTAATTTACCGAAGATTGTAAGCACGATTAAATCAACAATAAGCACCCAAAACCATACAAAATACCCGCTTCTTTTGTGCGCTGGCGCAACAGCTGGACTTCTATCTAGCCATGGAAGGAAAAGGAACGCCACTTGCGCGATACCAAATGCCACAAGTCCCAAATCTGCGCTAAAGAAAAATCCTCTTAGCACCTCATAGCTCCACAAGAAATACCACTCTGGGTAAATATGCGCTGGCGTTTTGAGGTTGTTTGCAGGATCAAAGTTGATAGGATCCATCGCAAAATCAAAGTGGTAGCACACAAGGTAGAAAAAGAGCATCATAAAGACGCTAACGATGAAAATATCCTTGCAAAGGAAGTCTGGCCAAAACGCAATCACCTTAGATTCTGCTTTTTTGCCTTCTTCGTATTTCTTTGCTTCTGCTTCAAAGTCAATCTCTTCACCCTCTTCGTTATTGACATGCGGCACTCTTAGAGTGTAGAAGTGCAACGCAATAACCATCAAAATAATAATAGGCAACAAGCACACATGCAACATAAAGAATCTTGTCAGCGTAGAATCTGCCACGACAAAATTCCCTCTCACCCACTCAACCAAATCAGGACCCACACCCGGAATCGCACTTGGCAAGTTTGTAATCACAGCCGCCGCCCAAAAGCTCATTTGCCCCCAAGGAAGCATATAGCCACTAAACGCTTCAGCAGAGAAAAGCACGAAAAGTAGCATTCCGCCAATCCACACCATCTCTCTACCGCGCTTATAAGAGCCATAATAAATCGCCACAAGCATATGGATATAAATAATCAAAAATATCATACTTGCAGCCACTGCATGGATATGTCTCCACAGCCAGCCAAACGCCACCTCGCGCATAATCGTATCATTTACGCTGTCAAAGGCAAGTTTGGTATCAGGCTTGTAATACATAAGCAAAAATAGCCCGCTCACCACCAATACGCTAAAAAGCACCAATAAAATAACGCCCATCGCCCAAAGAAAGTTGATTTTCTTTGGAATCCAATACTTCGTCATCAACACTTCGATAAGCTTCCTTACCGCGATGCGTTGATCAAGCCAATCTACAAAACCATCTGCTTTTCTTACTTCCATTATTTGCTCCTTAAAACCTTAGACTACGCATTTTTAAGCGCTTTGTATTCAGGACCTTCCTCGCCTAGCACCATTTTAAGCCCATCAAGTTTGAAAGGTGGGATTTCCATAGGTTTTGGTGGCGGTGTGCCTTTTTTATTCACACCAGAAGCATCAAACTGCCCACCATGGCACGCACATAAAAAGCTTTGTTTCTTTTCATCAAAGCCGGGGATACAACCCAAATGCGTGCAAATCTGAATCCCAACCGTGTATAAAGCCCCATTTACTTCAAAATCGCGCCCCTCAACCTTTGGAGCACCACTTTGTTTTTTAAGGATATAAACAGGCTTACCTCTCCACTCTACCGTGCTTAGCACACCTTCTTGGACTTGACTTAAATCTACAATCGTAAATCCCGCAGAAACCACACTTGGCAACGGATCCCAAGAGCGCTTCATCGCATACAAGGAAGCTACAGCACCAGCTGCCGCGACACCTCCTAGCGTCATACCAAGAAAATCACGCCTTTTGACATTCTCTGACATCACATTCTCCTTTGCGTTGTTTTAAATCAAACTTCGTATGTTAGGGAAAAAATACTTAAATATTTATTACCTGCCCTAAAGTTTTTAGCACTTTTTAACCTTTTGTGGCTAATATTTCGCAAAGTTTTTCTTAAAATTTTTTCTAGCGATTTTTTTTAAGATTCCTAAAATGAGGTAAAAATGGAAAATACAATCAGCAAAATACAAACATTTTTAAAAGATGAAGTGCAAAAAAGGGGCTTTCAAAAAGTCGTTTTGGGGCTTAGTGGCGGGATAGATTCTGCTGTGGTGGCAAAACTTTGCGTGGAAGTGTTTAAAGAGAATCTTTGCGCGCTTTTGCTGCCCGCTTCTACTTCAAATGAGCGCAATCTCAAAGACGCAAAGCTTTTTGCGCTAGCTAATAAAATCACGCATCACATTATCCCAATCACGCCTTATGAGCGCGAGTTTAGGGCGTTTAGCAATTTAGGAGATTCTCTTAATCCTTTAGAGCGCCTACGCGTTGGGAATTTCTGCGCGCGTATGCGAATGAATTTGCTTTATGATTATGCAAGCGCGCAAAATGCCCTAGTTATTGGCACGAGCAATAAAAGCGAGTTGCTTCTTGGCTATGGCACGATATTTGGGGATTTGGCTTGCGCGATAAATCCCATTGGCAATTTTTACAAAACCCAAATTTACACGCTTGCAGGCGCGCTCAATATCCCGCAAGAAATCATCAGCAAAGCTCCGAGTGCAGATTTGTTTGAGAATCAAAGCGATGAGGCGGATTTGGGCTTTAGCTATGAAAGGATTGATACATTTTTGCGCGCGTTTGAATCCTTGCTAAAAGCGCATAATATCGCACTTCACACGCTCACACCACAAAACACTGCCACACTTTCACTGCTTCATCAAGAGCTTAGGGCGCAAGGTTTTGAGCAAAATATTGTAGATTCTCTGCTTAATCGCATTGCAAAAAATAGCTTCAAAACGACACTGCCGAGTATTTTTAGGGAATAGGTTATTCCTTAGATTTGTATCGTCTTGTGCGAATAAATCGCACTGCGCCTCCGCTCCAGCTTCGTTACACTTCGCCTACGCGCGCATACATAACCTTTTTTAATTGTTTAGATTTTATAGATTCTTTAACTCGATTTGGCAGTTTGGGAATCTATTCCTTTTCATTGCATCACCTCGCGGAAATAAATCCTGCTTCGGCTCCGCTTCGCGCGCATAATCGATGTTTTTGGCTGATTTGGTTGCGAGATTCTATCTTTTTAGCACTTTTAAAAGAAGTGCGCGATTATGTAGTGAGGCGAGCACCCTTGTTGGTTTAATCTCTAAAAGCGTATGTTGTGTGGCGGTAGATTCTCTTGAAAGTCCATATTCCTTCACGCCAATCGCGCCTTTTTGTAGGCATTGCAAAACCTGCTCCTTTTCCTCGCGTAAAAGCGCGATGACAAAAAAGCTAAAATCATCGCTTATATCATAATCGCTAACATCAATCTCGCACTCATAGGCAATTTGGGCGTTTTTTGTTGGTTGCAAGGCGTGTGAGACGCGGTAGCGCTCATTTGTAGGAAGAGAATCTTTTAATACAAATTTATAAGAAATGACAGCCTCCACCACCGCGCCATCAAGCGATTCTTCATATTGCAAAGAATCTAGCGGGTTGCCAAAAACGCCACAACTTAAAATGCAAAAAATTCCACAGATTCTAAGAATCTGCCTACAAAAAGCTAATCCGCCCACCTTTATGCTTCTAGCTTATAGCCCACGCCACGCACGGAAATAATGTATTTTGGGCTTTTTGGATTCTCCTCGATTTTTGAGCGCAGGCGCCCGATGATAACATCGATACTTTTATTTGAGCTTTCAGGGTTGATAGATTCAGATTCTATAGCGATGGCTTCGCGTGAAAACACATGCCCTTTTTTGCTAATAAGTAGCGTCAAAATCTCATACTCCGCGCGTGTAAGCTCAAGCCTCTTGTCTTTGAAAAAAATCTGTCGGCTGTGCTTGTCGATTTTAAAGACAGAATCTTTTTCTTTGCTCTGCTCTTTTGGATTTTTCTTGCTGTAGCGACGTAAGAGAGAGTGGATTCTTGCGACTAATTCTTTTGGATCATAAGGCTTTGGCAAATAGTCATCAGCGCCGTATTCAAGGGCTTTGACCTTATCATCGACATCGCTTCTCGCGCTTGAAATAATGATGGGGATATTTTTTTGCTTTGCCACGCGCTTACAGACCTCCAGCCCGTCCAAATTAGGCAATGTCAAATCCAGCAATAAAATATCAAAATGCTTCGCATTCACCGCACTCATGCCGGTGTAGGGCTCATCATAGCTTGTTACATTCATATCATATTTTTTGAGATAATCGCTCAAAATCTCTGCCAACTCCACATCATCTTCAATCATCAATACTTCTAGCATAAGCGACTCCTTAAAATTTTTTAAAAACTGCGCGTATTATAGTGGAAACTTTTTTATGCAAAGTTAAAATAGCAATGCAGAATCCACCAAATTACCCAAAAAGTTAAGAAACGCTTTTTATTGTAGCTTTCTAGCTTACAACCTTTAAGAAATCTTCTGGCTCTACATTTTTCTTTCTTGTCGCAAGCGCCATCAGTGTGATACCTAGCACCACTGCAATGGCAGAAGCTATCAAAATAGAGATTTTGGAGAGATCAATTGCGCTCAAGTCATCTTTATACGCGAGGTTTGCCACGAAAATTGACATCGTAAAGCCCACACCTGAAATTGCCCCAACAGCGATAACATGAAAATTACTCAAGCCCTCTGGGCGCACGGATAAATTGAGCTTTTCGCCCAAATAGGCAAAAAGAAAAATACCAATAGGCTTACCTAGCACAAGCCCAAAAGTCGTGCCAAGCACAACATGATTTGTCAAAATGCTTTCCACAGAATCCATACCAAGTGCCACGCCTGCATTCATAAAAGCAAAAATGGGCACGATAAAATACGCGCAAAGTGGCTGAAGCGCATGCTCAAGGCGCAAAAGCGGATTCTGTGCATAGCGAGAGTAAGTGCCAATGGTATCAAGCATATACACAAGCTCGCTCGCCTTTGCCATATTGACATTATGCGTAGATGATGAAGTCATAAAATTTTTGATATTTTTAAAGGTTGATTTCCAAAAGCCTTGTTTTTGCTCCTGCACATGCAAGATATCCGCGCCATTATTTGTAATGCGCTTAATGCGCTCAAACTCATGGAACATATTTGCAAAATATTTGCGATTTACGCGCGTCCTCCCGGGGATAATGAGCGCGAGCAAAACCGCCGCGATGGTAACATGTATGCCACTTAAATACACACAAATCCACAGCATTATGCCAAGCAAAAAATAAAGCGACAAATGCTTTGTATCGCGGAAATTACAATAACTCAAAAGCGCGATGACAACGAGTGAAAGGCACACCCAAAAAGGCTCAATAGAATCTGAATAAAACAGCGCAATCACGCTTATCGCGCCTAAGTCATCAGCCACAGCAAGTGTCACAAGGAAGATTTTCACAATCTTTGGCACTCTATCACCAAGCAATAAAATCACCCCAAGCGCAAAGGCAGTATCCGTGCTCATCGCTATTCCAAAGCCTTTCTCATAAGGCGTGCCATGTGTGAAGCAAAGATACATAACAATCGGCACAGCAATGCCACCAAGTGCCGCCAACACCGAAAAACTCACTTTTTTAAAGCCCGCTAGCTCACCATAGAGAATCTCCCTTTTCATCTCCAAGCCCACAAGCAAAAAGAAAAAACTCATCAACACATCATTGATAAAATGCAAAAGCTCAACCTTTAGCTCAAGCTCGCCTAGAAAAATCCCAAATTCAAACTTTTGCAACCAAAAATACCACTGGCTATAAGGCGAGTTTGCCACCACCATCGCAAGCACCAAACACACCCCAAGCAAAATCCCACCAAAAGATTCATGCGCGATAAAGCGCTGCAAGCCATGTTGCAACTTATCTTTAAGGTAAGAATAGCGACGATTAGGGTGTGCTAGCGTTTCTTGAGTCATCATTCCTCCAATATGCCTAGATGTGCCTCCAAATGTGGCAAGTTGATTTTAAAGGTTTTAGTAGAATTTATTTGCGCATTATAGCAGTCAAAAGTGAAAAGTAAAAAAGAATCTTTTAAATTTGTAGCAGGAATTTTTAAAATGTAGTGGATTTAAGCAGGTTTAAAGCTTAGAAAGATTCTGAAAAATGCATTATCTCGCGGGAATAAATCCCGCTTTACCTTAAAAATAAGGGGATTTTAGGAATTTAGCAAACCATCAAGCTTTTGTGTTAAAGCCGCTTCGCCCACTGCGCCGATGATTTGATCGACAACCTCGCCATTTTTCATAAAGAAAATTGTCGGAATACTGCGGATTCCATATTTTGCTGAAAGATTTGCTTGCTCATCGGTATTGACTTTGCAAATTTTTGCTTTGCCTTCATAGCTTTCCGCAAGCTTGTCAATCACAGGGGCTAGCATTTTGCAAGGACCACACCATGGCGCCCAAAAATCAACCAACGCAACGCCCTCTGCAATCGTAGAATCAAAGTTAGATTCTGTAAGTTCAATGTATTTTCCCATTTTATTCTCCTTTTTGTAAGTTAAAAAATAAAGTGGATTTGATTATACAAGCAAAAAGTTATCTTTCAACCACAAGGGCGCAAAAAAGAATCTGCAAAAATTGCAATCCGAAGCAATCCGTAAGGATTCTCAAACATTAGAGAATCTTGCAACCTCAACAACTAAAAATGGCAGAATATGAACGCGAAGCAGATTTATTCCCGCAAGGTGATACATTAAAAGGAACAAAATCTTAAGAAACGCATACGCGCTCTAAAAATGCGATTACTTTTTGAGTAAAAAGCTCTTTATCGCCAACTTTGGGCGCATTCTCAACGCAAAATGCCTCAAACACGCCTCCATAGCTACCTCCGCCCCAGCGCTTTAGCATAGCTTTACTATAAAGCCCAAAAGTCGGCAGGCGCATATTATCAGCTATATGGATATTTCCAGTATCCACGCTTATAAGCGCATCGACGCGCTCAAAAAGAGCGATAAGATTTAAAATATCTGCATTATTGACAAAAATCTTGCAATTTGGCGCGCTCAGCTCCTTGCACGCGCGCAAATCATACGGCGCACCAACAAAGCTTGTAAGGATAAAATTAATCTTTGTAAAGCGCGCACAAAGGGTGTTGATAATCTCCACCCACTCCGTCAATGAAAAATTGCAAGGTCTTTGACAGCTGGCAAAAATGTTGATGGCAACTATTCCTTTAGATGTATCGCCTCGCGGGAATAAATCCCGCTTCAGCTCCGCTCCGCGTTCATACTTTGCCATTTCTAATTGATTAGAATCTTGGATTCTACCACCTTGCTTTGTAGTTTGAGAATCTATTTCCTTTATTCCATCAATTGTATCGCCTTTGCGGAAGTGAATTCCGCTCGGCTCCGCTCCAGCTTCGTTGCACTTCGCTTGCGCGCACACACTCGGTATTTTTTGGTTGATAAGATTATGAGATTCTGCAACGCTGTTTGGCTGTTCGAGGTTTTTTGTGGATTGCTTCGTCGGCTTTACTTCCTCGCAATGAGAAGTTGTGTCATTACAAGCCGACTTAGTAGCTTGAAAATCTTTCCCTAACTTTTGCTCCGTAAAAAATGTTTCCACAAATGCTTTATTTTCAGCTCCTGCGACAAGGCGCGCTTGTGAAAAGTCAATAAGCGGGAAATTTTTATCAAAATGCGCCTTATTAATAGCGCGCACAAAGCAAAGGAGATTCTCACTTTCATGATGAGATTTTATACCGCGGGGGAAAATGACTTGAAAGCGCGGTGCAAAGAGGTTATACGCGTGCGCATACATGATAATTTTGCGCGCATTGAGGGATTTTGCAAGGGTGATATTTGGCGGGCATTTGTGCGTGATGATGAGAATCTCAATCTCCATTTCACGCACCTTTGCTATCTCCGCGCTTTTGTCTATGTCAAAAAGATAATCAATAAAGCCCAAATGCCTATACAGCGCCTCTCCCAAATCATTTGTCAGCACCATAAGCTTAAAATCAGGGTAGAGCATCTTAAGCGCATACATCGCCTTAATCGCCACGACATTATCGCCAACCCTATTTGCGCGATGAAAGGCGATAATGCGTTCCCTTGCCATTTTAAAAGCCCTTAAAACCTACAGAGATTCTATAATCTTATTAAATGTTTTGCTCGGGCGCATGATACTTTCCGCCTTTGCATCATCAAACTTGTAATACCCGCCCAAATCAACCTTCACACCTTGCGCATTGATAAATTCCTCATAAATCACGCGCTCATTTTCTTGCAGTGCAGTGGCGACTTTTGCAAACTTTGCTTGAAGCTCCAAATCAGAATCTTGCGCGCTTAGGGCTTGTGCGAAGTAGAGGGCTAGATAAAAATGGCTTGTGCGATTATCAGCTTCTTTGACTTTACGCAAAGGCGCTTTATTGTTATTTAGCCATTGTGCAATCGCGCTATCAAGGCAGTTTGCGAGAATCTGTGCTTTTTTGTTGCCACTTTTTTGCGCGTAAAATTCTAGGCTTGCTTGCAGGGCTAAAAATTCTCCCAAACTATCCCAGCGCAAGTGATTTTCCTCCACAAGCTGTTCGACTTGCTTTGGCGCACTTCCCCCAGCTCCTGTCTCAAACATCGCTCCACCAGCGAGCATCGGCACGATGGAAAGCATTTTCGCACTTGTGCCAAGCTCCAAAATGGGGAATAAATCTGTCAAATAATCGCGCAAAACATTGCCTGTGATTGAAATCACATCTTCGCCCTTGCGGATAAGCCCAAGCGTTTTCAAGCATGCCTCTTTTGGCGCGAGAATCTCAATATCCACGCCCTCAAGCGCACCTTTCCTTTCCAACTCCTCTAAGCGCGCATTGACAAGGTTAATAAGAATTGCGTTGCTCGCGCGCTTTGCATCAAGCCAAAAAATCGCCTTATTTCCTGTGAGTTTCGCGCGTTGCACGCCTAGATCGATCCAATTTAGCAGCGCATCATATTTTGCAAGGTTGATTCTATAAATATCACCTTTATTTACTTTATGCTCGAGTATCGCGCTGTTATTAGACTCATCTACCACGCGGAAAGTCCCAGAATCTGGCGCGATAAAAGTCTTGTCATGTGAGCCATATTCCTGCGCTTTTTTCGCCATCAATCCCACATTTGACACGCTTCCAAGGGTTGAGGGATCATACGCGCCAAACGCACGCAAGTCCTCCAGCACCGCCTCATAAATAGTCGCATAAGTTTTATCCGGGATAAGCGCGTTTGTATCTTTGAGCGCACCTTGCTTATCCCAAAGCTTCGCGCCATTTTTTAGCATTGCGGGCATGCTCGCATCGACAATCACATCGCTTGGCACATGCAAATTCGTGCGCCCTTTGGCAGAATCCACCATGCTAAGTGGCGCGCTAGATTCCAAAATGCGCTCATATTCTGCTAAAATCTCCTCTTTTTTAGGATTAGATTCTATTTTTGTCAAAAGTTCAGAAATGCCGTTATTTGGGTTGATATCAAGGCTTTTAAACTCTTTTTCAAAGCGCGTGAAAAGTTCCTTAAAATACACACTCACCGCATGCCCAAAAATTATAGGATCGCTCACTTTCATCATCGTCGCTTTCAAATGCAGTGAAAGTAAAATGTCCTCGCTCTTGCACTGCGCGATTTGCTCTTCATAAAACTTCCTCAAACGCGCGCAATCTAAAAAGCTCGCATCAAGGATTTCATTTTGCTCTAATTTGAGCGCATTTTTTAGCACACTTACTTTGCCATTGCTATCGATAAACTCAATGCGCGCGGTGGTTGGCGCGGTGATGAGCGAGGCTTTTTCATTGTCAAAAAAATCGCCCTCTTTCATATAAGAAATACGCGATTTAGAATCTTTTGCAAAAGGCGTGATTTTGTAAGGATTTTTTTTCGCATATTCCTTCACAGCCTTAGTGCAACGCCTATCAGAGTTCCCTTGACGCAACACGGGATTTACAGCCGAGCCTAGCACTTTTTGATACCTTGCTTTTATATCCTCTTGCGCACTATCTTGCGGATTATCCGGGTAGTCTGGGATTTTGAAGCCCTTATCTTGAAGCTCTTTAATCGTGGCTTTGAGTTGTGGGATTGACGCGGAAATATTAGGCGTTTTAATGATGTTTGCTTCTGGCGTATTCACAAGCGCGCCCAAAAACTCCAACGCATCTTGTGTCTTTGTGGGTAAAATATCATTAAACTGCGCCAAAACACGGCTGGAAAGCGAAATATCAGAAGTTTCAATCTCAATATTTGCCTGCTTTAAAAATGCCTTGATAATTGGCAAGAGCGAGTAAGTAGCAAGCGCTGGGGATTCATCAGTGAGTGTGTAGGTGATTTTCATAAAAACTCCTTAAGTTTAGGTTTTAGGAAAGAAAGTCCAAAGAGTATAGCACAAATAGCTAACGCTTTGCGCACTCTTAGTTTGCGCCTTTCATTCGCCTTGGCTTAAGCCAAAGAGCCATTCTTTGTTAGATTCTATCTCTTTGCCTTGTTTGTGAAGCAAGCCATCGCGGATATTTTCTAACTCCTCGATTTCAAGCACGCTCATAATCTCGCGACTTAGCAAAGTTTGATTAAGATGAGAATCTGCAAGCGCGCTTTTATTATTCAGCAAGCTTTCAATCTCGCTAATAAGCGTGTCTTTATCGACAACCTCGCCATTTTTGCTTATATATTTTGCTTGCATGTTTTTATCCTTAAAATACTATTTTTCTTTTAATTCTTGCTCTTTTTGCTCTAAGGCAAAGTAGCGCTCCAGCGCAGAATCTAGCTTATTTTGCACCTCTTCAAGCTCATTTGCAAGGGTTACAATACCCTTTTTTTCATAAATTTGCGGATTGCTCAAATCCTCTTTCAACTTTGCCACCTGCGCTTCAAGCCCTTCAATGGTTTCTGGCAGAGAATCTAGCTCTAAGCGCTCTTTGTAACTTAGCTTATTTTGCTTTTTTGTGGCTTTGGATTCTAAAGATTCCATTCCATCCATTGTATCGTCTGCGCGGGAGTGAATCCCGCTTCGCCTCCGCTTCGCGCACATACTCAAGCTTTTTTGGCTGATAAGATTGCGAGATTTTTGGCGTTGGTTGGAATCTAAAGATTCTTGACTTTGGGAAGTTTGGGAAACTTGCGCGCGCTCAAATGCGGCAATTTCGCGTAAATTTTGCATAATCTCCAAATACTCACTATAAGGTGCGTAGCTCTCCACCACCGCGCCTTCACCTTCAAAAATCAGCAATTTATGCGCGAGCTTATCGACAAAATACCTATCATGGCTCACAAAAATCACCGCCCCGCTAAAATTGAGCAAATATTCCTCCACAATGCCTATAGTGCTAATATCTAAGTCATTTGTAGGCTCATCAAGAAGCAATACATCAACTTCTTTGGCAAAAAGCAATGCAAGTGCGACGCGCTTTTTCTCCCCGCCACTAAGAAAGCCGATTTTTTTATCCAAAAACTCTTTGGGGAATAAAAAATTTTTCAAATACCCAAATACATGCATATTTTTCCCGCGCACAGAGATGATATTCCCGCCATTTGGGCAAAAAGTCTCAAGCAAATCTTTGGAATCATCTAAACTCGCTAAATGCTGATCAAAATACCCAATGCGTATATTCCCGCGCTTAATCACCCCGCTATCAGGCGCAATCTCGCCAAGCAGTAATTTTAAAAAAGTGCTTTTCCCACTGCCATTTTTCCCAACCACGGCGATTTTTTCATTTTGCAAGATTCGCAGATTCAAATCCTTGATAAGGACTTTTTGATACAGCGTTTTGTTGAGATTCTGCAACTCAAAAAGGCATTTTTTGGCGTTTTTACTTTCACTGCGATTGAAATGCTTTTTCTCTCTTTCAAGCTCTAGGCGCATTTTGGCAATCGCGCTTGGGTTAGTTTTGGCAGCTTTTCGCATGGATTCTAAGCGTGCCACTCTTCCGACATTACGCTTTAGGCGCGCTTTCACGCCTGCGCGTAGCCACTCTTCCTCGCGCTTTAGGGCTTTTAAAAGATTCTGATGCGCCTTATCAAGCGCGTGAAGTTGCGCCTCTTTGTGCGCAAGATAGCTACTATAGCCACCCTCAAAGCTGCTAATTTTGGCATTTTCCACCTCTATCACGCGCGTGGCGATATTTTCTATAAAATACCTGTCGTGGCTGACAAAAATAAGGCTAAATTTGCTCTCTTGGATAAAGCGCTCTAAAAAGCTCACCATCTCCACATCAAGGTGGTTTGTCGGCTCATCTAAGATTAGCAAATCCGCGTCCGTCAAAAATAGCCTACAAAGCGCCACGCGCTTTTGCTCCCCGCCACTTAGGCTGATAGCTAAACGATCTTGGAAAGATGTAAGCTCGAAACGCTCCAAAACCTCCTGCACGCGAGAATCCAAATCCCAGCCATTATGTTCGTCCAAAAAACTACTAATTTGCGCGTATTCCTCTAAAAGCGCTTTTTGCTCGGATTGAGCGCGTGGATTTTGGGAATCTTGCGTGGTTTGTATGGTTTGCGCGCCTTGCAAATTTTGCAAATCCCGCCCCTCATGTGTTTCAAGCATTTTTTGCAACTCAAGCAAGCGATTATGCGCTTGTCGCAAGTTATCTAGCCCTTGCGCGATGACTTCAGCCACGCTAAAGGTGGGATTGAAATTTGGGCGTTGCTCCAAACTCAAGATTCTGATATCTTGCCCGCCTACTTTGCTCACCACCCGCTCACCAGAATCTACGCCTACACTTCCATCAAGCAATCCCAAAAGTGTGCTTTTCCCACTGCCATTTTTGCCAATCACAGCGATTCTCTCACCCTTTTGCACGCTTAGCGAGATAGAATCTAAGATTATTTTATGCTCAAATTGTTTGCTTGCGTTTAAGAGGCTAAGAAGTGTCATTGCACGCGCTTTAAAATTTGCAAATTGCTAGATTTTCAAAATGCCTAAAACTCAAGGCTTTTTATCTCATTTGCTTTGAGAAGCACAAATTTTGTCTCTTTATTCATCTTTGATGAAATCCCGGTTTTTAGCACATTTTTTGGGTTGGTAAGCTTCAAATCAGAATCCACAAAGCAAATCTCAAACTTTATGCGATTCATCGCGGTAAAATATTCAATATCTTTTGAAAAAATATGCACACAGCTAAGCTTTGCCTTTGCGAGAATCTTACATTTCAAATCCAGCACAAAAGCGTCATTTTCGCTAAAAATCACATAATTAGTATAATTTTTCGCATAGCGCTGATAGTAGTTAAATACGACAGATTCATTATTACTCATCTTTGCCTTATTAAGCCGTCTTATGTGATGCTCGATAAAAGTCATTGCGCAAAATGGCGTATTAATATTTTGGCGGAAAAAGGTGTTTTTAATCGCTTGAGAATCCATTCCTAACGTGAAAACCTTATCATCTAAGCGCGTGCCACAAATATCAAGCGCTTCTTTTGTTTTGTTAATAAGCAATTGATACATTTTATTAAACACCACTTCAAAGACTTTGAAATTATCTTTTACAAAATTTTCGCTCATCTCTTTTAAGCGCGCAATGACAGAATCTATCGTTCTGGAGTCATTTTTTGCCTTTGCGATGATTCCGAGCACTTCTTGTTTTTTGGTAGCGAGCAGTTTTGGATCGCCTTTTTTGGCATCGACTTTTGATTGGATACTGCGGAGCTCCATATTGCACACGCGGATTTTATTTTCGATTTGAAGCTTTTTTTCATTAAACACTTCAATCGCGCGCAAAACCCCGCGGTAGTTGTATTGCGCATCAAGGAAGCATTCTTTATAGATTTTTGAGGCGTTGATATTGACATTTGTTTTGAAGTGGTTGTAGGAGTATTCTAATTGTTTGAGAATCTGCATTTCATTGGCAAAATTATCCATCGTAATGTGCTTGTCATTATACACGAGGTAATCGATTGCTTTTTGCAAAAAGGGCTTTATGATGAGGTAGTTTAGCGGTGGTTGGGAATCTGAAGATTGCGCATTTTCTTTTTGTGCATCAAGGAAGGCAATGGCGTTAAATTCATCGCGGAAAAAATCCTTAATACAATTTTGCGCACTTACGCTTAGCTCGATAGAAGCGAGCTTGAGATAATTTGTTTGGGAAAAAATTTTCTTTGCAATCGCGGCTTTTGCGTCAGCCTCTTTTGCTTTAAGCTCATCATCAGTATTTGTGCGCCAAAAGTCAATCTCGCGTATAAGCCCACCTTCTGGGAATTTTTGATAACTTGACGCTTTGCAATCTACGATTGTATAGCCATTGTCATCACAGCGAAACTCTACAAGCATTCCAACAGAAGGCAACATTTTTGGGTCATGCCAGCTGTTCCCTCGCAATTCAAAAATTTTCTTTGAAGCATTCGTCACCACGCCATTTTTTGTCTGCGTGGAATAGCGCAATATTTTTCCGTGCAAGTGCAAATCCTTGAAATAATTTAGCCTAAGGTAAAAGTGGATTCTGATATAATATACTATTTAAACTTAAAATTGCACAAACTACCCAAAAGCAAGCCAACAACTCAAAGTTTCGCCTATTTGACGATTTATAGGGTTTAATTTTTTAAAAAATTATATTCACACGCAGGAGGATTCTCATCAAAAAGTCGGAAAAAAAAGTCAAAATCCCCACAAAGAGAATCTACGCCTATATTATTTTTAATGTGGTGGTGGTGTTTTTGTGGCTTGCTACGATTGTTGGCGAGAGTGGCGCTGTGGGGATTTTGGGGCAGAGATTTGCAAACTTTAATATCGCACTTTTTGGCTATGTGGCGTATGTGTATTTGCTTTTCTTGCTCTATCCTGCGTATTGTTTGTATAAAGATCCGCGCTTAAATTTTCATAAAATCGAACTTTTTGTCGCCGCACTGCTTTGCTTTGTAAGCCTTTTGCTGTTTCAATCACTTCTTTTTTCGTGCGGGCTTTTTGGCAATAGCGTGGTTTTCTTTTTGAGTGGCTTTATCGGCGATTTTGGCGTGTGGATCTTGGGCGTTGGTTGTTTGCTTTTGTCAATTTTTGTGGCTACGGATATGAAAGTCGAGCTTGTCGTGGCGTTTTGCAAAAAGCAAATTTTAGCTTTTAGCAAGAAATTTTATGCGCTTATGCGCGCGTTTGGTGCAAGGATCTTTGCCTTTGCGCGCGTTTGCTTGCAATCGCTAAAAAACGCCTATATAGCGATAAAAGCGCGGATTCTAAGCTCATATCATAAACGACAAGAAATCCTCAAAGCCGCGCAAGAAGAAATGCTAAAAAAAGAGCAAGAAAGGCTAGCTCATCTCCAAGAAGTGCAAAATCTCCATCTTGATAACTTTGAAAATGTCTTTGCAAAAACGCAATCCACGCCAACTACGCATTCTGCGCCTATGCCAAATGATTTTCAAAATTTAAATTTGCAAAATGTGAATTTACAAAATGCAGATTCTCAAAATATTTCACAACCTCAACAAGTAGCGCAAACAGCGCAAGTGACAAATCAAGAAGAAATTTTTGCAACTCAAGCGCCTTTGCAAACTCAAAGCATAGAATCTCAAAGTGCAACCCAAGATATGCCTCAAAATGCGGGGCAAAATGTAGCGCAAAGCACAAGCACAATTCCTCAAAATATAATCCTGCCTCAAGGCGCAACTTCACCTCAAAGCATAGCGCCATTTCAAAATCCAGCGTCATTTCAAAGCACAGCTCCATTTATAGAAGTCGTGCCTAATCCAGTCCCCGACCCGCAGGCATTTTTGCAAGAGCAGATTCGGAATTTTCAAGCAATGCACCCGCAAGCAAATGCGCAACCTCCGCTTTCGCCAAACCAAGCACCAAATGCGCCTATAATCGAAGAGATTATCCTTCCTCAATCTGATGGGCAAAAAGAGGCGCAAACTAGCGCGCAAAATACCTTTTCCGCCCAAACTAGCGCATTTACGCAAAATACCCAAACGCCCAGCGCGCCCACGCCACCGCTTAATGCCACGCAACTTTCCGCGCAATTTAGCATTCCTTCAAGCCCTTATAAGCCCCCGCATTTGCAAGAGCGCAAAAACACGCCACTTGATATACAAAGCATTATCAAAGAGATTCCAGATATTCCAACGCCAAAGATTACAACGCCTGCGCCAAGCGCGCCTACTTCAAATGTGCCACTTTCTGCGCAAACACCACAACCTAATGCGCAAAGTGCGTTTGTGGATTCTCAAAATTTGCAAAATCTCACACCTACACAAAGCCCGCAAAACCCAGCACAAACTATGCAGCCAGTGCAACCTCAACCAACACAAAGCACGCAAACTACACCCACGCCACCAAATCTACCAAATGAAAATTCCCAGCATATCACAGAATCTAGCACGCCAAATATATCAAATGTCCCAAATGTGCCAACTGCACCAACTACACCAAATGCACCAACCACGCCCGAAGTGGAATTTAAAGCAGAATCTGAAGCACAACCTCAACCAGAATCTAGCGCGTCCAAAACCCATGTCATCGTGCGCGAGCTAAGCGAAAATACCGCGCTTTTAAAAAGCCTAGATTTTGGCAAATCCTCCACCCCGCTTAATTTCAAACTTCCGCTCACAAGCTTGCTTAATCAACCCGATGGATTCCGCAATGAAATTGATGAAGTGGAGATTGACACAAAAAGCGAGATTCTGCTTGCAAAGCTAAAGACTTTCAAAATTGAAGGCGATGTTGTGCGCACCTACAGCGGACCGATTGTTACGACTTTTGAATTCCGCCCTGCGCCAAATGTCAAGGTTTCAAGGATTCTCAACCTTGAAGATGACTTAGCCCTTGCATTAAGTGCGAAATCTATCAGAATCCAAGCGCCTGTGCCGGGCAAAGATGTTGTGGGAATTGAAATCCCAAATAACAAAACCGAGACGATTTACTTGCGCGAGGTGCTAGAATCTGATCTTTTCAAATCCACACAATCAAGCCTAACGCTTGCTTTTGGTAAAGATATCGTAGGGAATCCGTTCGTGCAGGATTTGCGCAAGCTCCCGCATTTGCTCATCGCAGGCACGACTGGGAGTGGGAAAAGTGTGGGGATTAATGCGATGATTCTCTCACTTCTTTATAAAAACTCGCCGGATAACCTTAAGCTTATGATGATTGATCCAAAGCGCGTGGAATTCTCGCTTTATAATGACATTCCCCACCTCATCACGCCAATCATCACTGATCCTAAAAAGGCGATAGCTGGGCTTGTAAGCGCGATGCAGGAGATGGATAGGCGCTATGAAAAAATGAAAGATATGCGCGTCAAAGAGATTGAAAGCTACAATAAAAAGGCGCTTGAAGAGGGCGAGGAGCAGTTAAAATATTTTGTGATTATCATCGATGAGCTGGCGGATTTGATGCAGACTTCTGGGCGCGAGGCAGAAGCACCACTAAGCAGGATCGCGCAGATGGGGCGTGCGTGCGGGATACATCTCATCATCGCTACACAGCGCCCGAGTGTCGATGTCGTAACAGGCACATTGAAAGGCAATCTGCCCTCACGCATTAGCTATAAAGTCGGTAGCAAGGTGGATTCTAAGGTGATTTTAGATTCCACAGGTGCGGAATCCTTGCTTGGAAAAGGCGATATGCTTTTCAAAATTTCTGATACGATGATACGCCTGCACGCGCCTTTTAGCACGGAGGAAGAGATTGAGCGCGTGGTTGAGTTTATCAAATCACAGCGCGAAGTGCAGTATGACGCGAATTTCTTGCTTGATGAAAAGGAAAATATTTTAGCCAGCAGAAGCGAAAATGAACCAGAAGATGATGATATGCTAGAGCAGATTAAGCGCTTTATGCTTGAAAGTGGCAATACCTCTTCAAGTAGCGTGCAGAGGCGCTTTTCAATCGGCTTTAACCGCGCGACAAATTATGTCGAAACGCTTGAAAAAGAAGGTTTCCTTTCAAAGCGCAATACAAAAGGCGTGCGCGAAATCATCGGGCGTTAGGCTACTTATTTGAAAATTACACGTTAATGCAAGCCTAAATACAAATAAGTAATTTTATTTTTTAGATTCTCGCAACGCCTTAAATGCCAAAATCGGGGATTTGAGAAGCAGCACTGGCACTTTGAGGATAAAGCGCAGGGCTTTTGTAAGATTGATTATTGTGGTTCTTGCGCGTTGGAATTTTTTATAACGCATTTCTATATTACAACGCCACTGCCCAAAGCCCCTGCGATAAGCGCGCTCACGCCCTTGAGAAAAGATTGTGCCTAAAAACTGCGTAAGCTTGGAATCAAGCTCTTGCGCGTGGGTAGGATTTATCAACAAAGGCGCATTTAGCATTGTCAAATATACTTCATCATTAGAATCTAGATATTTTATAAATTCCACCGCTTCTTTGAGATTTGCAAAGTCTGAAATATTTACAAATGCTTTAGCATTAAGAATAGCCCCCCCCCCTAGATGCTCGTGGCTTGCGGATATGTCGCCCCAGTAAATGGGGAGTGTGCCAGCGGCTTTAGCATCAAAGATTTTTTCGGTCAAATAACCATTTGTTTGAGAATTTTCAAAAGCTATGTTAAATTTATATTGACTTAAAAATGCCTGCTTATCGCCTACACGCGCGCCAATGTTGTTTTTATATTTTCCACCAGAATCCACGCGTTTATATGCGCTTAAAAGTTCAAAAAAATCCTCACGGATAGAATCTGCCTTACCATTACTCACTACAAAGGAGCAAAACTTACGCTCACAAGCTTCTTTACCATAGCTATAGATGCCATTTTGTTCACTCTTTGCAACTTCTCTAAAACTTTGTGTAAAAAGATAGTAGGGATAGCGCAAATGTCTATCCTCAAAATTGAGATAATCAAAGCTTATCGCGTAATCGCAAAAGTTAAAATCCGCGCGGAGATTTTCAGCAGTGTAGAAAATCCGCACGCCATCATACTTAATATGCTCATTTCCAAAAACACTATAAAAAATAAAATCTGGATTCTTAGAATCTAGCACATAGCCTTTTGGCAAATATGCTTCAAACCAATGTTGCGCACAACCATCGGTAAAATGGATTCTCACGCGCTCTTTATTTTCTATTTTCATACTCTTGTATCACCCCTTTGCTCGGATAGATGAAGTTTGCTTTGCGCTCTGCAAAGATATTTTCATCATCAAGCGCGTAGGATTTCAGCATAAATGGATAATTCACATCGCCTTTCTCGCTTGCTTCTAAGCCTTTTGCGCGGATTGTGACGATTTGTCTGACTTTTTTCCCAGCACTTACGCGCACAGGCTTTTTAGGTGTGATGATTTCAAGGTTTGAAGCGATTTGAGAATCCGCGTTTGGATTCTCAATCTTTAAAGAGTATTCATGATCCTTGCTGTCAGTATTGTCAAAAACTACGCTGTAGGTGTTTTCTATGCCTTGTGTTTTGATTTTGTAAGTTTCAGAAGTGCTATTGACATTTAAAAGCATACCCTGCTTTTTGCTACCCATAATAAGTAGCGCGATACAAGTCGCAAGCAAAACTCCCACATAGCAGATGGTTTTTAAGCGCACATAACGCACTTTTGAGTTTGTCTCAACCGCAGCAGGCGAGCTCCAGCCAACAAGGCTTGGTTTGTTATATTTTGCCATCACGCTTGTGCAGGCATCGACGCATTCAAGGCAATTGATACACTCAAGCTGCATACCTTTTCTAATATCAATATGCGTTGGGCAGACTTTGACGCAGTGTTCGCACTGCACGCATTCAGCATTTGGATTGACAAATTTTAGCTTTTGGGTGATTTTGCCACTTTCATTATAAATCACGCCACCACGATTTTGATTATAAATCGCCATAATTGTATCATTGTCATACAGCACGCTTTGCACGCGAGAATAAGGGCAAATGTAAATGCAGAAATTTTCCTGTATGAAAGCAATATCAATGGCAAAAAATAGCCCAAAACCCAGCCAAAACACCATAAGCACCTTATGTTCGCTGGGATTTTGGATAGCGACAAAGAAATCCTCAGGCGCAGTAAAGAAAAACATAAGGCTCGCTGATGCCACAAGGCACAAAAACACAACAATCACAAACGCCAAACTTGCCTTTATCTTTTTACCAAAAGTATCAAGCACAAGGGGCTTTTGCTTGTTTGAGATTTTTTGACGCAATTTAAAAACCTTTGTCTGCAAGAAATCCCTATAAATCACGCGGAAAATCGTTTGCGGACATGCCCAGCCACACCAAATGCGCCCACCTAAGGTTGTGAGGAAAAAGATTCCCACAAAAAGCAGGATTGAGAGAAAAGGCAATAAATACAACTCCTGCATATTAAAGCGCGTGCCTAGCAGGTGGAATTCACCCTTAGCAAATGAGAGCAAAAAGATGTGATTGTCATTAATCGTTACAAAAGGCATTGTAAGAAAAACAATCGTAGCAATCGCATACACCAAATAGCGTTTTTTGCGGTAATAAACTTGTTTCATTTTTCTTCCTTAAGCGTGGATTGTGCGCCACAGCTTTGCGTGGCTTGTTGTTTGAGTGTTGTTTATAAAGGGGGCGATTGTATAACTTTTTGTATTTTAAGTCCATAAATTTAGCGCGAATTTTTCTCTCTCAATTGAAAATTTTAAGCAGATTCTAAAATCGCTTCAATATTTGCGCTAATTTTCGCTTTGACGCTCGAGCATGGATTTGATTTTAGGGCTATTAACCTTGCTTACAAAGAAATAAATTTCCACGCGGTTATTTTGCGCGCGCTGTTCTGGCGTGTCATTTGGCGCGACATTATCAAAAGAGCCATAGCCAGAGACAGAGATTCTATGCGCTTCTACGCCTTTTTGTATAAGTTCACGCGCCACACTCACCGCACGCGCGCTTGCAAACTCATAATTATCCCTAAAACGCGGTGGCGGGGTGGAATTATCAGTATAGCCTCGTATATCAAGATGCACATAATTTGGGTATTTTTTGATGATTGTCACAAGCCTATCAAGGTAGGTAAAAGTATCGCTATTTGTGATTTCAAACTCACCAGCTCTAAAGAGAATCCTATCAGGCAGGCGCAACACGCTTCCAGAATCTATTTGCTCTAGCACGCCACCTATATCATTGATAATATCTGAAGGGATAGCGCTTTCTGTGCTCGCACTTGCCGCAGAGGAGGAGTCTTCAGCCTCATTGCCTTCATAATTCCCAGCATCTTGATCCACAGGTGAAGGCAGAGGCATCGCCACGGGATAATCAAAGATTTTGATAAGCTCTTCTTTGAGCGCGCGCACCTTTTCGCTATCAGTGGATGAAATCGCCCAAAGCGCGATAAAAAGCGCAAGCAAAAGTGAAAGGAAGTCCGCATAAGGCACCGCCCATTTTTCGCCTGCAGCACATTCGGGGCATTTTTTCTTTTTTGCCATTTGCGCGCCTTATTCAAATTGTGAGATTCTAGGTTCGCCGGGCTTGATAAAGCCTAGGAGCTTTTCTTCAAGGTTGCGCGGGTTGTCGCCATTTGCGATGCTTACGACACCTTCAACGATAAGGACTTTTTCTTGGATAATATCCTTGCTTTTTGCTAATAATTTATGCCCGCATGGACCAAAGAACGCATACGCACCAAAAATCCCCGTAACCGTCGCTGTAAATGCGCCAGAAATACCCGCCGCCATAGCCTTTGGATCATCAAGAAGCTGAAGTGCGAGCATAAGCCCCATAACCGCGCCAACAAGCCCAAATGTCGGGCAAGACTCCCCAACTAGCACCCAATAATGCCCGCTTCCATGGTAATATTCCTCTAACACCTCAATTTGTATTTCCATATCCTCGCGCACCGCTTCAGCTTCCCTACCATCGACAATCATACTAATTGCCTTACGTAAAAAGTCATCTTCAATCTGTGCCGCGCGCCCTTCAAGCGAAAGCACGCCATCTTTACGCGCAAGAGTGGAGAGCTCGACAAGCTGGCGAATGGTTTCGTTGAGATTAATCTTTGAGCCCATAAAAACCATTTTAAATTCTTTAAACGCGCCTTTGACATACGCACCATGCGTGGCTGTGATACCTGAAAACATTGCGGTTGGGATCACAATCATAACCGAGCTTAAATGTATCACATGCAGTGGATTCCCACCTTCCAAAATATCCCCGACAGAAATACTCGTAATAGACATAAGAATGCCTAAGAGGGTCGTTAAATCCATACAAAACCTTTATTGCAAAATGTTTTATTCCTTTAAGGCAAAAAGCAAAAATCAATCCAAAAAATCACCTAAAAACCGCGCGCTTGTTACGCCCTTATTAAATCTTTCACAGAATCTACAAAAATCTATAAAGATTCTTTATAGCGCGCTAGTGCGTCTCATGCACAGCTTTTGCAAACTCTGCAAACACACTGCGCGCTTCTTTTGGTCCCGGGCTTGATTCTGGGTGGTGCTGGAGGGAAAAAATCGGCTTGTTGCGATAGCGCACACCTTCAATCGTCCCATCAAAAAGATTTCTATGTGTAACCTCTGCGATAGATTCTATAGAATCTGGCACGGAATAGTTATGGTTTTGTGAAGTGATTTCCACTTCGCCTGTGAGCGTGTTTTTCACCGGGTGATTTGCGCCATGATGCCCAAACTTTAGCTTATAGGTGTCAAATCCATGCGCAATTGCCAAAAGCTGATGTCCTAGACAGATCCCAAAAAGCGGGATTTGAGAATCTATAAGCGCGCGGATTTGAGTGATTTCATTTTCTAGCATGAGCGGATCGCCCGGACCATTTGAGAGGAACACACCGCCAATTTCCTTGCTTTCAAAGCGCTTCAATATGCAATCCGCGCTAAAGGTATGCGGGATCACCTCCACTTCAAGCCCTACGCTTGTAAGCTCGTTTAAAATATTGCGCTTTATGCCAAAATCAATGGCTAGAATCTTTTTGCGCTTTGTGGAATTTGTGCGCTCATAATCCATAGATTCAAAACTAAACACACCATCTTTGTGGATATAGGGCTTTTTTGTAGAGACTTCGGGGATAAGATTTTGCTCGCTAATAGAAGGCGCGGATTTGAGCAAAGATTCTAAAGTTTCCTTCTCGCTTATCTCTGTGCTTGCTATCATCATCATAGAGCCTTGCGTGCGTAGCATTTTGACAAGTGCGCGCGTATCAAGATTGCAAATGCCTATGATATTGTGCTTTTTCAAAAGCGTGCCTAAATCGCCTTGTGCACGGAAGTTTGAGTAAAAATCATTATATTGCGAGACAATCACGCCTTTGCAAAAAATCTCTTTGCTCTCTTTATCCTGCTCATTCACGCCCACAATGCCAATCTCTGGCATGCAAAAAGTGATAAACTGCCCAGCATAACTCGGATCTGTGATAATCTCCTCATATCCGCAAAGCGAGGTATTAAACACCACTTCGCCAATCGCGCTTCCCTCCGCCCCAAAGCTTAGCGCCTGCAAAAACACGCCATTTTCAAAATAAAGAAAAATATCTTTGAGCGTTTGCGTAGATTGCGCGTTTTTTGGTTGCGTATTTTTGGAATCTACTTGCTGTGTCATTATGCGAGCCCTCGCTTGCGAAGTTCCTCTTCATAAAGCTTGTTAAAAATAATCTCATATTCATCGCTTCCATACACAAGCTTTCTTTTGTATTTTTTTAATCGCTCATTGACAGCTTCTTCGCTCTTTTCGTAGATTTTAGAATAGTCATTGATAGCCTTGTAAATGGCATTTTTGACAATCACTTCTGAAACCTTAAAGCTAAGCATATTTTTTTGCACCATTTGAGTGAGAATCTTATGCGACAAGTCACTGCAGCGCTCGTCCCAATTAAGCGTGAAATTTTCCTCATCAGCGATTTGCTTTTTAAACATACGGAATATTGAGCGCTCATCCATGCGGTAGTCCTCGATTTCATTGACATACTCTTCGAGCAAATCACGCACTTTTTCATCTATCGCACGCTCTTTTTGGATATTTTCCATCAAACAATCAAGCGCGATTTTACTTAGAGATTCTATTGAAGAATTGAGCGTGATAAAATTCGCATTTGCCAAGTCTAGCCCGATTTTATTCGCAATGTAGGGCGCGTGCTGTGCTTTTAGTCTCATGTGAAAACTCCTTGTGTCATAAAAGAGGTGGGTAATTTTTGCGCGTTATTGTAGCGTGCTTTAGGTAAAAAAGGCTTTAATTCCTTAAATGTATCACTACCTAGATTTTGCACCGCAAAATCCCTAAAAATTTGCAAAGCAAATTTTTGCGTTGTCGGGGGTTTGGGGGTGCAGGGG
>NZ_NXLL01000082.1 GCF_003364115.1 Helicobacter sp. MIT 00-7814 | reverse complement strand
TGATAGTGGATTAAAAGGACGCTTAGAAGCTCTTTATACAAAAGAATTCCTAAGCACAGCGTTGGATAGGAATTATCGCATTATAGGAGTGCAATAATGAAAAATTCGGCTTATACACAATCTTTGCGGGAGCTTGAAATTTCTCCACTGCGACGCACGCCAAGTGCGCCTCATTCCGAAATTTCTGCGCAACCCACAAACCTTGTGCATAATCCTAGAATTTTTTTAAGTGGCACACGCCCACTAAAAAAGGTTGTGTCTGTGCGCGAAGCTGGAGGCGAAGCGGAATTCACTTCCGCGAAGGTGATACAATTTAAAGGAATTCTATGGAACTAAGCAACAAAGAATTTATCATTTTGTTTTTGCTCTCACTTGGTGCGGGGGCTTTTGGCGTGTGCATTGCAATGGCAGTGGGCTATCTCTCA
>NZ_NXLL01000081.1 GCF_003364115.1 Helicobacter sp. MIT 00-7814 | reverse complement strand
AAGGACACAAAATAGTATGCAAAGACATTATAATGCCCTTTCACCACAGGCTAAAGATATGGTATTACAACAGATGGGAGGAAGTAATGGGGGGATAGTTGAAAATAGAAAACCTATATTCTAGGTTTTCTTAAAATATATTAATTAATAATTTCAGGATATAGAATTTTTGTTATACTGCCTCACACTATCACACAATGATTCTGTATTCCTCAACTTTCATTAACTCCTTAATTTTTGAAAGCTTTGTAAGATAGCTAGGATCTTTAGCTTCCTCTCTATTTTCATCAGCCCAAATACCTGCATAACAACTTTTAAAATTAACAATCTGCAAATCGCCATTTTCAATCAAATCGGCTTGCATATCTTGGGTGATATTAGGATAAATAGGGATACCATCTAACAAAAGTAAGTTATACCCAGCCTCGTGATTCCTTAATCTTTCAATAGCTCTATTTTTAAAGCTACTATCCCACGCATTCCAATA
>NZ_NXLL01000080.1 GCF_003364115.1 Helicobacter sp. MIT 00-7814 | reverse complement strand
TTCACATCTTCTAATATCTCTTCTGCTATACCATTTACTCTTTGAGTAATTGTATTTGTAGCATTAGCTACTTCTACATTTTCTTGTGTAAGAGTTTCAAGTTGGGCTATAGCTTCATTGATTTGTCCTAAGCCTTCAGTTTGTTCTTTTATAGATTCACTCATTTCATTGACAGATTGCACTAATACATTTACATTAGCTTCTATCTCACCTAATGACTTAGAAGTTCTTTCAGCTAGTTTTCTTACTTCATCAGCAACCACTGCAAAGCCTCTTCCATGTTCTCCTGCTCTTGCTGCTTCAATTGCAGCATTAAGAGCTAGAAGATTTGTTTGATCTGCTATATCTTTAATAACACCTACAATGTTTTTAATATCTTCTGCTTGTTTAGTTGCATCTATTGTTTTATCACTTACATTTTGCATTGATGAGCTTATTTCTTCTACTGCTGCAGCTGATTGTTCTAATGAGCTAGCTTGTGCTTGAGATCCATCTGTTAGTCTTTGCATAGAGGATTTGAGCTC
>NZ_NXLL01000007.1 GCF_003364115.1 Helicobacter sp. MIT 00-7814 | reverse complement strand
AGAAGCTAATGTAAATGTATTAGTGCAATCTGTCAATGAAATGAGTGAATCTATAAAAGAACAAACTGAAGGCTTAGGACAAATCAATGAAGCTATAGCTCAACTTGAAACTCTTACGCAAGAAAATGTAGAAGTAGCTAATGCTACAAATACAATTACTCAAAGAGTTAATGGTATAGCAGAAGAGATATTAGAAGATGTGAATAAGAAGAGGTTTTAGGGGAGAAGAGAGAGTTTTAAGCTATGAAAATAATCTTAGAATCTATTACATTAATTTAATCACCTCGCGGAAATAAATCCAAATAAAATGGTATTTGGATTTATAAGAAAAATTTTAGCATTGCAACGCAGAATCTAACTCTACGCGTTGTTGTCCTATGCGATAAAGCGCAAAGTCATAGCGCATAGGATCTTTAGGACAAAGAGTTTTAAGATTCTGACTTAGCTCAATCACAGCTTGCAAATCCGCACTTTTGCGTGTTAAAAGCCCGAGTTTGCGTGCTGTATTAAAAGTGTGCGTATCAAGCGGTATAAGCAACTCACTTGGCGCGATTTCACTCCACAGCCCAAAATCTACGCCATCTTTTCGCACCAGCCAGCGCGCAAACATATTCCACCGCTTCAATGCACTGCGCCCACGCGGATTAAAAGGCACAAGATTTTCTGCACTCCCTAGCGCAAAGCTTAAGCCTTGCGAGCTCTCAATCTTAAGCGTGCGCGCAATTTCCCAAAGATGCGCAATCGTGTGATAAATGGCATTGAGGATTTTAAAAGGCGTGTGCGTGGCGTGTTTATAACCATGCAAAAAAATCTCTTTCACCCCACCTTGCGCACATAAGATTCTAAAAATCTTTAGCAAATGCGCGATATCCTCCGCACTCTGAAAGCGATAATACAAAGAAGGATTTGGCGTGAGGCGCTCCTGTATAAAATCCTGCATAGAATCTTGCATACAATCCCGCATGCAATCCTGCGCGCTAAAAAGCCCAAAATCAACGCGTGAAAGAAAGCTCACAATCGCGCGTGCATTCCCATATGAGAGCAACGCACAAAAAAGCGCAATCTCAGCAAAATGCCTATCATGCGCATATTGACGCACGACAAGAAGCGGATCTGGCAACTGCGCGCGAGTTTGCAATTCCTCACTAAAAAGCGCGTATTGAAAATCTAAAAAATCTTTAAAACGCTCAAAACTTCCCAAACCAAAATCCCTACAATCGCGATTGGCGCGACAAAACGCACTAAGAAAATCCAGAATCTAAACTGCCATTTCCCCAAAAAACTTCCTGTGATTTCTTGCAAAAACTTTGTTTTAAGCTTGTAGCCTACAAAAATCACCGCCAAAAGCCCGCCCAAAGGCATAAGAAAATTCGAACTCACAAAGGCGATATTCTCAAACAAGCTATGATTAAACAGCCTAAAGCTCGGCGCAAACGCGCTCAAACAGCTCACAATAATAATCTCGCCCAAAATCCATATCCCAAAAGTGAGAATCCACACGCTTTTAGCCTGCGAAAGATTAAATCTATCCTTAAACGCCGCAACCGAAGGCTCTAAAATCGATACCGCCGAAGTAATGCCCGCAAAAATCACCGCAAGAAAAAAGAAAAATCCCACAACCTCGCCGCTGTGGCTAATGGTAGTATTCATCTTGCCAAATGCAAGCGGAAGCGCTTCAAAAAGTAGTTTCTGTCCGCCCTTTGGCTCTTGCCCAAATTCATACAAAAAAGTGAAAATCATTAGCCCCGCAACAAGCGAAATAATAATCCCGCTTAGCACAATCCACAGCGAGCTTTTGAGGAGATTCTGCGATTGTGGCGCATAGCGCGCGTAGGTAAGGATCGTCCCAACACCCAAAGAAAGCGAGAAAAACACCTGCCCTAGCGCCTCAATCACCACGCGCGAAGTAATTTTGTTAAAATCAAATTTAAACATAAAATCTACACTTTTCCCAAAACCACTCATATTCATCGCATAAATCAGTAACCCAATAAAAATCACAAAAAGTAACGGCATAAAGATGATATTAAAACGCTCAATCCCCTCTTTTATGCCCGTTGCAACAATAAAAGAGCTAAAAAATAAAATCACACTAAAGCCAAAAGACTGATACCAAAAAGAATGCTCGTTTAACTCTAAAAAAAGCGCTTCCGACTCTTCCACACTGCTGGGATACCCCATAAATGCCATCACCAAATAATACGCAACCCAACCTAAAATCACCGCATAAAGCGACAAAATAAAAGGTCCAACCACCACGCTAAAGCCAAAAAAGTGTAATCTCTTGTTAGGGGGCGTGTTTGAGCTACGAGAATAAAGCGTAGGGTAACAATCAAGTGCATTTTTGCGCGAAGCCTGCCCAAGGATCATTTCAGTAATGAGCAATGCCACGCCAATGCCAAAAGCTAGCAATACATACAGCACCACAAACGCACCACCGCCATTAAGCCCGGCTGTGTAGGGGAATTTCCAAATATGCCCTAAACCTATCGAGCTCCCAAGCGTGGCCAAAATAAAGCCAATTTTTGAAAAATACATTTTCCCTCCTTGCGTGTTTGCGTGCTGTTTTGGTTTAAGCAAATGATTGTAGCATAAAGGGATATTTTCTTGCTCGCTTATGAGGTATATTGTCTCTTAAGGGCAGATTCTACGCTTTTTTGCGCAAGTTCTTTAAAATTCCACATAGCCAAAATAGCACATAATACCCACAAGCCCGGCTCTTGCACCATTTGTATAAAAGCTAGGCACAGAAGTTTTAACGCCCAACCCCAAGCCAAAGCCTTCAATAATATGATAAAACCCGCCAAGCTCTAGCGCAGCGCCACCGATATTTTTTTGCTCGATATTGCGTGGTGTGTGGCTAAGACTCATATATTCCGCCCCAAGCTTTGCATAGGCGAGCAAATTATTAAACTTATAGCCAACTTTTGCGCCAAGCCCTAAGCTATAATATCCGCCATCAATGACAGAATCTAGCGGATAGACATTGCCTTCCAAATAGCCTCCGAGCAAGACATTGTCAAAAAAGCGCGCTTTTTCTATACCAAATAAAATGCCAGAAATATTTTTGCTGGGAATCTCGCCCTTTTGCAGGCTAAGATTCCCAAAGCTATAGCCTATGCGGAAAAACTCATAACCCTGCAAAGTGCTAAGGAAGCTAAAAGTAAAGCCAAGAGTTAGGAATATTTGCAGAAAGAATCTAGACGGGAAAAATAGAAAAAACAGGCGGTGGGAAAAATTTCTAGCCCATTTTTCTTTTTCACCCTCCGCCGACAAATTGCAAAATCTCAATTTCATCATTTTCTTTGATTGGTGTTTGCGCCCAATTTTTTGCATGCACTACCTGCGTATTTTGCGCCAAAGCGATTGCCTTAGCACTTGCTCCCACCTCAGCGACAAGCTCTTCAATCGTGCTTGCGCTGCATTCATAAGATTCCCCATTAAGAGTGATATGTGCCATGACTACCCCTTTTTGCGTGAGAATCTAGCGGGATTCTATCACGCTAGCTCTTTAATCCAAACCCTCTTTTTTAATTTGTGAAATTATCTCGCGAGAAAATACAATCACACCTGCTACCACACCACCAGAGAAAAGCCCTAGCAAGAACACAAGCCATTTGCGCGCTTTAATCGTTGGCTTTGTATCCACATTTGCTTTTGGGACAAAAAACGCATCTTGCACCGCACCTTCGCTTAGCATTGCTTCATGACGCAATCTATCTTGCTCCAACGCAAGTAGTGTTTCATTCTCGAGTTTTGTTCTTTGGTTTTGCAAACCATCAAGCGAAGCTTGAAGTTGGTTTAAGTAAGTAGTAAGGGTTTGTGTTTGGCTTAGAGATGCGGATTCCTTTATATCGGCATCTGTCTGTAAAATTTTAGAGTCAATATAGGGAATTTGCACTTCTTTTATACTTTTTATACGCGCGTTAATGATGGTGATTGTGTCTTGAATCCTTTTTACATGTCGTTGTAAAATAAGTCTATTTTTTTCTTGTATATACGCTAGCACATCATTAGCAATTTTTTGCGCATCTTCACGCTCTTTGCCCTGCGCTTCGATTCTCAAATATGGCAGCTTGCCTCTTCCTGAACTATCTGCGACAAGCTCAACCTCCGTAACTCTCATACGGGGCTTTTCTGCATCTTCTTCGACAATTTTCTTAGATTCTATAAACACATCTTTAATTTCTTGTGCAAGCTCTTCTACGCTCGCAAAACGCTGTCTTTTTCCATCATTATCTGTGATATATCCTGTATCAATAAGCGCGCTCACCTGATACGCCGGCTTCACAAGCACATACAAATATAAAATCGATCCTAGCAATCCAAGCAACAAGCACACACCAATAGTCACCTTATAGCGCAACACTATGCTGATAAACTGCTTTAGCTCATCTCTCCCCTCTTTTTTACCCTCTACCTTTGCTTCCATACGCACTCCTTTTCACAAGTGATTTAAGTTAAAAAATCCGCGATTATACACTCTTTATATTTAAATTCTTTTTAACCTGCGCTTGCAAAAGTGCTTTCATATAAGCACTTTTTGGCATGCTAAAAACCTCTTTACTCGCGCCTTGTTCGAGCACTTTGCCATCTTTTAGCACCAAAATATTATGACTTAGCGCTTGCAAAATTTCCAAATCATGCGTGATAAAAAGAAGTGACAAATCAAGCTCTTTTTGCAATTGCAACAAAAGGCGCAGAATCTGCTTTTGCGAGGATTTATCAAGCGCGCTTGTAGGCTCATCTAGCACCAAAATATTTGGCTTTAGCGCAAGCGCACGAGCGATACTTACGCGCTGTCTTTGCCCACCGCTTAGCTCGTGCGGATAGCGATTTGCTAATTCTTTATCCAACCCAACGCGTTGCAAGGATTCTATCCGTGCGCGTGTCAGAATCTCATTGCGCGCATTTTTATCTTTACGCGCGCCCTTGCCTTGCAAAGCCACTTCCAAGCCCTCTGTGATAATCTCGCCTATACGCATTCTAGGGCTAAGCGAAGCAAATGGATCTTGAAACACAATGCTAATTTTTTGACACAGCGCGCGCGCTTGCGCATTTGTAAAGTCCCTTATATCCTTGCCAAAAAAGCGCAACGCACCGCTATGGCGCATAAGGCGCAAAATACTAAAGGCTAGGCTTGACTTCCCACTGCCAGATTCTCCAGCTACACCTAGAATCTCGCCTTTATGCAAGCGCATATTTACGCCACTAACAAGCGCCTTATCTTTTTTGCGCAAAAATCCTCCGCTTGCAACCACCGCGCTAAAATCCTGCAATTCCAAAAGAATTTCCTCGCTAAAGTTATTAAGCCTAAATTCTCCAAAATCAAGCGCGTTTAAAAGCTCCTTTGTATAAGCCTGCTGTGGCGCGCTAAAAAGCTTATCCGCGCTGTTAGATTCTATAATTTTGCCCTTTTGCATAACGATGATTTTATCCGCAAAGTCCCTCACCTGCGCCAAATCATGCGTGATAAGAATAAGCGCACAATTTTTTGCCAAACTTCCCAAAAGCTCTATAATTTGCGCCTGTAAAATGCTATCAAGCGCGGTTGTTGGCTCATCGCAAATGAGAATCTGTGGCTTATTAATCACGCTTAGCGCGATGAGTGCGCGCTGTCTTTGCCCACCGCTTAGCTCGTGCGGATAACGATTTGCTAGCTCAAAATCCAGCCCAACGCGCTGCATTGATTCTGTAAGAATCTCATTAAGACGCGCTTTTGTAGGCTTTGGATTATGCAAAAGATAGGTTTCTAAAATTTGCTTGCCAATTTTTTGCAAAGGATTGAGCGCGCTTAGTGGCTCTTGCGGAATGTAGGCGATTTGCTTCCCACGCAGTGCGCGCCAATTTTTTAGCTCGCTTAAATCTTTCCCTTCAAAAAAAATGCTTTGTTTTGGAAACTTTGCCTGTGGCAAGAGATTTAGCAAAAGTTGCGCAAGCATGCTTTTGCCACTGCCAGATTCTCCCACAATGGCGAGAATCTCATTTTTTTCTAGCTCAAAATTGATACTTTGCAACGCAAAACTTTCGCTCACGCAAAAATTTAGATTCTGCACTTTTAAAAGCGACATTTCTACTCCCAGCGCTTAAAAAGCGTGTGCGGGATATGCAGTAAATCAAACCACTTGCCGATAAAAAACCTCTCCATCAAATCCAAATCCGCAGTCTGCGCGTAATAGCCAACAATGGGCGGGGCGATATGCGCGCCTAGCTTTGAAAGTAAAAGCATATTTTCTAACATTATCGCATTTAGGGGCATTTCACGCACTGCTAGTAAGAGAATCTTGCGCTCTTTTAGCACCACACTTGCAGCGCGCGTGATTAAATTATCGCTAATGCCATGCGCGATTTTTGCCAGCGTATCGGTGCTTGTGGGGATTATACAAAGTGCTTCAAGTCCAAAACTCCCAGAAGAAATACAAGAATCTAGCGCGTGAGATTTTAAAAGTGTGAGATTTGCGCGCTTTAAGCCTAAAATCGCACTTTCAAGCGAGCGCGCACAATCACTCTTAAAAGCGCTTATCTCGCGCTCATACACCTTTAGCGCGCCTTCACTTGGCACGACAAAAACTTCAATATCTTGGGGCAAAGATTCAATAAATCGCAATGCCAAATGCACGCCACTTGCCCCGCAAATCCCAACTGCGAGCTTTTTTGGATAATTCATAAAAGCACACCTTTATTTTTGTTTGTGATTTTTACGCGCACGACTTTGCCACTTTGCGTATTTTTAGCATTTATCACCTCGCCAAAGCTCCCATTTTGCAACGCTTCAAGGCTGTTTTGCATGCTAAATCCCTCACCTTCACTCTGCACCAACACAAATTCGCCCTTTTTTACCAAAATCTTTGGGCGCAGTTTGTCTTTGCTTACAAAGCTTCCTTTTGCAAGATAGACTTTCGCGCTTGCAAGAGTTAAGTCGCTCTCACACGCAGGCAAAGCAGAAAAGCGCTCAAACGCCACTTCTTGCGCAAAGATAGAATCTTGCAATTCCTCGCCAGCACTCACATTGCGCGTTGTAGAAAGAATTTTCACAAACGCATGCACTTCATATTGCAAAAAAATTTTTTTCTTATCCTGCGGGAATTTCGCCACAAGCGTGCCACTAGATTTTTTGAGCGCGCTACTTTTGCCAAAAAGTTCAAAATCCGCGTTTGTGAAATCCACGCCCTGCAATTCCTCTAAATTGCTAAATTTTATAGAATCCACTCGCAAACTCTGCGGGCAGTTGGCATTAAAAAAATCCGTGTAGAGCTTTTGGAGAAATTCTCGTGGCTTTTGGAGCTTCAAACTTGCTTGATAGGTGAAAAGTACTTCTTTAAAAGGCGTTTGCAATTTGTAGCCATTGCGTTCAAAAATGCGCGCCACCTCAAAAGAAGGCATTATAAGATTTAAAGAATCTTGCGGTATCACAGCGAGCAAAAAGCGCTTTTGGATTTCTGGGAAAAGCGTATGGGCGTAAATTTTAGAATCCTCCACGACATAGCTTTTTGCAAGGCTAAATTCTTGCTTTGTTGGGAATTGCGCTAGCTCATCGGCGTAAAAAACACAAATAAGAGCGCAAAATAAAAAAAGCTTTTTAAAAAACATAGCTATATCCTACGCTCACGCCAAGTAGTTGATTAAACACGACAGGCGCGGTATTTCTAATCGCCACAAAAGAATCTGCACTCTCTCTAATGTCCGTAAAACGCTTAAACATCACTTCAAGGCGGTGTTTTGAGCGATACACATAGCCAAGTCCGAGCCCTAGCACGATCTTATTTCCCGCGCTAAAGGCATTTACGCCTCTATTGCCAAACTCATCGCACCAACGCGATTGAAAATCAATCTTTGGGCTATAAGACACATCAATCGCCACGCTTATGGCGTGTTCATAGCGACTTCCTAGCGTAGTGTCCAAAATCACGCTAAGCCCCACACTATACATACTCACTCGATATTCCCTAGAAAGTGTGCTACGCGCGCTGGTGTAAGGCTCAAAAGACTTTGCATTAGCATACTGCCCATATAAACGAAAGCCCACATAAGGATTTGAAAAATACATAAATCCTAATTTCAAATCATATCCATACCCAAAGGGATAATCTGCTCTATATGCTTGTGCGGCGGTATTTTCAGCGCGAATAGTTGGGATAAGCGCCCCGCCAACACCCACAAAAAGCCCGCTTTTTTCAGAAGCGATTTTGCCCCACTCAATGGGTGGCTTGCTAAAAAGATTGCTATAATCAAGCGGTTTTAAGGACTTTCTGCGCTCTTCTTCACTTGATCGCTTTTGTTCTAAATCTTGCAAAGCGCCCTGCTCTGCGTCATTATCTGTCAAGTCATTTTCCTGCAAAGTTGCGCTTTGCTTTTGCGTGTTTGATTTTTTAGCAATTTGTGATGTTTGCGCACGATTTTTAGTTTGCGTTGTGGCTTGCGCGCGCTTGGGAGAATCTACGCGTTTTTGCGTAGATTCTTGCGTAGAATCTTGCAAATTTGCCCCCTGCGCCACAATCCCACAAAGCAAAAAAACGCTCACAATCTTTTTAATCCCGCACACAAACTCACCTTAAAAAATAATTTTTCGCATTATAATGAAAAGATTCTAAGCAAAGGTTAAATCAAACTGCGCGATTTTATGTGATTTTCTTTTGTATAATTGCGGAATCTAAAGATTTCAAAGGAATTTCATGGGCAGCACCTACCCACAAATCAGCAAAAAAATCCTAAGTCTCACAGGCAAGACAAACGCGCAATACAAGCTCATACAAGAGGGCGACAAGGTGCTTTTGGGCTTAAGCGGAGGCAAAGATTCTATCCTTTTAGCCACACTTTTAGCCTATATGAAGCGCCACGCGCCTTTTGATTTTGAGGTTAAGGCGCTCACCGTGGATTATGGGCGCGGGGGCGAGTATGAGTATATTTTTGAATACTGCGAGCGCATCGGAATGCCCTATGAGCTCTACCGCACGGATATTTATAAGATTTTAGAGGATCACAAGAGAGAGGGGACGATATATTGCAGTTTTTGCTCGCGTATGCGTAGGGGTGCGCTTTATACAAAGGCGCTAGAAGGGGGCTTTACCAAGCTTGCTTTGGCGCACCATTTAGATGATGCGGCGGAGAGCTTTTTTATGAATCTCACCTATAATGGCGCGCTACGCTCAATGCCACCAATCTATACTGCGCACAATGGGTTGAAAGTTATCCGCCCGCTTATTTTTGTGCGCGAGCGCCAAATTATTGACTTCATCGCGCATAACCAAATCTATATCGCGCCTGATTGCAATTGTCCCATAAATTGGCTTGATGATGACAAACGCCCCTTTGCACGCGAAAACACAAAGCAATTTCTCGCAAGTTTAGAATCTAAAAATCCAGATTTTTTTAAATCACTCAAAAATGCTTTCTCGCACCTGCACGCGGGAAGCTTTTGCGATGAAAAGTATTTAGAATAGGTTTTATAGAATCTAAAAGATTTTAAAGCGGTGATTTCGTCATCGCGAGCGTAAGCGAGACAATCGAAGATTCTTAAAAAATTTTATATGAGCGCGAAGCGGAGCTTGTGTAGGCTTCGCCCGCACAAGTGATATAGTAAAAAACAGCGCGCCTACTCCCCAAACACGCGCTTGTAGATAGAATCTACACTTTTGGTATAGTAGTCAAACTCAAAGCACTCGCGCACCGCATCCGCACCGATAAGCCCCACAAGCTCGCTATCTGCTAGTAAATACTGCAGATACAAACTCTCGCCCTTTTCATTGAGCGCACTTTTGCCCTCTTGCAGATCTTGCCACACTTTCATCGCGTTGCGCTGGACGATTTTATACGCATCTTCCCTTGAGACGCCCTTTTTGGGAAGCTCCAAAAGTATGCGCTGGGAAAACACAAGCCCGCCGGTAAGATTTAGATTTTTTAGCATATTTTTAGGATAGACGACGAGCTTTTTTATAAGATTGCTTAAGCGCACAAGCATAAAATCCGTGGTGATAAAGCCATCAGGCAAAATAAAGCGCTCCACGCTTGAATGGCTGATATCGCGCTCATGCCACAGCGCGACATTTTCCATCGCAGGCAGGGCGTAAGAGCGTATCATACGACAAAGCCCGGTGATATTTTCACTCAATACAGGATTGCGCTTGTGTGGCATAGCAGAGCTTCCTTTTTGCCCGACTTCAAAGAATTCTTCAGCTTCATACACCTCTGTGCGCTGTAAATGGCGGATTTCCACCGCAATTTTTTCACAGCTACTTGCAAGCAGTGCAAGATCGCTCATCACGCGCGCATAGCGATCACGCTGGATTACTTGATTGCTCACAGGCGCGGGGCTTAGTCCTAGCTCCTCGCATACAAGCTCTTCTAGCTCGATTGGCGTATGCGCGAGATTCCCCATCGCGCCACTTAGCTGTCCTACGCTTATGGTTTTCATGCTAGATTCTAGTGCTTTGAGGTGGCGCCCTATCTCATCATACCACACCGTGCACACCAGCCCAAAGGTGATAGGCTCGCCGTGGATCCCATGACTGCGCCCAACCATAAGCGTGTATTTATGCTCCATTGCGCGCGTTTTTATCGCTTCGCGTAAGTCTTGCAAGTCTTTTATGATGATTTTTAGCGAATCGCGAATCTGCAACGCCACCGCCGTATCAATGCAATCGCTTGAAGTGATGCCATAATGCACCCAGCGCGACTCTTCACCCAAAGACTCCGCCACGCTCGTGGTAAAAGCTATCAAATCATGCTTTGTCACCGCCTCGATTTCATCAATGCGCGCGATGTCAAAGCGCGCGTTTTTGCAGATTTTCTCACAATCAGAATCTGGAATTAGTCCCAAGCGATTCCACCCGCGCACAAGGGCTTTCTCCACTTCTAGCCACGCGCTGTATTTCGCCTCCATACTCCAAAGATTTTTCATCTCACTTCTTGCGTATCGCTCAACCATTTTTACTCCTTTTTGCTTGCCTTTAAATTATTTGTAGATTAGAATCTAAAGTGCAATTCTAGCGATTTTTGGCTTTATAATTTTAATTTTTTTCTGCGACCACAAAGAAAGAAAATTTCAAAAACTAGAAAACACGCTTTACGCCCTTACATTTAAAAGCCCATCGTAGTGGTAGTGAATCTCTTGCTCTTTTTTATCCTCTTCTTTGTTTTCAGACGCGTTAGAATCTGCATATGCGCCATTGCCCCCACCGCTGTCTTTATTGATATTTTGCGCCTCATCAGCTGGCGTGATAGATTCTATTTCTTGAAGTTTGCGCTCAAACTCATTGAGGCTCGCCTCTTGCACGATGTCAGGGCGTGCCTGCGCGTTTGATAGCGCGACTGAACTTGCTTGCGTGTTTTGGTTGATATAAGTGATATTTCCTACAAAGCTTACCGCCATAATCCCCTCCTTGCAAGATTTAGCTCTTAAACTCTAATCGCTGGTATTTGGCATAGACTACATTCGCGCCTTGTGTGATTTTCACAAATTTGCGTTTGGTATAATCGACTGATAAATTCCCTCCCTTAATCCCGCAAAGCTCGATGAGAATCTGCCCTGCTTTTTGCAACACGGATTCCGCCACTTTAGCCTTCCCGCAAAAAAGTATCATATGCGAGCTAGGTACATCGCGCACATGTAGCCATATATCCTCAGCGCTTGCGGCTTTTAACAGGGCGATATTTTGGCTAGCATTTTTGCCAACGCCCACTTTCACCCCTGCGATGAAAAACACTTCAAAAGCTGTTCCACTTTTTTTGTCATTTTTTTTGCCACTTTGCTTTTGCGGGGTGAAAATTTTTAGCTCTTCAAGGCTAGTAGCCTTTTGTATAAGGGCTTTTTGGGAATCTAAAAAACGCAGGGAATCTTGCAAATTTTCTATTTGCAAATGAAGATTCTGCGCTTTTTTGGCGTATTTTTTTGACAGCAAAAAATAATACTGCGCTAAATCAGAAAAACTAGCAATTTCCTTTGGGATAGGGATTTGTAAGGTTTTAGATTCTGTAGGATTAAGAGAATCTAAATTTTGCTCCAAAAAAATATGCGAGGCATAAATACTTGTAGGCTCAATCTCATGCAAATGCGCCAAAATACAGCGCGCAAAAAGTGCGCTCTGCTCGCTTAAATGCTCTAATTCATTTTTATCCGGCAAGTTTTGCAGGCTTTTTTCTAGCACAAGTTTTTTAGAATCTAGATTTTTCTGCGCTTGGGCTTTGGCAGATTCTAGCTTTTGAGCGCAATGCCTTGTAAAAAGCTCACATAAAAAGGCTTTATTTATATTTTGGGAATCTACATTTTTAGAATCTTGCAACAATTCTAACGCACGCGTTTGCTGGGGAAGCTTTGGTAAGATTCTGCCAACTTGCAAAGGACGCTTTGCATTTGGCAAATGGCGCAGAGCCTCGATAACCACGCGCTTTTGATTAAGTAAAATCGCATTGGTAAATTTCCCGGTAAATTCAAACTCAAGGCAAAAAGATTCACTTTTATAAGAAGACTTTGCCAAAAAATGCAGACACAAAATGCGATTATTCCCATCTGTGTGGCAGTCTGTTAAAGTGGCATTTGTGCAATACTCGCGCAACTTTAAATCCATCGGCGCATTAAAAGACTTCACCCCCAAAATCTCGCGCTCAATACAATAAATCCCGCTATTCCCACGCGCTAAATCGATATAAAAAAGCGTGTTTTCTAAATTGAGCAAAAACACATTATCATCAATGCGCTTGCAAAAATAAATCTTTTTAAATTGAGCTATATAGCGCGCAATTTGCTGCAAAAGCGTGAGATTCACAATTTCACCCTACATTTTTTATTTCAAATTTCTTTGGCTAATTTTTCTAGCTCTTTTTGAATCTGCTTATTAAAAACTTCGTAATATTCCTGCTCTTTTGGGAGCTTTTGGGCTAAGTCGCTCAAAATCTCGGCATAATCAGGCAGCAGCAACTCACCCTTAGTAATGAGGTATTTCAAATACAGCCAATAGGTGTTGATAACATCGCTTTGGCAGTAAGATTCTATGCGCTCTAAACCATTTTGCAGGTTTTCTTTGGATTCAAAAAAGCACTCATACACCTGTGCGCCATCCATATCATATTTCCCCACAAGTCCGCTCATTTGACAGAGTGTATCAAGGTTCAGCCCGCGCACCGCGCCAAATCCACCTAAGCTATCAAGTAAATCTGTGTGAAATTGCTCGCTGTAGCGTTGGCGGTAATTTTCCCATTTTGTTTTGTTAAATTGCGGGTTTATCTGCTCGAAAAATCCGCTTGCATCGATATTGTAACGCATCGCGCGCAAACTTAGCGCAATCATATCAAAGCCCCTGCCATTGAAGCTTACAAGTTTTGGTTGCTTTTTATTAAAAAATTCCCAAAAATCGCGCAAAAGCCCACATTCATAAGAATCTAACAACTCTAAGGACAGAGAATCTGCATTTTTAACTTCTTGCAAAAACTCCTCTTTTGCCTTTCTGCCAAAGTTCCCAACCTTGATAAATCGCCCAAACTCATCGCTCATCACGCTTGAAATGCTAATAACACGATGAAATGGAATAGGCAAAAATTCCGAGCCACTTTTTTCTTTTTGTTCTTTAAAAGCGTGCTCGCACACCTCTTTTTCACTTAGATTCTTTTCAAAATCAAACTTCGCGCGCAGTAAATGCGTATCCGGGATCGTCTCTATGTCAAACACACAAATCATTCTCTAAACTCCTTTAATCTAAATTAGAGCGAAATCAAGCTACAATTGCAGATTCCAAATTGTAGCTAATGAAAGATAAAAAGGGGCGAAAATGTATGCACTTCTAAGTGTGAGCGATAAAAGCGGGATTGTGGAATTTGCGCGTGAATTAGTGGGCTTAGGCTATAAAATCTTAAGCACAGGCGGGACGCTAAAGACTTTAGCAGAATCTGGCATAAATGCGCTTGAGGTGAGCGAATACACGCAAAGTGAGGAGCTTTTTGATGGGCGTGTGAAAACCTTGCACCCAAAAATCGCTGGGGGGATTTTGTATCGGCGGACAAATGAAAGTGACATTGCAAGCGCAAAGGCGCATAATATCGCGTCAATTAGCCTTGTGTGTGTGAATCTCTATCCGTTTAAGCAAACAATTGAGCGCACTGATGATTTTGCTGAAATCATCGAAAATATCGACATAGGCGGACCAAGCCTCGTGCGCGCAGGGGCGAAAAACTTTGAATCCGTGCTTGTGGTGACGGATTGCAAGGATTATGCACGCGTGATTGAGGCGTTAAAGACAAACAATAACACGCTGGAACTACGCAGGGAATTGATGATAAAGGCATTTTCACATACAGCAAGCTATGATTGTATGATCGCAAATTATATGAATGGGCGATTTTGCGAAGGCTTTGGGGAGAAGCAATTTATCGTAGGAAGCAAGGTGCGCGATACGCGCTATGGGGAAAATCCGCATCAAAAAGGCGCGCTGTATGAGTTTGAAAACTTTTGGAGTGAAAATTTTAGAATCTTAAAAGGCGAGCCGAGCTTTAATAACTTCACCGATATGAATGCCGCGCTTTTGCTTGCTAGCGCATTTGGCGAGGCAAAGGCGGTAAGCATTGTAAAGCATGGCAATGCCTGTGGCTTTGCGATAAAAGAAAATTTACTAGATTCTTATGTGAGCGCGCTAAAATGCGATAGTGTGAGCGCATATGGTGGCGTGGTGGCGGTAAATGGCGTTATTGAAAAAGATTTGGCGCAGAAAATGAATGAAATTTTTATCGAAGTAATTATCGCTGCAGGGATTACAGATGAGGCGCTAGAAGTATTTGCGTCAAAAAAACGCACCAAAATTTTTATACTTACAAATGCGCGCAACACGCTAGAATTTGCGCTTGATAAGTATGATTTTAAGCACATACAAGGGGGCTTTGTCTATCAGCAAAGCGACAAAGTAGAAAAAGATGAGGTGGCAAATGCAAAGCTTGTTAGTCAAAAAAGCGCGCCAAAAGAGCAAATGCGGGATTTAGAAATCGCGTATAAAATCGCAAGTCTCACAAAATCAAATTGCGTCACTTATGTCAAAGATGGCGCGCTGGTGGGCATTGGAATGGGTATGACAAGCCGCATAGATTCTGCGCGCGCAGCAATGCAAAAGGCAAAGGACATGGGACTTTCCTTGCAAGGAAGCGCGATGGCAAGCGAGGCGTTTTTCCCATTTAAAGATAGCGTAGAACTTGCCCAAAGTGCGGGGGTTAGCGCGATAATCCAGCCCGGGGGCAGCATACGCGATGATGAAGTGATCGCAGAATGCGATAAACACGGGATTGCAATGTATTTTAGCGGTGTGCGCCATTTCTTGCATTAAAAGTTAATGAGAATCTTAAATACGGGGCTAAAAAATGAATGAGTTTTTGCAAAAAGCGCAACAACGAAGGGAACAAAGAGAATCTAATCGCACCAAAAGGACGCAAGAGGGGCAAAGATTTAGCAAAAGGCTTGATGGCTACACGCAGGATTTAGAAAAAAATCTTAAAAATATTTTAGATGAAAATGAAACGACAAATATCACAAATGAGGAAAAAAGCTTTACAGAGGCATTAAAGGCAAGAAAAGCGCAGGTGCAAATGCACTCTCAAACGCAAACACATTTTCAAACACAAGAGCGAGCGCAAAAAACACATGCGCCAAAAACACCCGCCCCAAAAGCGCAAAATCCCCAAACGCCAGCTCCCAAACAGGATTTGCAAAATACAAAGGATTCGCAAATTGTAAAGGTGTCTCAAATTATAAAGGATTCGCAAGATGGGTGGGATTCCCAAATCACGCAAATTACACAAATCACGCCAAGCATGGAAGATTCAAAGATTGTGTATCTACATCAACAAAATACAATCAAAACAAAAAGGGCAAATTTTGACATAAAATCGCGCAAAAGAGAGCTCGAGCGACAAAAGATAATGAAAAATTTCATGCAGAATCTAGAAAATTTTGCGTCCAAAAATTCAGAAGAAACAAGCAAAAACACCGCAACCAACAAGGGAATTCTTTATAAGTGGTGGTTTAGACCGCTTATAATTGTGGTATATGTTTTAATCCTTTTATTTATGTTTTATATTTTGTAAATATGCGTCTAGCTCGTTTATAAGCGTTTCAAGGGAAGTTGGATTCTTTGTTTGGGCGTTTTTTATTTCTAGGATTTTAAAGCAGAGTTTTGCGGAAAGGTTTTTTTGCTTTTCTAGCGCGTGTGTGAGCGCATTAGCCTTTTGTGTGATTTCATCTTGCAAAGGTGCTTCAAGGTTTTCAAATCCTTGCAAAAAATTTGCAGTAAGTTCGCTCAAAGCCTCTTGCAAACGCGTTTTTTCTTGCTCTAGTTTTTGATAAATTGAGCTAATTTTTAAAAACGCGAGCTCTTGTGGGTGAAGTGTTTTTTCAAGGTTTAGCTTAATTTGCTCCAAAAAATGCTCGCTTTCAATCTGCAGAGTTTTTGCCCGCTCACTACATTCAAAAAGGCTTAGTGCAAAAAGACTTAGCGCGCGCTCTTCGCGCTCTTTGGGCTGATTATTTTGCGCATTGCTTTGTAACGTGTGAGAATCTAGCGTTTTAGATTCAAAAATAATATTTTTATGCTTAAAACTTATGCCAAGCTTACTCATAAGCTCCCTTGTCTGCGGGCTTATCTCAAGGTGGTTTAGGTGATTGTAATACGCGCTAAAAAGCAAATCTTTTTCATAAAACGACAGCGCGAGGGAATCTATTTTTTCTAAATTTTTATTAAATCTTGCGATAAAATCAGCCAAAATTTGCCTTATTTAAATGCGTGGCTTTCGCAAGATAGGAATCAAAGACTTTGATATTTTCGCGCATTTTTGGCAATGCGTTTTGCTTGTATTCCTGCGCGGAGTGCAAAGCATCCAACACATCATCAAACGCGCCCTTTAGCTTCTCCATATCTAGCATCGCTTCACTCGCGCCCTCTTGAATAGCCTTGCCCTGCTCTTTTAGCGCTTTTGCATTATGCGCGATGAGATCGCTTGTCTGCTCGTTTATCCCCTGCACCGCGTTTAAAACGCGCTTTTGCTGATCCAATCCTTGCGCGGTGATAACCGCCACACTTAGCGCATTAAGCGTTACAGCCTTTGTGCGCTCAACCGCGTTTATAAGTTCTTTGTTGTTGTTTATAAGCGTTTTTAGCGCAAGCTCACCTTGCGTATGCACAGCGATTTGCTGGCTTAGATCGATGATTTTTTGCTTCAAGATAAAAAGAATCTGCTTTTCAAAATCCGCCTTTAGCGCGTCATTTTCGATCTCTGCAAGCTTATTTTCCGCATACAAATCAGCTTCTTTGAGAATATCTAGCTTTGTTTTGAGTAACGCGCTTAAAGACGCGTTTTTCTCCGCTTCAAGCGAAAGCGTAATATTATCCCTTATTAAAATCTCCTTACCCTCGTCAAGCTTTGCCACAAGCTGATTTAAAATGCTCTTATTTGTGTTAAATTTTTCAAAATATTTTTTAAATTTCTGCGTTTGCTTACCAAAGATTCTATCAAAAAACGACAGCTTAAAATTATGCGGATTAATAGAATCTATATTTGCCCTAATCGCATTTAGCGTCTCAAAAATAAATCCATCATTTTGCTCAAAATGCGCTACATTGCCCTTGATATTTTCACACAGCGCGAGAGATTGCTCCTTTTCATCTTTATCAAATTCATCGATGATATCCCTTGAAATCTTCCTTTCACTTAGCGCTGTATCAAAGCTTTGTATAAGAGCATTTGACATAATTTTCCTTTGTTTTTATTTTAATTGTAGCATTTTATTTTTTGAAAATAAATTTTATGTTATGCTTTTTGGCAAATTTTACACTTTAAAGGACTTGTGATGATAGATTTTGCTTTGATTCTGGTTGGGATTTTGGTGGCGTTGCTTGTGCTGGTTGTTTTGGTGGCACTGCTTTTCCGCCGTGTGGTGGCGACAAATGAAGTGCATATTATCCAATCTGCCAAAAACACCACCTCTTTTGGCAAAGACACCGGAAATGGCAATACTTACTATGAGTGGCCCTCTTGGCTGCCTATTTTTGGGGTGACAAAAATCGTTTTGCCTGTTTCTGTGTTTGATATTAACCTCAATGGCTATGAAGCCTATGATAAAGGCAGGGTGCCTTTTATCGTGGATATTACGGCTTTTTTCCGCATTAAAGATTCTAATGTCGCGGCGCAAAGAGTGAGTAGCTTTAGTGAGCTTATCGAGCAGTTGCGCGCGATTATTCAAGGATCAGTTAGGACGATACTTTCTTCCCATGAGATTGAAGATATTATGCACTCAAGAAGCACTTTTGGCGATAGCTTTACCAAAGAAGTGCGCGAACAGCTCGCAAGCTGGGGCGTTGAAACGGTGAAAAATTTGGAGCTTATGGATATAAGGGATAGTCAAGATTCTAATGTAATCCGCAATATCATGGAAAAGAAAAAATCTCTCATCGAAATGCAAAGTCGCGTCGAAGTGGCAGAAAATATCAAAAATGCTGAAATCGCTGAAATCAACGCCGAGCAAGCCACGCAGATCCAAGAACAAATCGCAAAGCAAGTCGTGGGACTAAAAACCGTGGAATCTCAAAGAGAAGTTGATATCTCCGCGCAAAAAGCCGCACAGCTTGTTAAAGAGCAAGAAAAAGTCACCAAAGAAAAAGAAATGGAAGTCATCAAAGTCGCTGATATCAAGCGCGCAGAAATCACCAAAGATGTCAATGTCGTAAAGGCTGAAGAAATCAAGCAAACCGCCATCATCAACGCAGAAGGTGACAAGCAAAAAGATATCTTAAAAGCTGAAGCATTGCTAGAATCTAAAAAGCGCGAGGCTGAAGCATTGCTAGAGATGAAAACTAAAGAATCAAAAGGTATCGAGCTAGAAGGTGCCGCAAAAGCGCAAAGTGAAAAGCTCATGCAAATGGCACCAATCGAAGCGCAAATCTCACTCGCACAAGAAATAGGCGAAAATCAAGGCTACCAAAGCTACCTCATCTCAATCCGCCAAATCGAAGCCTCTCAAGCCATAGGTATCGAGCAGGCAAAAGCGCTTGATAAGGCTGACATCAAAATCATCGCAAACGCAAATAATGGCAATGTCAATGAAGGACTCCAAAGTGTGAGCGAGTTTTTCTCCGCAAAAGGTGGCACGCAACTAGGCGCAATGCTTGAAGGACTCGCACAAAGCGAGCTAGGCAAAAACTTGCTTGATAAAATAAGTCAGAAAAAAGAGCAAAAATAGGCGCACTTAAAACAACATTGATTCTGACGCATTAAAATATCTTTTAGTAAGATTTTGGCAAAATACGCGGCTTGAAAAGATTTAGCAAAGCTTAAAAGCGGTGCAAACTCTATGCAAAGGCTAGAAGTATGAATGTAGGGATTATCGCGCTTATGCTAGGCGTTTCGCTTGTTTTGGGGTTTTTTGGCTTACTAGCATTTGTCTGGGGACTGAAAAATGGACAATTTGATGATGAAAATAAAATGATGGAAGGCGTGCTTTTTGACTCGCCTGAAGATTTAAACAAAGTCGCTAGCGCCGAGGATAAACAAGACTTTTTGCAAGAGCTTACGCACAATCCCAAACACAAATAACATAAAGGAGAGAAAATGTCTGAAATCTATGATATTGCCATTATTGGTGGCGGACCCGGCGGGATTGCTTCGGCGGTTGAGAGCATAACTTTGGGGATTAAAAAGCTTATTATGTTTGAAAAGGGCGAAAATCACTCTGCGACTATCCGTCAATTTTACAAAGACGGCAAGCGCGTGGATAAGGACTATAAAGGGCAAAAAGTCGAGCTAAACGGAAATATCTACTTTGTCGATGGCACCAAAGAAAGCACGCTAGATCTTTTTGATGAATTGCTAAAAACAAAGCAAATTGATGTGCGCTTTAAAAGCGAGATAGAATCTGTGCGCAAAGAAGGGGAAATTTTTATCGTGCATACAAGCGGCGGACAGAGCTTTAAGGCGCGCTTTGTGATTATTGCTATAGGTAAAATGGGACAGCCAAATAAGCCAAGCTACCAAATCCCCTCATCAATCCGCAAAAAAGTGCAATACAACGCAAACAACATAGAATCTGGCGAAAAAGTGCTTATCGTTGGCGGGGGAAATTCCGCTGTAGAATACGCAAACTTCCTTTGTCAAAGCAATGACGCAACGCTTAATTACCGTCGCAGCGAATTTAGCAGGATTAATGAAGTTAATAATGAGCAATTGCAAGATTCTATCCAAAGCGGAAAGCTTAAAACTAGGCTAGGCATTGATATAAACGCGCTAGAAGATAGTGAAGGAAAAGTCAAAGTGTGCTTCACTGATGGCACAAGCGAGGTGTTTGATAGGGTGGTGTATGCTATCGGTGGGGCTGCGCCTGTGGATTTTCTCAAAAAATGCAATTTAGAGCTTGATGAAAACGGCGTGCCTGTGGCGACAAACCATGAAAGCTCGATAAAAAATCTTTTCATCGCTGGGGATATTTTGTTTAAAAGCGGTGGCTCAATCGCCGCAGCGCTTAATCACGGCTATGAAATTGTGCTTGAGATTAAAAAACGCTTAGATTCCATACAATAGGCGCGCGTCAATGAAGCTTATTTCTTGGAATGTCAATGGCTTGCGCGCATGCATGAATAAGGGCTTTATGGATTTTTTTAACGCTGTGAATGCAGATGTGTTTTGCATACAAGAATCTAAAATGTTGCGCGAACAAGCTACATTTGATTTCCCAAACTATGAGGAATACTGGAATAGCGCGGAAAAAAAGGGCTATTCTGGCGTGGCGATTTTTAGCAAACAAGTGCCTTTAAATGTCGCCTATGATATGGGAATCACGCACCATGACAAAGAAGGGCGCATTATCACCGCGGAATATAGCGATTTTTATCTTGTCAATGTTTATACGCCAAATAGCAAGCGCGAGCTGGAACGCTTAGAATACCGCATGGAGTGGGAAGATGACTTTCGCGCGTTTTTGAAAAACCTAGAAAAGCATAAGGGCGTCATCGTATGTGGCGATCTCAATGTCGCGCATAAAGAAATCGATCTTAAAAACCCCAAAACAAACCGCCGCAACGCCGGCTTCACCGACGAAGAGCGCGAGAAAATGAGCGCGCTTTTGGATTCTGGGTTTATTGATACTTTTAGGCATTTTTACCCGGACAAAGAGGGCGCTTACACTTGGTGGAGTTATATGGGAAAAGCTAGGGAAAACAACACGGGTTGGCGGATTGATTACTTCCTTTGCTCGAAAATTTTAGAATCCAAATTGCAAAACGCGTGCATTTACCCAGAAATTTTAGGAAGCGATCATTGCCCTGTGGGGTTGGAAATTAAAATTTAAGGTTTTATTCCTTTGAAATGTATCACTTTGGCTAACGCCAAAGCTCCGCTCCGCTTCCAACTGCGCGGAAGTGAATTCCGCTTTGTTTCCAGCTTCGCGCCCATACCTAGCGTTTTTTGGTTACTAAGATTTTGTAGATTCTGTAACGCTATTTGGTAGTTTTAAGAATCTTAAAGCATTGGCTTTGTGGGCTTTGCAGAAATAACTTGCGTCTTGCACACCACATCATAAAATGTCCGAGAATCTTTCCTAAAAAGCGCCATCAACACGCCAACAATACTTGCCACACTCACAATCCACAGCAAATAGCGCAAGAATGCAATTAAAAATGACGGATTGCGCTTGGATTCTGAAAAATTGTTAGAATCTGGCTCATTGACAAGTCGCAAGCCCGCGTATTTGTAGCCCGGCGTCTGCCCGCTTAGCGCAAAAAAGATTGAAAGCACAATCCCAAAAAGCGCCACACAAATAAAAATCGCCACCTGATTTTCCAAAAATGCCTCTTTAGAGCCCAGCACAAGGTAAGTCGCCACATACAAAATTGGCATATTTATCATAAACATATCCGTGACAAACGCCACAAGCCTATCGACGAGGTAAAAAGGCGCTTTTTTGCTTTTTTGCGCGTGGCGTGCGCTTGTGGCATTTTTCGCACCTTGTGCGTGAGAATCCTTAGTTGCTAAAGTCTTGCGCCAGCGCACCTTTTGCTGTTTTGGCATTAGTTGCCTCTGCTGCCGGGCTTTATCGCCACACTTCCTTCTTTGCACATTGGGCAGTCTTTTGGCTCATACATTTCAAAGACAAAGTCCTGCAAGGCAAAAAGTGGCTTATCCTGTGGAAGTTTGGCTAATGGACTAGGCGTTAGCTCAGAATCTACGCGCTTACAAAGCCCGCGATTTGCAAGCCCAGCAAAGCCCACGATTTCCGCACCTAGCGCCTCTACACATTTAGCAGATTCTAGTGCTGAACCGCCTGTGGTGATAATATCTTCGCAAATCAGCACTTTTTCACCCTTTGCCACTTCAAAGCCACGGCGCAAAGTCATCTCACCATTCACGCGCTCTGTGAAAATAAAGCGTGCCTTTAGCGCGCGCGCTAGCTCATATCCAGCCAAAATCCCGCCAAGTGCAGGTGAGCACACACAAGAGACGCTCAAACCATATTGCGTGATTTTTTCTGCCAAAGCAGTTGCGAGGATTTCTGCGACTTGTGGATTTTCAAGCACCTTTGCTGATTGCAAATAGCAAGAAGAGTGATTCCCGCTACTTAAGAGAAAATGCCCATTTAGCAGTGCGTTTGATTGCAGATAATATTGTTTAATATCCATTTTTGCCTCCTTGTATTTGCGTGTAGTGCGGGATTTTACAGATTCTAAGGTTTTAGAATCTCAAACTATATTGCAAGAAATTCACACTCGGACCATTTTCAAAAGTGTAATCAATCAAATCATAACCTATAAAAAGCTCGTGTTGTTTGTAGTTAAAAATCGGACCAAAGGCGATGGTGGGCAAAATCCCAATCTTTTTGGCGCGCGTGGTTGTGGGGGTAAGCGTATCAGAATTAAGTGCAAAATCGCGTATGCCAAAAGAAATCAATCGCGCACGGAATCCAAAGTAGGGATTGACATACGCGCGGTATTCAGCAGAGATTCCAAAGCGGTAGATTTGAAAGGCGTTGCGCTCATTTGGGTTGAAGTTAAAATCGCTGTAGCTATTGCTAAAGCGATCAAAAAAGACAAAAAGGCGCAGGGAATTATTTTTTTGCACGACAAAATTATATCCGCCCTCAACGCCTATGCCATAGCCTAAGCCTATTTTTGGGCTTGCTAAAGCATTAAGATTAAAACCTAGATAAAATTTTTGTCGCGGATCTTTTGGCTTTTTTGGCTCTGGCTTGCCCGCAGCCTTATCAAGCAATGCTTGACGCGTCTTTTCTACCTCTTGCAAAACCTCTTCAGTAGGCTTCAAATCAGAATCATAGCGCACTTCTTTTTTATCTTCAGTCCAAATCATCTTAGCCTCGCACACGCACGCGCACAAAGCTAATAAACTCAAACCAATCAAACTTCGCTTCAAGCTTTCTCCCTCTAAAATTCATATCAAAAATTTTTGCGTAATTTTAGCATTTTTGGATATACTTAAGCTTAAAATTCTCTTAAAGGATTTTTCCATGAAAAGCTTGAAAAATGTTTTTTTGCTCCTTATTTTTGGTGCATTTGGCGCGCTTACTTTTTGCTTTAGCCAAGATTTGCTTTCAGGATTCTACAAAACACATGTAGGGAAAAGCGGGCGTCAAAGCATTGTAGAATTTTTCCAAAAAGATGGAAAATACTATGCCTATGGCTTTGCAAATGTCGATGGCACGCCACCTGCAAAAGATATCCACAATAAGAATCCAAACCTGCGCGAGCGCTATGACAATGTGACGATTTTTATATATGGCTTAGAAGGCGATGATGGAACTTACAAAAATGGCAAGGTATATAATTACGATAGTGGCGAGATTTATTACGCTAAAATCACACTTGAAGGCGACAAACTCACTTTGCGTGCGAGTATGGATTCTGCTGGGATTATAGGCGAGACAAAAATATGGAGCAGACTAAGTGATGAAGAGCTAAAACCTTATCTTTCCAAAAAGCCTCCATTGCAAGAAGTGCTAAAAAGCCTCAAGGATTGGGAACAATAATGCTAAAATTGCAAAAATAATTTAGATTCTCTAAAAATTTAAGACTTTTAAGGAGGGGTTGCGTGGAGTTTGTAGAGTGGATTCAAAAATTTGTGGGCGAGGCTAATGGCTTTCTTTATACCTATTTTTTGGTGTTTGCGCTCATTGCCTGCGGGCTGTATTTTACTATTCGCACGCGTTTTATTCAAATCCGCTTTTTACCCTATGCTTTCAAACTCTTACGCGAGCGCGGACACGAGGAGCATGTAAGCCCATTTGGCGCATTGATGATTTCTACGGCTTCGCGCGTTGGCATTGGCAATATTGTCGGTGTTTCGGTGGCTATTAGCGCAGGGGGCGTTGGTGCGCTCTTTTGGATGTGGGTGACTGCGATTTTGGGCGGAGCGAGTGCTTTTGTAGAAAGCACACTAGCACAAGTGTATAAACGCAAGGACGGCGCGTATAACTACAAAGGCGGACCGGCATATTACATAGAATCCGCGCTTGGCTCAAAAACCTTTGGAATCTGCTTTGCAATCTCTCTTATCTTTTGCTTTGCTTATGGGTTTAATGCCTTGCAAGCCTACACACTCACTTCAGCTTTTGAAGTCTATGTCGGCGCGCAAGCCTTTGAGGAAGGGCATTTTAAAGTGTTTATTGGTGTGATTTTGGGCTTATTTGTCTCGGCTTTTTTCTTTGGTACAAACAAATCTTCAGCTTTCATCACTTCTATTCTTGTGCCTATTATGGCGGTGGGCTATCTTGGCGTGGCGTTTTTTGTGATTATTAATAACTTTGCGCTTTTGCCACAAGCTTTTAGCCATATTTTTGAAAAGGCTTTTGATTTTCAAGCGATTTTTGGGGGCTTTGCAGGAAGTGCGATGGTGATTGGCATTAAGCGCGGGCTTTTTTCAAATGAAGCAGGTATGGGCTCTGCGCCAAATGCTGCAGCCAGCGCGCACACAACCCACCCAGCAAAACAAGGCATGGTGCAAACGCTTTCTGTCTTTATTGACACGCTTATTATCTGCACGGCTACCGCGCTTGTGGTGCTTTGCTCAAGTGCTGATGTGAGTGGGCTCAAAGGTTTGCCTATTATGCAAAAGGTGATGGAGGGCTATTTTGGCAGTTTTGGACTGCATTTTGTAAGCCTTTCTGTGGTGCTTTTTGCCTTTACTTCGCTGATTGGGAATTTTTTCTACGCGCAGATAAATTTCAAATTTATCACAGAAAATAAGATTCTGCTAAATATTTTTCGCCTAAGCGCTGTGCTTATGGTGTTTTTTGGCACGCAAATAAATTTTGGCTTTGCATGGGATTTGGCAGATATTTTTATGGGGATTATGGCGATTACAAATATTGTGGCGATTGTATTGCTTGGGAATATCGCACTGCGCGTGTTAAAAGACTACGAAAGACAGCGCAAAGCCGGGCTTGACCCGCATTTCAAAGCCGCTGATATTGGGCTAACAAACACAGAATGCTGGAAGTAGCCTATGGCAAATGTTAGTGTTTTTGGCGGGGGCGCGTGGGGAAGGGCGCTGGCTTTTGCATTTTCACAAAAAAATCAAGTCAAAATTATCTCGCGCAAAAAGTTAGAGAATCTTAGCCCAAATATCACGCAGGTGGATATTAGCAAAGGGCTAGATTCTGAATTTTTCATTATAGCCATTGCGACAAATGCTTTGCGAGGCTGGCTTGAAAGTGTGAATCTGCCAAAGACAAGTAAGATTCTCTGTGCGTCAAAAGGCATAGAAACCACAAACAGCGCCTTTGTAAGCGATATTTATGAAAATTTTATAGATTCAAACAATCTTGCGTATCTTTGCGGTCCTAGCTTTGCTGCTGAAGTGATGCAATCCCTTCCTTGCGCGCTGGTAGTGCATTCTAAGAATCTCGCTCTTGCAAATGCGTTTGGTGCGCTCTTTCCTAGCTTTATCAAAGCGTATGCAAGCGCTGATGTGATTGGCGGAGAAATCGCAGGCGCGTATAAAAATGTCATCGCCATTGCTGGGGGGATTTGCGATGGTTTGGAGCTAGGTAAAAATGCGAAGGCTTCGCTTTTAGCGCGTGGGCTGGTAGAGATGAGTCGCTTTGGAGAATTTTTTGGCGCAAAAATGGAAACTTTTTTGGGACTTTCTGGCGCGGGAGATTTGTTTCTTACTTCAAATTCCACAATGTCGCGCAATTACCGCGTGGGGCTTGCTCTAAGTCAAGGCAAAAAGATAGATTCTATCCTTTGTGAGCTTGGCGAAGTGGCTGAAGGTGTCATCACAGCAAAAGCCATCACGCAAATCAGCCAAAAACACGCAATCCACGCGCCCATAGCACGCGAAGTAAGCGCCATCATTGAAGGCAAGGACGCAAAAACTAGCCTCAATGCGCTAATGGATAAGTAGATTCTCAATCTCGATAATTTTAAAAAGGCACGCAAAGTGCTGTCATAAATTACAAAACAAAGCGCGCAATTAAATTTCTCAAAGAGAATCTTAGTATAATGCGTGCTCAAATTATCTCAAAGGAGTTTGCATGCTAAGGCGTTTTGCTTGTGTGTTTATTGTATTTTTTTGTGGGAATCTCTTTGGGATTGACGCCACGCTAGAGATTGTCAAAAATTCTAGCAAACTTCCATTTATCACAATCGAGCATATTTCTGACAATAGCGAGTATGGGCAAAAAGTCATCGCCCATCTTGATGCGGATTTGCGTGTGAGCAGTCATTTTCAAGTGGAAAAAAGTGGCGATGTGAAAGATTCTTCTATTGATTTTCAAAGCTATAAGGACAAAAAAATCGATCTCATCGCGCGTGTGAGTGTGACAAAAAAAAGCGGTGGCGTGATTGGGAATCTCGCGCTTTATGATGTGAATTCCGCTTCAAAGGTGCTAGAGCGCAGTTATAATAGGGAATCTTTGGCAGAGTTTCCCTTTGTCGCGCATGCAATGGCAAGTGATATTAACGCTTATATCAAAGCCCCGAGCATTGAATGGGTAAAACAACCTGTCGTGCTTTCAAAATACACGACTTCTGGGAATGCGGATATTATGCTGGCTGATTACACGCTTACTTTTCAAAAAGAAATCATCAAAGGCGGGTTTAATATTTTCCCAAAATGGGGCAATAAGAATAAAAGCGTTCTTTACTTCACAAAATACATTGACAATAAACCAACGATTTTGAAATATGATTTGCTCACAAATGCAATTGAAGGCGTGGTAAGTAGCGATGGTATGGCGGTAGTCTCTGATGTAAGCGAAGATGGCTCAAAACTGCTTTTATCACTCACACCTGCTGGAAGCGCGGCTGATGTGTATCTCTATGATGTCAATGCAAAGAATCTAAAAAAACTTACAACCTTTTCTGGCATTGATGTAGGCGGGAAGTTTATCAACAACGAAAAGGAAGTGGTATTTATCTCTGATAGGCTAGGCTATCCAAATGTATTTTCCACAAGCATTGATGGTGGCGCGGTGGAGCAAGTCGTTTTCCACGGGCGCAATAATAGCTCTGTCTCAAGCCATGATAAAAGAGTAGTTTATACAAGCAGGGAAAGCAACAATGAGTTTGGCGCAAACACTTTTAATATCTATCTTATCGCGCTTAACTCAGATTATATCCGTCGCTTAACAAGTGAAGGCTCAAATCAAATGCCGACATTTTCAAAAGATGGAAGCAATATTATGTTTATCAAGCACACTGCAAATCAAAGCGCGCTAGGCATTATCCGCTTAGATTATAATAAAAGCTACTTTTTCCCTTTGCCAAAGGTGAAGATTCAAGCCTATGATTGGTAAGAATACGCGTTTATGCGGTTGTTTAGGAAGTGTGATTGTATTCCTTGACAAAAAATATTTAGAGGCTATAATATTGAGACTTTTACACAAGGAGCGATGAAATGAAAAAGGTTTTAACTCTTGGCTTATTTGGAAGCCTTGTTGGGGGCATGCTATTTTTGAGTGGTTGTGGCGATGATGCGACTGTGACAACAGGCGGAAGTGGCGCGGTAGCAGTGCAAGGGGCTGATGCGCAAAATGTGCAAGTTGTAGATGCTTCTACAGGCACTACCACACAAACTGCACAAACTACACAAACAGGCACTGATAATTTCGTGCAGCCTGATAGCTCAAGCTTGAAAAATATCCTTTTTAAATTTGATAAATACGATATACAAGCAAGCATGGTAGAAAGAGTAGATGAAGCAGCAAATGCGCTAAAAAATGCCGGCGTAAAAGTCGTATTAGAAGGCAATACAGACTCATTTGGAAGCGATGAATATAACTTCGCACTTGGCAAAAAACGCGCAGATTCTGTGAAAAATGCACTCACTACACGCGGTGTAGATTCTCAAAATATCTCAACCGTTACTTATGGTGAAAGCAAGCCTGTATGCACACAACCCACAAAAGAATGCTATCAAGCAAATAGACGCGTTGAATTTAAAGTCGTGCAATAATTGCCACAAAACATTAAAAAGCAAGCGCAAGGAAGGCGATGAAGGTATTTTCACTTTTTTTGCTCCTTGTGCTTTTTAGCTTTGCCAAAGAGCCTTCCGCATTTGAAAAGCAAAGTGGTGCTACAAAAAAAGATTTATCCACTCTGCAAAACTCAATCCAAAGCCTTAATAATGTCATCGAAAATCTACAATCTCAAACAGATGGAATCAAGCAGTCTCAAGAGGGCTTGCAAAGTCTCTATGAATCCCAAAGTCAAAAGCTCCAAACCACTGCAAACAAGGCGCTGACAAATGAGCAAGAGATTCTAGCGCTAAAAACAGAGCTAGAAAATCTCAAAAAGCAAAGCGAGGAAAACACCAAAAATATCACACTTCTGCAATCTCAAATCAAAGAAATGCAAGCGCTTGTGGTGAAAACTCAAGATTCTATCCTTACGCAATTAGAAAAGCTCAACGCTAATAATGCGCCAAAAGCAACCACGCAAGAATCTAAAAAGCCTCAAGATTCTAAACCAAAGACTTTTGATAAAACAAAGCAACCAGAACTTTTCGCACAGGCAAAAGAACATCTTAACGCAAAGCGCTATAAGGATTCTAAAGAAATTTTGTTATGGCTTAAAAGTCTAAATTACAATCAACCAGAGGTACTTTTTTACCTAGGCGAGGTGGCGTATTTGCAAAAAGACTATAACCTTGCTATCCGCTATTATAAGCAAAGTGTTGGTTTAAGCGAGCAAGGCAAATATATCCCCACACTTTTGCTTCATAGTGCGCTGTCTTTCAAGGGGATTAAAGATTTAACAAATTATAATAACTTCTTGGAAGCCCTTATTGCAAACTATCCAAAGAGCAAAGAGGCAGCCCAAGCAAGGGAGCTACAAAGCAAAAATTCCAACAAACCCAAATCAACAAAATAAAGGAAATAAAAATGATTGAAAAAAACAAAGTAGCAAGTATTGAATATGAGGTAATCGATACGCAAAGTGGGAATATTATAGATTCCAACAAAGGTGGCGCACCGCTAGAATTTTTAGTCGGGGCAAATCAAGTCATCGCTGGCTTAGAAAATGCACTTTTAGGCAAGAAAACAGGCGAAGTTATCAAAACAGAGATAAAGCCTGAAGATGCCTATGGCGTGTATCAAGCCGATCTTATCCAAGAGGTGGCGCGCGAGCAGTTTAGTGGCATTGATTTAAAAGAAGGCATGACGCTTTTTGGACAAAGCGATGATGGGCAGACTACGCAAGTGATTGTGAAGGGCTTTAATGATGAAGTTGTGATTATCGACTACAATCACCCGCTAGCTGGGAAAGCGCTTAGCTTTGAAGTGAAAGTGCTTGGTGTGCGCGATGCGAGCGAGCTTGAAATCTTGCAAGGTGGCGTAGGTGGAGGCTGTGGCTGTGGAAGCGAGGGCGGACATGATCATGGCGGACGCGGTGGCTGCTGCAGTAGTGGCGGTTGTGGCTGCGGACATTAATATTTACTACATTTTAGAGAATCTAGTGAGATTCTCTAACCTCAACCCCTTATAATACAATCCCATAACCTTAGCAATTAAAAAAGCTCATGTATGTGTGCGGAGCTGGATCAGAGGCGATACCAAAATAAAAAGGAGCAGATTCTCAAACAACCAAATAGCGTTAAAGAATCTACAGAATCCAAACAATACAAAAAGGCTTTGTATGTGCGCGCAGTTGGAAACAAAGCGGAATTTATTTCCGCGCAGTTGAAAGCGGAGCGGAGCTCATAAGAGTTTCACTCTTATGAGTGATACATTTAATTAGGTAATAGCGCCCATAAATTTCAATGCCTTTTTAGTGAGGTTTGAAATCGGCAGTAAATCCCCCAAATGCGCGAAAACAAAGTCGCTACCTAATGGATTTTTAGAATCTAGCGGGAATTCTAGTGCATACACAGAAGCAGTGATTTTGTATTTTGTATAAGAATGCTTAAAATCCCCTATATAGCGCGCTTTGGCTTGTTGCTCAGATGAGAAATCCCCCAAATGTGGCAGATTATAAAGCCCCGCATACAAGCCACTTTCTGCCTTTTGAAGCGCAAAGCAAATACCTTCAGAATCCCGCGTATAAAAAATACAAAGCTTAAGATGCAGATTCTCATATTTTTTGGCAGTTTTCAAAGGGTATTGCATAGGCGCAGCTTTGCCTTGACAAAATTCACTCAAAGGGCAAATCAAGCAACGCGGGGCAGGCGTGCAAATAAGCGCCCCCAAATCAAGCAAAGCTTGATTGTGATCAAAACTCGCATCTTTATTAAGCAGGCGTTGCGCGAGACTTTCAAGCTCTTTTTGAGTTGGATTTTGCAACGCAAAAAGGCGCGCAAAAAGTCGCTTAATATTAGAATCCACAAATCCTACACTCTCCCCAAAGCCAAAACACGCAATCGCCCCTGCTGTGTAGCTCCCAATGCCCGGAAGTTGCTTTAGAGATTCCACATCTGCGGGCAGCCGCGCGCCATAATCCCTCACGCAAATTTGTGCGCATTTTCGCATATTGCGCGCGCGGGAATAGTAGCCTAGCCCCTGCCATAACAAAAGCACTTCAGATTCTTGCGCGTCACTTAGTGCGCGCAAAGTCGGAAATCGCTCTAAAAATGGAAAATAAAAAGACTCCAAAACGCGCGAAACCTGTGTCTGCTGTAGCATAATCTCGCTCACATACACGCCATACGCCTCGCTCCCATCACGCCTAAGGTTGCGCCATGGAAGCTCTTTACGCCCAGCTTTGCCATACCATTCTAAAATGCGCTGTTGCACCAAAGGCAAAGAGGAAAAAAGCAAAGGCATATCCTAGCAATACGCCCGCTTATACAAATAAAATATCCCTACTCCAAGCGCCAAACCTACGCAATGTGCGAGCAAAATCGATCCGCTAAGTCCAGCGATACTAAAGCACACAAGCGCAATAAATGCCGCCGTGCAAACATAAGGTAACTGCGTCAAAAAGTGGCTCTGCACCGAGCACCCAGCCCCTGTGGCTGAAAGAATAGTCGTATCAGAAATGGGCGAGGCATGATCGCCAAACACCGCACCACTCAAAATCGCAGAAATCACAAGCACGATTTCAATCCCATTCACCTGCGCCAAACTCGCCCCGATGGGAATCATAATCGCAAAAGTCGCCCAACTCGTGCCTGTGCAAAATGCGATAAACCCAGAGATAAGAAAGCTCACCAAAACAATCACAAAGCTCGCATTCATCGTGCTAGATTCTAAAAATTCACGGCTAAGATTTGCCAAATATTGCCCCGTGCTTAAGTCATCTTTGATAATCGGTCCTATCGCCCACGCAAGCACCAAAATAAGGCACGCAGGCAACATCGCCGCACTTCCTTGCCTAAATATTGGCGCAAAATCCGCTAGCTTTAGATTCTTAAAAGAAAGCAAAATTGTGAGGATAAACGCGCCAAATCCACCCCAAAAAAGTGAAAATCCCGTGTCCGTTTTGCCTAGCATTGAAATAAGGTTAAACTCCCCGCTATTGCGATAGCCGGTGTAAAAAATAAGCCCCGCCACAAAGCAAATAAGCGCAAGGACAGGAATGACTAAAAGCCACACGCTCGTATTTTTGCTAGAATCTAGCTCGAAGCTCTCCACCACACCGACATTTCGATATTTGTGCATAGCGGGCAAATTAATCTGCCATAAAATTGTCAAAAACACGCCCAAAAGCGCAAACCACGCATAAAAATTCGCCCAAATGCTTTCAAACAAAAGCAAAAAATTATCTCCGCTAAAATTTTTATCCAACTGCACGAGGATATACGCGCCCCAGCTAGAAATGGGCATCAAAATGCAAACCGGCGCAGAAGTAGAATCAATCACATACGCAAGGCGTTCGCGCGTAGAGTGATTAGCGTCATTTAAGGATTTGCTAATCTGCCCCACGCTCAAAGCATTAAAATAATCATCAATAAAAATCACAATCCCCGCGATAAAAGCCACAAATTCCGAACCTCGCGCACTTTTGACGCGCTTCCTAGCCCATTTCACAAATGCGCCAATACCGCCAGAGTGGCTCATAAGCTGCGTTAAGATTCCAAGCAAGAGCAAAAATCCAAACACATACACGCTTTGCATATTAAGCGCGCCATCTTCATAAAACACCGCGCCAATCTTTGTTATCACATATTCCACCGCGCCAAAAATATCGCTCCCTTTCATCATAAAACTCGCAAGCACGATACCCAAAAGCAGTGAAAGCACCACGCGCTTTGTGATAAACACAAGCGCAATCACAAAAATCGGCACCACCAAACTCAACGCAGAATCTGCATACATAACTTTTGCCTTCTATTTTAAAAATATAAAAAAATCCCGCGCATTGTAGCAAATATGGGCTGAAAATGATTAAAGATTTTTAATCAAAACCTTGATTAAGATCGAAAGAGATTCCTCGCGCGATTTGGCTGTTTAGAATCTATTTTTTTATCGATCAATTTACCTCAGCCTCACAATCCCATTTAAGAAAAATCGCAAGTATGGATACAGCTCGTTTAGCTCTAATCCATGAGAATTGCCTGTTAGCAAAATACGCAAGGGCTTAAAAAAGCTTTTGCCTTTTAGGTTTGTGCGCGCTAAGAGAGCTTCTTTCAGACTTTCATATTCTTGCAAGGCGCTAGATTCTGCTTGTATGAGTTCCTGCAGTGCATTGTAGAGAATCTGCGCTTCCTTGCTAAAATCCTGCCCTTCATAAAGCGCGTAAATATCCTTTGGCGCGAAAATACAATCCATTTTCTCGCGGATTTCATTAAGCGTGCTAGCTTCTTGTAAATGCAGCTTTGCAATCGCGCCGATACTCGCATCGCTTGATTGCAAAAGAAGTGCGAGTTCAGATTCATTGAGCCGCTTCAAATGCTCTCTATTCAAATAACGCAGACGCTTGATATCAAACTTCACCGGCGCTTTTGCGACATTTTTAATATCAAACCACTCAAGCGCATCTTGCAATTTAAACACCTCGCATGGCGTTTTGTTCCCCATACCGATGAGATAGTTACAAATCGCCTGTGGCAAGTAGCCCTGCTCTAAAAGCCAGCTCACACTTGATGCGCTATCGCGCTTGCTCATTTTGCTTCCATTCTCGCCCAAAATGATTGGCAAATGCGCGTAGCCGATATTTTTGTCATAGCCCAAAGATTTATGCACGAGAATCTGCTTTGGCGTATTGCTCACATGATCCTCGCCACGCACGATAAAGCTCACATCATAAAGCATATCATCTACCGCGCAGGCAAAGTTATAAGTGGGAATCCCATCATCTTTTAAAATCACAAAGCTTTCCACCTCATTTGGCGCGAAAGTGAGCTTTCCTTTTATCGCGTCTTCAAAGCTTATCTCTCTATCCGCCCCACGCAAGCGCACCACAGGCTTTGGGTTAGAATCTCTCTCAATCTCCGCCCATGCGCTATCATAGCGAAACGCCCTCTTTTGCTCCTTTGCCTCCTCGCGCTTTTTATCCAAAAACTCCTTGCTACAATAGCAATAAAACGCCTTATCCTGCGCGATGAGATATTCTGCTAACTGCCGATGGCGGGGGAAATTTTCACTTTGATACACGAGCTTATCCCACAAAAGCCCAAAGAGATTGAGAATGCTTAGAATCTCCTTGTCTTTGCCCTCGATATTGCGCGCTGTGTCGGTATCTTCAATGCGGATTAAAAATGGCTGATTTGTTTGCTTAGCGATAATGTAGTTAAAAATCGCTGCGCGCAAGTTCCCAATATGCATATCGCCCGTTGGCGATGGCGCAAAACGCAACATTTTAGCCCTTTAGCATGGACGCAAGCGCGTTGGAATCCACGCTTTCAAAGCGCGCATTTGAAGGCGTGCTAAGCGCCTCGCTTAAAAGAAGCAAAAGCTGCATACTCTCTTCTTGCTTTTCTTGCACATACGCACTTAGCGCGTGAAAATCAGGCGCTAAGCTTAGCGGGGAAGTAAAGCAAATTTCTTGCTTTGTGCCATTAATATTCGCGCTTAGATTCGTATCAAAAAGTGGCGTGCCTAAAAACTGCGCTTCTGCCACGAGCGAGGCGATTTCACTTGTGGCAAGGGATTTTTTAGAAGTAAGTTCAGATTCACTTATTTTTGCTTGTTGCAAATCAGCAGCATCATACAAGCAACCCTGCGCGATTTTGAGAATCTTTGCAAGCACAATTTGCGCACTTTGCAAAGCACCAATAAATTCATTCACGCCTTTTATATCCTCGCCAAAGCGCTTATTTGCCTGCTGTGAAGTCTCGCGATTAAGGGTAGTTTGCGCGCTAGAAATCTGCGCTAAAGTCTTAGAATCTATCATTACTTTTCCTTGCTAAATAAGATTTTCAAAGCTCCTTAAATATGTGAGTTTTAAGCACATTTTATTCCATTTAGGCAGGACGAAGTTATGCTATAATCGCGGGATTTTTTGTCTTAAAATTTTAATTTTCTTAAAATAAGGGGAATAAATGAGAATCTTTTTGCTTTTAATGTTTGCTTTAAAATTCACGCTGTGCGCAGGTGTGGCGCCGATTGATTTTAAAGTATATGATATGCCAAGTGAAGATTCTCAAGGACCAAGCGTGCTTATAATGAGCGGGATTCAGGGCGATGAACCCGGCGCGTATAATGCCACAAATCTTTTTTTGCAATACTACACGATTAAAAAAGGCAGTGTGCGCGTGATCCCAACGCTTAGCCCGCACTCGATGTTTTATAATAGTCGGGGCGTGTATGGGGATTTAAACCGCAAATTTGCGGATTTAGATCCAAATGATCCAGAATTTAGCGTGATTCAAAAAATTAAAGAGCAGATTCTTGATTCAAAGGTGCAGGCGATTTTCCACATGCATGATGGAAGTGGCTTTTATCGCCCAAAATACATTAATGAAACCTTTGGTCCGAAACGTTGGGGAAATTGCTCGATAATCGATCAAGATTCTATTGATGTAAGCCCTTTTGGGGATTTGAAAAATATCATCGAAGTGGTGATAAACCATACAAATAGCGGGCTTTTAAAGCCATTTCACAAATACCATTTGCGCAACACAGAAACTGCCAAAAAAGACACGCAAATGCAAAAAAGCTTGACATTTTTTGCCATCACGCACAATAAGCCAGCTTTCGCGCATGAAGCGTCCAAAACCCTGCCCCTGCGCGAAAAGACATATTATCATTTGCTAGGGATTGAGGGATTTTTGAAGGCTGTGGGGATTGAGTTTGAAAGGAATTTTGAGCTTAACCCCCAAGTGGTGGCAAAGCTCATCAACGATCCAAGCATCACGCTTACAATTGATGAGATTCTTACGCTTCCGCTCTTTTCTCTCAAATCTCCTCTAAATTTTTTCCCCATGCCTTTAAGCGCAAAGAACGATTTGCAAAGCGTGAAAATAGAATCTAAGAGTAAAATTCTCGGGCTTTCTCAAGCGCCTCAAGGCACGGCTTTGGATATAAAATATGGCAATCGCACAATGGCGCGCCTAAATCCTTTGTATTTGGAGTTTGACAAATCATTGCAAAGCGTGGAGTTTGACATTGATGGCGTGAGGCAAGAGGTAAAAATCGGCTCGCTTGTGAAAGCCAAAAAAAGCTTTCTTATCCACACACCGCGTGATGAAAAAAGCACAAATTCTGGCGTGCGTGCAAATGTGATTGGCTTTGTCAAAAAAGGCGATACCTCGCCAACGCCAAATGAATTTGACACTTTGGTGAAAAAAGAAGCGCTTTTTAAGAAGTTTGCCATTGATACAAACGCGCGCATTTATCGCGTGGAGTTTTATAAAAATGATGCTTTTGCAGGAATGGTGCTAGTGGAGTTTGAATAGCCCATGCCTTATAAATAAGACATAGGCTTAAAAGTTATTTTACAACAAAGCTATCAAGCCCAAAATATTTTGCATAAGTTGGGTTAGGCCAGCTTGTTGGGTTAGAATCTGGATTCTGCCAGCCAGTATAATATTTGCAGTTTGACTGAAAATACTTCGGACTTACTACAACATTTTTATTTCCTAACGCCTTTTGTCCCTCGATAAAGCCCACCATTTGTTGCCATTTATTATGCATGCTGTAGCATTCCTTTGCCACATACGCACCATAGACAAACGCCACAAGTAGCAATGCAGCACTTGCGATTTTATAAAGATATTGCATTATTTTACATTCACATTTCGCGCGTAAATACACAAGGAAGCTCGCAAGCAAAGCAATTTTAATCAGCGTATAATGCAGCTGCGCGCGGTGTGGGATAAGAATCTGTATAGTTGCGCTGATATAGAGCATATAAAGTAAAGTAGCAAGTGTCACAATAAGGAAAAACTTCGCCTCATCTCGCAACCCAGCTTTTTTAGAATCCACATACAGCAAGAAACTAACAATCACACAAAAGCTAAGAAACAACACGCTATGCGCGTATGTAAAGATTACATTAATAACTGCTAGCCCAGCAACAGCCACACAAAGGCTCACAAGAATCTTGCAAAAACGCGTAAATGCGTAGATTGCAACGCTCACACAAAGTGTAATATCAAAATAAGTGTTATCAACCTTGCTAAAAATAAATTTTATGCGCTCAATTTTTTGGCTAAAGCTCATATCCCACAAATCTTTCAATGTGAAATATGCGCCCCAACCACGGAAAAGTGCAGCCCTCTTCGCACTTCCGGGGCTAAAATAAAGCACTAAGAATCCTGCCAAAAACCCAAGCCCACCTGTAAAATACCAAAGCGGAAGCCTAATTTGTTTACGCCACGCAATGACTAAACTAGCAAGTAGCACGATAATTATCACAGCATTAAGCTCGCTTGCCCAGCCAGCCACAATGCCTAAAAATAGCATTCCAAGCGATTTCAAAGCTTGCGTAAGAAAAGATTCTTTTTCTCTTTGTGTATTTGTCTGTGCTAATGCCCTGCCCCAAAAGATTCTATAAGGTAAAAGCCAAAGCAAAATAACAAAATATGCCCAAAGATAGTTAAAGCTCCCAGCCGCCCAATAAAAAATCGCACCAAAAGCACTATCAAAAAGTATTAAAACCACCATACCAGCAAAGATTGTCGCGCTCTCAATCCCACCCTTTGGCAAGCGCCCAAAAAGCAAGACAAAAAAGAGATACAGCACGCCAACACCGACAAAAGCATTAATAAAACTAAAAATACTCATTGTCGCAAGATAGCTCCCAAACCAAACACGCGCCATATCGCCAATGCGCCCATTCCAGCCCATATAGCTAGAAATCGCTGCTTGAAAATTGGTGCCTGTATGTCCTAAATCATCGCTCTGCACGGGAAACATTACATTGACAAAAAGCAAAAACACATACAAGCCAAGAAAGATTGCAATACTTGAAAAAAGCGGGGAAAAACAAGAATTTTGAGAATCGAAAGGATTTTTTAAAAAGTTTTTACACTTTGAAAGAAAGCCTATAAGGGGGGGGGGTATTTGATTCTAAAGCTAGAGAATCTGTAGTCATAAACACTCCTTTTTGTGTAGTTTAAAAAAGCGTGGAAGTGTAGCTTAAAAACAAAAGAAAAATCAAGGCTATAAAAAAATTCTGAAAGATTGAAATGGATTTTAGTGCTATTTTGGGAATCTTAAGAAAACTAGAAGCAAAAACCTTGCGTGGTGGGCCTTGCAGGACTCGAACCTGCGACCGATCGGTTATGAGCCGAGCGCTCTAACCAACTGAGCTAAAGGCCCCCCGCCACTTGCAGAGCCGGAATTATACTTAAAAACAAAGCGAAAGGCAAGTGTGTTTTCTAAAATACTCAAAAGCGCGACAAAAGTCATAAAGCTCGTCCCGCCATAGCTCATAAGCGCTAGCGGCACGCCAACCACAGGCGCAAGCCCTAGCACCATGCAAATATTTACCCCCGCATAAAGAAAAAATAACACCGCAATATACCCGCTCACCACCCGCAGGAAAAAGTCTTTCACCGCGCTCAAACAGATATTTAGCAAATACAAAATAAGCAAAAAATACAGCCCCAAAAGCCCCAGCGCCCCTAAGAATCCAAAGCGCTCCACAAAATACGCGAAAATAAAATCCGTGCTTGCGTAGGGGAGGAAATTTAGCTGAGATTGTGTCGCAAGCACTTGAGGCTTCCCACTCACGCCGCCTGAACCTATAGCAATGAGGGCTTGCTGGACTTGATAAGGGTAATTTCCGCTGACAAAGTCATTTATCCTTTTTTCATGGTAGCCCTTCAAAAGCCCGGTGTTTATGGCAATGGTATAAGCTGGAATGATGGTTAAAAACCCGATGAGTCCTAGCGTAATCCAAATCTTTTTATGCACGCCAACCAAAAACAGCACGCCAAAGCCCACAAGCAAGATAATTAACGCTGTGCCTAAATCCGGCTCTAGCAAAATAAGGAAAAATGGCAAGATAATGAACGAGGCGATAATCCCGAAATCTTTCCACCCATAGCCACCTTCTGGCGGGGGATTCTTAGAAATATACGAGGCGAGGAAAAGCATAAGCGCGACTTTCATAATCTCGCTTGGCTGGATTGAAAAGCTTGTAAATGGAATCTCAATCCAACGCCTTGCGTGATTTTTCTCAACGCCCACAAACTTCACCGCCAGCACCAACAATAACAGCAACACATACAAAAAAATAATCGAGTAATTTAAGCGCCTGTAAGGAATAAAAAACAGCACCACAGCCACGCAAAGGCTTAAGACAAGGTATTTTAACTGCTTTGCAAAAAGCACACTATCAAGCTCGCTCACCAAAAAAAACGACAGCACGACTAAAGGCGCAACGAGCAAAATCACAATAAAATCAAAATGTGCTAAAATTTTCTTCGCATTCAATGCTTAATCCTTAAAAAATCCCACGCAAAAGATTGTCTAAATTTATGAAAAAAATTATTATATCGCAAAATTCCACCAAAATGCGCCTTGATATTTTCCTAAGTCAAAATCTTAACGCTTCGCGCGCGCAGGTAGCGGACTTCATCAAATCCCAAAGCGTGCGCATAAATGGCAAAATCTGCACCAAACCAAGTGCGCTTTTAAAGCCAAATGACTGCGTGGAATTTAGCGAGCCACAAACCTTGCAAAATGCAGAATCTAGCGCATTTACACAGGATAAAACGCTAGATTCTAAAAAAGAATTTAGCCAAATTGAAATCCTCTATAAAGATGATGATATTTTGCTTCTTAATAAACCGCCAAATCTCATCATCCACGATGCGCCTTCCACCAAAGAGCCGACTTTGCTTGACTGGCTCAAACTCACCCAAAAGCCCTTAGATTCCCTAAGTGGGAATCTGCGCTATGGAATCGTGCATAGGCTAGATAGATTCACAAGTGGCGCGCTGGCGGTGGCGCGTAATTTAAAAGCGCACACTTCCCTAAGCAATCAGCTCAAAACCCGCACAATGGGGAGAATCTACCTAGCCGTAATCACGCCAAAGCTCAAAAATGACATGATAATCGAGTGCTACCTCGGGCGCAATCCCAAAAATCGCCTAAAAATGGCAAAGCTGGCGTCGGTGGATTCTTATTTTGCGCGGGATTCTCAACTTTTGCGGGATTCTCACTTTTCACGCACGCCTCAAAGCACACAGAATCTCAAAACTCCCCAAAGCGCGCCAACTTTACCAAAAAACCTCCGCTACGCAAAAAGCGCATTTGTTAAGCTCTTAGATTCCAAAAATGGCTGTTTTGAACTCATCGCTATAAAGCTATTTACCGGCAGGACGCACCAAATCCGCGCGCATTTAGAAAGCATCAATCGCCACATTTTAGGCGATGAACTCTATGGCTACAAGCAAGAATCTAGCGGGATTTCTTACAATGGCAGAATCTTGCTACACGCCTACATAATGTATCTACAGCACCCAAGAATGATGGATACGCTATTTTTCAAAGCCCCGCTTTTTGCCGATATGCTAAACTTTTTAGAGCAAAATTTTCAAAAGGACAAACTCAATGAAGTGCTGGATAGCGACACTCTTTTGCAGCGTTTTAGCCATTTTTAGCCTCAATCTCACAGGCTGTGTGACGCTCACGCAAGGATTTAATCAAAAATTCGAGCAAGATTCTAACCTCCCAACCCTGTCAAACATTCGCACCATTAGCGATGTCAGCACCATAGGATTTGAGTGGGAAATGCCCGCGCAAAAGGTGGATTCACAAAATGTCTTAGAAAAGCTAGAAATTGAAGGTTTTGTCATCTATCGCGCGAGTGAAAGCGATTTTGGACGCGAGGAATTAGAGCAGGAAAATCTCCCATTTAGCGCCTTTAAGCAAATTGCGATTTTGAAAAATCCCCTTGCCACGCACTTTTTTGACACAAATCTTAAGCCAAAAAGCGTGTATTACTATCTCTTTGCCACACTTGGCGAGGATAAGACGATGAGCCCTCTTAGCAAAGCGCTTAAGGTAGAGACTTCTTTCATCGATCCGATAGAAGGGCTTTTCGTGCTAAATCACAAGCCAAAAACGCTAAAAATCGTCATCGCCCCGCATGCAAATCCGAGCATAAAATCCTACATTATCCAGCGCCAAAACGACAAGGGCGTATTTATCAACATTACCGAGCTTAAGGGGCGCTTTAATATCGAATATTTTGATACCAACCTTCAAGATGGCACAGCCTACACTTATCGCGTGCTTGCGAAGGATTTTTTGGGGAATCTAAGCGAGCCTTCAACTGAAGTGAGTGAGCGCACGCTTGAGCTTTTACCAAGCATTGAAAACGCCAGCGCATCAAATGGCTTACCGCTTAAAATCGAGCTAAGCTGGAATCCGCTCTCCCAAGCCAAACGCTACAGAATCTATGCGGATATGGAAAATAACGGACAATACAAAGTCCTTGCCACCACGACAAAAACGCATTTCACCCATACGCTTAAAGATCATGGGCAAAGCGTGCGTTATCAAATCGTTGGGCTAGATTCTTATGATACAGATGGCGAAATGCTAAAAACCCCGCTTGTTGGCTCTACGCTTGCGCGCCCACAAGCGCCAAAAATCACAAGCTCTAGGATTGAGGGGCAAAATATCATCATCGAATGGAGCACGCCAGAAGATTCTCGCGCAAAAAAATACGCACTCTATCGCAAAGAACCCCAAACAAACCGCTCTAATCGCTACAACAACATAAAATCCACAAGTTTTATTGACAAGGAAACCAAACGCGCGCTTAATTACACCTACAGCGTTTCTAGCATTGATGAATTTGGCATAGAATCCGCTCAAAGCGCGTCTGTCACGCTTATGCGAAACTAAGTAATTTTAAGCGCGATTTTAAAACACCGCTTAAAGTGCCATTTAAGCACGATTTGGGCGCAAGGTGCTATAATGCGATTTTTCAAGCATTTTCCCTAAGGAGGCAAAAAATGGAGCTTATCCATAGTATTAATGATTTTAATGAAGCAAAGCAAGTCATTGTTGGCGGTGTGAATTCCCCTGTGCGCGCGTTTGGCTCTGTGGGCGGGACACCTAGATTTATCAAAAAAGGCGCGGGCGCGTATCTCTACGATGAAGATGACAATGTCTATATTGACTTCGTGCAAAGCTGGGGACCGCTAATTTTTGGGCATTGTGATAAAGATATAGAATCTAGCGTTTTGCACGCGGCAAAAAATGGGCTTAGTTTTGGCGCACCTACCGAGCTTGAGACGACTTTGGCAAAAGAAATCATTAGTATTTATGATAATGTCGAAAAAATCCGCCTTGTTAATTCCGGCACCGAAGCCACAATGAGCGCTATCCGCCTAGCGCGCGCCTATAGCGGGAAAGATGATATTATAAAATTTGAAGGTTGCTACCATGGGCATTCTGATAGCTTGCTTGTGAGTGCGGGAAGTGGTTGCGCGACTTTTGGGAATCCTAGCTCGCCGGGCGTGCCAAAGGATCTCACTAAGCATACTTTAGTCGCGCGCTATAACGATATAGATTCTGTGCGGGCGTGCTTTGAGACAAGCGCGAAAAATGGCAGTGGCGTTGGTTGCGTGATTATTGAGCCAATCGCTGGGAATATGGGACTTGTGCCGGCGGATAAAGAGTTTTTGCGCGCATTGCGCGGACTTTGCAATGATTTTGGCGCGGTGCTTATTTTTGATGAAGTGATGAGTGGATTCCGCGCTAGCCTTAAAGGCGCGCTTAGCTTTTGTGATGTGTTGCCAGATATGGCGACTTTTGGCAAGGTTATCGGCGCGGGAATGCCCCTTGCTGCGTTTGGCGGGAAAGATGAAATAATGAATCTGCTCTCCCCTGTGGGTGGCGTGTATCAAGCAGGCACGCTAAGTGGGAATCCGCTCGCTGTGAGCGGTGGCTTATGCGCGCTTAGCAAGCTTAAGGCAAATCCAAAAATTTATACATATTTAGAAAATCTCGCGCGCAAATTGACAGAAGGATTAAAAGAATCTGCAAATGCGTATAAAATCCCAATGCAGACGACATTTAGAGGCTCTATGTTTGGCTTTTTCTTTTGTGAAAATGAAGTGAAAAACTTTGATGATGCCAAAAAGGCAGACACCGCGCTTTTTGCAAAGTTTCATCAAAAAATGCTTGAAAAAGGCGTGTATCTTGCTTGCTCGCAGTTTGAGACAGGCTTTATTTGCGCGAGCATGGGCGAAAAAGAGATTGACACCACAATTGCCGCAGCAAAAGAATGCTTTGCAGAAATCACGCAAGGGCTTTAAGACAATGGATTCTAAGCAAAAAGATTTGCAAAATTTGGGGAAAAAAGATTCTCATCAACCAAATAGCGTTGCAGAATCTAAGAAACCAGAAAACACCGAGCATGCATGCGAAGCGGAATTTACTTCCGCGCAGACGATACAATCTAAGGAAATAGCTTCTCATCAATCAAATAGCGTTGCAGAATCTACAGAATCTAAGAACTCAAAAAATATCGAGTATGTGCGCGAGCGAAGCGAGGCGGAGGCGAAGTGCGATTCACTCGCACGAGACGATACAATTAATGGAATAGCTTCCCACCAGCCAAAATTCCAAAAAGTCATCGAAGGCGCGTATGATTTGAGCTTAGGAATCTCCATCATCGTGGCGATTGCGCTTGGGTTTGGGCTTGGGTTTGGATTAAAAAAGCTTTTTTCTTATGAGTGGCTCTTGTGGCTTGGGATTTTTTGGGGAATCTGCGCGGCAATTTTAAACATCTATAAAGCCTACAAACGCCAAAAAAAGGCACTTGATGAGCTAGCGAAAAATCCGCGCTACAATTCGCAAGCTTTTTTAGCAAAGCAAAAGCAGTGGGACAAGGAAGATGATGAGGACTAGCACAAAGCGCGCTATGCTCATTTTTGCGCTGTGCGCGCTATGTGGCGTGGCGCTAGCTGGCGGGGTGGTGAGCGCGTTTTTTGGTTTGCCTTATTTTGCGAGCTTTGAGTGCGCGTTTATCGGGCTTAGCCTAATTTTGTCTGCGTCATTTTTTGGGATTATCAAGCAGGTGCAAAGAGCCAAAGAAGAAGCGCTTTTAGCAGAGCTCAACGCACAAAAGCAAGAATCTGCACAAGATTCTAACAAATCAAAAAACGCCGAGTGTGAGCGTGAAGCAGAATTTACTTCCGCGGAGACGATACAATCTAAGGAAATAGATTCTCATCAACCAAATAGCGTTGCAGAATCTACAAATTTAATCAGCCAAAAAACACCTAGTGTGAGCGCGCAAGCGAAGTGCAAACAAGCTTTCGCGGAGCCGAGCGGGATTCACTCCCGCGAAGGTGATACAATTGATAGAATAAAAGCGGAGGCGAAGTGCGATTCACTCGCTACGGATGATACAATTAATGGAATAGCGGGAATGGATTGCTTCGCTCGACTTGCGCTCGCTCGCAATGACGAAAACCCAACACGCGGCGATGAAAACCCCGCCCGTCATTGCGAGGATTCGCAGAATCCGAAGCAATCCACAAAAGATTTTCATCAATCTAAAGAAACTATCCCCTTTACCTCGCGCTTTTTGGTTGGTGTGAAACTAAGCTTTTCATTTTTGCGCCTTTTGTGCTACATGGGCTTTATTTTCGCGCTCATCGGACTTTTAGAATCTAAGCTTTTTGAGCCTGTGAGCTTTCTTGTAGGTGGTATTGCAAGCATTGTGGTGGTTATTGCCATCGCGTTGCAATCCTTATATAAAAATTAATTTAACTTTGTCTTAAGGAAACTCTCCTTATAATTTCGCTCCTTTAACTCCAATTTTTAAGGATTCTTTATGGAACTTACAAAGATAGCAACACAAGCTGATATTAATCGTCAGTGGGTCGTGCTTGATGCCAAAGATAAAATTTTTGGTCGCTTGATTGCAGAGGTGGCTACACTTTTGCGCGGGAAGCACAAGCCTTGTTTTACGCCAAATGTTGATTGTGGCGACTTTGTCATCATTATCAACGCTGCAGAAGTGAAATTTAGCGGTATGAAGCTCAAAGATAAAGAGTATTTCACACACTCTGGCTATTTTGGTAGCACAAAAAGCAAGACGCTTGAAGAAATGCTCCAAAAATCACCTGAAAAGCTCTATCACCTAGCAGTGCGCGGTATGCTCCCAAAAACAAAGCTCGGACGCGCGCAACTTAAAAAACTCAAAGTCTATAAAGGTGACACACACCCACACAGCGCACAAGTAGCAAAAAACGCAGCTACAGCAAAATAGAACACACAAAGGATAGCTAATGACAAAAATCTATGCAACAGGTAAAAGAAAAACAGCCATCGCAAAAGTGTGGCTACAAAGTGGCTCTGGCAAACTTAGCATTAATGGTATGAGCCTCAATGACTGGCTAGGCGGGCATGAAGCAATCAAAATGAAAGTTATGCAACCTCTTATCCTTACAAAGCAAGAAAAGTCCGTAGATATCATCGCGCAAACGCTTGGCGGTGGTTATAGCGCGCAAGCAGAGGCTTTGCGTCATGGAATCTCAAAAGCACTCAATAGCTATGATGTGGCATTCCGTGCGATTTTGAAGCCAAAAGGCTTACTCACAAGGGATTCTCGTGTGGTTGAGCGTAAAAAATACGGGAAGAAAAAAGCGAGAAGATCACCGCAATTCTCTAAGAGATAATTTTTCTTACTATTTGCTATATTTTGTGAATCTCTTCCTAAGATATAGCCTTATTTTTAAGGAGTTCGCATGTTACCAGAAGCCGATTATATTTGGAAAGATGGCGCATTTGTGAAGTGGCAAGAGGCTACGACACATATTCTAAGCCACACTTTACATTATGGAAATGCTGTTTTTGAAGGCACTAGGGCATATATGACGCCCAAAGGATTAGCGATTTTTCGCTTGAAAGACCACACAAAGCGCCTTTTAAATTCTGCCAAAATCACCGCCATCAAATGCCCATATTCCCAAGAGGAGCTTGAAAAGGCGCAAATTGAGTTATTGCGAAAGAACGCGCATTGCTATAAGGCAAATGTGTATATCCGCCCGCTTATTTATCTAGGCTATGGCGTTATGGGGCTTTATCATGTGAAAGCGCCGGTAAATGTGGCGATTGCCGCGTGGGAATGGGGCGCGTATCTCGGAGATGAGGGCATCACAAATGGCATAAAGGTAAAAACAAGCTCTTTTGCGCGCAATAGCATAAAATCCATCATGGGAAAAGCAAAGTCCGCTGCAAGCTATCTCAATTCGCAAATGGCGAAGCTAGAAGCTGTTGAATGTGGCTGCGAGGAGGCGCTTTTGCTTGATGAAAATGGCTTTGTGGCAGAAGGCAGTGGGGAGTGCATTTTCATCGTGCGCGATGGCGTGCTTATCACCCCACCACATGACAATAGCTTAGAATCTATCACGCAAGCAAGTGTAATTGCACTTGCAAAAGATTTGGGGATTCCATTTATTGAGCGCAAAATCACGCGCGATGAAATCTATATCGCTGATGAGGCGTTTTTCACAGGCACTGCGGCGGAGATTACGCCTATTAGAGAGCTAGATTCTCGTCAAATCGGGCTAGGCACGCGAGGTCCTGTTACAAAGAGATTGCAAGAAGCCTTCTTTGAAGTGGTGCAAGGCAAAAACGAAAAATACAAAGAATGGCTCACCTATATTTAACAAGAATTTAAAAGGATTTTTATGCCAATTGATCTAAACGAACATTTGAAAAACAAGCGCCAGCAAAGCCAAAATCAACAAAAAGAGAATCCAGAGCCAAAAAAAGATGATGGCAAAAACAATAACAACTGGGGCGGTGGCAATAACTGGAATAACAATAGAGGCGGGAGCGATTTTAGCAACCTCACAAACTTCGTGCCAAGCGGAAAGAAGCTTTTTATTTGGATTGTCATCATCGCGCTTTTGGTTATCCTCATCGCGCAGAAGCCTTTTGTGATTGTGAATTCTGGCGAAGTTGGGATCAAGGTGCATTTGGGGGAATACCAAAAGCAACCACTTGAAGCAGGCTTGCATTTCTTTATCCCGCCAATTGAGCATGTGATTATCGTTGATACACGCGTGAAAACTTTGCATTTCACAAGCAATGAAGATATGGAGCGCCGCAATAATCAAAGCATCGCGCAAAAAGTGCCAATCCAAGTGCGCGATAAGCTCGGGCTTGATGTGGCTATCGAGCTAACGCTCAAATACCAGCTTGATCGCGCGAAAGTGTCAGATACGATTAGAGATTACACGACTTTGTGGGATGAAGTCATCATCGTGCCCGGAATCTTAGAAGTAGTCGGAAGTGTGATAGGAAACTACCACGCCGAGGAACTTCCAAGCAAAAGGGATGAAATCGCAAATCTCATTGCCACAAACTTCCAAAATAAAATTAACGCCATCCGCGATAAGCCTGTGCGCTTAGATTCTGTGGAGTTGCGTAAGATTATCTTGCCACCAGAAGTGAAAAATAAAATCGAGCAAGTCCAAGTAGCAAAGCAAGAGGCTGAAAAGGCAAAAGAGGAAGCGCGTGCATTGCGTGAGCGCTCGCAAGGTAAGGCAGACGCGGCGATTATCGAGGCTACAGGACAGGCAAAGGCAAATCAGCTTGTGAGTGAAAGTCTCTCATCAAGGTTGCTTGAGTTGCGACAGATTGAGATGCAAGGGAAGTTTAATGATGCGCTTAGAGAAAACAAAGACGCGCAGATTTTCCTAACGCCGGGCGGTTCAGTGCCAAATATATGGGTGGATTCTAAAAACAAAAGGCAAAATACGGCTATCTCGCAATAGCCCAAACTTGCACGCCAAACTTTATTAAAGGTATCAAGTGGCTACACATTCAAACTTAGAATCTAGCACAAAGGTGCTGGATTCTGCACTCACGCTAGATTCTACGCAAGATTTACTCAATAGTATTGACTGGCAAAAATCCCCACTTATCCCCACAATCGCGCAAGATTTTAAAACCAAAGAAGTGCTTATGCTTGCTTTTAGCAATGAATCCTCTCTAAATCTCACACTTGAGACAAAGCAGGCACATTATTTCTCGCGCTCAAAAGCACGCATTTGGCGCAAAGGTGAGCAAAGTGGGCATATACAAGAGATTATCGAAGTGCGCATTGATTGCGATAGCGATGCCTTACTTTTCCTTGTTAAGCAACATGGCGTGGCGTGCCACACGGGCAATATGAGCTGTTTTTTTAGGCAACTAGATTCTCAAAATTCTCAAAGCGTGCAAACTCTGCAAGGTATGCAAAAAATTGATACAAAAGAAATTTATGGAATCATAGATTCTCTTTATCACACAATTTTAGAGCGCAAAACAAAAGATCCCAAAAACTCTTATGTCGCCTCGCTTTTTGCTAAAGGTGAAAATACAATTTGCAAAAAAATCATCGAGGAAGCCGGCGAGCTTACCTTTGCGCTCAAAGATGGGGAGCAAAAAGATATTATTTATGAATGCGCGGATTTGGTGTTTCATAGCCTTGTGGGGCTTGCTAGCAAGGACATTAGCCCAGATAGAATCCGTCAAGAGCTCAAAAGGCGTGAGGGCGTGAGTGGCATAGCAGAAAAAAACTCACGCAAAAGCTAATGCAACAATACAAAGAACTTATTCTAAATTTTTTCAATCTCTTTGCGGTGTATGAAATCGCACTTATGGGGTGCTTGTTTATCCTCTTTTTGCTGTTTTTCTTGCTCGGACTTCTTTTGCGCGGGCGGAGATTTTTCCCAAAGTTTTTTTTCTTTCTCTCTTTTTTGGTTTTTGCAAGCGGTCCTTTTGTACTGAAATATTGCATACAGAATCTCTTTTATACGCTTGAAGTCGATATCACCCAAAGCAAGCGTTTGGAATATATCGATGCCTTTCTTTTAGAAGCAAAGCTCACAAACAAGGGCTTTTTGCCTATCAATATTTGCGAAGTGTATGTCAATATCCAAAGGGAGGATTGGCTCAAATTCCTAAGCCCCATTTACCCCAAAAAATCCTACCAAAAAACGCTCTTTATGCGCCTTGAACCAAAGCAAAGCGAGAATCTTAGCGTTTTGTTTAATGATTTCACCCAACAAGTGCCTTTTGAATATCGCGTGCAAATTGACTGCTATCTTGGCAATGGCTTAAGAAAAGAGCCAAAGCAAACGCCCTAGCGCGTAAAAATTCTACTCTTTCAAACGCGCAATATCCGCACCTAGCCCCAAAAACTTCTGCTCTAACGCCTCATAACCTCTATCAAGATGGTAGATTCTATGCACCTGCGTTTCACCCTGCGCCACGAGCCCAGCTAGCACGAGTGCCGAGCTTGCGCGTAAATCTGTCGCCATCACACTTGCGCCAAAAAGCTCTCTTTTCCCGCTAATTTTTGCAATATTGTTTGTAAGCTTAATATCCGCACCTAAGCGCTGTAACTCACTCACATGCATAAAGCGATTTTCAAACAATCGCTCCTCTATCACACTCACACCCTCGCACTGCGTAGCCAGCGCCATAAATTGCGCCTGCATATCTGTTGGGAATCCGGGATATTCTGTTGTGACAAGCTCAAAGGGATTGAACTTTTTTGCACTCAAAATGCGTAGATTCTGCACGCCTTGCGCACCATTTTGTTTTTCAGATTCTTGTGTTTTGGATTCTTGCACTTCAAAGCTAAAGCCAATTTCTTCTAACTTATCCAAAATCGCCTTTAAATGCGCGCACAAAACGCCTTTAAGCGTTATTTCAGAATTTGTTATTGCACCAGCACAAAGATAAGTTCCAGCCTCGATTCTATCCGGGATAACGCTAAAAGGCTCAAAAGTAGGCAAGATTCCATCGCTTCCATGGATTAAAAGTTCATTGCTTCCTATACCCTCAATCTCAATCCCGCTTTTTCTTAGAATCTCGCATAATTGCACGACTTCTGGCTCTTTTGCCGCGTTTATAATGCGCGTTTTACCCCGTGCTAGCGTGGCTGCCATGATGATATTTTCGCTTCCTGTGACAGAGATTTTATCAAACAAAATATCCGCGCCTTTGAGCCCCTTTGGCGCGTTGGCGATGATGTAGCCACCTTGTATGTGGATTTGGGCGCCCATTTTTTCCAACGCCTTTAAATGCAAATCTACCGGGCGCGCACCAATAGCACAACCTCCGGGCAAGCTCACTTCGCAAGTCCTAAAGCGCGTCAAAAGCGGTCCTAGCACAAGGATAGAAGCGCGCATTTTACGCACAATGTCATAAATCGCGCGGGTGTGGATTATTTGTTCGCAAGTCACCTCAACGCTGTGAGAATCTATCGTAGCGACATTTGCGCCCAAATGCTCCAAAAGCTTTGTGAGCGTTTTGACATCTGCCACATTTGGGAGATTTGAGATTTTTACAGGCTTATCACTCAAAAGACTAAGCGCCAAAAGTGGCAAAGCAGCGTTTTTCGCCCCAGAGATTGCAACTTCTCCAAAAAGTTTGGGTGATTGGCGTATTTGCAAATAATCCATTAATTTTTCCTTTATTTTTTCTCGCGTTTTTGCAAGGCTGTGCCTATTTTTGTGCGGATGTCATTTTTTATGCTCGCGTTAGAATCTTCCAGCTCATCGCGGAATTTTGCCACTTCTTCAGCCTCCATAAGCAAAGGGTTGATTGAAAAATCATAGATAATATTAAGCCAAGTTTGATAGTCCGCACTTCCTACAGGTGGGGCTTTGGAAAATTTCTTGCGAAAAGTGTCATAATTGACTTTTAACTGCTCTTTATTTTCTTTATTTGCGCTTATGTTTTTTGCAAGCTCCTGAAGGGGATTTTCCACCGCTTTTTGTGGCTCGGATTCTAACGCCACGCTTAAAAGCCCTGCAAAAATGATTGGCAACGCAAAAATAAGCATCGCCAGCCAACACAGCGCATAAAAATAGATATTAAACATATATGCAAACTAGTAGTCTTTAAATAAATCCATTGTAGCTTTTACATAGCCTTCCACCGAACCGCAATCATATCTACTGCCTTTAAATTTATACGCCAGCACGCGCCCTTGCTTTGCCTGCTCTAAAAGCGCATCAGTTATCTGAATCTCGCCCTTTTTACCCGGCAAAGTCGTGCGCAAAATATCAAAAATATCAGGTGTAAGGATATAGCGCCCGATAATTGCAAGATTACTAGGGGCTTTATCAACGCTTGGCTTCTCCACCATATTACTTACGCGATATACGCCCTTTTCCACCTCATCGCCTTGGATAATCCCATACTTATCAACTTCATTTTTTGCCACTTCTTGAATCGCCACAATCGAGCAACGATATTTTTTATACAGCTCCACCATTTGCGCGAGAATCCCTTGTGAGCCTTTATTAATACACAAGTCATCAGCCAAAACCACCGCAAAAGGCTCTTGCCCAATAAGCACTTCACCGGTTAAAATCGCATGCCCTAGCCCTTTCATCTCATTTTGTCTTGTGTAAGAAAAATTACAAAGATTTGTCAGTCGGCGGATATCTTTAAGCAAATCCTCTTTGTCCGTGCCCTTAATTTGATGCTCTAATTCATAATTGACATCAAAATGATCCTCAATACTGCGCTTCCCGCGCCCTGTGACAATCGCCATCGTATGACAGCCCGCCTCCAAAGCTTCCTCCACGCCATATTGAATAAGTGGCTTTGTTAGCACTGGTAGCATTTCTTTTGGCATCGCCTTTGTCGCAGGTAAAAACCTCGTCCCATAGCCTGCTGCTGGGAATAAACATTTATCAATCATCACTTGCTCCTTTTAAGATTATTTCAACGGAATCTGTTTGATAACATTTTCAAGGCGGATATTATTACCAAAAAGTCTTTGATAAACAATATAATTTGCCAGAACCTTTAGCCCATAAGTGCGTGATTCTTCATACGGGATAAGCTCCATGCTGATCCAAGGCTCAAATTTGCGCTTTTTGAGGAAAAGATTCCCCTTTTTTAGCGTGCGGCGTAAAAATCCCGGACCGCCATTATACGCATAAGAAACAAGCAAAGGATGTTTAAACTCCCTTTGCAAATCATCTAAATAGAATCTCCCAAATTCAAGCGCTAACACAGGATTAAACATATCCTCTAGCTCAATGTCTTGTTTCCCCATACTTTTGGCAAAAGGCGCGACATTAAAGGGCATAATCTGCATCATCCCAAGCGCATAAGAAGTCGAAATAAGCGCGGGCAAGAAGTGGGATTCCTGTCTTGCAATGGCGTAAGTTAGGGCTTTTTGATTTGTATCCCTCCAGCTAAGCGCATCGCTAAAGGGCGTTAAAAAATAGTGATTCTGAAACTTCGTCGCGCGCGCGTGGATAAAGGCAAGATGGGGTTGTAAGCCTTCAAAACCAAACTCATCTAAAAGCTCAAGCAAATTGTTAGAATCTGAAACTTTCAGCAAATTTGCGCGCAAAATCTCCCACTGAAAAGGATCTGAAATATCAAAAGGTGCTGGCTCACTTTTAAGATTCTCAAAATCGCTCAAAATTGTGTAATTTGGCGCGACATTGAGCTTTTCAAGTGCATAAAGCGTGTAAATATCGATATTTGTGCTTTTTGCAAGCTCGCTTAAAAGCGCTTTATTCTGCGAAATGAGATAACGCCAAAAAAGCGCTTTATTAATAAAAAGCGGATCTTTGCTCGCACTTTGGGCGAGGGTGAAATACTCAAGCGCATTTGTTTTATTATTTGCCAAAAGCTCGTGGATTCCGAGCAAAAACAGCGTATAACCGCTATTAGCCTTTTTTATGTGCGCGTTTAGTAGGGATTTTTTGAACTTTGGCAAAGAATCTGAAAGAATGGCATTTTGGATAATCTTATCAAAATCCGCGCTCTGCTCTTCTGCAAGGGCTTTCAGTCGTTGGGGCTTGATGTTTTGATTAATAATCGTGGCTTTTTGATTTTCACTCAACGCATTAAAAATCTGCGCGAAAGTCTTCGCATCGCTTGTAAGCATATTTGTAAGGATTGCTTTTGAGCTTAAGATTCTCACTTTTTTGCTAAGATTTTCATTTGGCGCAATCACAGCTTGCAGTTTTTGCAACCTTTGCGCCTCAAGGCTTGGAATCTGCGAAAGTCGCAAACCAAAGCTAATGCACTCTATATCTTGCGAAAGTAGCGCGTCAAAATCAAGCTTTTTGCAAAGCAAATCTTTTGGCAACTCATGGGGCATGCCCTTTTTTTCCATTAAGGCTGTGAGCTTTGCATTTTTGCGAAAAATTAGCTCATAGGCTTTGAGTGCATCTTGTAAATTTGTCTTTTCATCGCTCAAAAAACGCCAAATGTAAAAATCGCGCGCCAAACCTTTGGGCTTAGATTCTAAAAATTCAAGCGTAATATCAATGCTAAAAGCAAAAGAGTAAAGCGCAAAGATAAAAAGTAAGATTCTTAGCAAACTAGAGCCTTTGAAGTATGTAAGGCACGCTTTTTGAAAGCAAAATATTGATAAATTCTAACGCCAAAATCACAATAAGCGGCGCTAAATCAAGCCCGCCAAAATTTGTCCGCATAAGCCTACGCACACGCGAAAAAAGCGGCTCGCTTAGGCGATAAAGCACTTGCACGATTGGATTATAAGGATCAGGGCGCACCCAGCTCACTAGCACCGCGGCAATAAGCACAAAAATATACAAATTAAGCGCGATATTTATCACACTCACAAGAGATTCTAAAAACACCGCTAGCATTGAACCCTCCTTATTTCGCTCCACATTTTACGCCCTCTTTTTGACTTTGCTTTTTTAGCTTTCTTGTTGCGTATTCAAAAGTCCCAAAAGCTCAAAATGCGTGAAATAGTCATCAAAATAATAGATATTCTCACACCCCGCCTCCACTAAATGCGTCCCTAGCACACTTGCTGTATGCCCGCTGTAGCACACAAGAAGGATTTTTGCATTCTTATTTTGAAGCGCATATTGATAGATATCTTGCGCGTTTGAAAAATTGCGAGATTCTCTAACATGCGCGAAGTCATAATCGCTTTTATCGCGGATATCAAAGACTTTGAACTCTGAAAGTCGCCCCTGCGCGATATCCTGCGGATAGATTGGATTAGCAAGTGAAGGATTATTTTTCCCTTTAAAAGAAGTTTCAGACATAGCAATCCTTTAATTTTGGCTAGCAGAGTGCGGATTATAGCTTAAGTAGATTAATTGATTAAAACTAGCCCAAAAGTGCGAGATGATCGCTCATTGTCTTACTTCCTAATCTTTTTTTCACCCACAAAAACAATCCCCTTCCTGCAAGTTTTATCACAAGCTTAAAAGCAAGCGGATTAATCTTTTTGGTAGTAAAAAGATGCAAATCACCATAAGAGTAAAAATATAAACCTCTTTTCTTAGCGATAAATTCCAAACTCTCACGAGAATAAAAGCTGATATGCTGTCCATGTGCAAAACCATAATACCACCACGCATTTTGCCCGCTAGATTTTGGAATAAATGAGGGTAAAAGCTCGGTAGAAAAGAGTAAATTTGGCGCACATGAAAGCATAGATTCTATCTCTTCAAGCGGATTTGGCAAATGCTCGAACACTTCAAAACTTGTAGCAAGCTCTGGCGTTGGCATTTTGGCTTGTTTTGATAATTTTTCTTGGGTAAATACAGAATCTAGCCCACGCAATCGCGGATTCCCACTTTCCCACTCAAAGCCCCGCGCAAAAAGATTCTGACAATATTTATCCTCCCAAAATGCTTCAATCCCGCTATCGCGCAATAATCGCACAAGCAATCCTGTGCCACCGCCAAAATCTAGTAAAATTTTTTGTTTGGAAGTTTGTGTTGTGTGAGGATTTTTTAGAGAATGTTTATTTTGAGAATCTTGTGAAGTGGTATTTTGCCCCCCCCCCCGCTAAGCGTATTTCTAAAACCAAAGAAAAAATACGCCACACACGCAACAATTTTATACAAATGCAGATTCCGCGCAACTATGCCTGTGTCTGAAAGATTAATTGCTTCTTTATACGCCTCATCTAACCAATGCGCCTCGCCAGAGCTCAAAAATCCGCAATGCGCGCACTTATAAAATGGCTCATCATAGCACCCCAAAATTTTCGCATTAAAAGCGACTTGTGTTTCTTGTTTGCAAATTTTACACTGCATGCAACCTCCTAAAATTTAATTTAAACTCGCTATTGTAATAAATTTTTGCTTTGCTACAATAGCTTTTATGAAAAAAGATTTTTTTGACACACTTTATAAGATTCTCAATGTAAGCGATTTTGGTGCGCTGAAAGAGGGTTTTTCGCATTTTTATGAGGATTTTAAACAGGGCAAGATTCTTTTAGATTCCAAATTTAGAGAATCTAGCCGCAAATCCCAGACCTTTAGCACGACAGATTCACTTCCGAGCAAGGATTTTGGTGCGCTCAAACTTTGCAAAGCCAAAATCCTAAGTCCGCTAAAAATCCGCCGTCCAAAGCACGCCACCACGCCCCAGCAAAGCGCGAAAATCCTGCATTCCGTAGCGCATATAGAATCTAGCGCGATTATCCTAGCCCTTGATGCGGCGTATAGGTTTAAGGATATGCCTTTGGAGTTTTACGCTGATTGGCTGGAGGTGGCGAGCGAGGAGATAGCGCATTTTGAGCTTTTGGAAGGGCTACTAAATGAGATTGGCTACAAATATGGGGATTTTAGCGTGCATGATGGGCTGTTTGATGCGCTAAGTGCGAGTGAAGGAAGTCTAAAAATCCGTATGGGCGTGGTGCATAGGGGCTTAGAGGCAAAGGGCTTGGACGCAAATCCTTTCGTGCTAGCAAAGCTTACGCAAACGCCCCTGCCGATACACTCAAAAATAAAAGAGGTGTTTCATATCATCTTACGCGATGAAGTCGGACATGTGGGAAAGGGCGATAAATGGTGGAAATACGCCTTGCAAAATGAGGGGATTTGCACGCAAAGCGCGCAAGCTGATGCCTTTAGCACGCTATGTGAGGACTTTTGGCGTTTCAAACTTTGTGGCAAGGTGCTAAACTCACAAGAGCGCCTAAAGGCTGGATTTAGCAAAGAGGAATTGCAAGCTTTGGAAAATCTCAATGCAAAATATATGACGAACAGATGAAAAAATAATTTTTGCTTCATAAATTCCTAAAATAGTAAAAAAAAATAGTGAAAAAGAACTAATCCCTTTTTTTAAATTTATTTTTCCCCACACAATTCCAAACTTCTAAAAATCTCCCAAAAATCTAAAACTACATTTTTTTAAAAAAAATTCTCTTGTGTTTTGCTTTTTTAAGTAAAGTTTAATAAGGGGGGGGGGCATAATGCGACTTCTTTTTTGCTAATTTTATAAATTAGGAGGTTCTGTGTCCTTACTTCGTTCATATAAAATGACCGTAGATAGTGGATTTGCGCCAAATTATGATTTTGGCGTGCTTACTCTTGCTACTTGCAAGCCATATATTAGAGAGGTGGCGAAAGTTGGCGAGTGGATAGCGGGCTTTAGCTCCAAAACACTTGATGGCTCAGAAATAGGAAAAGAAAAGCTCATCTACCTAGCCAAAATCACCAAAAGGCTAACTTTTGCCGAGTATTGGGAATCTTACCCACAAAAGCGCCCGGATGCCACCAACACGCAAGGTGATAATATTTATGAGCCTAGCGCAGACGAACCACAAGGCTTTAAAGTTTTTCCAAATAAAAATCACCCTTCAAATGGTGAAGCAGGTTCAGATTGCTCACATAATAATGCGGGATGTCAATCACATGATGATGATAAAACACATGATTTGAAATCACTTTTTGTGCTAGTGTGCGAGGAGTTTTACTACTTTGGCCCTAAAAATGCGCTTAGCATCCCTGAAAATATCCGCCCAAATCTCCCAGAGAGGCAAACTTGCTATGGCGAAATTACAGAGGCAGAGGATGTGCAAAACTTTATCGATTATGTCAAAGCAAATAAAGAAAAATGCAAAGTTTATAACAAAGGATAAAACATGGCAAAATACAAACCCACCTCAAAAGAAGAACTACAAAATCTAGTTAATGATGAAAGTATCTACTTAGGAGATATTGATACAAGTGCTATCACTGATATGAGCGAACTTTTCAAAGAGAGCAAGCGCAAGGACTTTAGCGGTATAGAGACTTGGGATGTAAGTAATGTTACAAATATGAAGTTTATGTTTGCGGGTACAACAAGCTTTAACCAACCACTTGATTCTTGGGATGTAAGTAGTGTTACAGATATGTCTCTTATGTTTGCAGATGCGAAAAGCTTTAATCAGCCGCTTAATTCTTGGGATATAAGTAATGTTACAAATATGAAAGGTATGTTTGCGCATGCAACGAGCTTTAACCAGCCACTTAACAATTGGAATACAAGCAATGTTGCAGAAATTAGAGGTATATTTATGAGTGCAACAAGCTTTAACCAACCACTTGATAAATGGAATGTAAGCAAAGTTATGGATATGGCTCTTATATTTAAGGATGCTACAAACTTCAATCAAAATCTTGAAAGCTGGAATGTTAAAGCAATATCTGCAAAAGATATGTTTGAATCTAGCGGTATGCAGAGCCTCCCTAGCTGGTTTAATAAAGGGTTTCAAAAAATTAATGGAAAATATAAGCCAACTAGCCCTATAGTATTAAAAGTTTTAGCTTTTGATGAAGATGTCTCATTAGCAGATATTGATACAAGCGCTATCACTAATATGAGCGAGCTTTTCAAAGAGAGCAAGCGCAAGGACTTTAGCGGTATAGAGACTTGGGATGTAAGTAATGTTACAGATATGAGTAGTATGTTTGAGAATGCAGAATATTTCAATCAACCACTTGATAATTGGGATGTAAGTAGTGTTACAGATATGAATAGTATGTTTATGAGTGCCAAAAGCTTCAATCAACCGCTTAATAATTGGAATGTAAGTAGTGTTACAGATATGCAGTGTATGTTTGCAGGTGCGACAAGCTTTAATCAACCACTTGATAAATGGGATGTAAGTAGTGTTACAGATATGGGGCTTATGTTTTCAGGTGTGGAAAATTTCAATCAACCACTTAATAAATGGAATGTAAGTAGTGTTACAGGTATGACTGGTATGTTTAAGCGCGCCAAAAGCTTCAACCAACCACTTAATAATTGGGATACAAGCAATGTTGCACATATGTCTCTTATGTTTTCGGATGCGGCAAGCTTTAATCAACCACTTAATAAATGGAATGTAAGTAGTGTTATAAATATGGGACATATGTTTGCAGGTGCGACAAGCTTTAATCAACCACTTAATAAATGGAATGTAAGCAAAGTTTTGAGTATGAAGAATATGTTTGAAGGTGCGACAAGCTTCAAGCAAGATGACATAAGCTCCCCAGAATACAAAAAAGAAGCACGAATGAAAAAACAGCGCGCTAATACTAAAAAAATAGATTGGAAGTATCGCACTTCTACTAGGTTTGGCACTATACTCGTGTCATTTTTGGGAGGAGGTATCCTCGTAGGCGGTTTAGTTGGGTTTTTCCTTACATTGCTTATTGTTGCAATTTTAAAATATTTTGGAGTTGCATATTCAGAAGAATTATTTTTCACCATTTGGGCGATTTTAATCGTGCTTTCTATAGTTGGTGTATTTTACGGCATTAAAGGTGATACTTACTGCGAATCCTGTGGAAACTATTTTTGCTGGAAACTCGTAAAGACGGAGTTATTGAGTGAAAATATTATCACCCAAGATGAGAAGCAAAGCGATGGTAGTTATAGAAGAGTAAGCTACAAAGTTGGTGAAGAAAAAGACTATTATCGATGCAAGCGCTGTGGTCGCAACGAGTCATGCGTAAGAGAATTTAAAAGACGCATATAATCGCTAAGGAGCGCTAATGAAAACTATTTATCAAACATTCCGCGCGCAAATATGCGCCTGTCTTTTTGCCTTTGTTTTTCTGCAAGGACTCAACGCTAGCATAACGACAGAATCTATTGGCATAGGTGAAAGCGTAGAAGCTGCTAAAAAAGATGCCATAGCCAACGCCGTGCGAGAATCTATGGGCGAATACGTCCGCACCAAACAAGTGCTAGAAGATGAGAATCTCAATGAAAAAATAATCGGCTTTAGCAATGCGTATGTGCTGGACTATAAACAGCTTTCAGCTAATAAAAATCAGCATGGGCTCTATGAAGTCAAAGCGCAAGTAGAAATAGAAGATGGCAAGCTTGTAGGCGTGCTAAAAGATCTCAATGTCGATGTCAAAGATATGAACTCTGGGACTTTCAAAGTCTATGTCGATGAAAGCCACAAAAAAGCAGAAAACTTCCAAGAGGCATTCCAAGCTACTGTTATAGAGCCGCTAAAAAGTGGCGAGGCATGGGAGACAAAGATTTTGAAATTTGATCCATTAGAGCTTACGGAGATTTATCAATATTGCCGCGATGAGGTGTATTGGTGCTATACCTTTAAAATGCCAAAAGATCCCAAATATAAAGCCTATGTGCTTACATTAAGCATCAAATATCAAAAGGGCTACCTAGAAGGTGTGAAAAAGCTTCTCTCTAGTGCAGGGCAGGTTTGCGATAGTAGTGAGAGTGAAAGCAATGGAGGCTGTCGGGCTCCTTATAGCTTTTTTGGGATAGGCGGAATTCGCAGTGCTAGCGTTGTGAGATTTTATACCCTTGCGCCAGCAGTGCAGGTATTGTGGAGTCTAAGGATTAATGATTTGTTTCAAAACTATGTGCAATCAGAGTTAAATAAATTTGACTATGGAAAACTACAGGTGAGATTTTTTGATGCAAATAATAAAGAATTCCCACCTGCAAAAAGATTTTTTACTCCTAATTATTTTCAAGAGAATCCAGCAGAAGGAAATGATGCTGTAGCTCATGTAAATAAGCATAAATTGGAAAAGTTTAGCGAGGAGGAATATAACGCAGCACGAAACTATGAGCCAAATAGATTCCTAGTGCCTTATGGCGGTAAATTCCTCGTAGATGCGCCAGATATTATGGTGGTAGTTTATCTCACACAAGAGGAGGTAAAAAAGCTTAGTGAAATAAAAGCTTCATTTTCGCTCAAAAAACAATAAAAAACACTCAAGGAGACAAAACCATGAAAAAACTTCTTTCTTTACTTTTAATATGCTGTGTGAGCGTAGGGCTCGCTGATGACTTTGAAGATATGCAAACGCTAGGTGTGCAAAGAAATGAAATCGTCATAAACCCGCAGACTAAAGAAATCACGCGTATCATCTCTATCGGCGAGGCAAGCTATCACTTTGGTGATGCCAAAGATATACGCCAAGCCACCACCAAAGCCGAGCTATCCGCCAAAGCCTATATCAGCAAATACCTAAGCGAGGATATCAAATCTCAAGAGTCCCAAGAACAACTAAGCAAAATCCTAAGCGAGCAAAGCTCTGAAGGCGAAGCAAGTGTCAGCAAAAAAGATGTCGATACGCTCACGCAAAATATCAGCTCACAATCTCAAGCCATACTCAAAAATGTCGTAACGATAAAAGCGCAGGTAAATAAAAGCTCAAAAGTCGTGCGCGTGACACTAGGCTGGAATCGTGACGCGAAACCAAAAAAGCCAAGCAAAAAATATGAAGACTTCTAGGATTTGCACGCTTTTACTTTGCGCGCAAGTAGCGATATTGCAAGGCGCGCCACTTGAAAAGGCTAAGCAAATATGTGAGGGCAAGGATTCTAAGGTATTAGAGCAAGCATTGGAGGGGCAGGAATATTTTGTGATTTGCACGCCTATTGTGGATAAGGCTGACGCCAAAGGACAAGCACGCGCGCGAATCTATGCGCGATCGCAACTCCTAGCGCACCTCAAGCAAAACGATCCAAAGCTAGAAAGTATCAGAATCTCACAGCTTCAAAATGATCTCACAAAAGATAAAAATGCGCTCATATCCTTGCTACCAAAGCAGAATCTAACCAAAATCTATGCCAAAGAAACGCAAAAAGCGCAAGATAAAAGCGGGCTAGATTCTAAATTAGATGGGCTAGATTCCACACAAGGCACGCAAGATGAAACACAAACAATCGATACTGCCAAAGCCTTGCAAGTGCTAAAGGATATAGAAAAAGATTTGGATAAAAACGCGCCAAATAGTCAAAATGGAGCTAGCCAAAATACAGCTCAAACTGCGCCAAATATAGAGCAACTCCAAGAGCTAGCAAAAATGTATTTCCAGCTCGGCGACATAGAATCTTACAACCAAATGCAGGACAAAATCCTTTTGTATAAATTTCAATAATCCCACTTGATACGCCACATTTGAAAGGAACAAACAATGGCAACAATAAAAAATATCACACAACAAGGCTCAAAACTCATCATAACTCAAGGAAACGGCTCACAGCGCGTTTATGAAAAAGTCGCTAGCTACTCTTATATGGACGAAAGCGGCAGACGAGAGATAAGCAGAAGTAGATTTGATTCAGATGGTGGAATCTTGCTTATCACTTTTAACGATGGCACCACAACAAAACTGCTTAACGCAAGAAAATCTAATCCCGATGCGTTTAGCGCAGGAATGGCAGGCGGAGAAATACTAGGCAATATCCTTGGCAAAATCCTATCCACGAAAATTGGCAAAATCATCGCGCTAGTAGTCGTGGTGTTTTTCATAATAGTAGCGATACAAAACTAGGGGGCTTTATGCTTGAGTGTTTTTCATGGCTTAGACGCATATTGGAATCCACTAAGTGGAGTATTTTTATCACTAGCATAATTCTTTTAAACGCGCTTACTTTGGGGCTTGATACGATACAGCCTGTAAGCGCGCGCTTTGGTGCGGTGCTTAGCGGCGTTGATAGTGTATGTTTGGTGATTTTTGTAGTAGAAATTTTGGCGCGCATAATGGCGTATGGATTTAGATTTTTCATAGGCAAAGAGAGCGGGTGGAATTGGTTTGATTTTATTATCGTCATTGTGAGCGTGGCGGCGGGCAATGGTATATCTGTGCTTAGAGCATTGCGCGTGATACGAGTTTTCCGCTTGCTTAGCGTTATCCCATCAATGCGCCTTATCTCTTCTGCTATGCTAAATACTCTGCCTTCAATGCTTGGGATTCTCGCGCTTCTTGTGGTGTTTTACTACACTTATGGGGTTTTGTGTGTGAATCTTTTTGGCGAGAAGTTCCCGGATTGGTTTGGAAGTCTGGGGGAGAGCTTTTATACGCTATTCCAAATAATGACGCTAGAATCTTGGTCGATGGGAATCGTGCGCCCGGTAATGGCGGAATATCATTGGGCGTGGGCAGTGTTTGTGAGCTTTATTTGCATTACAAATTTTATCGTGCTAAATCTCATCGTGGGCGTGGTGGTAGAAAGTATCGCAGAAATCAAAAAGCGCAAATAAGTGGATTTTAAGCTAAGGCGATAGAATCTCACAATCTCATTAATTAAAAAAGATAGAGTATGCGCGCGAAGCGGAGGCGAAGTGCGATTCGTTTCCACGCAGACGATACTAATTGAAGGAATAGGATCGGAACTTGTGCGGACAAAACCCCGCACAAGTGACACAAGGACTAAGCTTCCAAAATCTTTTGTATATGCCCTTGGCTTGGGCTTACAATCCCAAAAAATGCAGATTCCAAAAGAAGTTTGCTCGCATACGCGCCTTGGAAATACCCGCTAGCGCCATTTTGCAAAACACAAAGAGTGACTAGCTCATTTAAAAGCTTGATAATTGCAAGCTTCGCGCGCAATGACGCACTAAAAGCACCTTTTGCGTAAGGGTTTTGCGCGATTTTCGCCACTCTTTGCTCTAACTTTTCTTTTTGCGCACAGAGCGTTTGCACGCGCGCTTTATTGTGGCAGTTTCTTTGCATCGCCCTTATCGCGCCTTCACTCATACCTAGCCCCATGCCACATTGTAGCAGCACAAACCCCGCGTTAATCTTTGGAATCATCGCGCTTGCCGGGCTTGCTAGCACCATTTTTTCACTCACAAAATAATCCCTAAACTGCGTGGCATAAGTCCCCGAGCCCTCCAGCGCGCAAAAAGGCGTGGTTGGCTTTAGTTTAAGCGCGCCCTCACAGCACGCCAGCGCCATAATGCATTCTTTGGGCTTTGGCGGACATGGTTGAGAATCCTTAGAATTTTCAACCTCCGCGATAAAGGCAAAATAATGCCCGGGCGCTAGATTTGACACCCATGCTAAAGTGCCATTGATGATAAATCCGCCCTCTACGCGCTTTGCACTTAGGCGCATTTTATCTAAGCCTACAAAAGCTTTGAGTGGATTTGAAAGCCCCGTGCCACCGAGTATTTCCCCGCTTGCAAGCTTTGAGAAAAGCTCCTTTTGCGCGCTAGTTTTATTCGCAGAGTTTAGTAAATACCACAAAAGCGCTTGATGACACCACACGCAAAAGCCACTATTTCCGCAAGATTCTGAAACTTTTTGCACGCTAAGAAGCGCTTCTTGCAAGCCTTTTGCGCCGTTTTTGGCAAAGGGTTCATACAGCCCAGCCTTGCCAAATGCGTGTAAAATCTCGCTAGGGTAGCTTCCGGCGTGGATTTTTGCACGCTCGCTTTTTAAGCCCGCAAGCGCATTTTGCAAAAGCTCGGAATCTAGCGCGTTTATCTGCGCGGACATTATTGTATATCCAAATCTACCGCGCGCAAGATAGTGTTTGCCACCGGGGAATACTTCGTCGCATGCGCGATGAGCTCATCTTGCTTTTGTTTTGAGGCATTAGATTCTAAAATCACTTTCACACGCACCTGCGTAAAGCCTAGCGGTTTGTCTTTTGAAAGATCGCCCGTGCCCCAAACAGCGGTAATGTTTAAATCACCTTCCAATTCCAATTCAAGCTTTGTGATGACAATATCTTGCGCGATTGCATTTGCGTGAATCCCCACAGCCAAACAGCTTCCAAGCGCTGCTAACACCGCTTCGCTAGGGTTTGGCGCGGTGTCATCGCCAAGCAAGGTTGGTGGCTCATCGACAATGTAAGCTGGGAGGTTGCGGATATAGTTCGCATGGCGGAAACGCCCCTCTGCGACGGTTTTACATTTGAGCGTTTTTATCACATCTGGATTTGCCTTGCCATCTTTTATCAAAGCTTCTAATCCTGCCTTATCAATCGGATCTAATCTCGTGCAGCTCGTTGCTACTGGTTTTTGATTACTCATAATTTCTCCTTAAATTTTTCCTTACACCTAACTAAAGGCGTCAGAAATTCCTTAAAATCTTACAGATTTAAAAAATTTCTGAAGTTTAGAGAATCTCCGCTAGATTCTCCACAATTCAAAAATTTTAACTAAGCGCAAGCGCGCCAAAAGCACGCTTTTAATTCTTACTTAAATCACATATTCAAGTGAGAATCTATGCGCTTTTAAAAGCCATGCAATCTCGCGCTTGAGGTTTAAAAACTCCAAGCTATTGCGCTCGGTTTTATTGATATTTACTTCAATATCAGCAATCACGCTTTTGCGCACGGGGGAAAGCACAATCACGCGCGAGCCCAAAAATATCGCCTCCTCAATGTCATGCGTGACAAAAATAAAAGTCGTGCCAAGATCTTTTGAGATTTTCAAAAGTTCCTCTTGCAAAGAATTGCGCGTGAAATTATCAAGCGCGGAAAAAGGCTCATCAAGAAGCAAGATTTTTGGTTGCACGCTTAGAGCGCGCGCCAAAGCAACGCGCTGTTTTTGCCCGCCGCTTAGTTCGCGTGGGTAGCGATTTTCAAAGCCTTGTAAATGAGTGAGCTCCAAATACTCTTGCGCGCGTTTTTTAGCTAGCTTTTTTTCCACACCTTGCGCTTGCAGGGCAAACATCACATTTTCAAGCGCGCTTTTCCACTCCAAAAGCGCGTAATCTTGAAAGATTTTTATACAACTTTTTGGCGTGCATTGCTTTGTGTAGCGTGTATTTTCAATAATAATCTCCCCACTATCAAAGCGCTCAAACCCGCCAATGAGATTAAGTAACGTGCTTTTCCCGCAACCACTTGCCCCAAGAAGCGTGATAAACTCGCCCTTTTGTATATCTAAATTGATAGAATCTAGCACCTTTTGGGCGCCAAAGCTTTTTGAACAATCATTTATTTGTATAATCGCGCTCATCATCGCACCCCTAGTATTTTTAAGATTGCATATTCTATCGCGCCAAAGAGCAGGTAGATTCCATAGCCTAAAATCCCTATCCAAATCATCGCCACGATAACCATGTCTGTTTCTAGCAAATTGCGTCCATCAGCCACAAGGTAGCCTAGCCCGCTTTGAATGCCTAGCATTTCTGCTGCGACAAGCTGGATCCACGCCACAGAAGCTGCGAGCTTTAGCCCACTTGCGATATGCACGAAAGCGCCGGGCAAAATAATGTCTTTTGTGATTTGCCATTCTTTTGCGCCAAAGTTTTTTGCCATCGCCAAAAGTGTGGGGTTAATCTGCCTCACGCCCGCGATACAAAGTGCCAAAACCGGGAAAAACACCGCATACGCGATGATAAATACCGCGCCCGCATTGCCAATGCCAAGCCACAGCGCGATAATAGGAAGCCACGCAATAGGCGAAATAGGACGAAAAAGCTGAATGAAAGGCTCAAGCAAAATCTCCACCTTTTCAAAGCGCCCTAAAATCAGCCCCAAAGCACTTCCTAGCGCGCCACCAATGAAAAGCCCTAAGAAAAATCGCCCCAAAGAATCCGCAATCGCGCTAAGCAAAACACCTTCACTTAGCAATTCCAAAAACTTTGCAAACACCACACTCACAGGCGGAATCGCACTTTGAGGATTAAGCTCATAAGAATCTTTGCTTAAAAATTCCCACAAAATCAAAAACGCCCCAAAAAGCGCGATTGAACCAATGCGCCAATAAATATTTTTCCATGCAGTTTTTTTCATTTTTTATACCTATTTTTGGTTGCGCGCTAAAACTGCATCGACAAAGCGAGAATCCACAAACTCTTCAAACCCCACATCAAACGCGCCTACTTCAAAACGCTTGATATCTTTAAGCGTTTTGTCTAAGTCATTTTGTGTAAGCTTAAGATTCTCATACACCACGCGCCTATCTTGCGCTAAAAGCGAAGCGATAAGCTCAACCTTTTGCCCTAGGAATTTTTTGCTAAGTTCGGCTGCTTTGGCTGGATTCTCCTTAATAAAATGTGCGGTTTGTAAAAACGCCTCGCTTAAAGCCTGCACTTCATTTGCGCGCGTAGCAATGAGGTTTTCATTGAGCGCTAGCACACAGCAAATGTGATTGTTGCTAATGTCTTTTGAAAGCGCAAAAACATCAGCGAGCTTGCGCGTTTGTGCTGCAAAGCAAAAAGGCTCTGCCACGATAAAGCCATCAATGCTCCCATTGCTAAGAGCAGAAAGCATCTCTGGTGGCGCCATATCGATGAGATTCACATCTTTTGGGCTAAGATTTGCCTGCGCCAAAAGCTCACCAAGCAAGAGATAATGCGTTGAAAATCTGCTAGGAATCGCGATTTTCTTACCCCTTAGCAAAGTAGGATCATGCTTTGTATTCTCATCTGTATTTTGCAAAAGCCCCTTTTTCACAACCAACGCCGAGCCATTCCTATGTGTGGCAAAAAGCGCTTTTATCGCCACGCCTTGAGATTTGAGCTTGAGCGCTAAAGGTGTAAGGATAAACGCCCCATCAATTGCCCCTGCGCGCAATGCCTCGCTTAAATCCGCCCATGAAGAAAATTTGAGCGGTGTGAAATTTGCATTTTGAAGCTCCTTTGCAATCACCACCAAATGATCCGTAATAGGCAAATATCCAATCTTTGGCGCGCTTGCTTGAAAATCTTTAGCATTCAAAAAACTAAGCGCGCTAAGCCCTACACCACCGCCTAATGCGCGCAATCCAAATGACGAAAGCAACGCACCGCTGTGATAAAAAAATGTCCTTCTGTCCATGATCTTTTTTGCCATGAAAAACTCCTTTTTAAGAGAAACTCTTTTTTTCTTTGAATTTTATTATTCAGTTAATTTTAAGGTTTGGAAATGCCTTGGAATTCTACAACTCATAAGGCGTATTTTGATAAACATAAAAATTTAGCCAGTTAGTAAAAATCACACTCGCACTGCTCCGCCACGAAAGCACAGGCTTGCCATTTTTGAGATAGTTTTTTGGCGCAGCGATTTCTAGTCCCTTTGCCCTATCTCTCTCATACTCGCCTAAAAGCGTTTCGCGCGCGTATTCTGGGTGTCCTAAGATAAAAATATCTTTAGAATCTTTAAGCGCACTTATCCCGCTTTGCTTTCCTTGCAAAAGCACGCTAAGTGCGCGATTTTGCGCCACTTGCTTTTCATTGATATGAGAATGCCTAGAATGAGGCATCAACACCAAATCATCAAGCCCGCCCAAAAGCACATCTTGGCTCTTTTGCAAATGTGGGAAAACGCCAAAAAGCTTGCTTTTACGCGCGATTTTTTCAATCCCATGAAAGTGGTATAAGCCCGCCATCGCGCCCCAACAGAGATACATTGTGCTTGTGCAAGATTCTTTTAAAAAATCCATAATCCCCCCCACCTCCCGCCAGTATTTCACACTCTCAAAGTCCAAATGCTCAATTGGCGCACCTGTCACAATCGCGCCATCAAAGCGCGCATGCTTAATATCCTCAAAATTCACATAAAAACGCTCTAAGTGGCTTAGTGGCGTGTTTTTCCCCACATAGCTTTTGGTCGCAAGCAGCGTGATTTCCACTTGCAGGGCGGAATTGCCAAGGAGAGAGAGAATCTGATTTTCTGTCTCTATCTTTGTTGGCATAAGATTGCAAATCAGCACGCGCAAAGGGCGTATGTCTTGACTTAGCGCTCTTTTGTCCCCCATCACAAAAGCCCATTTTTGCAGGATAGAAAAAGCTGGGATATTCTCAGGCACGATTAAAGGCATTGTTTTGCTCCTTGAAAAGTAAAAAATACTTTTGGTGAGTTGATTATACAAAAAATTGAAAATACAATATGTGTTTTGTAAAAATTTGTAAAAAATTTTAGTAGAGTGTTACAATTTTTCAAAATACATATTGTGTTTTTAAAAAATTGTAGAGTCTTTTTGTTAAGATTTTAAGGCAGAATTGCGCGTAAAAATTTTAGAGGTTACTTTTATGACTAGTGCGACTTTTTCACCTTTGCAAAATACTTCAAAGCCTATGCCTGTGCTTTTTATCGGGCATGGCTCACCTATGAATGCCATCACACAAGGTGTTTTTAGCGAGAATCTAAACGCTTTGGGCGAGCGCATCACGCAAGAATACGGCAAACCAAAGGCGTTGCTTGTCATAAGCGCGCATTGGATTACGCGTGAATTTGCCATGCGCGCACAAGATGGGGCGATACCGATGATTTATGATATGTATGGATTCCCACAAGAACTCTATGAAGTGCGCTATAACGCGCAAGGTGCACAGAATCTAGCGATGGAAATAAAAGAAAAGCTTGGTGAAAAGGTGCATATTGATAATTCTTGGGGGCTTGATCATGGTGCGTGGAGCGTGCTTTTGCACCTGTATCCAAAGGCGGAAATCCCTATCATCATGGCAAGCGCGCCTGTGGGGCTTAGTATAAATGAAGCATTTGCGATAGGTAGGGCGCTTGCATTTTTGCGCGCACAAGGGGTTTGTATTATAGCAAGTGGAAATGTCGTGCATAATTTAGGCGATTTTAGCAATGCGCCAAAGGATTATGCCTTGCGCTTTGATGCGTTTATTAAAGAGGCGATTTTGCACGATTGTGCGGATTCTAATGCGGAATCTAACAGGGAATCCAGCGCGGCGGATTCTAAAGATTTATCTAGCGCAATGCAGGCGATTTTACAAAGTCCAAAAATGGCAGATTTTAAGCGTGCAGTGCCGACTTTGGAACATTTTTACCCGCTTATTTTAGCACTTGGCGCATGGCATGGAAGCAAAAATCCCAACCACGCAAGAAAAGTAGAAGTCTTTAATGAAGAAATCGCGCTAGGCAGTGTATCAATGACTTCTTATTTTTTGCACTAAAAATTTTCAAACCCAGAATCCAGCCAAAGCGCAAATCTAGTTTTCACAATTTAGCTTACTCAAATAATGCACATTGAGCTCTTTTATCATTCTTTGCGCTCTTGTGTTACTGATACCATGCATATTGCAAGCGTGAGTTAAGCTCTCTGCTGGGGCTTTATTACAGCTAAGGCAATACAAGCCATAGCGAGAAAGTATCTTTTGCCCCTCATTCCCTAAACTTTCTAAAACCATAGCCACATTGCTATTCTCATCAATGAAAGCTAGATTTTGCTTTTGGTTTTTTAGCCCAAGTCCTTTAAGATAAAAAGGTGCTTGCAGTATGCGCCAAAATTCTGTGTGATAAATATCTGGATTCCTACTAAACTCACACCAATATCCTATCGTTGCCTCGTCCCATGACTCGTTATTTTTGACAATATACATAAGAATTTCACTTGGAATCTTAATTGTTAGATTCGGGCTTTCTATGTGAGTGTCTAGTAGCTCTAAATATCCATTCCTAACCTCAAATGAAAAAGCTTTTAAGTTATCAGAATCTGGATATACGCTTACATTTAAATCCTCGCAAAATTGCATCTCTGGGATTAAATTAAGATTCATAAAATACGCCAAAACCATATCTTTATCGTATTTATATTCCTCTTTGCTTGGATAGTATTTGTCAAATCTTTCTTTGTCAAAATTATCATTAATATACTTAATGATAGAATCTGTGTTATAAAGATTAGGGCTTCTAGGCTGTTTTATAATTTTATTTTCGCTGAAACTATCTCCTGCTAGCAAATCTATTACTTTTACATTACTATTTTCAAAGCGTTTGATCACATCATAAATTGTATTTTTTCGGATAATTTTCATATACTTAATATGCTCGGGGTGGTTTAAAATAAAATGAGAGGCAAAAGGCAAGAAATATGTCGCGTTATATAATTGACAAGCCTCAAAAAGCATATCAAGCGTAGCCTTTCTGCTCTTTTCATAAATTTCAATCTTTTCTTGCGTCGTCAAATGCGTATAAGTAGCAGGATAGCCAGACGCACCGGGTGAAAATGCAGCACATATCATATCCACAGATTGCACTTCCCTTTGGATTCTATGATTAATCCCTGCGTCATTTATGTTTAGGATTCTAAAGCCATTTATTTCTAAGAGTATTTGAGAATCATTCCACAATGAAGCTGGCTCATAAATAGTGACATAAAAATCATTGACTATTTTCACACGCTTGCCAAATTCTAAGCTAATGACATTCTTAAACCCCAAATTAGCAAGAATCTTCTCTAGCCTCCCATTTGAAAACTGCGGTATAAAAACAGGAATATTTTTGTCTATTTGCTTGAGCGATTCTATATGGCAGTGATCGCTATGCTCATGTGAGATATAAAGCGCGCTGGGTGCTAATTCGCAAGCCTTAATAACAGGTGCTGGATAATGCCTCCACGCGCCAAAAAACGCATAATCATCAATCCAAGGATCACACACAAAACTAAAATCTTTATATTTAAATTCTAAGCAGGCATGGGAATGTAGAGTAATTGTTGTGGAATCTAAATTGCCTTTAGATACATTTGAGGTATTGTTTTGCTTTGAGATGTCTGATATATATATATATATATATCACCATTTTTGTCTATCTTATGCGGGTATTCAGAGAGACTAGCATTTTGGATATTGCTAGATTCTCCACTTTTATTAAAACGCCAATTATGCACTTTACAATAAATTTCGCCTCCATCTGTATGTAGCCTCGCCCCTTGATGTGGGCAGATGGAATCATAAACCTTGATTACCTCTTTATTTTTATACACAAAAAATTTATCTTTGTGCAAATTTATTTCATTTATCCCCTCTTTTAAGTCTTTTATATTCGCTAGCTTCATTGTTTCCTCCTTAAATTTAGAATGTTTTTATGGCTTAAGATGCAAAAGTGTGATTTCAGATTCACTTCCTACACGCATGGGTGGTCCCCAGTAGCCTGTGCCTTGATTGATATAAAGCTTTGTGTTTGGCAAATTTTCCACATCAAAAAGCCCTTTGATATGTGGCTGCTGCAACAACACAAGAAGCGAAAATGGGAAAATCTGCCCACCATGCGTGTGTCCGCTTAAAATAAGCGCGATATTTTTCGTAAGCTCTGGCTCCTCAAGGCTGATAAATTCCAACTCCTCGATAACCTTTGGCTGATGAGAAAGCAAAATGATAGGTGTGTGAGAATCTAGCCCTGCGCTTTGCTCTAGCGCTTGAAACAAAGTCCCGCGCACATCAGGCTTTAGCTCTAGCGCGCTAAATGCCGGGCGCACACCGACTAAATCCCTAATGCCAGCGATGAGAATCTGCGAAGATTCTGTCTGTAAAATATGCGTGTCATTTTCAAGGACGATAAAGCCAAAATCGCGCATTTTTTGCAAAATCTCTTTCACCTCGTGGAAATACTCATGATTGCCAAGCACATAATACACGCCATAGCGTGCGCTCAAATGCCTCAACTCATCAACAGCGCCCACCACATTTGCAAGCTTAGAATCCACAATATCGCCGGTTAAAAAAATCACATCAGGTTCTAGCGCATTCACGCGCTCTACGATATCTTTGACGCGCGAAGATTCTATAATGCCCCCGATATGCAAGTCGCTTAACTGCACAGCCTTTAGCTCATTTTGCAATCCCGCGATTTGCACCTCTATTTCCTTTACCTTTGGCTTTTGCACGCCATTGACAACGCCATAAATAATAAAGATAAGCGCTAAAATCCCCATCGCTCTTTTGAGCCAAAAACGCACTCTAGCGCGCTTGTGCTTTGGCTCTATAGCAAGAATTGCAAGCGAGCAGACTTGATAAAGTAAAGTAATAATAAACAAGCAAAACGCCATGCCTACCGCAAGCGACATCAAAAAATACGCAGCTTGCGAGCCAAGTCCAGTATGCATAAAGATAAAATACAAGCCACAGCCAAGCATATTTAGCACGCTAAAACCTAGCCAAAATGCCTTGAAAAGTGGCGTGGTGGCGAGGCTTTTTAAAAGCGCCTTATACACATAAAAATGCAAGAGTGCAAATGCCACAATACCAATGGCAGGGAAATAAAAATTTTGCATTTGAAATGCTGGAAGCGTCGTATCCATAAAAACTCCTTAAGTTAGATTCACAAAACTTGCTTGCGTCCTTTGCTAAAATCAATCAAATCCTGCACGCTTTTCACAGAATCTGGCAAACACAAAGAAGCGATTTTATACACTTCCAAGCAAGTGAGCGCATCAGCATACGCGCGGTGGCTTGCTGGGGTGTTGATACCTAAAAAGGTATTTAAAAAACTTAGCGCATAGCGCGGGGAAAGAATACTTTTGCGCGCAAGCTCAATCGTGCAAAGCTTAGGACATAGTAGCCCGGGGAGATTGTGCTTTTGAAAGCTCACATTTAAAAACTCATAGTCAAAATTCACATTATGCGCCACAAAAATGCAATCCTGCAAAAACAGCCGAAATCGCGCTAGAATCTCATCTGCGCGCGGGGCATTTTGCAAATCTTTAGCACTTATGCCGGTTAGGTGTGTAATCTCTTGTGGCACAAAAGGCGCGTAGATGAAACTTTCAAAGCGCTCAATCACCTCTCCATTTCTATATTTTAGCGCACCAATTTCGATAATCTCGTGTTCATGCGCTTTTGCACCTGTAGTCTCAATATCCACAAAGCAAAAGTTCGCCTCGCTTAAGCTAAGATTTTTCGTGCTTAAAAAAATCTTATCCTCTCTCTCAATAATAGGGAATCCAAACGCGCGCAGAATCTCGCGCTGTGTGTCTAAATCGCTAAAAAGTCCGCCGATATTTTGCAAATGGCTTTCAAACACGCTTTTTTCAAGTGGCGTAGCACAAAGCTTATTAAGCAGCTCATTGAAGCCTTTGAGCGTGTTTGCAGAAATGGCAGTTTTCAAACTCATAGCACCTCTTAACCCCCTAGATATTAAGAAATTTTATGGAATCTAAACTTTTATGAAATTTTTGCACCCGCATTTTTGCTCCCCTGCACGCCGAGCAGGTTTAGCCCATTTTCATCTTGCGCGCTTAGTATCATTCCCTCACTCATCAATCCCATGAGCTTGACAGGCTTTAGGTTTGCCACCACGCACACGCTTTTGCCCACCAAATCCTGTGGCTCATAATACTGCGCGATGCCAGAAAGTATCTGTCGTGGCTTCTCCTCGCCCAAATCAATCAAAAAGCGCAAAAGTTTTTCGCTCTTTTCCACACGCGCGCACTCAATCACAAGCCCCACGCGCAAATCGACTTCTTTAAAAGTATCGATACTAATGAGATTTTGCGCGTTTTTAGAATCTAGCGTTTTAGAATCCTTAGAATCTTGTTTCTTAGAATCCTGCGCTTTAGAATCTTGTGCGGGCTTTGTTTGTTTAGAATCTTGCACGCTAGGATTCTCAATGCGCGGGAAAAGTGGCGGGATTTTTTCTAAACTAAATGTTTCAATCACGCCATTTTCTTTAATCATATATGCAAAATCCTGCGCGCTAATCTCACGCCCAAGTGAGTGCGCGATTTTTGTCGCAGTTTGTGGCATTACAGGATAGAGGCAAAGGCTTACTTTGTATAAAATATTTGCTATGAGTGCCAACAATGCGCACGCTTCTTGCTCCTTGTTTTCTTTCATTAGATTCCAAGGGGCGTAGGTGCTAATGCTCACATTCCCAATGCTTAAAATCTGCCAAAGCTCGTTAAGCGCGTTGTGTGGTTGCATTTGCTCCATAAAGTTTTGATACTGCGCGATTTTTTGGTTTAGAGATTCCAACTCTTTTGGGTAAAAGCTCGCAATTTGCGTGCTTTGCACTTGCAGTGCAAAATATTTTTCCGCCATACCCAAAAGGCGATTGAGCAGATTCCCAATATCATTGCTCAAATCAGAATTCACCCGCTCAACAAGCGCTTTTTGGCTAAAATCGCCATCTTGCCCAAAAGGCACTTCACGCACCAAAAAATAGCGCAACACTTCTAAGCCATATTTTAACGCCACTTCTTTTGGATTGATGACATTGCCGATACTTTTACTCATTTTTTGCCCTTCGCACAGCCACCAGCCATGCGCGTAAATATGCTTTGGCAAAGGCAAATTTAGGCTTAGTAAAAACGCAGGCCAATACACTGCGTGAAAGCGCAAAATATCCTTTCCGACAATATGCGTGGCATTTTCCCAAAATTCACTTGCAAAAGGTTGGGAAGCTATCTTTTTGCCAAGCTCTGTGCGTGCGCCTTTTTGCGCTCTTGTAGGATCGATTGTCTCATTTCCCCAGCCAAGCGCGCTAATGTAGCTTATCAGCGCATCAAGCCACACATACAAAATATGCTTAGGATCATTAAGCTCTTTTGGCACGCTCACGCCCCATTCAAAGCTTGTGCGCGTGATGGAGAGATCATGCAAGCCAGATTCTACAAATTTGATGACTTCGTTTCTCTTGTGCGCGGGCTGTATCACATTTGGTTCGCGCTCATACCATTCTAAAAGCGCCTCTTGATAGCGTGAAAGCGCAAAAAAGTAGCTCTCTTCTTTAATGGTGCTTACTTCCTTGCCACAATCAGGGCATTTATTATCTATAACTTGTGATTTCCCAAAATGCGTTTCACACGACACGCAGTAAAAGCCCTCATACTCGCCTTTGTAGATATCGCCTTTTTGATACATTTTACTAAAGGCAGTTTGTGCGGCGGTGCAGTTGCTCGCATCTGTCGTGCGGACAAAGTAATCAAAGTCGATGTCAAACTCTTCCCAAATCGCGCGGAATTTCGCGCTTACAGAATCTGCAAAATCTTGCGGGCTTTGGTTGTGCTTTTTAGCAGAAAGCTCGATTTTTTGCCCATGCTCATCAGTGCCTGTGAGCAAAAAGACTTCTTCGCCCAAAAGTGTGCGGTATTTTTTAAGCATATCACAAAGGATTGTCGTGTAAGCATGCCCGATATGTGGCACATCATTGACATAATAAATTGGCGAGGTGATATAGGTTTTTTGCATAGATATTCCTTAACTTAAAATCTTGCGCGATTAGAATCTAGTTAAAATCAAACGCGCCATCTTGTCCTTTATTGAGATTGTCATACACTGCCTTGACATAGTCCTTGCGCTTTTGGCAAGAAAGAAAAGAATTACAAGGCATGCAGGAAGCCAAATTATTTTCTTGCTGGCAGGATTGCAGGATTCTTATTTCATCATTTAGATGCTGGCTAAAGCTATCGATTTGTATTTGCTCTTGTGCTTGCATGAAAAATCTCCTTTAAAATAAATTTAGTTTTGATAAGTTTTTGCTACCAGCGCCATTTCTTCGCTACTGCCAAAAAAGCAAGGCGTCGTATCATGGATATGCGCGCATTCTAGCTCTAAAAGGCGGACTTTGCCATTACTCGCCACTCCACCCGCGCGCTCATAGATAAATGCAAAAGGGAAAACTTCAAAAAGCTTTCTTAATTTGCCCTCTTTTGCGTCACTTGTGGCTGGATAGCTAAAAAGCCCTCCTCCTTTAATAAGAATCTGATGCAAATCCGGCACCATACCGCCTGAATAGCGCAAACGATAGCCTTGCGAAAAAAGAGAATCTACCATTTGCTTATGCTTAGATTCCCAATTTGCCTGCGTGCCACCGGGCGCGTTGATTTTGCCTTTTTTACCTAAGCGCAGATTCCCGATTTTTTCCCATGCATTGCCACAATAGCGAAAATGCTCAACTTCCTTTTGCGCCAAAACAATCTCTAATCTCGGACCATAAAGCACATACGCCGCGGCTACGAGATTTTTAGATTCTAGAGAATCTTTATAGATTCCAAAAATGCTCCCAACGCTTAGATTGCTATCAATGAGCGAAGAGCCATCAAGCGGGTCGTAAGCAATGATATATATTCCTTCAGATTGTATCGTCTGCGCGGAAGTAAATTCCGCTTCGCCTCCGCTCCACTTCGTTTCGCGCGCATACTCGGCGTTTTTTGGTTGATAAGAATCTTGGATTCTATCGCGTTGTTTGGAATCTTTAGAATCCTGCCCTTTAAAAACTGCTTGGTTTTTTTCTTCGCTGCATACGCCTTTGACACATGCAAGTGCTAAAAGCGCCTTTTCGATGAGCTTATCCGCCTCCACATCAACCTTTAGCTGCGTATCACCGCTTGAATTTTGCGAGGAAAGATAATCTGTGCTTGGGTTTTTTAGTAGCGTATCAATCTCAAGCGCGCAGGATTTGAGCGTCGCAAAAATGCTTTCAATCATTTTTTCTCCCTCTTTTTCTCTCAAAAAATAAACGCATATTGTAACACGCAAGCCTTTAGCTAGACTTTAAGCCTCAAAACCGCGCTCTTATAATCATCGCTTGAAAACACATAGCTCCCAGCCACGACCATATCCGCGCCACATTCTTTTAAAAGCGCGATATTTTTATCACTCACACCGCCATCAACTTCAAGCAAACAATTTGGTGCAATTTTATCACGCAAAGCCCGCAAATCTCGTAATTTCTCCGCCACATAAGGGATAAAGCTTTGTCCGCCAAAGCCCGGATTAACGCTCATCAAAAGCACCAAATCTAAGCTCGGAAGCAAATGGCGCAAAGATTCTATATTTGTATGCGGGTTTAGCACCACGCCAGCTTTGATTCCATAGGATTTGATAAGGTTTATAAGTCTATCTAAATGCGTCACTTCCTCAATATGCACGCTTAAAAACGCCGGCTTGAGTGGCGCAAAAAGCGAGACAAAAAATTCGGTATTTTTCGTCATTAGATGAATATCTAGTGGCTTTGTGGCGACTTTTGCGATTTTTTCAACGACTAAGGGACCGATGGTTAGATTTGGCACAAAATGCCCATCCATCACATCAATATGCAAATAATCACATTCTGTGGCGCAGATTTTCTCCACTTCTTTAGCTAGATTTAAAAAATCCGCAGATAGCAAACTCGGCGCGACAAGCATACGCCCTCCTTTTTGTGGCTTTGTAAAAGCGTAATTATAGCCAAAGGTTTTTAAGCGCAGAAAATAATTTTTGTTTAATAAAAAGTAAGGAGTTTGTATTAAGATTGCAGCCTTTTAAAATTACACAAAAGGACAAACATGAAAAAATCAGTAGTTATCGTTGGCGGAAGTATCGCAGGACTAAGCGCAGCGCTTGTTTTAGCATCAGCAAAAAACGCAGAGCTTGACTTTGATATTACAATTATTGATGATGACAAGGCGGATTTGAAAGCAGTGGCGATTTACAATGTGCCAATGTTCCCAAAAGCAATTGAAGGCGCACAAATCATCGAGCATACAAAAAAGCAAATAGATTCTCTTTTGCAAGTAAAATACATTAGCGGAAGTGTGACAGAAGTAAGCGGCGCAAAAGGCGCGTTTGTGACAAAGGGTGAAGGCTTTGAAGTGGCAAGTGAATATGTGATTTTAGCCACAGGTGCGAGCAGATTTGACATCAAAGGATTTGGCGATATCGTAAAGCCTCATAATTTGATGAATAAACCAAACAAAATCCGCCTAGAATTTAGCGGGCGCCAAGAGGTAAAACCGGGCGTATTTGTAGCAGGGCTTGCATCAGGTGTTACAACAATGGTGGCTTGCGCTATGGGAAGTGGTAGTGAGGCAGCATGTGCGCTACTTAGCGATATTAAAGGCGAAGTTACAATCGTGCATGACACACCAACTTCAAGGAAGTAGAGATTACATTTTATTGTATCGTCTCCGCGGGAGTGAATCCCGCTCCCTATTCCTTTTAAATGTATCACTTTGGCGAACAAGTCCGCCAAAGCTCCGCTCCAACTTCGTTGCACTTCGCTTTCGCGCGCATACTCTGTCTTTTTTTGTTGATTAAAATTTTTAGATTCTAAGTTTCTCTTAAATTTATGGAATCTTTTGTGCTTTAAATAAGAAAAAATTTTGTAAGGATTAACATTGTTGCGGATTTTAGGTAAAAAAGTAGCGGTTGGTTTTGTGGGCTTTGTTTTTGCGCTTAGTTTTAGCGCGTGCGATGAGGATAAAATGGCGCATAGCGAGGTGCTAAACACGCAGTGGCATTTGTATATCCTAAGCCAAAATGGCGAATTTTTTGAACTGCCAAATCCAAATGAAGCAAAGATTCTCATTAAAGAAAATGAATTTAACGGGAATCTAGGCTGCAACGGGGTTTTTGGGGCGTATAAAATGAGCGGAAATAAGATCCTTTTTGAAAATGTCGGCGTGACAAAAAAGCTCTGTGATCCAAAAAGCATGAAAGTAGAGGACGCGCTTTTGCACTTTTTTGGCAATGGTGGCGCACAAATCGCACTCAAAAATGATGAATTGGTGTTAGAAAAAGATTCTCTCACTGCGGTTTTTAGGAAAAGAAAATAAATTTTTAAATTGCAGAATCTTAAGCGCTAATCACGCTCCTTGCTCATTTGCAATCTCTATAATGAAAGTCTTTTTACCCTCACTCTCTTTGAGCGTTATGTTTCCATTGTGCGCGCGGATAATCTGCTGACTTAGCGCTAGCCCTAAGCCATTGCCCTTAAGTTTGGTGCTTTTAAAGGCTTCAAAAAGTATGCGTTTATCTTCAATCGCCTTGCCTGTGTCGCTGATATAAAAGATACTTTTCCCACCTTCACGTGCAAAGTCAATCTCCACACGCCCGCTATGCTCGCTTTCATCAAGCTCTTCTATCGCATCAATGGCGTTAAAAACAAAGTTTTGCAACACAATACTAAACAAATCAAAATCTACAAAAATTTCCTCATCGCCTTCAAATGCTTTGCCAAACACAAACTCAATCTGCGCGCTGTAGGTGTAATAACTAATGCAAGTCTGCAGTTCCTCCTTAAAATCGCGCAGTTTGCACGCCCTTTGATTCTTGCTACTAATGCCTTTAGAAAATAGTAGCGTGGCGTTGATAAGGCGCTCAATCCGCCATAAGGATTTTTTAATCTCAATCGCGGTGTTTTGCGTTTGGATATCCTTGCTTTTTAATAAAGTGGTGGTAAGAAGCGCGATTGAGCCCACAGGATTGCGGATTTCATGGGCTAGGTGCGCGGAGACCTGCCCCATAGATGCGAGGCGCTCTTGACGCTTTTGGTTGGTGATATCAGTGGCGGTAATGACGATTTTATTACGCAAAGAATTAATCCGCAAAAGATACGCGCTACCCTTGCATTCAAGCTCACTTTCATAAAATTGCCCAGTTTTTATATCAGAGACAATCAGGCTATTTTTAACAATATGCAACACCTCGTCTAAATTATAGGCTTCGTTGTTTTGGAAAGAAATTGTGTTGTTAGATTCCAGTACCCACACCGCTTGGGGCAAAATCTCTACAAAATTATGATGAAAGTCTTTGAGCGCGTGTAATTCTACCTCGATTTTATAGCTTGCCTCTATTAGCTCTGTTAGGGAATCTAGCACCTTTTGCTTATCTTGGGAATCCAAACTCTCAATAAGCTTTTGGTTGATAAGGCTTTCGTTTTCCTGTGGCATTAGCGTTGCTGCTCTTTAAGATAATTATATAAAAGTTCAGAATACCCAAATGAGCCGCTTAAATTTTGCGCAAGATTTTCTATATACATAGAGTGATAAATGTCGCTGCCGGGCTGTTTTGGGTAGAGTGGATTCTCATTTTTTATCGCATCTTTTAGCATAATCTGCAAAAACAGCGCCTCAAAATTATCTGTCTGCTCCCTTAGTGCCTTATCCTCATTTGCTTGAATCTTTTGCAGTGAAGTTTTTGAATCTTTTGCATTTTGCGCGCCTTTTGCACCCTGCGCGTTTTGCGCGGATTTTAGATTCTGCAAAGTTGTTGCGCTTTGCACGCTTTGGTAGGCATTGAGCGCATTTGTTGTTAGATCCATTATATCACCTCGATTTCGGCTGTTATCGCCCCGCTACGCTTCATTGTCTCTAGGATTGAGACGATGTTTTTAGGACTTGCGCCCATTTTTTGCAGCGCCCGCACGACATTTGCAAGGGTTGGCTTTTTGCCATTTGTGGAAAGTGTATTTTGCGTTTGCGAGATACTTATATCATCGCCTAAATTTAGCGCGTTGGGATCTTCTTGAGAATCTTGTGAGATTTTAAGCGTCAAATCCCCATGCGTTAGCACAATTGGCTCAATCGTGATTCCAAGCCCGGCGATAATCGTCCCGCTTTTTTCATCAATCACCACGCGCTGTTTTTGCAGATAATCCACCTCCACTTCCTCCACAAGTGCCAAAAACTCAACCATACTCATAACCTCTGGTTTATTGAGCCTAATCGTGCGGGAATCTTGCGCGGAAGCGACATTGCCATTAAAAGTCTCATTGAGTGCTTGCTGGATTTTCACCGCATTTTGCAAGTCGGATTTTTTGAGGCTTAAAGTCGCAGATTCTAATTGTGAAATATTATAAGCAATTTCACGCTCAATCGTCGCACCGCCAATGAGTGTGGCAGAAAGCGTGTTTTCAGTGTTGCCTTGCGTGAGCGCGCCTTGTGCGAGGGCGTAGATATTCCCATCTACCGCGCTTAAAGGTGTGAGCACAAGCGTGCCTCCAGTGATAGACTTCGCATCGCCGATGGAAGAGACTTGTATATCGATTTTATCGCCCTGCCTTGCGAAAGCAGGCATATTTGCTGTCACCATCACCGCGGCGACATTTTTTGATTTTATGTCATTTGGCGAGAGCTTGACATTCATAGATTCAAGCATATTTGCCATGCTTTGCGCGGTAAATTTTGAGCCATTTTTATCCCCACTGCCATTTAGCCCAATCACCAAGCCATAGCCAATAAGCGAGTTTTCGCGGATTCCCACGATTTGCGCGAGATCGGAAACCTTTTGCGCGCATACAAAACACAAGCACGCACCAAATAAAAGTAGAGTTTTTTTCATTTTAGCAATCCTTCGCCTTGAGAGTTTTTAAGAATCTATCCTTAGAAAATCATATGTATAAATTAAGCAAATTACATTCCTTGAGGTTATATTTAGGCACAGGCGCTATTTGGGTAACTTTGTAATTTAAAATATAAAATTTTCTTAATTTAATAAAAAATTTAAAAAAATTATACTAGAATCCACGCTTTATTAATTTTTCTATGTTACGCAAAAATGGAGGGGGTGCAACATGACATTTTTTTCAAATCTTAAAATCGGAACAAAGATCGTTGGTATTGTTTCATTCTTTTTGCTCGCGGGGATTCTCGCACTTTCAATTATCATTAGCAAACAGGTAAGAGATGAAATCACCACAGATATTAATAAGATTCTAGAAGCCAACACCTTGCGCTATGCCAACTATGTGCAGGCAAATCTTGATGGTACGGTTTCCTCACTTCTCACTACACACGAGATTATAGAGCACAGCATAGATTTTAGCGAATCTGATGCGGATAAGAAAATCGGACGCATTTTGCAAGATGTGCTTAATAACTCAAAATGGAGCAACTTCGCGTATGTGTATTTCACCGCGCCACTGCAAGCGAACAATCCGCTATATAAAACAAAAAGTGGCAAGACAATTATTTCATATTACACAGAAAATAAAACAAACGCTACGCTTATGCAAGCAGATGATGCGATTGCGGATTTTCCAGCGCTTAAATATACGCTAGATTCTAAAAAGGCGCGCATTGGTAAGCCATTGCAAATGCATGTTAATGGCAAAAGCTTTTTAGGCGTGAATGTTACCACACCGCTTTTTGATTCTCAAGGTAATATGGTTGCGGTGCTAGGGAATATTGTGGATTTGAAGATGATGTCAGACTTTTTGCTTAATCCACAATTTGATATTTATGAGCGCAATGTCCGCTCTGTGCTTACTCAAGATGGTATCATAGCAGTCCATCCAAAATCTGACATCATAGGTAGGAATCTTGCAGAGCTTAATCCCGACCCAACCGCGCAAAAACTTCTAGGAGTTGTGGCAGGCAAGGGCGAAGGCTTGTATGATTATGTAAATTATGGAAGCAATGACAAATCGCTTGCTTATATCAAAACTTTTGAAATCGGCACACAAGAGCTTAACACCACATGGGCTATGGCAGTAACTGCGCCAGAAAATGTTGTATATGCGCCACTTGCAAGCGTGCAGATTATCATTGCGCTTACAAGCCTTATTGTTATTTTAGTCATTATAGCTGCGATATTATTTTTCGTAAAAAGTGCGCTAACAAATCGCCTAAATATCATCCTCCGCACCCTTCAATCTTTCTTCCGCTATCTTAATTATGAATCTAAAGAAGTGCATACCATTAAGATTAGAGCTCAAGATGAATTAGGTGCAATGGGACAAATCATTAATGACAATATCTCCCGCACTCAAAAATCCCTCCTTCAAGATGAAGAAGCCATTGCACAATCAGCTCAAACAGCTAAAGAAATAGAAAGTGGGAATCTTAAAGCAAGGATTATTAAAAATCCTGCTAATCCGCAATTAGTAGAATTAAAAAATGTGCTTAATACAATGCTTGATGTATTAGAGCATAAAATTGGTGGTGATACTAATGAGATAGCAAGAGTATTTGATTCTTATACAAAGCTAGATTTTACTACTGAAGTAAAAGATGCTAAAGGTATAGTAGAAGTAGTAACAAATACTTTAGGTGAAGAGATTAAAAAAATGCTTCGTGCAAGCTCAAACTTTGCAAAAGATCTAAGCTCTCAAAGTAATGAGCTCAAATCCTCTATGCAAAGACTAACAGATGGATCTCAAGCACAAGCTAGCTCATTAGAACAATCAGCTGCAGCAGTAGAAGAAATAAGCTCATCA
>NZ_NXLL01000079.1 GCF_003364115.1 Helicobacter sp. MIT 00-7814 | reverse complement strand
GCCTAGTTTGTGCGAAGGTGAGGAAAAGTTGAAGGGCGCGCACTTTTTGTGCGTAACCGAAACTTTTTCGAGGCTTCGTGCGAAATAGGCGTGCAAGCTGAATTTTCATTTCTTATCTTTTTGCGTGGATACATAATCATCTACAATTGAACGCAATTTCAAATCAGGCGTTATATCCTCGCCCTCGTAATTCATTGTCTTGCGGATATTGTGTTTGATGATTTTTGTAAGCAAGACAAACACACCAAAAGTGATTTCAGGCACAGCAGAGCCAAAATAAGCAATACAGCAACCAGTGATAAAATCCTTGCTTAAGGATTCAGGCGTTAGTTGAGAATAAAACCAAAGCGTCAAACCTATAAAAAGCCCTATGCTTAAGCCCATTTGCACGATGATTGCAATAATGACGATTTTTTTAGGCGCACCTTTGGTGATTGAGAGATAGCCCACTGCCATTGCAATGCACACGCCAAAAGCCCCCGCACCAAGTGAGAGCAAAAACAAAATGATAAATTCTTTGTTGCTTAGTTCCAT
>NZ_NXLL01000078.1 GCF_003364115.1 Helicobacter sp. MIT 00-7814 | reverse complement strand
TGGATTTTATCTTGTGCCTCTTTTAGGGCTTGTTCCTTATGCTTTAGGGCTAGCTCTAGGGGTGAGGGTTGATTTATTTTTGCGGGTGTGGTAGAATTAGTGTTATTAAGGTTGGCTAGAGGCTCTCTAGCTGTAAAAGTGTCGTGGTAGGAAGTCTCGCCACTTTCCTTAATGCTTTTATATGCTGTTATTATCCATCTATTTTCGCCTTGATTGTTCCAACCTTTGGATAATCCTAATCTAAAACTAAGTCCATTTTTATTTAAAACAATACTTTCTACGCCATTGACATTTATTAATCTACCATTTTCGACAATCTCACTCATACCATTTGCTAGCTTTTCCTCTGGTGTATCGCCTACAAATGCTTTAAAATCATCTAAATGTTTGGCATAAATTTTAGATAGCCCGATTCCTTGTTTGGTTTGTGGGTTGTATTCTCCCCATACTAATGCCAAATCTAGCCCATCTTTTTCATATGCGCCTGCGACTTGCCCTTGTTTTTCACTCAATAGCTTTTTAATAGCACCTTTGCCATCGTGGTAAAACTCCGCGTAATTTGTGCCAAATTCTGCGATTATGTCGTTTTCGTTT
>NZ_NXLL01000077.1 GCF_003364115.1 Helicobacter sp. MIT 00-7814 | reverse complement strand
CTACGTTAGATTCTTAAAAATCTCAATCACGCACCTTAAGTGCGTTCAATCGATTTTTAAGAATCTGCCTTGCCTACAAGCAAAATTAAAGCATAATCTCCTGCTTGCTTAGATTCTAAATTTTAAGGAATTCCTTGCTCATTGCGTCGATAGACTTGATGTCTTATCTCCTTATTCGCAAGTCATAGCCTTGATTTCTCATCTGTAATCTTAGGATTTTTATCTTGCAAACTCTTTTTTCTTTATACTGCGTCAGAATTTTAAAAACTTTGGTCATTACCATTAAGGTAACTCTCTGCAGTTTTTAAAATTCTTTCTTGTCTAAAGAAAAAATAGAATTGCAATATTATGCTTTATTTTACTAAAACATAATCTACGCTCTACTTACGGATTCTAAAACTTAAGAATCTATCTTGCAAACTCTTTTTTCTTTAATTTAAGAAAAACACACACTTGCAATCTTATTCTTTCTAGCAGAATCTAAATCGTAAGGATTTACCTTCTTTGCATTTCTCTTTGCTACGCAATGCTTATACACTTTTTAACAATCTTTTATTTAAGTCTTAAACACTTTCTATTTTGGTGATCTCTGAAAAC
>NZ_NXLL01000076.1 GCF_003364115.1 Helicobacter sp. MIT 00-7814 | reverse complement strand
ACGCATTTAGCTACCTTACAAACAAAGAAAAACGAACACACCCAAGCCCTAGAGAGTGCCAAAAATACGCATATTGCTACACTTCAAACAAAGACTGATGAGCACACTGCAACGCTAGAGACAAAGAAAAACGAACACACCCAAGCCCTAGAGAGTGCCACAAATACGCATATTGCTACACTTCAAACAAAGACAGACGAACACACTGCAACGCTAGAGACAAAGAAAAACGAACATATTCAAGCCCTTATCACGCAAAAAGAGCAAAGTAGCAACGATATGCAAGGCATTAAGGATTCTTATTTGGCAGAAATCCGCAATGATATTCCCGCACAAGTGGCAAATCTCACCCAGCTTTGCAATGAAATCAAAGCAAGCAATCAAGCCTTAGGAAGCAATTTTCAAAGCAAAACCTACACTTCAAGCACGACTTTTAGCCTAGTAAATGGCGTTAGCGATTATTATGTGTTTATTCAAGGTGGCACAGGTGGCACAAACTCAAACACCGCAGGTGGTGCTGTGAGCTTTGGGAATCTCTTAAGTGCAAATGGTGGGGCTGGAAATCCAAGCGGTGCAGGACAGCTAGGACAGACAAAAGGCGCATTTTTAAAGGTTACTGCAAATCAAAAAATGACAATCCCAAATGGTGGGCTA
>NZ_NXLL01000075.1 GCF_003364115.1 Helicobacter sp. MIT 00-7814 | reverse complement strand
TCTTAGGTGGGATTTTAAGCCTTTGTGAATGGGGTGGCTTTTATGCGCTGACTTATCTTTTGGGCGTGCATTATATTGTAAGCTCGATTGTGATGTTTGTGCTTCTCTCACTACTTGGCATGGTGGTGTATAGGAAATGTGTCTTTGGGATGAGCCACTTACGCTTAAAAAATGAAGTCCTTGCAACTTATGTGATTAATACCATAGGGCTTTGCCTTAATACCGCACTTTTATGGATTCTCGTGGAGTTTTTACATATTGAAGCTTTGGGCGCAAAAATCATCGCGTCATTCTTCGTGGCATTCTTTGGATTCTTTGCAAGGAGGAAGTTTGTGTATGGGGGAAGGAAAATGAATGAAAAATCTAACTAAACAAAGGAGTAAATAAATGAATGCAAATACTAAGATGAATACTTTGAAAGAATTTGGTGTGAGGGTTAAGGAGTTTTTTAAGAAAAATAGAGAATCTAGATGCTCCTGTGTGTCTAACTCATCAAATGCACCACAACCACTTACTAAAAAGGATAAAGGCTTTTTAGCTTTTAGCTTAGCGCTTATAGGTGCGTTGTTTGTGTTTCAGTTTTGGCTTGGGTTTCCGGGATTCCATGTGATTGGGGATACTTATAATTCCATTGCGTTGGCAAAAAATGACGCGCACCCTGTATTTAT
>NZ_NXLL01000074.1 GCF_003364115.1 Helicobacter sp. MIT 00-7814 | reverse complement strand
TTCATTTGCGCTTAAGCCATTTAAGGCTTCCTTTTGGGCTTGCATACTTGCTTGCTTTGCTTTTAGTTCCTCTAGGCGTGCTTGCATTGCAAGTTGTTCAGCTTGGATTTTATCTTGTGCCTCTTTTAGGGCTTGTTCCTTATGCTTTAGGGCTAGCTCTAGGGGTGAGGGTTGATTTATTTTTGCGGGTGTGGTAGAATTATTGGGAATGTTTGATGATAGAGGCTTTAATGCTAGCGTTTCATCTGTAAAACTACCTGCGACTCCTGTCTGTGTAGTTCCCATTCTCTTTTTATTTCTTTTGTCTATTAAAGCTGTCAAAACAAAATGTCTATCATTGCGCTTTGCAAATACTAAAGTTTCCTTATCTGTGATAAATTCCACTTTACCCTCGTATTCTCTAAAAAACTTCGCTTGGTTTATAATGCTAGGTAGCTCGTCAATGAAGTTTAGCGCTTTTTGTTCTCCCCATTGTTTTGTGCGTTGTTCCAAAATATGTTGAAGTCCAAATTTTTCATTCCCCCAAACTAAATCAATATCGCCGAGATTCTCTTTATAAAATGCGCCTGCGACTTGTCCTTGTTTTTCACTCAATAGCTTTTTAATAGCACCTTTGCCATCGTGGTAAAACTCCGCGTAATTTGTGCCAAATTCTGCGATTATGTCGTTTTCGTTT
>NZ_NXLL01000073.1 GCF_003364115.1 Helicobacter sp. MIT 00-7814 | reverse complement strand
CACAATCTTAGAATTTTCTAAGTGGCATAAGCCCACCAAAAAAGGTAGTGAGTGCTCGCGGAGCTGGAGACAAAGCGGAATTTACTTCCGCGAAGTCGGAAGCGGAGGCGGAGCTTGCAAGGGCAATGCTCTTGCAAGTGATATATAAGGATATGGAATGGAAAAGATAGTGCAAATACTTTTAGGCGTGCTTTGTATGATATTCTTGCTTGCTAGCATTGTATGCTATATTTTTTATGCAAGGACAGATTCTAAACTGCAAAGCGCATTAAAAGATTTAGCACAAGCCAACACTGCGCTAGATTTCCAAAACGCACAAATACAAAAAAACGCCCTAGAGCTAGAATCCTACAAAGCACAAAAACAAACACAAAGTCAAAAAATCATTACAAAATATTCTCAAATAAAAGTGCTTGATACGACTTGCGAAGCGCAGTTAAACGCGATTAATGAGCTTTTAAAGGAGTTTGGGAGATGAAAATTCAGCTTGCACCTCTATTCCTTATTCCATTTTTTATTAGCGGTTGCTTTACGCGCATTGTCAAAGAGCCTGTCTATATCCCTACTAAATGTGAAATCTCAATGCCTTTGCGCCCAAATTTTCACTCTAACACTGCGCAGAATGTCAAAGATTTGCTCATTTACACACAAGAGCTAGAGAATGACTTGAGATTTTGTATAAATGGTGAAGTGTTTTGAAAA
>NZ_NXLL01000072.1 GCF_003364115.1 Helicobacter sp. MIT 00-7814 | reverse complement strand
TTTAGCGTAGCTTCTGTTGATTTCAAGCCTCCTAAATTCTCTAACTTACTTCCATGCTCTGCAGTTCTAATATTGCCACCATCAGTTGCCTCATTAAAACCTTTAGCTTTACCAACTTGAGATTGTAAGCCTTGTGTAGTATTTAGATAATGTGTATCTGCTAGACTTGAATTACCTTTTCCACCTGTAAGATCACTATATTCATCTCTTAATGCTCTAGCACCTTCTCTTGCTTGTATTAAACTTGCTTCTGCATTAGTTCTTGCAGTGCTTTTATAGCTGCTTGCAAAATTACTTCCTGTGCCATGAACTGTTTGTAAAGCTTGTCCTTGCTCTATCTGATTTATTACTCCTGCATGTCCTCCATATTGGATAGCATTCATTTTTTGAGTATTTAATGCACCTTCTTTACCTACACCTATAACTTGGTTAGCAGCTATTCTTGCATTATTTTCTAATCCTTGTGCATAGTAGCTTCCTTCTCTACCACCATTAAGACTTCCATCTCTATCATAAGCCATAGAACCTTGTAAGCCTGAGGCTTGAGCTATGGTTTTTACTGCTGAATCAGTTCCGAGTGTTTTTGCAAGGGCTTCACCTGAGACATGTTCTTTAGTGTTACCTCTTACAATGTCTTTACCATTTTCAAATGTTGCTCCTAGAGTTGTAGTAGTAGAGGCTTGTTGGACACCTTGCCATTTACCTCC
>NZ_NXLL01000071.1 GCF_003364115.1 Helicobacter sp. MIT 00-7814 | reverse complement strand
GCCAAAGTCATCTTGTTCTAGCCCTGCGATACTTCCACCAAATAATCCACTGCCTAAATGCGCGTTTATTTGTGAAATAAGGGGGTTAAAGTTGTTTTCATTGCTATTGCGTGGCGGATTATCTTGTATTAAATTTTTGTTTGTGGTAGAATTGTCGCTGAAGTCGTTTGAGTGTAGATTAGTCCCATCACTCTTGGTAACTTGGCTACTTGGTAGGAAATCTGAGCCTTGCGACTTTTCTACTTCATAAGCTGTGATTATCCACTCGTTATTTCCCTTGCCGTCCCAACCTTTAGACAATCCCACGCGATAAGTTTTATCTGCTTCATAAATAATCGTATTTATGTTATTTTCGCTTACTAATTTCCCATTGCTTACAATTTCATCTAATAGCTCGGGTGTGATTTCAGGGTGCTTTGCTAGAATCTTACTTAGCCCAAAGCCTTTTTGCGTTTCTTTGTTGTATTCTCCCCAAACTAAATCTATATCGCCCAAATCTTTACGCTCATACGCGCCTACTACTTGCCCGCTTTGTGTTTCTTGCAGTTTTTTAAAGGCTTCTATGGGCTTATGGTAAAACTCCGCGTAATTTGTGCCAAATTCTTTTATGGGTTCTATTTGTTCGCGTGGCGTTGTTGGGCTTTCTTTAGGTGCTGGCGCTTCTTGCAATGGTTGTTCTAACTTTTCGGATTTTCCTAATAGTTCATTTTCTGGTGCTTCTCCCTTAGGCTC
>NZ_NXLL01000070.1 GCF_003364115.1 Helicobacter sp. MIT 00-7814 | reverse complement strand
TATGAATATCATGCTAAGTGATGCGCCAAATACCACCCCGCCTACTACGCCAACGACTACCTTTATAAATGGTGCAGGTGCAAGTATCGCCCAAAGTGTCGAAGTGGAAAAATCGCTTGATAGATTCACAAATGAAGGCACAATTACTGGGAATGTAAGCTTTAGCGGGAACCACACAACAAACACACTTAATAACACCGGCACAATCACCGGCGGTGTAAATGTAGGCACAGGCTATACAATAGGCACTGTTGCAAATTCCGGCGTTGGAAACTTTGGCACTGCTGGATTTACAAATTCTGGCACGATAAATACTTTTAGCAACAGCTCAACTGTGGCTAATACCTTTACAAACTCCGGCACGATAAATACTTTTGAAAATAGCTCAACTGCGAACAACACTTTAACAAATAATAACTCCATCGGCTCTATCACCCACACTGGCATCGCCGGCACTGGCACTGGCAATAATGCAACGCTTACCTACGCAGGCACTGGAAATGTAGGGAGTTTCACCGCTGGGACAGCTCCTACAGGCACGCCTCCGGGGAATCCAACTGGTGCAGGCGATGTCACTTGGAACAATACAGGCAATGTGACAGGAAGCCTTACAAATAATGCAACAACTATCAATGGAGATATAGGCTTGCAAAGCGCGCAAGGTGGAAGCGTGAGCGTGACGAATGCCGGCGCAACTGCAAATATAAATGGCACACTTACAAATAAAACAAACTCAACCGCCACACTTGAGAATGAGGGGACTATCGCAGGATTTACAAATGAAG
>NZ_NXLL01000006.1 GCF_003364115.1 Helicobacter sp. MIT 00-7814 | reverse complement strand
CGAAGTCGCTCCCCTTATCCCCCTTACAACCCCCAAACCCCCGACAACGCTAGAAGGTGCGTGCCGCACACTGCATTTGGATTCTGATGAAAAATTTGCTTTGCAAATTTTTAGGGATTTTGGGGTGCAAAATCTCGGTTTGTGTGTTAAAACACTCGCGGTTTGAGCTTATTTGCCTTGCTAAATTCCACGATTTTGCCATGAAATCGCGCGAAAACCTGCGCTAGAGAAATATCAAAGTCATAAGATTCTATCGCGCGCTCCATACCGCTTGCCACAAAGCTTTGCAACTCTTCATAATCGTAAAACTCAAAACCAAGCAATCCCAAAAGCCTTTGCGTGTAGGAATCCACAACCATTTCCTCGCGTTTAAGCGCGTAGTTTAGGATACTAGAGGTGCTCTCCTGCCCTATGCCTTTTTGGGCAAGTAGCCACTCTTTCTCTACCTGCGCGCTGAAGGTTGCAAAGTCCCCAAAATCCGCGATAAGATTACGCGCAAAGAGCGAGATTCTCTGCGCTTTTTGATTGTGAAAGCCTGCCTTGTGGATATATTGCGCCAGCATATCAAGCGGTGTATCAATAAGAATCTCTAAAATCCTATCAGCAAAAACTTCTTGCGAAATATAGGCTAAATGCGGATACTGACACTGCGAAAACTGCGCCATATCAGGCGTAGAGGCATCGCGCGCAATGATTTTATAAAAATACTCATAAAGCGCAAGTTGCGCGCTGTATGCGTTTTCATACTTTGTATTTTGCCCCAAAAAGCTTGCAATGCAATGCTCAAGGCTTGGGGTTTTGCAGTCTCGAGCGCCTTTTAGCTCTATGCCATTTTTTACTTCAAGCGAGCGCAGGCTCGGCCACCACCAGCTGTTTTCATCGCCGACATAAAAATGCGTTTTAAGAATCTTAAACAAATCATAGCCGTTTGTAAGCGTGATGTCTTTTAAAATATCTTGCAAATTGAAAAACTCCTAAATTTTCACAAATTCAAAAAGCCCGGTCGTGCCGTTATTTCGATGCTCCGGGATAGAATCTAGCGCGTTTTTATCGATTTTAAGCTCACCAGATTCATAGCGCATGACATTTTTCACATCAAAACCATCGATATAGCCAAACTCCAAAAGCTGCATAGAATCTAGCGTTTGGATGATAAGATCTGGGTGAAACACACGATGCGCGTTAAAGCACACCTTACTTACTTGCCCCACTGGCACGCTAAAATACAGCCTCCCGCCTTTTTTCAACACGCGCTGAAAGCTTTTGAGCGCCTGTTCCCACGCGTTTGGATTGATAGGATCGCCATAACGCCCTAAGCCAAAATGCTCCACACTGCAAAGGGCTGAGAGCGATTCCACGCTTTCATCAGCGATATTTTCGAGATTTGTCGCATCGGCGCAAATGTATTCAATCCCGCCTTGAATATCTCTGCTATTTTGCCCCCCCCCCCATTTAGAATTCTAGGCTCTTTGAGGAATTTTGTATCAAAGTCGTTGTTCATCTTGCGGACATCAATAAGCACGATTTTTTGCTTCATCCCCAGCAAATGCGCGATAAATCCCGCCACATACGAGCCCACATCATAATGCACGCTTGGCATATTTTCAAACACCTTGCGCGCACCCCAAATATCTTGGATAAAGTATTGATTGTCTAGTTGTCCGTTTGGCGCGTATTTATCAAAGCGACAAATATAGTCATATTTTTTGCCGAGCTTAAAGCGCGTATCGGTATTGAGACGCTCATACATAGCGCGGTCAGATTCTAACTCTTTATTAGACATTGAAGGCTTTATTAAGCGAAAACCTAAGTCTTTTAACATATTGGCAAGCTTTTGATTCATAGAATACTCCTTGTTTTTGTGAAAATTAGTCCGCCATTTTAGCAGATTTTTCCCCTTATGCAAGTGCGCTTGCGCTCATATCCCACATAGGCACAAAGATCCCTAAAGCCAAAAGCAAAATCATTCCGCCCATTAGCAAGCTCAAAAGTGGCTCAAGCAGGTGCAGGAGGATATCGACTTTTTCCTCGTATTCGCGCTTTTTGTTTTGCGCGATTTTGAAAAGAATCTCACCCAAACGCCCGCTTTTCTCGCCAACATTAAGAAGCGCGAGTGAAAGGGAATCTAAAAGCCCTAGATTTGCCAGCGCGCTATTTAGAGGCTGAGACAGCTCGAGCAAAGGAAGCAGTTTTTCATAGCGTTTTTTAAGCGCGCTATTTTGCACGCATTCAATGCTTGGGCGCAACGACTGCCCTAGACTTAGCGCACCTTGCAACATACAAGAAAGCCCAAAGCAAAAATTATAAGATTCTTTGAGCGCGATGAGCTTCCCAAAAAGTGGCAAGCGCAAAAGAAGCGCGTCAATATGTTCTTTTATGTGCGTGGTTTTTTCATACGCTACACGAAGGGTAAAAATCGCGCCCAGCGCAAAAATCGAGCTTATAAGCCCAAAAGATTCAATAAAATTTGCTACCCAAATGAGAATCTTTGTATAAATTGGCAGTTCCACGCGCAGCTCATTAAAAAGCTCCAAAAATGGTGGCATTACAAAATAAATAATCGCCACAAATGCCCCGATGAGCGAAAAAAGAAGCACAGATGGATATAAAAGCGCTTTTTTAGTTTTGGCATTAAGCTCGGCTTTTGCGCTAAATTCAAGTGCGAGCATTGAAGCGATGGCTTGCAAATCGCCACTTTTTTCACCCAGTCCTAAACTCACGCAGGCAAGATTCCCAAATATTTCCCTATGGCGCGCAAATGCCATCTCAAGGCTTAGCCCATCTTGTAGGCGTTCGCAAATATCTTTCATAGCCACTTTTAAGCGCGGACTTTGCACTTGCAATGCGCGCATACACTCCATCAAATCCACACCAGAATCTAGCATCAAAGCCATTTGATAAAACAGCGCGCTAAGCTCCTTGTTTGAGGCTTTTTGCAAGGAAAAAATGCGCGTTTTAAAGTGCGAAAAAAAATCCTGCATATCCTACCCCCAAATGCGATAAAGCTCTTCAACGCTTGAAACGCCCTCTTGCAGCAGCCTTTTCATCGAGCGCTCTTTGTCAAAAATCGTTCCCGCGCACTCTTTCATCTCATAGCTAGGCGCGTGGGGCAAAATCTCATAAAGTATCGTGCGCCCTGCAAATCCTAGATTCTTGCAATACGCGCAACCCTTTTGGCGGTGCATTTTTTTAATCCCCAAACGCGCCACAAACTCCGCATACAGCGCGCTAGATTCATAAAATGCGCTTGAGACCTCCTCTTTGCAATGCGCGCAAAGCTTACGCACGAGGCGCTGGGCGATAATGAGTGAAAGCGCGGAATCTAAAACCTCCATTTTGCCCCCGAGTCCTAAGATTCTCTTCATCGCGCCGCGCGTGTCGTTTGCATGCAAAGTCGCTAGCACCAAATGCCCGGTGAGTGCTGCTTGCAGGGCAAGCTCAAGCGTTTGCTCATCGCGGATTTCACCTATCATCATCACATCGGGATCTTGACGCAAGCACGCGCGCAAGGCATCTTTGAAGCCAAAATTATAATCGCGATTAAGCAAAACTTGCGTGGAAAAATCCAGCTGATATTCGATCGGATCTTCGATGGTGATAATTTTTTTGCTCTCACTTTTTAAGGATTCTAGCATTGCGTGCAAAGTGGTGCTTTTCCCGCACCCTGTAGGTCCCACGAGCAAAATCACACCGCTATTTTTACTAAGGCTTGGCGTGATAAGTTGCAGGGCATTTTCACAAAATCCCAGACTTTCAAGGCTTGTGATTTGAAGATTTTGCTCCAAAATCCTAAGCACGAGCGATTCGCCTTGTAAAGTCGGAATAGAGGAAAGCCGAAAGTCATATTCTTTGCCAGAAAAATTTTTCGAAAAGCGCCCATCAAGGGCTTTGCGCTTTTGTGTCATATCAAGGGCGCATTCAAGCTTTAGGCGTGCAGAGAGAGCATTAAAAAGTATAGATTCTAGGCTAAAAACTTTATGCAAGATTCCATCACAGCGCGCGCGTATAAGGGCATTTGAAGCGTTTTGTTCAAAATGTATATCGCTACTTTTTTCCTCAATGCAAGTTTGCAAAATAAAATCTAAAAGCGCGCAAACTTCTTGGGAATCTTTTGTAGCATTTTGCGTGGCGTGGCTTTGCAATAAGGTAAGTTTTTTAGCGAGATTTTCGCATAATTCAAAAAATCGCGCCATTTTAAGCGCATGCGTGAAATGCACTTCAAAATCACTCAAATTTTTATACGCCACTTTTGCAAATCTTTTTTCTAAAGAAAAGGCGCGCACATGGGAATCTGCAGAATCCTTATGGGCTTTGTCAATGGCGATGAGCGCTTCATTTTTTTCATTCAGCGCAAGGCAAAAGCAGTGGAATTTTTGCATAAAAGCTATCTCTAGCGCACAAAGCGCGTGTTTTTTAAACTCCATCTCCCCTCCTTTTTGCCTTTTACTTTTTAAAATCCTAGATTCACTGCATAAAGTCAATTTCAGTCATATCCTCATCAAATTCCGCTAAAGCGCTTTGCATAGAATCTTGAGCTTTCTCAAAAAGCGCGCTTTGGGCGGGATTTGCATTGAGAGATTGCGTAGAATCTGTAGGATTTATGATATTTGGCGTGATGATAATCACCATTTCTTTGGTGAGCTGGGTATTTTTGTTGTAGCTAAAGAGGTATTTTAGAAGCGGGATATCGCCTAGGATTGGCAGTTTTTTGGTTTGCTTGATTTGAGTTTTGTCAATCAAACCTCCCAAAACAATTTTTTGCCCATTTTCTAGCGCGACGAGAGAAGAGAGCTGCTTTGTGGAAAGATTTGGCGGGGAGGAAAGCGCAGTAGTTTGGTTTTCCACAGCGTTATCTTTGGTTTTGGTGATGGAGGGATTTATCTTTAAAATCACGCGGTTATTTTCAATGCTGGGCGTAACATCAAGCAAAATCCCCGCAAAAACCGAAGGGAAAGATTCCGAAGCATTTTGTATCGAAGTGCCTTGCGTGGTGGTCTGAAAAGTCGTGCTTTGCTGATAGCGCAGGACTGAGCCTACACTTATAATTGCTGGCTGATTATTGAGTGTTAGCACGCGCGGGTTTGAGAGTGATTCCACCTTGCCATAAGTTTGTAAAAATTCCACAATGCGCTCAATACTCACGCCTTGCGAAAAGACATTGATACCATAGGAATTCCCCGCGCTTCCTAGATTTAAAGAGCTTGCATTTTCATTGCCAAGTGGCGCAGTCGCAAAGCTAAAAAGCCCAAAAAACTGCTCCCAATCCACGCCATTTGTCTGCACATCGCTATGCTCGATATTAAAAATATTCACATCAATAAGCACTTGAGAATGGATTTTTTGCTTTAGCGCCTCAAGATAGCGCTCCACACGCTCGATTTGATTTTTGCTCCCTGTGATTGTGAGCAGCCCCGCACCTTTGTTGATGATAATATCCTTGCGCTTAGAATCTTTGGCGTTTTTGGAATCTGGCAAATACCAATCGCCCGGGCGGTAGGCGATATTATAAATTTCATTTTCCAACTCGCCCCAAAAATCCATCTCATCGATTGAATAAATTTTTGTCCCACTTTTGCCATTGCCTAGCGTGTGGCTTGCGGCTTTGTTGAGCGCCATTTTATGCGCTTGCGAGTTATCCTCCCAGCCAAATGCGCCCATTCCTGTGGTGTGGAGATTTTGATACGACATAAGGGAATTTTGAGAATCCTGCGAGAAAAACACATCTGTATTGCTTGAACCCACGCGCGCGGTGGAAATGTAGTTGATACTAAAGGTTTTTGTTTGCAAAGTAGAGATGTATAAAATATTTTCTTTTAAATCATAATGCAAATCACTTTGCGCAAACACCACTTCTAGCGCATTTTGCAAAGGTGCTTGAAGTAGTCGGATTTGCAGTTTTTTAGAATCCAAATGCTTTTTAGAATCTTGCAAATACACAAGGCTTACATTGCATTCCCGCGCGATTTCTTCAAGGATCTGCGAGGGAAGCGCGTAGGCATTAAGCGTGATATTTTCACAAGCAAAAAGAGGTGGGCAAAAGAATAGCGCCTGCGCTAAAATGCACCCTAAAAATTTCTTGCCTTTAGTCTTGTTTCTAAGCTTATTTTTTGGCATTTCCCCTCCTTTAAGTTTGTGGAATTTAAGAATCTCGCAAATACAGCCTTTGAGTTTTCTTGCCTCTTTTTAGTAAGATAGAATCTTGCGTGATTTCAAGCAGTGTGAAGTCCTTGTGTGCGCCTATTTCATACCAGATTCCATTGATAAGCGCCTTTTTGTTGATAATGGCTTCTAAATGCAAAGGATCTAGCTTTTTGCTCTGTGGCTTTGGAGATGGCTGAAGTGACGATGGTGGTGGCATAAAAGGATTATAAAGGGGGTTGTGAGGGGCATTGTGAATATGTTGCGTGGGGCTAGATTTTTGGGAGAAATTTTTTAAAAGCTCTTGCCTTGCTTGCGCGCAATTTATATCGCATGGGATTTGTGCATTTGCTAGGCAAAGTAATGTAAAAAGCGCGATTTGTGGAAGTTTCATTGTGGTAACCGCATATCTTGAAGTAGGGTTTCAAAGGTGATATTCCCTTCGTCTGCGGATTCTAAATGCAAAAAATCTAAGCTTATAAATTGCGGGCGTAGAGATTCTAGCTTATTGATAAACTCCATAACACGCGCAAATTCCCCACTGCCTCTAAGTGTGATAATATGCAAACCATCATCGCTAAGCTTAATCTCATAAATCTGCAAATCCTGCATAAAAACCAAAACAGAATCTAGATTTTCAAAAATCCCAACATGTGCGATTTGAGACATAAGCGCGTGCAAGATGGCGTTTGCAGAGATGAGGTTATTAAGATTTTCTTGCGTGGCGCTAAGATTTGCGCTTTGGGAAAGTTCAAAATCAAGCCCATCTTTTGTATCTTGCAAAAGTTGGTGATGAAGCATTTGAGAATCCCGCAATTGCGCGCGCAAGGGATTGATAACAAATGAAAAGCTTAGGAAAAATGTAATAAATATAAGGCAGATAAAAAGCAGGAGTTTTTCGCGTGGTTGGAGCTTTTGGGAGAGTTTCATGGCGTTGTGCGCGCTGGGTGGGATTTATTTTGAGAATCTAGCGCGCTAGATTCCGCGTTAAAATCTTTTTGCAAAAGAAGCAAAATTTCAGCATTTGCGATAGTGTCTTTGTAATCTATGCGCGAGAGCGTGGCTTGAGTATGCGCGGAGGAGAGGGATTTTAGCAGTTTTGTGATGTCTGTGTGGGCTTTTGCATTTGCTTGCATTTTGAGCGCGAGCATTTTTTCGCCCCTTGCGATGCTAAAGGTATCAATCCACACGCCTTGTTTTTGCAAATGCTCAAAAATATCATGCGTGATGGATTCTAAATGTGGCGCGAAAAGATTTGGGATAAATGCGCTTTTGTAAGCAAGCTCTTTATTTTGCTGTAGCGTCGTATTAAGCGCGCTTTGCAGTTCTTGCAAGGTGGAATTAAGGGCAGAATCATTTGTGCGCGCAAAGAGATTTTCATTTTGCAAGGAGTTGATGTCATTTTGCAAAGAATTTAGCGCAAAGAAAAGCATAAGTGGATATATAGCGCACACACCAAAGCAAAGTGCCACAAGGCTTTTGCGTGCAAGTGCAAATTCTGCTGGAGCAAAGATTCCAAATTTTGAGCACAAAAAATAATGTGTGTTTTTAAGCCTACAAAGATATTCTCTCAATTCGCTAATAATGCTAAAAGAGAGGTTGCAAGGTGCTTTGGCACAAAGCTTTTCCACACAAAAAGGCAAAATAAGCTCTTGCAGAGAATCTAGCTCGTAAAATTCTGCCTCGCCAAAAAGCTGTTTGAGCGCCTCATATTTTTGCTTCGCCTCGCTTTGCTCACATTCTTGTGTGCTTAAAAGTTTGCCATTTTGCACCACGCATAAAATCCCAAACGCGCCCACATACACAAATCCATTTTGCAAAATTTCACCCAAAAGCACAATGTCCGCGCTCACAACTTCAAATTTTTGAGAATCCTTGCTCAAAAACGCGGGCAAAAAATACGCCTCGCATTCATAGAGATTCTCATCATAAAGGTGCTGGTGCAGGGAAAAATAAAGCTTGTATTCACAATTTGCGTGCAACAAGCCCTTTTTTCTTGCTTCTGTGAAAAGCGTGTTGCAAAGTGTGGAATTTAAATTTTGAGAATCTAAAAAGTCTTGCAAAGAGGAATTTTGAGGAAGTGGCATTTCAAGGCGCAGGCGCACTAAATCCGTGAAACTTGCGATAGCGATATTTTTATATTTTCGTGGCAGATTCTCTATCTTTTGCTCATATTGTGTGTGTTGGTAAAGGATATGCAAAACACGCGCCATCGCTTGCCTTTAAGCTAAAATATCAACTTCTATCCCGATAAATCCTCTCTAACAATAAAGCTTTAAACTAAGATTCTAATACTAAATTATAAAAGCTATAAGCCTGCTAAAAAATTTACATCGCCTTAAATGAGCGCTAAAAAATGTATATAATGGTAACATTTCTTAGATTTTATTCCTTTTTGGTTGATTAGGCTTTTTGCATTCTTGTTGCGTTAGGTAAAAATTTAAATTCCACTTTGCCTCGCCGCATTTAGCCAAATATTAAGCGCAAAAACGCAATAATTGCGCGCAGGATTTTAAGAAAACACAAAGGAGCTTGCAAATGAATGTGTATGCAGAGCTGTTTTCCTCGCTTGGCGGGATTTTGAGTAATATCAATGTGATTTTTTATCTTTTGGCGTATGTGTTTGGGGGCATTCCTTTTGGGCTGGTGCTTGTGAAGCTTTTTTACAAAATCGATATCCGCTCGATTGGCTCTGGGAGCATAGGCGCGACGAATGTCTATCGCGCGGTCAAAGAGATCAATCCAAAAAGTGCGAAAATTTTAGGCGCGGTGGTGATTGTGCTTGATGCGTGCAAAGGGACGATTATGATTGCGCTTGCAAAGGGCTTTGGGCTTAGTTTTGAGGCGCAGTGGCTTATCGCGTTGCTTTGCATTTTGGGGCATTGCTATAGCCCATTTTTGGGCTTTAAGGGTGGCAAGGGCGTTTCGACTGCTATTGGCTCGACGATTTTGCTTATCCCAATTGAAGGCGCGCTTGGACTTGTGGTGTGGGGCGTGGTTGGGAAGGTGTTTAAAATCTCATCGCTTTCTTCGCTTCTTGGCGTGCTAAGCGGGATTTTGCTTACTTTTGTCGTGCCTTATATCTTGCCATTGCCAGATTCTATAAATATCCTTTCGCAAGTGCATACACATACGCCCGTGGTGCTTATAGGGTTGCTTATCCTTTATACGCATATCCCAAATATCAAAAAACTTCTAAGCGGACAAGAAAGCAAGGTGCTGTAGGCTTTGCTAGGGGTTTTGGGCGTGGATTCTGATAATTTGTCACACAATACAAAAAATACAAAAGAAGTCAAAAAAGAAGCCACGCTTTTGTGCCTTGAGATTGAGAATCTGCGCCTGCAGGCAATTATTGGCATACTTGACTTTGAGCGCACCACACCACAAGCACTTCTCATTGACGCAAAAATTTTTTATTACTATGATGGGAAATTTCTTGATTACGCGCGCATTGTGGAGTTTATCAAAAATGACTTGGTAAGCGAAAAATATGGCTTGGTTGAGGAATTGCTACTTTCGCTAAGCGCGAAATTAAAGGCAGAATTTAGCGAAATCCACAAACTCCACCTTTGCGCCAAAAAGCCTGATATTTTAGAATCTTGCATCGTGGGTGCGAGCTTGTGGAAAGAGTTTTAGCTAAGGGTTTTTTAAAATAATTTTTGCAGAGATAGATTCTCTATCGCGCTTGCTTTAGCTAGAAATTCTAAGGTTAGAAATTCTAAAAAGTATGCGCTTAAAGCAAAGCCCTTAAACCTTAGCGCACTTTCTCATAAATATATGGCACAGAGTTAATGCCTGCTTGCGTTACTTTGTGATTGATATTCATCACGCCTGAAACATCGAGATTCTCATACTTTTTGGGGAGCTTGTAGCCTCTTTTATACACTTCTTGCAAAAAGGCGATTTTTTCATCGTTAGTTTTAAACTCACCCGCGCGCTCTTTAAGCATTGCCGCCTTTAGCACAGAATCCGCGCCCAAAAATCCCACCGGCAAAACATACACGCTAGCATCTTGCGTGAGTTTTTTAAGCTCTAGCATTTCGCGCTGGCATGAAGGGCAATTCGCATCAGCCACAATATACACAATCTTGCTACTTTTATTTTGAGAATCTAGCACGATAAAATCGCTCGTTTTCAAACTTGCAAAAAGATTTGCAATCGCCTCATTTGCGGGCTTTTGCGCGGAATTTTGCGTTTGCTTGATAAAGTTTGAAATGTTGATTCCATCATTATCATTGCTTGCAAAAAACACATTGCTAGCCCCCAGCACCGCCTCACCATCGCTACTTACAAAAAGTGGCACTTGCAAATCGCCCGCCTTGATGACGACAAATTTCACCTTATCCGTGCTTTGCAAATCCTGGATTACTAGCACTTTGATTTGTTGGGAGGTTTTTTGCGTTAAAAGTTTTGTGATCTTTTGCTCTAAATCGCTATCCGCGCCAAAGGCACTCACGCACGCGACACAACAAAACGCGAGCAAAAATCTAGTAATTTTTAGGGATTTCATGGCTTATTTCCTTTTTAGATTCTATAATTTTGGGCTTGCAATTGTAATTCTTTTTAGCAAACATATAAAGCCGACAATAAGGAAGCGCTAGAATAATGTATATCCACGCAGATTCTCTCTATCCGCGCGCATTTTCAAAGCCACAAAAAGCAAAAAGCAAAAAGCAAAATTTCGTGCTTTTGGGCATTGGTGGGAATAAACCAAAAACTTTGCGCAGCTTTTTTTATCTTTTTAAAAAACTTCGCGCACACCCAAAAATCCGCGCGATTCAAAGCTCGCCGATTTTGCATAATCCTGCCTTTGGTTACATAGAGCAAGCGGATTTTGAAAATGCTTTACTTGCTTTGCATTCGAGTTTGAGTCTTAATGAAATCTATGTGCTTATTTTTTATTTGGAGCGCGTTTTTGGGCGCGGGCGCGTGAGGGAATTTAAAAATGCGCCTAGAATCTTAGATATTGATATCATCTTTTATAACAAAGTGATTTTAAAGCGAGCTTATCTTACAATACCGCATAAAAATTGGAAAGAGCGCGCGAGCGTGTGCATTCCGATGAGTTTTTTAGATATTTCAAAGACAAAAGGCGTGTAAATGGCAAAAAAACTCCATACTTTTGCGGGCGAGACTGCCGCGCATGCGATGCAAAAGGCAAAAGATGCGTATGGTGAGAATCTCCTTATCGTAGAGACAAAAGAAATTAGAAAGCGCACTTTATCCCAGCCCGGGCTTTATGAGCTTGTCGTAGAAGTAGAGGGCGAGGATAATGCAAATACTAGAAATCAAGGCGAAGAGCAAATCTCGCCAAATAAATTGCAACAAAAAATCGATGAAATCGCCCTAAAAGAGCTTGCCAAAAAAAGATCACAAAAAAATAATCCCGGCGTAAGTTTGCAAATAAGCGATGTGGCGCAGATTAAAAGCATGGTTGGCGAGGTGGCAAATATCGTGCAAAATGACTTGCATATCCCGCCTCAAAAGCCACGCGTTGCGCCTAAAAAAGTCATCACGCCCGCAAATCCTTACAAAAGCGCCATTGCAGAATCTAGCGCAGAATCAACTATCAACCAAAAAGAGCTGGATTCTAAAATTGAGGATATGCAAAGAATGCGCATTAACCAAACGCAAGCCGAACGCGTGGAACTACGCGAAATCCGTCAAGAGCTGGATAAAATCAATGACAAAATGAAAATCATCCAAAATATGTTTTGGGAGGAGCGCGCACCTGATGGGCTTTCTATCCCGCAGGAATTTGCTGAAATTTACCGCCTTGCTAAAGCAAGCGGGATGAATAAGGAGCATTTGGATTCTATCATGCGCCTAAGTTTGGAGCTCATGCCTTTAAGGATGCGCGAAAACTCTGTGACAATCAAGCGCTATTTTAGGGAAGTGTTGCGGAAGATGATTTTTTGTCGATCAGAAAATCTACCTTTGGGGCAAAAAAAGATTCTCATGCTTGTAGGTCCCACAGGTGTGGGGAAAACGACGACTTTAGCAAAGCTTGCCGCACGCTATAGCATTATGTTAGAAAAGCGCCATAAGGTCGGAATCATCACGCTTGACACTTATCGCCTTGCTGCGGTGGATCAGCTTATGGCGTATGCGCGTATGATGCGCTTAAGTATTGATACGGTGGTGGAACCTGATGAGTTTGGTAAGGCTATAGATTCTCTGCGCCATTGCGATGTGATTTTGATTGACACAGCTGGGCATTCCCAGCACGATAGGCAAAAGCTAGAGGCATTAAAAAGCTATGTAGATAATGACTATAAAATCGATGTTTCGCTTGTGCTTGCGCTCAATGCCAAATACGAGGATTTGCGCGATACTTACAATGCCTTTGGCGGTATGCTTGATATTGATACGATTATTTTTAGCAAGCTTGATGAGTCAAAGAGCTTTGGGAATATGTTTTCGCTCATTTATGAGACTAAAAAGCCAATTAGCTACCTCTCAATCGGGCAAAGCGTGCCAAATGATTTAATTTTAGCGACAAATGATTATTTGGTGGATTGCTTGCTTGATGGATTCAAAAAGCCAGAGGAAAAAGGACTCCTTTAAAAAGTCATTCTAAGGAAAATTATGCCAAATCCCCCAAAACACCAAGCCGCCGAGCTTGAAACACTTTTCCAAAAAAACGCTAAGCGCAATTTCTCACAAACGCGCTTCATTGCCATCACAAGCGGTAAAGGCGGTGTGGGGAAATCAAGCATTAGCGCAAATCTTTCTTACGCGCTATGGAAGCTAGGCAAAAAAGTCGCGGTTTTTGACGCGGATATTGGTTTGGCAAATTTGGATCTAATCTTTGGCGTGAAAACAAAATATAACATTTTGCATGCGCTTAAAGGCGAGGTAAATTTTAGCGAAGTGCTTCACACGATAGAATCTGGATTGTATCTTGTGCCCGGCGAAAGTGGGGAGGAGATTCTCAAATACGCAAATAGCGGGGTTTTTGAGCGTTTTTTAGAGGATTGCAACATTTTGCAAGATTTGGATTATATGATTATTGATACGGGGGCTGGCATTGGCGGGGGGACGCAGAGGTTTTTAGAAGCAAGGGATATGCTTGTGGGGGGGACGATGCGCGATCCTTCCGCGCTTACTGACGCATACGCGACGATTAAGCTTAATGCAAAAAGCAAAAGCGACATCGCCCTTATTGTCAATATGGCGCAAAATGCCAAAGAAGCACGCGCGACTTATGAGCGCATTAATGGTGTGGCGAAAGAAAAAATTACAAATTTGCATTTGCATTATTTAGGCTATTTAGCCCAAAGCGCGACAATCTCAAAAGCCACGCGCGCAAGAGAGCTTTTTTACAAAGCAGAGCCGCTAAGCCCTTCAAAGATTCAGATTGATAGCATTATTAAGCATTTGCTCAATTTAGAATCTAAACTTTTTGCGCCAAATGCCTCGCGCATTATGGAACAAAATATGCTTTCAGAATCCCAAAGCGCGTTTGGCTCTTTTTTTAAGCGAATGTTGGGCTATTTGTAGGATTTGCTAACACCACAAAAGAGGATTGCAAAAAGGAATGAAACCTGATAATTATATGAGCTTTAGCATTGTTGCTGGGTTTTTTATTGGGCTGGCATTTTCTATTGTGAAGTTTGATGAGCCCGCATTTATGGTGATTTGGACGATTATTACAACAATTGGGATTTATCTCATTGTAGCAATGTCAATCGCGTTGTATTTTTGGTTTTTGGATTATGAGAAATCAAGGGTGAAAAAAGATAAGCTAGAGAAAAATCTCGAATATTATCGCTTAGAATTTGATAGGCGCGAGAAAGAAGCGGCAAAAATCAGCACCTTCTTAAAAAGCATAGAATCCGAGCAAGAAGAAGAGAGTGCAAGCGCATAAAGGAGCGGCAGTGGAAAAAAACGCATATAAACAAAATATCAAATATGCTCAAGATGAGCTAGCTACGCAATATCTCCCTGCTGTGAAAGCGATGGCGTTTCGCCTAAAAGAGCGCCTGCCAAGCTCTATTGATGTGATGGATTTGGTTTCTATCGGCGCAGAGGAACTAGTCAAACTCTCACGCCGCTATGATAGCTCGATTAATGATTCCTTTTGGGGCTATGCCAAAACGCGCGTAAATGGCGCAATGCTTGATTATTTGCGAAGCCTTGATGTGCTCTCACGCTCAAATAGGAAGCTTGTCAAAAGTATAGATTCTGAAATTTCAAAATATTTCAACGAGCATGAAAGCGAGCCAAGCGATGAATATCTTGCAAAAGCGCTCAATGAGGATATACAAAAAATAAAAGAAGCGCGCGTGGCGAGTGATATTTACGCGCTTGTGCCAATTGATGAGCAGTATAATGCCATTGTCGGCGATACGATTTTGGAGGAATTAGCCCAAGAGGAGCTTATTGAAATCATCTCAAAAATCCTTAGCAAACTAAGTCAGCGCGAACAAATGATAATCCAGCTGTATTATTTTGAAGAGTTGAGTTTGAAAGAAATTAGCGAGATTTTGGGCATTACAGAATCTCGCATTTCTCAAATCGCAAAAGAAGTCATTAAAAAAATCCGCACAGGGCTAGGAGAAGGCAGTGGCTGATATTCTAAGTCAAGAAGAGATTGACGCGCTACTTGAAGTAGCCGATGATGGCGCGGACGCCGAAGCGCTAGAGAAAGAAGATGTCCTTCATCAAAAAACGGTTACACTTTATGACTTCAAGCGTCCAAATCGCGTTAGCAAGGAGCAATTGCGCGCGTTTAAAAGCATCCATGACAAAATGACGCGCTCGCTTTCCTCGCAGATTTCAGCGGTGATGCGTTCAATTGTGGAGATTCAGCTTCATAGCGTGGAGCAGATGACTTATGGGGAATTTTTGATGAGTTTGCCAAGCCCAACAAGCTTCAATGTCTTTTCAATGAAACCGCTTGAAGGCAGTGGCGTTTTGGAGATAAATCCTAGCATTGCGTTTCCGATGATTGATAGGCTTTTGGGCGGGAAGGGCGATCCATATGAGAGCTCGCGGGAATTTAGCGATATAGAGTTAAATTTGCTTGATACTATTTTGCGCCAAATGATGCAAAATCTCAAAGAAGCATGGAGCTCTGTAGCAGAAATTTATCCTAGCATTGACGCTAAAGAATCTAGCCCAAATGTCGTGCAAATCGTGGCGCAAAATGAAATTGTCATTATGGTGGTGATGGAGATAATCATCGGGCATAGTAGCGGAATGATGAATATTTGCTATCCTGTGATTGCGCTAGAATCTGTGCTTTCACGCCTTGCGACAAGGGATTTGATGCTAAGTGATACCAGCTCGAAAAAATCGCGCAATAAAGAATTGCAAGCATTGATTGCGGGGGCAAATGTGATTGTGTCAGCTTATATTGGCGATACGACGATTACGCTAAAAGAATTGCTTGATTTAGAAGTGGGAAATATCGTGCGCCTTGATAGGGTGGCAGATGATAGCGTGGTGGTGACAATTGATGAGAGGGAAAAATATATCGCCACCATCGGGCTACAGCGCTATCGCAAAAGCATACAGATTAAAGAAATGATTGTTACTGAAAAAGATCAAGTCAAAGAAGTGCTCGAAGTGCTTGAAGCGCAGAGAAAAAATCGCGTCATTGATGTCGAACAAGAAGAAAGCGAGTAAAAATTATGAAAAAATTCATTGATTTAATCATTACCGAAAGTATCGCTACCATTGAAGGTTTGATGGGTAAAACTGCGAGTATCACGCATACACGCGATGATAATGTGAGCTTAGAATCCTTGCCAAGCTCTTATGCCATCGCCATGCTTGAAGTCAGCGGTGAAGGAAGCGGGACAATCGCTATCGTGGTGCCAACAGATATGGGAAGTGCGCTGGCAGATATGATGCTAGGGGGTGATGGCGCGTCAAAAGATACGCTTGATAGCGATGATTTGGACGCGTTAAAAGAGATCATCTCAAATGTTTTTGGCGCGATTTCTACAAACTTGAGCTCGCAAAAAGACTTGCCAAAGCTTAGTTTCAAATGCACAAATATTGAGTTTGTCTCACAAAGCATGGATTTAAGCAAGTTTCAAAAGGCGTATATTTTTAGCTTTGATTTAGATTCTATTCATTCAGATTTTATTTTGCTTTCTTCAGAATCTTTTGCCAAACTTTTTGATGCGCCTCAACCTAGCGCCCAAAACACGCAAAATACAGAATCCACGCCCGCGCTAAGCCCGACAGAATTTAAAAATATCAATATGATTTTAGATGTGCGCTTAAATGTGCGCGTGCGTATCGGGCAAAAGCGTATGCTTTTGAAAGATGTCATTTCGATGGACATAGGAAGCGTGATTGAGCTTAACCAGCTCGCAAACGATCCGCTTGATATACTTGTCGATGATAAGGTGATTGCGCGCGGGGAAGTAGTGATTGTCGATGGGAACTTTGGAATCCAAATCACAGATATAGGCTCGCGCAAAGAGCGTTTAGAGCAACTTCGAGGAAGCTAAATAGATTTTTCATGCCACATTTTTATGCTACAAAGTCTTTGGATTCTCAAACCCTGCCTTTTCAAAGCGGGGATTTTGAATTTCTCCTTTGCGCCACAGATTGCCTTTTTGAAACAAGCTCGCTTGTTTTGGTGCGCTACAAGGGCAAAGAGGAATTTTTTATTAGAATCTTACTCAAGCAAGAAAATACACCAAAACAAAAAGACGCACCAAAGCAAGAAAGCACAGATTCCAACCCGCGCTATTTGTATAAATGCCATAAGCACACCACGCCAACGCCCATTGGCATTGCAAAAGACGCCTTGCAAGCTCTTAGCGCAAAGCTAGATTCTACAATTTCGCATAATCTCTCGCCAAACACGCTCGCACAAAGCACGCAAAGTGAGTTTTTGCTCACACCCCAGCAGGTTTTTGCCTTTTTACAAGATTCTTATAATTTTGAAAATCTTAGCCTTGAAATTGGCTTTGGCAGTGGCAGGCATTTGCTAAATCTCGCCACAAACGCGCAAAAAGAAAAAAGCAATGCGCGCTTTTTGGGACTTGAGATTTATAAGCCCGCCATCGAGCAAGCCTTGCGTCAAATAAAACTTCTTAATTTAGAAAATCTCTATATCTCAAACCTCGATGCGCGCTTGCTTTTAGAGCTTATGCCACAAGATTCTTTAAATGCGATTTATCTGCATTTCCCTGTGCCATGGGGTAAGAAACCTCATCGCCGCGTATTTAGCAAAACCTTCTTGCACCACGCATTGTGTGCGCTAAAAATAGGCGGATTCTTACATTTACGCACTGATGATGTGGGGTATTTTGAAGATTCTTTACAGATTCTAAAAAACGCGCAGGCTGAATACCGCGTGGAAAAAAACGCAAGCCTTAGCGTGGTGAGCAAGTATGAAGCGCGCTGGAGGAGGCAGAAAAAAGATATTTATGATGTGTTTGTGTATAAAAATACGCCAAGCCAAATACGCGCGCAAACAAGCGGGGATTTTGAGTTTAGCAAAGCCCAGCAAAGCGCGTTTTATAAAAAAGCGCAATTTTTTGCAAAAAATCCACAAAATTTGCCAAAAGTGTTAAAAAAGGATTACTTTTTGCATATCAATAGCATATATAAAAACAAAGACTGCTTTATTGTGAGCGTGAGTTTTGGGGATTTTTACCAGCCTCAAAATAGCTTTATTTTGATTCAAAATCACGCAGCGCGCTATGTTGGCAAGGATTTGCTCCCTACAAATGCTGCTTTGAGCGCGCATAAGCTACTTTGTGAAATCCTAACTTCAAAGGAAGAATTGTGAGCACAATCATCGAAGCAAAGAATCTCAACTTAGGCTACAAAAATGATGAAAATGTCATAAAAAATGCAAGCTTTAGCATTAATGCCAAAGAATTTGTCTTTATCACCGGGGCGAGCGGTAGCGGGAAAAGCACAATTTTAAGCTCGCTTTATGGGCATTTGCCTGTCAAAGGTGGCGCGCTAGAAGTCTATGGCATTAATATGCCTCGCGCTTCAAAGTCAAAGATTCACTATTTGCGCCAAAATATAGGCATTGTCTTTCAAGACTATAAGCTTGTGAAAGAATGGAATATCGAAAAAAATGTCATGCTTCCAATGGTGATAAATGGCTACAAAAAAGAGATTTGTAAATCTCAAGTCGAGCGTCTTTTGGTGCATATCAAGCTTTCGCATAAGGCAAATAAATTCCCCCTAGAGCTTAGCGGTGGGGAACAGCAACGTGTAGCAATGGCGCGCGCACTCGCGCATAATCCAGCCATTATCCTAGCAGATGAGCCAACAGGGAATCTTGATGATTACTCAAGTGAGCTTATTTGGGGACTTTTAAAAGGCGTAAATGAACAGCTTGGTATAACCGTGGTTGTGGTGACGCACCGCCTGCCAGAGCGCTTAAATGTCAATTACAGACGCTTACATATTGAAGAAGGGGTAGTATATGAATTCTCTTAAAAGACATCTTGCCTTAATCATTCCACTGCTTGCGCTACTTTTTGGGTTGGAGAGTATTTTACTTGTCAATCGCGCCATTGCTACGCATGAGCAAAAACTTGCAGAGAGTTATTCTATCGTTATTGCCTCAAAAGAAGTGCTTACCTTGCAAAAAGTGCAAAGTTTCATACGCGAGGCAAGCGAGCTAACGCCTACGGCTACAGATTCTCTAATGAATGATTTGCGCAAGGATTTGAGCAAAGAAAGTGTGGAATCTATCCAAAAAGAATTGCCTTATTTTTATAAACTGCGCCTATCTACTTTCCCAGATCAAGAGCGTTTGGATAAAATCCGCTCGACTTTATTAAAGCTTAATGGCGTGCTAAAGGTTGAGGCGTTTGTAAAATCGCATTCTCAAGTGTATAAACTTTTGCTTATTATCAAAGGTTCAGTAGTGATTTTCTCTGTGCTAATTGCGCTTTTAAGCGCGCTTTTGATGGTGAAGCAAATCGAAGTATGGAAGTTTGAGCATAGCGAGAGAATGGAGATTATGAGCTTTTTAGGCGCACCTTCTTGGATGCGTAATAGCATACTTTTTAAACTTGCCATTATAGATTCTTTTATCGCCACAATTTTAAGCATTGTCGCGCTTATTTATTTCAAAGATAGCGCGCTTGCACTAAGTATTGCCGATGCGTTAGAAGTGACTTCAGAGATTGTAAAAGTGTGGAGCGATTTATTTATTTTACTTTTCTCTTCTATTGTGATTTCGCTCGTGTCCGTGGCATTTGTGATTTTAAAGCAAAAAGATTTGTAATGCGCGCTTTTAGTAGGCTTTTTTTCTGTATTTTTTTTGCGACAAATGCCTTTGCAAATATCGAACAAGACATTTCGCTAAACACCCAAAAACTCGCACAAAATGACAAGGAAAAAACCCAACTTAGCCAAAAACTAGAAGTGCTTGGAAAAAATATTCAAGCTAAAAATAACGAGGTGATAAAGCTAGATTCTCAAATTGAAAGCTTGCAAAAAGAAATCAACCAAAATAAAAATAAATATTCCGCACAAGAGCAAGCTTTGCAGGAAAATCAAAAACGCCACAAACAGCTTTTAGAGCGACAAAGCGCGCTAGAAAATGAGATTATTACGCTTTTTTCGCAAGGGCTGGCATTTTATATGCTTAGCGAACATATAGAATCCCCTGAAGATGTGCTTTCCCGCGAAGCATATATGATACTTTTTGCCAACACAAAAAAGCATATAAAAACACTCAATGCGCAAAAACAAAAGCTAAGTAACGACATTATCGCGGTGTCAAAAAATATCGCGCAGATTCAAAACTCAATCGATGAAGGCACAAAGAAAAAAAGCGAGCTAGAATCTATTAAGATTAAGCAAGAACAGATTCTTTTTTCTATGCAAGGTGAGCTAAAAATTTATAATCAAAAATTGCAAGAAATCAACAATGAGCGAAAGAATCTAGATTCTATTTTAAATAATCTCAAAATCACCCAAGCACAAAATCAGAAAAAAATCGAAGAAAAAATCAAAAAAGAAGAAGAGGATAACGCCAAAAAGCCACAGCCAAAGCGCACAATCACTGCTGATAAAAATATAAAAATCGCTTCAAGCGCGTATAAAGATATCTCTACCATCGCTTATAAAGGCGCAAAGACTATCGCGCCGCTAGATTCTTTTGTGGTGGAGCAGAAGTTTGGTCCGACATTTGATCCAGTGTATAAGATGAAATTTTTTTATGAAAATGTGATTCTTGTGCCAAAAAAGAAAAATGCTGATGTCAAAAGCGTAATGGACGGCAAAGTCGTCTTTGCGAAAGAAAATCCTGTGATTAAAAAAGTCATCATTATCGAGCATGCAAATTCTCTCTACACCGTGTATGCGTATTTGGATAAAATCTCTGCGACAATCAAACCCGGTGTGCATATCAAAAAGGGCTACATTATAGGAAAAGTCAATGAAAAGCTAAGCTTTGAAGTAACCCAAAAAGACAAGCACATCGATCCGCTCCAGCTTATTAAGGTTAATTAAGAAATTTTCAAAACATTTAATTTTAAAAAAGTTTTGTTTAGTCGATACTGCACGCCACAATCCTTCAATTAAGTTTCAAGTTTCAAGGAGGAGGCTAGAGATGAGTATTATTACAAATGATTTGCAGGCAACACAGCATCGTCTTGTTGATATGGTTAAAGCCATGCCTCAAGATTCAAATAAAGAGGTGCATAAGCTACAAAGCGCGCAAGAAATTGTAGATGATCAATCAGCAAAGGAAAGCAAAAAACAGCTAGAAAATGAGCTAGTCGAGCTAAGCAAAAAGCTCAATGACGAAATGAAGCGCATTGGCACGAGCATTAGCTTTGCGTATAATGAGACTTTACCCGGGCTAACGGTTACGGTGAAGGAATATGGCGGGGAAAAGATTATCCGCGAAATCCCTAGCAAAGAGGCAATCGAGCTTATGAAGCGCATGCGGGAAGTGGTTGGCGTTATCTTTGATAAAAAAGGTTAGGCAGGATTCTTAAAATAATATTCTTTTAAAGAAGGCACACAAAGATGGCACTAGGCAAACTTAGCTCTCTAGGCATTGGGAGCAATGTCCTTAATTATGATACGATTGAAAAATTACGCAAAGCCGATGAAGCATCCCAAATCAAGCCGCTTGAAAAAAAGATGGAAAAAAACCTCGAAAAGCAAACCGAGCTTGTGGAGCTTACAAGTGCTGTGCGAGAAATCAAATCTTATACAAGCAAGCTTGCGGATTATTCTACCTATTTGGGGCGCTCAAGCAATGTCGTAGGTGATGCGGTCAAAGCCACAATCACTGCTGGCGTGCCGGTGCAAGATATCAAGCTTGATATAGAATCCATCGCAAAATCCGATATAAACGAAGTTGGCACGAAGTTTGCGGAGAGAGATTCTGTCTTTACGCAAAAAGATGCAACGCTTAATTTTTTCACAAAAGGCAAGTTTTATGAGATTGAGATAAAAGCGGGAATGGCACTTGATGAGGTCGCCCAGCTTATCACTGATAAGACAAATAGCGAAGTGATTGGCACGATTATGAAAACCGGCGGGAGCAATCCTTATCAATTGATGATAAATTCCAAAGAAACCGGCGAATCAAATAGAATCTACTTTGGCGCGCTCATTAATGGCGATACAATCAAAAATGGCGCGCTAGATATCAAAGATGATGACTTTAGCATAACGCTTGCCACGACAAAAGGTGCGAGCAAAACGCTAAATATTAGCCTAAAAACTAGCGCGGATTCTAAAACAAACGACAACGCAAGCGCGCTTAAAGAAGCGATAGTTAAAGCGATAGAGGCAGATTCTGATTTTGAAGGTTTGCTAGAAAATGGGGATCTTAATATTGGGCTTGGGGCGAAGGGAGATTCTCTTATTATCAATGATAGGAGGGGGAATGAAGTTCAAGTAGGTGGCGCAAAGGCAAGGGAGCTAGGCTTTAAATCCACGACAAGCAAAGATAACCTTGAAAATAAAGATCTAGTTACCACAAACCCTATCAAAGCAGGCTTGCTAAAAGGCACAATCACCATTGGCTCTGTCCCGCTTGATCTTTCAACCATTACAAAGAAAAATAACACTTCTTATGACAATGCCAAAGCCATTGCAGCGGCGATTGATAATATCGCGGGCTTGCATTCAAACGCGACACAAGATGGCAAGGTGATTATCAACTCTGACACGGGCGAAGTCTCTATCATACCAGCAAATGACAGCGCGAGCAAAGAAGCGCTAGAATCTTGGGGCGTAAGCAGTGGCTCGACTATGGATTACACAAAAACGCAAAATGATCTTTTTAAGATTAAAAATATTCAAGCCGCGCAAGATGCGGAGTTCAGCTACAACGGCATAAAAATGCGCCGCCCGAGCAATAGCATCGATGATGTGGCAAGCGGGATTACGCTTGAGCTACTTTCTACCACGGAGCCGGGCAAGCCAGCGATTATTAATGTTACGCGCGATGATGAGGCGATTATCGAAAGTCTCACAAAATTTGTAGAATCTTACAACGCGCTAAGCATGAAAGTCGATGAACTCACGCGCTTTGATGAAGATTCTAAAATCGCGGGCGTGTTTAATGGCGATAGCGATGTGAGAATGATACGCCCCACACTTAATAAGATTTTTTCCTACACGATGGGCGGGGGGATTGAGCGACAATCGCTTGTCAAATATGGCATAACTATCAATGAAAAGGGTGTTATGTCGCTTGATACTTCAACCTTGCGTAATGCGCTAAATAGCGATCCAGAGGGCGCAAAAGAGTTTTTTCAGGGCAAAATGACAACGAGGGAATTTAGAGAAATCGAAGTTGATGGCGTTTTCAAAATGCTTGATAAAGAACTTGCAAAATTGGTCGATGGTAGCAACTCGAGATTGAAATTGCTTGAGGAAAGTCTCACAAGAGAAGATAAAAAACTCAAGGAAGATAAAAATAAGGCAAATGCTATGCTTGATACGCGTTATGATTTGATGGCACAGCGTTTTGCAGCTTATGACGGGCAGATTTCAAGAACGAATAATTCTTTTAATAGTGTGCAGATGATGATTGACCAATCTGTGGCAAATAACAAAAAATAAGGGGACACAATGAGAAGCAACAACGCCTATAATCTGTATCAGCAAAGTGCTGTAATGGTAGAATCTCCGGTTAAACTTGTGGAGATGTTGTATGAAGGGATTTTGCGTTTTTGTGCGCAGGCAAAGCGCTATATGGAAGCAGGCGACATTGAGAAAAAAATCTACTACATTAACCGCACGACTGATATTTTCACAGAGTTGCTAAATACCCTTGATTACGAAAAAGGCGGCGATGTGGCTGTGTATCTCACAGGGCTTTACACGCATCAGATTAAACTTCTCACACAAGCAAATGTCACTAATGATACAAGCAAAATTGATATTGTTACAAATGTCGCAAGAGGCTTGCTTGAGGCATGGCGCGAAGTCAATGCGCAAGAGCTTTTGCATATGGATTAATTTTTGAATTTACAAACTACGCGCTGGCTTGATGAGCTCAAAATCGCACTTTTGCAAAAGGACGAAAAGCGCGCGTTTGAACTCTCAATAAATCTCCCAGATGATCTTTCACAAACCCCTTTAGAATCTAAGCTTCAAGCAAGAGAGCTACTTTCTCAAGTTATCAAACTTTTAGAGCAAAAAAAGCAAGAAAGCAAGCACGCAATGGAGCAAATCCGCGCCGCGCAGGCGTTTTTACAAAACTAATATTTACTGCAATTTCCGCGCGTTTAGATTCTAAAAAACGCTTATTAAAGCCTTTTTATCTCATTATCGGCTTATTTTTTTTATCAAATAATTGACTGCCATAAAACATGCACTCCATATTCCCCGCGCTGCTAGTATCCCACATGGTAAGCGGGTGGTTAAATCTATAAGCTTCATAAAACATATATGCAAAAGACTTTACTTTTGAGACATTCCATTTATCTAAAGGCTGATTAAAACTCTTTGCACCTTTAAACATAGAAACCATACTTACCACATTGCTTGTATCCCAATCATTAAGGCATTGATTAAACGCGTGCGTTTCCTTAAACACAGCCTCCATTTTTGTAACCTTGCTTGTATTCCAAGTCCTTATATCGCGGTTAAATGCCTCCGCGCCTTCAAACATAGAGCTTATATTTTTTGCCTTGCTTATGTCCCATTTATAAAGGGCTTGATTGAATTTCTCTGTTTTTTTAAACATCGCTTCAAAGTTTTTTACTTTGCTGACATTCCACCCGCTTATATCTTGGTCAAAGCTCGCCGCAGAGCAAAACATATCGCTCATATCCTCCACATTGCCAACATCCCATTTATCAAGTGGGCTATCAAATCTACTTGCACCATTAAACATACCAGACATATTTTTTACTTTGCTTACATTCCATGAATTTATATCTTGGTTAAACTTCACCGCATTGCAAAATATATTACTCATATCCTCCACATTGCTGACATTCCAGTTATTAAGTGGTCTGTCAAATTTACTTGCACCTTTAAACATGCCAGACATATTTTTGACATTGCTGACATTCCACTCACTTATATCTTGCTTAAACTTCGCCGCATTACAAAACATATTACTCATATCCTCTACACTGCTTGTATCCCAGTTATCAAGTGGGCTATCAAATTTACTTGCACCTTTAAACATGCCAGACATATTTTTTACTTTACTGACATTCCATGAGTTTATATTTCTGTCAAATTTCTTTGAATCCGCAAACATTTTACTCATATTTGTAACATTACTCGTATCCCACGCGCTTATGTTGTGGTTGAAATATTTAGCCCCATAAAACATAGAACTCATATTTGTAACATTACTCACATTCCACTTTTCAATCCCGCTAAAATCATCTTCCCAGCTATTGAAAAAAAGCCCACTCATATCAGTAATAAGGCTAGTGTCAATCTCGCCTAATGGGACTTCTTTATATAGCAAGTCTTTAAGCTCGTATTTATTTTTTGGCGTATATTTACTCATTTTTTCTCCTTAAATTCTATCTTAGCGCGTATTTTGTATGCGAGTGATATACCATTGTGGTAGTTCTTTCATACTGGTGTCTTTAAATGTATCCATTAAGTGCATCCGGGTGCTCGTCTCGCCTAGCTTATCTCCCCAAGTATCAATATTTTGATTAAATTTCTTTGCGCCCTCAAACATTCTTGTTATATTTGTAACTTGAACGAGCTCCCATTTATCTAAAGGCTGGTTAAATTCCTTTGCACGCACAAACATACCTCTTACTTCTTCTACATTGCTGACATCCCAGTCATTAAGCGGTTGATTAAATTCGTATGCACTCAAAAACATTCCCCGCATAGTTTTTACTTTTCTTACATCCCATTTATCAAGCGGTTGGTTAAAATCATACGCACACGAAAACATAGATTCCATATTCTCTACTTTGCTAACATTCCAAGAGTTAAGTGGTTGGTTAAATTTTGATGCGCAGTCAAACATTTCTCTCATATTTGTAACATTGCCAACATCCCAAGTATCTATATTTTGGTTAAAATTTTTTGCAAAATGAAACATCCACACCATATCTTTTACCTTGCCTGTGTTCCATTTACCAAGTGGCTGATTAAATTCTTCTGCATATGAAAACATACTTCCCATATCCTCTACGCTACTGACATCCCAGTCATTGAGCGGTTGGTTAAAAACTTTTGCATGGTGAAACATTCCTCCCATATTTTTTACCTTGCCAACATTCCAAGAGTTAATGGGCTGGTTAAATTTATATGCGTAGTGAAACATGCACCTCATATTTGTAACGCTGCTTGTATCCCATTTATCAAGTGGCTGGTTAAAAGCTTCTGTGAAGGAAAACATGTTCTCCATATTTTCCACCTTGCCGACATTCCAAGAGTTAATGGACTGGTTAAAAACTGGTGTCATATAAAACATTTCAAACATATCTGTAACGCTGCTTGTGTCCCAAGAATCTAATGGTTGGTTAAAAGATTGAGCGTTGCAAAACATAGAACGCATATTTTTTACTTTGCCTACATTCCAAGAGTTAAGCGACTGGTTAAATTTCCTTGCACTGCAAAACATTTCTTTCATATTTTCTACATTGCTAACATCCCACTTATCAAGTGGTTGGTTAAATCTTCTTGCACCCTGAAACATAGATTCCATATTTTTTACTTTGCTGACATTCCATGAGCTTATATTGTGGTTGAAATACACCGCATCATGAAACATATTATGCATATCCTCTACATTGCTCGTATCCCAGCTATTAATGCCCGCAAACTTCTTGCGTCTGCTTTGTCTAAAAAGATTACTCATATCTGTAATAAGACTTGTGTCAATCTCACTTAAATCCAACTCAAAGTCATCTAAAATCACCTGTAGTTCAAATTTGTCCTTTGGCTTATACTTTGGTGGGTTCTTTAGTTTTTGTGTTTTTGTTGCCATTTTTGCTCCTTTTTTGTTTTAGTTTTTATCTTTCCAGCTTGTTTCTTGTAGTATTTTTCGCCATTTTTCATCGATTTGCTTGTCTCTTATTTCATGTTCTCTACACCATGTAGGTTTTTTTGCCTCTGGCATACATGAACATTCAAATATACAATACATATGTTTTACCTTAGATACATTCCATGATTCCAAGTCTTGAGAAAAATCCTTTGTGCCAAAAAACATCCACTCCATATTTTCTACATTGCTAACATCCCATTTATCAAGCGGCTGGTTAAATCTATATGCGTGCTCAAACATATGGCCCATATCTGTAACATTACTCACATCCCATTTATCAAGTGGGTGGTTAAATCTGTATGCACTCTTAAACATACCAGACATATTTTTTACCTTGCTGACATTCCATGAGCTTATATCACGATTGAAGTAATAAGCATTACTAAACATATTATGCATATCCTCTACATTGCTTGTATCCCAACTTTCAATCCCCTTATAAGATCTGCGTCTGCTAGAAGCAAAAATCCCACTCATATCAGTAATAAGGCTCGTATCAATCTCATCTAGCTTTATTTCCTTATCATTTGCAAGATCTTCTAAAGCTGCTTTGCTTTTGGGCTTGTATTTTTCCCCTTTTTTCCTACCTTCCCTTAGCTCTTTTATCTCTTCATCTAGGGATTTTTGGGCTTCTTGTTCTGCTAAGATAATGTTTTTTTCCCTTTCTGTTAGGTTTTCTATTTTTCTATGAAACCATTTTGGGCGCACTTGCCGGCTGTTATCAAACATATTGTTAGTTTTTACATGTGGCTTTACTTCCCAGCTATCAAGATTTTGATTAAAAGAACTTGCGGAAGAAAACATTCCCGTCATATCATTTACCTTGCTAACATTCCATTTATCAAGTGGCTGATTAAAGGATTGCGCTCCTGCAAACATTCGATACATTAGTTTTACATTGCTGACATCCCAGCTATTTAGTGGTTGGTTAAATTGAGTATGCGCAAACATTTCGCCCATGTTTCTAACCTTGCTAACATTCCAATTATTTAGCGGCTGATTAAAATCAGAAGCATGGCAAAACATACCGCACATATCTACAACATTGCTAACATCCCACGCGCTTAAATCCTCATTAAATCCCTCGCAGTAGTAAAACATAAAGCTCATATCTGTAACATTACTCACATCCCAAGTCTCAATGCCTTCAAAACTTTGACGCAATCTCTGCTGAAAAAGCCTACTCATATCAACAATAAGGCTCGTATCAATCTCATCTAGCTTTACTTCTTCATCCTCTAGAATCTCCCATAACTCAAATTTGTCCTGTGGCTGGTATTTTTTTCCCGAATTTGTAGGTTTTGACTGTGCCATTTTTGCTCCTTAAACTTTTCATAAAGGGAGCAATTCTACCATAAGTAGAAAAAAAAAAAAAATAAGCATTTGGGATTTTTTCTAAAAATTTTCTTTCACTAGCCTAAAAGGTAACACAATTTTTTCAAAGTCGCTATTTTCATAAAAAGCCTGCGGGAATAAATATTCCCCAGAAATTATAGGCGCTGAAATTTGCGTGTAAGGCAAAGAGATTGACATATGTTTTGCAATGAGAGTTTCTAAAAAGCTCGTGCAATACAACCTCGAATCGCTTGTATCAAGCACAAAAGCGCGGTGCAAATGCTCTTTAGAATCCATTGCTAGCATTTCTCGCATGCTTTGTGGGGCTTTTAATCTCAAAAGCGCAAAAACCTTGCCTTGCTCCAAAAACTCTTCTAATGGGCTTATGATGACTTGATTTGGGAAGTTTGGATTATCATCAGTGGTAGCGTGGATTATCAAAAATGGATTTGTAGAAACCACCATTCCAATGTGTGAAAAAAGCGAATCGCTTAAACGCGCGATTACCACGCTTTCGGTATTGCGCCCTTTGCGCAAAATAAAATCACCAGATTCTGCATTTTGAGAGAGAATCTCCACTGCTTGAGAAGTAGAAAATGCCGGAAGCTCATCAGTAGTATTTTGAGAGTTTATAGAAGTAGAAAAATAAAGCGCGCCAAAACAGATGAAACAGATTCCCAGCACAAAAAGCCCGATAATCACAGGCTTTTTGAATGAAAATAAGAATCTTAAAAATCCGCGCGCCTTCACTTTGTGAATTTATATATCTAAAGCCTTATTTAAAAACGACTTTCCAGCCATCTTTTGTATATCTAAGACTTGCATGATCTGATTTGACTGTGTCATCTTTAAAAGTCACTTCAAGCATCACACGCGCAGTTTTTGGCTCGCCCTCTGTGATATCTATTTTGGTAGCTTTGATACTTTTCACACCGCCTAATTTATCAGCTTGCTCTTTTGTGCTAGCAGCAAGCATTGTAAATTTCCCATCAAGCATTTGCTTTTCTTCATCGGTTAGCTCTTTGTCAATGTAAATGTAATCCAATGCCTTTTTCGCATCGCCTTTATCATAAAGTGCTTCCATAAAAGCCACCGCTACTTCATCTGCCTTTTTCTCACCACAACCTGCCATAAATAGCATGCCACAAAGCGCACCAAGCGCTAATAAAAACTTGAAACCTTTCACTTGTGATCCTTTCAATTTTTGGAATAAGGCGTGGATTATAAAAGTTTGGCGCTTAAAATTTTGTTAAAATAAGCAATATTCACAAAGCCTACACATTTTGCATTTACAATTCCCTTTGCAGAGTGCAAGCTTTGTAATTTTAACCCTTAAGGAGAAACCATGAAAAAGTTTCTTGCATTAATTGTTTTAGCATTTGTAAGTGTCGCTCTAAGCGCGGATTATAGTAAAAAAAGTGATAAAGAGCTTATCAGCATCGCAGGTAGTATGGAGCCAAAAGATGTGCCAAGCTATTTTCAAGAAATTGAAAAGCGCGTGGAGGAAATGACGCTCAAAGAGGCGAGGGAATTTAAAGAAAAAATCAAAGCCCAAGAGCAAAAAGTTTTTGATTCTATGAAAGTTAAAGACTTCAAAGCGCGCAAAAAAGCCATACACGAAGAGTTTGAAAAACTTTGCAAAGATAAAAAAGAAGGTTGCAAAGCACCGCATGATTTTGCGCCGCATGCTATGCCACCAAAACCACGCGACAAAAAATAACCGCGTGTAACTCTATAAAACAAGGAAGTAAGTTTGACAAAGATTCTACTTTTGGAAGATGACTTTGTGCTTTCTGAGATTCTTTGCGAATTTTTAGAAGAGCAGGGCTTTGAAGTGACTTTGTGCGAGGATGCTTCAAGCGCGCTTGATTTGGCTTATCAAAAGAATTTTGATCTCTGGCTTTTGGATGTCAAAGTGCCTTTGGGGCGAGATTTTGCAAATCTTTGCGAAGAAAGTGAGAAGGTGGAAAATCCCGGATTCTCACTCTTAGAGCTTTTGCGTCAAGCGCGTAAAAATACACCCTGCATTTTTATCACTTCACTTTCAAGTATGCAGGATTTACAAAAAGGCTACAATGTCGGCTGTGATGACTTTTTGAAAAAACCTTTTGAGCTTTTAGAGCTAAATTTACGCATACAAACGCTGCTTAAACGCACATTTTCTCACAAAAAAGAAGAGTTTGAGGATTTGGGCAATGGACTGCGTTTTGAATTTATCTCCAAAAACTTATACAAGCAAGATACGATGATCCCGCTTACGCAAAAAGAGGGCAAGCTTTTAGCGCTTTTGTTGCAAAATGCAAATCACTATGTGCCAAATGAGCGCATTTTTGAGGAATTGTGGGATTTAGGACAAGAGCCTAGCGAGCTAAGCCTTCGCGCGTATATTAAGAATCTGCGTAAGCTTATCGGCAAAGAAAAGATTCTCACGCAATACAACAAAGGCTATTGCTATGTCAGCTAGCTCCAGCACAAAGACGATTGCAAAGATTCTCACGCTTTATCTTGGCACGAGCATTGTGCTTTTGTGCTGGGTGTTTTATTTTTTACACAAGAAAGAAACGCGCAATATTTTTTTGACACAAGTCGCCACCTTGCGCGAAGTCTCCACTGAAATCAATGAGATTCTAAAAAAACATAAATTTGAAGTCCAAAGCGCGCTCCCTGAAATTCTCAAAAATCACGCGGATATGTCGTTTGGGATTTTTGAGCGCGATGGTGAAGTGCTGTATTCAAGCCTTTTGGCAAACCCTGACAAAAAGCAGTTTAATGAAGGCATTTATGATGTCGGCAATAAGGTGATAATGGACCCTGAAGGCTTCCCGCATCGCAATAAACGCGTAAAATACAGAATCTTTATCCAAGATGATAAGGTGGATTCTGAAATTATGCTAAATAATATCAAGCTGGGCGCGTATTTTGTGGCTATTTTGCTTCTTATGGGCGCGGTGGCATTTGTGCTTGTCAAGCTGTTTTTAAAGCCCATAAACGCGCACATCCAGCAACTTGACACTTTCATAAAAGACGCTACGCATGAGATAAACACGCCCCTTAGCATAATTTTAATGAGTATTGAAACGCTAAAAACGCACAACCTCGAGCAAGAGGATAAGAAAAAAATTGCACGCATTAAGCTTGCTTCTTTGCAGCTAGGGCAAGTGTATCAAGCCCTTGTCGCGTCAAACTTCCCGCATAGCATCGAGCAAACGCGCAATATTTTAGAGCTAGATTCTCTATTAAATGAGCGCTTGGAATTTTTCGCGCCATTTTTTAGTCAAAAAAAATTGCAGATTCAAAGCGACATTAAGCCCACACAATTGCGCGCCAGCCGGGAAAAAATCATCACGCTTTTTGACAATCTCTTAAATAACGCCATCAAATACACAAAAAAAAGCGGACTTATCAGCCTCAAGCTAGAATCTGGACTTTTTGAAATCACCAACACAAGCGCAGGGCTTGGCGTGGTGGATACAGAGCGGATTTTTGAACGCTACGAGCGATTTAATCGAGAATCTGGAGGCTTTGGCATAGGCTTAAGCCTTGTTAAGCAGATTTGTGATGAATACAAAATCGCAATTAACGCGCAAGAGCTCATCGCACAAAATAGCGAAATAATGGTGCGCTTTAGCCTACGCTGGGGAAATGAAAGGTAGATTCTAGCTCACCACTTTTCACAAACGCATTTTCATAAATACATTTTTTTGCAAAATACGCTTTTTATCTAATTCTAGCTACAATACCGCCTCAAAAATAAATCATAGATAAACGCCAAGGACGCGCAAATGTATCCTCTAAAAATTTCTGAAGAAGAGCTTAAAAACAAAGTCGCAAGGGACTTTTTTACAGGTTTTAATCACACGCAGATTCTAGGGAGAATCGACTTTTGCATTTCCTATTCTGACAAAACGCTTTTCGAGCATATCAACTTCCTTTGGGCGGAGGCAAAAAAGGGCAAAGACAAGGACATTATAGAATCTTTCGTGCAGTTAATCCTCACCATTGGCAAAGAGCGCAGTTTTGAAGATACGCTCCCGCCACTTTTCCTAGGTGCATTTGATTGTGAGAAAATCGCCTTTATCCCCTACCACGAAGTGATGCATGTTTTTAGTCAAAATGATTTTAATTGGAATGTAACGCCCAGCGATCACACAAGCAAGGAGTTTAAACAGCTTTACACACTTACAAAAGATTTACTAGAATCTAAGCAAATGCGCTTTTATTTTGAATCTGACAGCGTGCATTTACGCGAATTTATCGCCGCAAATTTCACCCTTGAAAACAACGGCTTAAGCAAAATCCAAATCACAAAAAATAATTTTGTGAATATTTATTTGAAGTGGGTAAATGTCGTCAAGCCAGCAATTAGCATTGATTGGGATGCGGAGAGTCCATATATTTTAGATTCTGATTTTTTCTTAGCGGATTTATTGAGCTACAATAACACGACTAAAGATATTTATGAGAATCTCAAAATTCTTTTAATGAGTGATTACTATAAAGTCAAATTGGCGCAAACAACGCAAGGTGGGAAATTTTCCTTTACTGAAGTTAATTTTAACGATAGACAAAAGGCGCACACGCAGTTTTGGAATATTTATGAGCGCCCGCCAAAAGAGGAATTTTGGGATTATATATTAGAGCGACGCGATTTGCTTGTGCCCCAAGATATCCGCGAGTATAAGGGCGCATTTTTCACCCCGCGCGTTTGGGTGGAAAAGTCGCAAAGCTATCTAGCAAAAGCGCTAGGCGAAAACTACCAAGATGAGTATTATATTTGGGATTGCGCGGCTGGCACTGGGAATCTACTAGCAGGGCTAAGTGATAAATATAAAATCTTTGCCTCAACGCTTGATAGCGCGGATATTGATATTTTAAAAGAGCGGATAAAAAACGGCGCGAATTTGCTAGATTCTCATGTATTTCAGTTTGATTTTTTGAATGATAGCTTTTTTGATGAGGTGGATTCTAAGGGCACAGTGAGAAACAAATCCAAACTTCCAAAAGATTTGCAAGAGATTCTAAAAGATGAAGCTAAACGCAAAAAGCTGATAATTTATATCAATCCGCCTTATGCAGAAGCCACGACAAAAAGGACAATCGCAAGCACTGGGAAGAATAAAGATGGCGTGGCTACAACAAATCTAATTTATGAAAAATACAAAGGCATTATGAATGGTGCAAGTAATGAGCTTTTCGCGCAGTTTTTTATGAGAATCTATAAAGAATTAGATAGCTGTGTGCTAGCAAGCTTCGCAACACTAAAATATCTAAATTCCACAAATTTTATAAAATTTAGAAATATTTTCAAGGCAAAATTTTTGAAAGGCTTTATTTGTCCTGCATATACTTTTGATAATGTAAGAGGAAGTTTCTCTATTGGATTTTTGGTGTGGGATACCGCGCAAAAAGTAGAGCTTAAAAAGGTGCGCTTAGATATTTTTGAGACTGGCAATGAAAAAATAGGGGTTAAAAAGATTAATTCCAAACTTCCGCCTAGTATTAATAGGTGGATAAAAAATTATGATAAGGCGCAGAGCGGCATTGTGGGATATATGGGAAATTCTGCACCAGATTTTCAGCACAATGACCAAATTTATATTTCAAACAATAAAGGGAGTGAGCATTTTAATTTTTACAAACTTAATGTGCAAAATATATTTTTTGGCACAATATATTTTGCTGCACGCTACTGTATAAGACAAACTTGGATAAATAACAGAGACCAATTTCTTACGCCCAAAAAAGCATGGAAAAAAGATAAGGAATTTCATAATGATTGTTTGGCTTTTACTATTTTTCACAGCAAAAATCGCATCACTTCACGCGAGGGAACAAATCACTTTATCCCTTTTAGAGAAAAGGAAGTAGATTCTAAAGGCATCTTTGAAAGCCACTTTTTAAGCGATTTTATTGCGGGCAAACTCAAGGCAGATTCTCAAAATGACAATCTCTTTGGCAATGATGAAAATAGCTTTATCCCCACAAGCCCGCTTAATTTTAGCGAGGAAGCAAGCGCGGTTTTTGAAGCAGGTAAGAATCTTTGGCGCTACTACCACGCGCAAGATTTTGGTAAAAATGACATTTGGCACACAGGCGATTTTGCCTATCTCAACGACTACAATGCCAACGCCTCGCTGTATGACATAAAAGCGTATTTTCAAGGGTTTAATGAAAAAGGCAGAATGAATGCGCGAAGTGAAGATTCTCACTATAATGACTTAATCGCAAATTTGCGCTATGCGCTAGAATCTTTGGCATCAAAAATCGCCAAAAAAGTCTATGAATATGAGTTTTTGGAAAGTTAGCTTCGCTTTTTGTAGCTCATTATCGCCCAAAGGTTAAAAAACACAGCAAATATACAAAGAATCGCAAAGTTTAGCCACAGCGCGCTAAAATCGCTTCCTTTTAAAAAAATAAGGCGCAAGGATTCTATAAAATATTTTAGCGGATTGAGCGCGCTTAGAATCTGCGCCCATTGTGGCATGGATTTAGTAGAGGTGAAAAGCCCGCTCATCAAAATCAAAATAAGTATAAAAAACCAACACACAAACATCGCTTGTTGCATGGTGTTTGAATAATTTGAGATCACTAGCCCAAGTCCTGCCACCACCAGCACATACGCCATTCCAAAGGTGAAAATTAGCCCAAAACTCCCGCGTGGCGTCAGCCCATATACCAAAAATGCCAGCAAAAAGCATAAGCTCAAAATAAAAAACCCTATCAGCCAATAAGGAATGAGCTTTGAAAGGATAAAGTGAAATTTTGAAATGGGCGTGACATTGATTTGCTCGATATTCCCGCGCTCCTTTTCACCTACGATATTAAACGCGGGCAAAAACCCGCACACAAGCGTCAAAACCATCACCATAAGGGCAGGAATCATATAGATTTTATAGTTTAGATTCGGATTGAAACGATAGGTGGTGAGAATCTGCGCGCCAAAAGTATTTGAAGTATCAAGCATATTTGAAGCACTAGAAGTGGCGCGCGAGGCGGCAGCAGAGAAAATGGCAGATTCTCTTCCAAGCCCGGCACTTGTGATAATATTTGCCAAATAGCCACTGCCAAGCGCGCCTTTGGTGCTATTTATGGCGTTGGCGTAGATTCCGACATTTGCGTTTGATTCTTTTTGTAAATCTTTTTCTAGCCCATTTGGGATTTCAAGTATGATATCGCATTCCCCGCTTGAAATGCATGCGTGCGCCTCCTCCAAACTAAGCGCGTATAAAGTCGTATCAAAATAGCTAGAGCCTTCAATGGTGGAAAGTAGATTTTTAGAAGTTGCTGTCTTGTCCCAATCAAGCACGGCGAGATTTACGCCTTTTATCTCCATATTTGTAGCCCATGGGATTATCAAAATCACCGCTATGGGGAAGGCAAAAATGAGCTTTGGCAAAAAGGCATTGCGGAAAATCTGCTTAAATTCCTTTTGTATCAAAAACCACATATTTACAGCCTTATTTTAAAAGTTTTTAGGCTCACTATCAGCACCACCGCAAACATACCAAATAAAATCGCAAATTCTTTCACCACCAGCCAAAATCCAAGCCCTTCTATCATAATCTTTTTTATCCCAATGATAAACCACTTCGTAGGCACGATATGTGAGAAATACTGCAAAATAGCAGGCATACTCTCAATGGGAAACATCATGCCAGAAAACATCATAATAGGCATCATAAACACCATTCCACTAACTAGCATTGCCACAAGTTGCGTTTTGGCGAGATTTGAGACAAGAAGCCCAATGCTTAAAGTCAGCACAATATACAGCGCGCAAAAGAGCAAAAGCAAAGCCAAACTTCCAACAATCGCAATATCTAATAATGTCACGCTAATGACTAGAATCACGCCCAAAATCACGCAACTAAGCACAAAATAAGGCACAATCTTTGCGGTGATGATAAAAAGCGGTGGCAGTGGCGTGATAAGCAAAATCTCCATCGAGCCCTGCTCCTTTTCGCGCACGATAGAAATCGAAGTCATCATCGCACAAATTAACATCAAAATCATACCCATAAGCCCGGGCACGAAAGAATACGCACTTTTACCTTGAGGGTTGAAAAGCATGGTGGTAAGGGGCGTTATTTTTGCGTTTTGTGCTTGTGTGGCGCTTGCGTTTGCGTCCGCACTTTGCGTTTGTGTCGCCACCACTTGCATGGAGGGCGCGGAAGGTGTGGAGGGTGCGGACTGCGCGGAAAGAAGATTTTTAGATTCTACCAAAAGGCTTTGTGTGAAAAGATTTTGCGCGTAGAGATTTATCGTGCTTGCGTAGTTTGGATCGCTCGCATCGATGATAAACTGCGCTTTTGCCTGCCCGCGTGCTAAGTTTTGGGAAAAATTTTCATCAAAATTTAGTAGTAAATCCACTTTGTTTGTATCAAAAATGCGTTCAGATTCTGCGCCTTTTTGCACGAATGAGTGAAAGTGAAAGTAAGGATTTTGCGAAAAATGTGCGATGATTTTGCGCGCGGTAGGATCATCGCTCGCACTTGCGCTAAAATTTATGCGATTGACATCCACACTAAGTGCGAAGCCAAAAAGCAAAATCTGCATGATTGGCATCAAAAGCAAAATCATCATCGTGCGCACATCGCGGAAAATATGCAAAAATTCCTTTTTCACAAACGCCCAAAAACTCCGCAAATTGCCATTTTGTGAGAATCTCGCTTTGATTGTGGTGTGGATTCTCGCGTGCCGAAATTTTGCAAAAATAGACTCTCTAAAAGTGGATTCTCTAAAATCTATCATTCTCCGCCCCTTTGTGCGCGCCTAGCAAGGATATAAAACACCTCGCTCATAGAATCCACACCAAACGCGTTTTTAAGCTCCTTTGGCGTGCCAAGTGCTTCGATTTTGCCATCTACCATGATGCTTGCGCGGTGGCAGTATTCCGCCTCGTCCATATAATGCGTGGTGACAAAAATGCAAGTCCCGCGCGCCGCGGCTTTGTGGATGAGCTCCCAAAACTGCCGCCGCGTGATAGGATCGACGCCACCTGTAGGCTCATCCAAAAACACCACTTTTGGCGCATGAAAATTTGCCACGCAAAAAGAGAGCTTTTGCTTCCAACCTAGCGGAAGATCGCCCACAAGGACATTTTTCTTATCCAAAAAATCAAGCTCGCTTAAAAGCGCGTCAATCTTTGGCATAATCTCTTGCTTTTTCATACCATAAATGCGCCCGAACAAATAGAGATTTTCCCACACCTTGAGATCATTATACAGCGCGAATTTTTGACTCATATAGCCTATATTGCGCTTTATCTGCTCGCTTTGCGTGTAGATATTAAATCCCGCCACGCGCACGCTTCCGCCACTTGGCATACTAAGCGCGCAAAGAATCTTCATCGCCGTAGTTTTCCCCGCGCCATTTGCACCCAAAAAGCCAAATATTTCGCCCTCACGCACTTCAAAGCTAATATTATCCACCGCTCTAAAGTCGCCAAAGACTTTTGAGAGATTTTGCACGCTGATGATTGGGGGCTTTGTGGATTCTGTCAAAATGCCAGAATCCGCGGGCTTTAGATTCTCTACATGCGCGCTCATCGCACAAACTCCATAAAGCTATCTTCTATACTAGCGGGGATTTTTTTATATTGTAGATTTGCAAAATCCGCGCTTTTTAGATTCTGTAATGATTCCACAAAATACGCGATTTCAAAGCCCTTTTCAAACGCGATATGATAGCATGTGCCAAAAAGGAAGCAGGATTTTACCGCGCTTTGCGCGCGCAAGGTATCAAGTGCTTTGATTGGGATATTATAAAACTCATACAAATCGAGCGCATAATGCGTACAAATCTCGCTCGGCGTGCCGATATGCAAAATTTTCCCGCTATTTATCAAAGCGATTTTATCACATAGGCTTGCCTCGTCCATGTAAGGCGTAGAGACGATTATCGTCATTTGGGATTTTAGCGCGCGCAAAATCTCCCAAAACTCCTGTCTACTCACCGCATCCACACCAGTGGTCGGCTCATCTAAAAGTAAAATCTTAGGGTTATGAATAAGCGCGCAACAAAGCGCTAGCTTTTGCTTCATACCACCAGAGAGCGCGCCGGCTTTGCGCGATTTGAAAGGCTCTAGCATGTGATAAATATCTTTTATGAGATAGTAGTTTTCCTCGATGCTTGTGTGAAACACACAGGCGAAAAACTCTAGATTCTCTTCTACGCTGAGATCGGCATAAAGGCTGAAGTTTCCGGGCATATAGCCTATGACTTTGCGTAAATGCGCGTATTCCCTCACGCAGTCAAATCCTAGCGCGCGACAATCCCCGCTATCAGGCAATAAAAGCGTGGCGATAATGCGAAAAAGCGTGCTTTTCCCCGCGCCATCAGGTCCGATGATGCCAAAGATTTGGTTCGCGTCAATCTCTAGGTTGATGCAATCCAAAGCGCGCGTTTTGCCATAGCTTTTAGAGATATTTTCTAACGTGATGATGGGGCTTTGCATGGAATAAAACTTTTCAAAAACTTTTAGGGATTTTTAGAATCCGCGCGTTTGGATTCTATATTTTTAGAATCCGCGCCCTTAGATTCTGTATTTAGCAAGCGCACTTCGCCATAACTACCAATTTTTAGCAAGCCATCATTTACCACATCGATTTTGACCGCATAAACGAGATTTTTGCGCTCATCTTTTGTCATTATCGTTTTGGGTGTGAATTCCGCATTTGAGGCAATCCAGCTCACCACGCCTTCATACACGCGGCTACCTTCGCCATAATCGCTCACCACCTCGACTTTATCGCCAAGCTTTATGCGCGTGATGTCTGTGTCGATAAAATACGCCTTGAGCCGCAGCGTAGCGAGATTAGCGATTTTGAAAAGTGGCTTGTTTGGCGTGGCGATTTCCCCGCTAAAAGCGTATTTTTCTAGCACCACGCCATTTTGCGGTGCGCTCACCCGCGCTTTGCTAATCGTATCTTGCAGGATTTGGGCTTGCAGGTTGATTTGCGTGATTTCGCGCTCGATTTGCTTATTTGTCTGCTGCATTGACTGCAGGCTAGAATCTAGCTGTTTTTGCAGCAATGAAACCTGCGCGCTTGTGTCATCGAGTGCCTTTTTGGTGCTGGCATTTTCGCGCACAAGCGATTTGGTGCGCTCTTTTTCGCGGAGCGCGGTTTTTAGCTGGTCGCGCAGGGGTGCAAGTTGCGTGTCTATATCGATTTTTTTAGATTCTAGCGTGGCGATTTGTGCTTGCAAAAGCGAGGCTTGAAGCTCTAGCTGTGTGGTGTCAATGCGCGCTAGCACATCGCTTTTTTTTACTATATCGCCTTCTTTTACCGCGATTTCTAGGATTTTCCCGCCAACTTCAGAAGCTACCAAAACTTCATCGCTTTGGAATATCCCCATCGCATCGGCTTTTTTCTTATCCCCGCAAGCGAGGAAAAACACCGCCAAAAATACCGCAAAAAGCGCGAGGGAAGTTGTTTTAAATATTTTCATTCTTGCTCCTTTTCTAAAGGTTGAGTGATTGTTTGATTTTATAGATTTGCATGATAAGCTCGATTCTTTGGTAATTGTATTCAAGTTGCAATGCATTTAGCTTATTTATGTCTGTCAGCAAGTCATTAGCGCTCAAAGTGCCATTTTGGAAGCGCGATTTGGAGCTTGCTAGAATCTTTTCTTGCAAGTTGATGATTTTTTGGCTTTCTTGCATTTGCGCGTGCAGCGCACTTGCACTTTTTATCTCGCTGGAGAGCTTGATGCGGGCATTTAGTAGAAATTCATCCCTTTGGGCTTTTAGCTGTAGTTCCTGTGCGCGATAGATTTGATTTTGCTGGCGCTTAGAATAGAGGTTGCTAAAATCCCAATTTATCCGCACGCCGGCGATATAGTAGGGCTTAAATTTGTTTTCTAGGATATTTAGGCTCGGATTTGCGTAGCCACCTTGCGCGAAAAGATCAATATAAGGTAGGCTTTTTGTGAGTTCTAGCGATTGTTGGGCTTGTATCTCACTATTTTTATGTAGAAAATAGCGCATTTCTGGGCGCAAGGAGAAGTCAAAATTTTGCAGATTTGCATCAATAGCGCGACTTAGCTCTTTTGCATTTTGAGATTCTATAATGCTTTGAGCGTTTGGGATATTAGCAATTTCTAACAAGTATTTTCGCACATCGTGCGGGATTTGGGGCATTTGGAGCAAAAGGGCGTTTGAGTGAGGATTTTCAAAATTATTAGATTCTGCATTTTGTTTGGAATCTGCATCGCCATTAGAGCTAGAATCTAACCCACTAAGCGCGCTTAGTGTGTGAAGCGCGATGAGATTTTGCGCTTGCAAATACTCTTTGTCGCGCTTAGCTTTTAAAATCTCCATATCGATTTTATCCACATCACTTTGCAAAAGCACGCCATTTTGGTAGCGAGAAAGCGCACTTTGGCGGTTTTTTTCAAGCTCGCTTAGGTGATTGTCTGCTTGCTTTATCTGTTCTTGTGATAAAAGCGCGTTGAAATACGCATTTATCACAGATTCTCGCACGCGATAAAGTTCCGTTTCAAGGCTTGCTTGCGCGCTATTGTAGCTTGCGCGCGTCATTTTTTTGTTTGCGCGCGTAATGCCAGAATCTATGAGCGGCTGGGAAATCTCTAGCATTATTTGATACTGATCGCGTGGCAAGCCTTTGAAGCCATTTGCCTCGGCGAGCTCTGCGATTTGCCCGGGGAAGCGCGTAACATCGCTTTGATAAGTCGCCTTGCCGCTTAGGCGCAAATGCGGCGCGTAGGAAAGGTTGAGCTTAGAAAGATTTAGGCTTAGGGCTTGCTCCAACAGGGCTTTGTTTTTATGTAGCGGATAATGCTTCACACTGCGTGCAATGGCTTCATCAATGCTAAGAATCTGCGCTGTGGCGGGCGTGTTAGCAAAAGTTTGCGCCAAATCTCGCGTGGAAGATTCTTGAGAAATTTGAGAATCCGCAAAGCTAAAGGCTAAAAGCATGAGAAAAATTACACAGGCTTTTTTGTAGGTGGTTGTTTCGCGCAAAATATATCCTTTTTGGTTGGATTCCAAAATAATTTTCATATTATAAAAAAAAAAAAAACTTAAATTTCGCTTAAAATAGGCACAAATTCAATTAATAATTAAAAATTATTATATCTAAAAATGAAATTAAATACAAGTTTTTAAAATTGATTCTTAAAAATAAAAGTGCAAGAGATTACGGAAGTGGCGATTAAGCGGGAACAATCCCGCTTGTATCATTTTGAAGATTTATTTGTGTCTTTTGTGCTTGATCCATTCGCTTAGGCGCGCGAAATAGCTCCAAAAGAGCGGGATAAAGAATGTCGCAATAAAGGTCGCTGCGAGCATTCCACCAATCACACCCGTGCCGATAGCATGCCTACTAGCCGCGCCTGCACCGCTACTAAGCGCAAGTGGCAACACACCGATACTAAAGGCAAGCGAAGTCATCACAATAGGACGGAATCTCAAGCGCGCTGCTTTGATGGCGGCTTCCGCAATGGTTTTGCCTTCATTTTCGCGTATATGCACGGCAAATTCCACAATCAAAATAGCGTTTTTCGCTGCAAGCGCGATAAGCGTCACAAGCCCAACTTGGAAATAAATATCATTGCTTAACCCCCGCAGATAAGTCGCTAGCGCTGCACCAAATACCGCAAAAGGCACCGCTGTAAGCACCGCTAGCGGCATAAGCCATCGCTCATACTGCGCACTTAAGATAAGGAACACAAACACAAGTCCAAAGACAAACGCGAGCGTGCCTGTGCCACTCGCGTTTTTCTCTTGATAAGAAGTGCCGGTATAGGCTATCGTGTAGCCTTCAGGTAAAACCTCTTGCGCCACTTCCTCTAGGGCTTTGAGCGCATCACCGCTAGAAAACCCGGGCTTTGGATCACCCATGAGCTTTGCGCCGGTGAAAAGATTAAACCTATCTATCACATCAACGCCCACAATGCGCTCAAAACTTACAAGCGAGCTAATCGGCACAAGCGCGCCATTTGAAGACTTCACAAAAACTTGACTTAAATCCTCTGGGGATTCTCTAAAATTGCTCTCCGCCTGTACATACACTTTATAAGTGCGCCCATAGAGGTTAAAGTCATTTGCGTAGTAATTCCCAAAAGTGCTTTGCATTGTGGAAAACACATCATCGACATTGACATTAAGCGCCTTTGCCTTGTCTCTATCAAGTGTTATGCGGTATTGCGGGATATTTGCATCAAGCAATGTGCGCGCCATAGAGATTTCTGGGCGCTTGACTAATTCAGAAACAAGCAAATGCGCGTATTTCTCCAAATCCTGTATGCTTCCGCCTGTGCGATCTTGCAAATACGCTTCAAAGCCCCCTGTAAGCGATAATCCCATAATCGCTGGGGGATTTAGCACAAAGCCTATCGCATCAAGCTTTGCATTAAGCGCGCCTGTGAGCATTCCAGCGGTTGTAAAAGAACTATTTGCCTCGCCCTTGCGCTCACTCCAATCCTTAAGCTTTGTAAACATTACCGCGCTACTTGTGCGCTGTGCGGAAGAAAGCATATCATAGCCCGCGATTAGCATAATGGTTTCAACATTTGGATTGCTTCTAATCAAATCCACCGCTTGCATTCCCACATCTGTGGTGCGTGAAAGTGCGCTTGCAGGCGGAAGCTGCAAGAATCCCATAAGCGAGCCTTTATCCTCTGAAGGCACAAGTCCGGTTGGAAGTTTGACTAATAATTCAAAAGTTGCGATTAAAATCGCTGCAAATACGAGCAAATACCACACACCACGCTTGATTGACTTTGCGACATTTTGCGTGAAGTGGTAGCTTAGCCAATCAAAAATTTCATTAAATTTCCTCACAAGAAAAAACGGCTTTGGCTCTTTTGCCTTGAGAATCGATACGCAAAGTGCTGGCGTGAGCGTAAGCGCGACAAAGCCTGAAATCACCACAGAAATAACAATCGTCACAGCAAACTGCTTGTAAATCTCCCCGCTAAAGCCCCCGATAAACGCCACAGGGATAAACACCGAGCTAAGCACAAGCACAATGGCAATCAATGGACTTTGTATCTCATTCATCGCTTCAATTGTGGCTTCTTTCACACTTACCTTTTTTTCATGTAAGATTCTCTCCACATTTTCCACCACGATAATGGCATCATCTACCACAATCCCAATTGCTAAAATAAGCCCAAAGAGCGAAAGAAGGTTGATTGAGAATCCTAGCAAATACATACCCCCAAACGCACCAATGATTGAGACAGGAATTGCAATGACTGGGATAAGTGTCGCGCGGAAATTTTGCAAGAAAAAGTAGATGATAACCACCACAAGCACGATAGCTTCGATGAAAGTTTTTATCACTTCTTTGACAGAGATTGAAATAAACTCCGTTGGATCATACGCCTTTGCAAAATGTAGCCCTTCTGGGAATCTCTTGCTTAGCTCGATCATTTTCTTTTCCACTGCGGTGGAAACTTCTAGCGCATTTGCGCCGGGTTGAGCGAAGATTCCAAAAGCACTTGAGGTTTTGCCATTAAAAGAGGCATTCACACTATAATCTGCCCCGCCTAGCTCAACTCTTGCAATATCTTTCAAACGCAGTGCCGAGCCATCGGGGTTTGAGCGCACAATAATATTTCCAAACTCTTCAGGCTTGATAAAGCGCCCTTGCGTAGTCGCGGAATAAGTAAAGGCGACTTCCTTACGCACCGGCTCTTTACCAAAGCTCCCCACTGCAAATTGCGCGTTTTGCTCTTGGATAACCTTTGTAATTTCTGCTGGGGTAAGGTTGTTTTGTGATAATTTATCCAAATCAAGCCAAACACGCATAGAATAGTCATTTGAGCCAAACGAGCTCACATCTCCAACGCCGGGGATTCTCTTTAAATCATCAACGATATTTATCGACGCATAGTTTGCGATGAAAATCGCATCATGGTTTGGATTATCCGAATACAGCGTATAAACGCCCAAAATTGTAGAGCTACGCTTACGCACGGTAACACCTGTGCGCTGCACTTCTGTAGGAAGTGTCGCAAGCACGCCCTGCACGCGGTTATTGACATTCACCGTTGCCATATCTGGGTTTGTGTCATTGCTAAAAGAAACGCTTATCATCACGCTACCGCTTGAGCTTGAGCTTGATTTGATATAAATCATTCCTTCCACACCATTAATGCTATTTTCTAGCACGTTTGCCACGGTGTTTGCGACGGTTTCTGCGTCTGCGCCATTATAGTTTGCGCTTACCATCACTTCAACAGGCGTGACTTGCGGATATTCCTCTACTGGCAGGGTGAAAATCGAGATAGCACCAACAATTGTGATGATGATAGAAACCACCATCGCAAACACAGGGCGATTGATAAAAAATCGTGAGATCATAATCGCCCTCCTTATAGAGCTTGGCTAGGCTGGGAAGGTTGAGAAGGTAATTGAGTTACATCCATTCCGGGGCGGATTTTGCTTAAGTTTGTTGTGATGATGATATCGCCACTTTTCAAGCCACTAGGGATTAGGATTTCAGCATTCCTAAGAAGCTTGCCTAAAATTACGCTTTGCTTTTTTACTTTGCCATTGTCATAGAGATACACAAAGCTTCCTTCCTTGTCTTGCAAAAGCGCACTTTGTGGAATTGCGATAGAATCTTTGGCTTCAAAACCTTTGAGATTCACACGCACAAGCTCATTTGGCAGAAGTTTAAATTTATCATTTCCTACAATCGCGCGCGCTTTGACTGAAAGCGTTTGAGAATCTAGCACGCTATCGATAAAATCAAGCTTTCCGATTTCCTCATGCACCTTGCCATTTCCTGTCACAACCTCCACGCTTACATTTGCATTATTCAAATCTCTAATGTAATAAAAATCTGTGCTAGGGATTGCAAATTCCGCATAAATGGGGCTTAGCTGGGTTACGGTTGTAAGGACATTGTTATTTCCTTGCCCCACGAGATTCCCAACATCAAGCTGGCGCATTCCTGTCCTGCCTGAAATGCTCGCAACCACATCTGTATAGCCCAAATCCACAAGCGCATCATCGAGGTTTGCCTTTGTGTTTGTGACATTTGCGAGGGCTGCCTGATAGTTATACAATGAAGAATCATAAGTATCCACCGTTATTACACCCTGCTTGTATAAACGCTCTGTGCGCTTCCAATCGCGCGTAGTTTTTGTGAGATTTGCCTCTGCGGCTTGATACTGCGCCTTTGCGCTATTGACTTTGTTTTGATAAGTCGTAGGATCGATTTTAAAGAGCTTATCTCCTTGCTTGACAAAATCTCCTTCTTTGAAGTTTTTTGAAAGCAAGATTCCCTGCACGCGTGCATAAATTTCCACACTTTGGGGGGATTTTAATCTTGCTGGATACTCAAAATTAAGCGCGGTAGTTTGCGCTTGCAAAACCTTTGTCCCCACAGGCAACGCGCCTTTCGCGCCTGCTTGTTGCTTTTCCTCACCACAAGCTAAAAATAACAGCGCAAGCGCGATAACAGCACCTTGTGCCATTCTTAATTTTTTCATTGTCTTACTCCTTAGGTAAAATACTTAAACTTTGTTATCTCTATTAATTTAATTAGGTTGAGATTCTATATTTCCAAAGTAAGGGCGAAGTATAGTATAAAATTGTTACTATAACAATATATTACTATTAAATTTTTGAGATTTTTTCCTTTTCCTAAATTTTAAGGCGCTTTTGCTATACTTGCGCCTTTAAAAGCTTACCTAAAGGATATCAAGTGAGTGCAAATACTATGTTTGAAACCATCATTGGCTTAGAAGTGCATGTACAGCTAAACACGCGCACTAAGATTTTTTGCTCCTGTGCGACGAGCTTTGGCGATGAGCCAAATAAAAATGTCTGCCCAACTTGTTTGGGGCTTCCGGGCGCATTGCCTGTGCTCAATCGCGAAGCAGTGAAAAAGGCAATCTCTTTTGGCACCGCGATAGATGCACAAATCAACCAAAACTCCATATTTGCGCGCAAAAACTACTTCTACCCCGACTTGCCAAAAGCCTACCAAATCAGCCAATACGAAATCCCAATCGTTGGGCGCGGAAACATAGAAATCGAGCTAGAAAATGGCAGTAAAACAATCGGCGTCACGCGCGCACACCTCGAAGAAGACGCGGGCAAAAATATCCATGAGGGCAATGTCTCAAAAGTGGATTTAAACCGCGCTTGCACGCCATTGCTTGAGATTGTCAGCGAGCCGGATATGCGAGATTCTAGCGAGGCGGTGGCGTATCTTAAAAAGTTGCATTCTATCGTGCGCTTTTTGGGAATAAGTGACGCAAATATGCAAGAAGGGAGCTTCCGCTGTGATGCGAATGTCTCTATCCGCCCAAAAGGCGATACTAAGCTTTATACGCGCGTGGAGATAAAGAATCTAAACTCTTTTAAATTTATCCAAAAAGCCATAGAATACGAAGTTGCGCGCCAAATAGAAGCATGGGAAGATGGTAAATATGAGCGCGAAGTCGTGCAGGAAACGCGCCTTTTTGACACTGCAAAAGGTGAGACGCGATCTATGCGTGGCAAGGAAGAGGCGGCGGATTATCGCTATTTCCCGGATCCGGATTTGTTACCGGTGTTTATTGATGAAGCATTGATGAGTGAGGGCAGGCAGATTCCAGAAATGCCAGATGCTAAATGCGCGCGCTATGTGGCGGACTTTGGGCTAAGCGAGGCGCAGGCAAAGGTGCTAATAAGCCAGCTAGAGCTCACGCAGTTTTTTGAAAGCATGCTAGAATTTGGCGCAAGCGCAAAAGGAGCGCAAAATTGGCTTACAAACGAGCTTTTGGGGCGATTAAAGGGTGAAAATACCTTGCAAACTTGCGGGATAGATTCTAAAACCTTAGCCACGCTTGTTTTGCGTGTAGAATCTAGCAAAATAAGTGGCAAAAGTGCTAAGGAAATTTTAGATGTGCTAGTGGAGCAAAAAGGTGGCGATGTGGATTCTCTCATAGAATCTATGGGGCTAGCGCAGGTAAATGATGATGGCGCAATTATTAGCGCGATAGAATCCATCATCGCGGCAAATGCTGATAAAGTCGCGGAATACAAAAGTGGGAAAGACAAGCTTTTTGGATTCTTTGTCGGGCAAGTGATGAAGAGTGCCAAAGGTGCAAATCCCGCGCGTGTAAATGAGCTACTCAAAGAGCGACTATAAATAGATAAAATAGGCAAATCTCTTTAGTTTAGCTTCATTTAGGATTGCAAAGCTACTTGCAATCCTTGCAGTATTTTTTGACTATGCGCTCTATCTCATCGTGGTATTCTTTGGATTCATAAAAGGACAAACACCATGCTAAAAGCGGAGGGGTTTCTAGCATTTCTTTAAGTCGGGCTTCTGTTACGATGTTTTTGTATGATTCTACTGATTTTCTCCTATAATCTATGACATAGTTTTCAACTTCCTCTTTTATCCTTTTTCCTTTATCTGTTGTGATGCAACGATCATCTTTCCATTTTCTAGATTCTATATCTCTTAAATGTTTCTGAAAATAATTCATTTCATCCTCTTTCCTTGAATCCAAATCAAAATATCTAAGACAGACGCCAAACCCATAGTCTTTCATCGTCTTTACCATATGCACTCTAGCAAAATTTAGATCTTGAGAAAACTGCTTGCTACTAAGATATGATGAACTGCTCTTGTCATCATAATCCAAACATTCCTCCGCACATAAGCACATAGAAACCCCCAGCAAAACTAGCAATGCAAGATGCTTCATGCAATCTCCTTTTTTCACTTAGCGTATTTGCCCTTCCTTCGTATCATATCTTCATACTCTTCAGAATTATACATATCCAAACAAGCTACAAAATACCATTTTTCAGGGTAGCGTTCTGGGTGTTTGAAGTTTGGCATATAGCGATCAATATTAGCATGGATAAATTTAGGAATTCTTTCAAAATCATCTGGGTCAGTAAAGTCGATTGAATTAAAAGCCTTAGAAGCGTCTGCTATTTCGCTTGGCAAGTCTTTGTAAAATGTTTTTACACAAAGAGCAAATCCAAGATTTTTCTTATTCATAAAAGTCCTCTCCTTCCAATAATCATCGTCCCAATCATCGCCAAAAAGCAAAGAACAAACCAAAACCGCCAAAATCGCAAGCTTTTTCATAGAATCTCCTTTAGATTTTTATAATCCCATTTTGCCCGGATTTAAAATATTATTTGGATCAAAGGCGCGCTTGAGACTTCTAAAAAGCTCCATTTCCGCTTCGCTAAAAGCTAGGTGCATAAATGGCGCTTTTGAAAGCCCAATGCCATGCTCGCCACTAAGTGTGCCTTCCAGCTCCACTGCGAGCTTAAAAATCTCCGTTATCGCCTCATGTCCTTTTTCTAAATCTTTCAAATCCGCCACCATCACATTTGTATGCACATTGCCATCGCCGGTATGTCCAAAACATGGAATCTTAAAGCCATATTTTTCACTCACTTTTCCTATTCCTTCAAGCAATTCAGGCAATCGCGCGCGCGGAACGGTGATATCTTCGTTTAGCTTTTTTTTGCCATAGATTGTGATACTTTGGCTCACATTACGCCGTGCAAACCACAAGTCCTCTTCTTCTTGCTCGTTTTGAGCGATTTTAAATTCTTTGCAACCATTTTCTTTAAACTTCGATTCTAGCGCGCTTAGTTGATAATTAATCACTTCTGGCAAATCGCCATCAACCTGCGTGATAAGTATCGCACCAGCATTAATAGGCAATCCTTTATGAAATCGCTCCTCCACCGCACGGATACTAAGATTATCCAAAAACTCCATCGCCACCGGGCTAAGCCCGCTTGCCATGCTTTTATACACCGCATTCATCGCGTCATTTATGCTATCAAAAATCCCCATGGCTGAACGCTTAAATTTTGGCTTGGCAATAAGCTTTAAAGTAAGCTCTGTAAGCACCGCTAGCGTGCCTTCGCTGGCAATCAGCGTACCTACTATGTTATAGCCTGCGACATCTTTTATCGTCTTTTTGCCCGCGCGGATTATCTCGCCATTTGGTAACACCGCGCGCAATGCCATTACATAGTCTTTGGTGATTCCATATTTTGCAGCGCGCATACCACCGGCATTTTCGCTTACATTGCCCCCAAGTGTGCTATAGTCTTGACTTGCAGGATCTGGCGGATAGAAAAGCCCGCGTTTTTCGACTTCGTTTTGAAAGAGTTTATTCACCACGCCGGGTTGCACGCGCGCGATAAGGTTTTTTTCATCAATTTCTAGAATCTTATTGAAATATTTTTCCATCGCCAAAATTATCCCGCCATTTGCAGGCAGCGCGCCACCGGTAAAGCCACTTCCCGCACCGCGTGGGATAATGGCGATTTTATGTTCATTGCAATATTTGAGAATCGCGCTTACTTCCTTTTCATCTTGCGGATACACCACCGCATCAGGCTCGTAGCGCTCGCGCGTAGCGTCATAGCAATACGCGATTAAATGCGCCTTGTCATTGTGGCAGTCTTCCTTGCCTACGATATTTTGCAGGGCTGAAAAATGTTTAGATTCTAGCATCGCGCTTCCTTTAGCTAAACTGATTAAAAAAGATATCAAGCCCGTAGCGACGCTTTGAGGTATCGCGCAAGTCCAAATACGCATCAATAAAGCGCAGTTCGTCCTTGCCATGCAGTGCCCTGCGCTCGCGCACTTTATCAATCATTTCTAGTTCTAGCATGACATAAAAAAGCGCGATTTCTGCTTTCTCATCGCTATTTGCAAGATTTTCAAAAAGCTTATACCAAGAATCTGGCTCTAAAATCCCCTTTGCGCTTTTTGCAAGATTGAGATAATCGCTTTGCGTAAAGCCCACTTGTTGCAAGCTTTTTGCCAAAAAATCTGTGCTAAATGCGTCTTTTTCGCGCATAAAAGCTTCGATTAAAGATTCTTTCATGCAAGGCTCTAGCTTGATTTCATAAGAAAATAATTTTTCTAGCTCTTTTTTATCCCCGAGTTTGAGAATCTCCTTAATCGCAAAATCCCTTAACTCCTTTGGTTCAGCCTTTGTAAGCACACTAAAGGCAAATTTTTTATCCTCTTTGATTTTGTTTTTGTTATTTTGTATGCTAAATTTATTTTCCTTATCAAGGCTGTAGGCTTTCAAATCCACATTTTTGCCACTCATCACATTTTTATAATCTTCAAAAAGTTTGTCAATCTTTGGCTCAAAGCATTCCTTAGAATCTAAGCGCGGTTTGAGATAAAAGCGCGCGAGAATCTTAGAAATACTTGCGATATTAGCGTTTTTATAGACTTTGTTTTCAATCGGCTTGTTGAGTGCTTGGGAATTTATCTGTGATAAAAGCTTGTCAAAATCGCTTTTTGTCTGATAAGAGCGCACAAGCTCAAGCGCAAAGCTCGCGCCAAAAAGCACCAGCGTGCAAATAAAGAAAATAAATATAAGCAAAATCAGCCACAGCGCGATTGGCAGGGTGATTTCATTATGAAAATGTGGCACTATAAAGCTATAACTTCCCAAATCTAAGCTATAGGCATAAATGCCAAGCAGAAAGCAAAAAATGGCGCTAAAAGCCATGTAGTATTTAAATTTCATCAAATTCCTTTGTGTTTGAACCCTTCGTTTTTAGATTCTTAAATTTATCCTGCAAATGCTGAGTTTTCTCAAAGTATTCGCGACATTGGATACAATATTTTGCGTGAGGCTTGATTTTTAAACGCTCGATGCTAATCTCCTCATCGCACATCTCGCAGATTCCATAGGTTTTGTTTTTGATTTTTTCTAAGGAATGCTCGATTTCTTGTATCTCTTTTTTCTGCAGCTCCATAATGGAAATCGTCTTATTCCCATGTGCGCTCGCTGCGACTACATCACCATCGTCACTAAAATGCGAATTATTCCACTCACGCAAAATCTCATTTTTTTCAAACAATGAATCCTCAAGCTTTTTCTTTCTTTCTTTCAACAAATTCTCAAAAAACGCGTAATCCATGAAACTTTCCAAACCTCCATTAAAACAAGATGAACGCTACTTATGATAGGGGTGCTTTGCCAAAATGCTAAGTGCGCGATAAATCTGCTCACACAGCACAAGCTTTGCGATTTTATGACTAAGTGTGAGCGGGCTTAAGGAGAGGGTTTTAAGCTTTTGTAAAAAAGCTTCTTCAAAGCCATACGCCCCGCCGATAAAAAAATTTACTTCTTGTTTGTTTTCAAAAGTTTGTGCAAATTGAAAAGAATCTAGCATTTTTGCCTGCGGGTGCAGGGCGATATTTTGCGCGTGGGGTTTGATAAATGGGCTTAGCGCGTTGGTGTAAGATTCCCTTGCTTTTTGCGCGGAGATTTTTTGCGCCTTAGCAATGGCAGGCGTGAAAATATCAATCACGCTAAGTTTTGCGCCAAAGCCTTGAATTTTCATTCCAAAGTCCCTAACCATCGCTTCAATCTCGGAATCTGCCCGACTAATACAATATAGGTTGCACTTCATTTTTTTGCGTCAAAAACTTGCAAAGATCAAAAAGCGTTTTTTTCAAATCCTTGCGCTCTACAACCATATCAATAAGTCCGTGTTCGAGCAAAAATTCCGCTGTTTGGAATCCTTGCGGTAAATCCGCGCCAATAGTTTGCTTAATCACACGCGGTCCAGCAAAGCCGATAATCGCACCCGGCTCCGCGATGATGATATCACCCAAAAATGCAAAACTCGCGCTCACGCCACCAAATGTAGGATCTGAAAGCACAGAGATAAAAGGAAGTTTGGCTTCGCTTAGCTTGTTAAGCGCGGCGGAGGTTTTTGCCATTTGCATAAGAGAGAAGGTGGATTCTTGCATGCGCGCGCCACCGCTTGTAGAGCAGATGATAAGCGGTTGGCGTGAGGTGATGGCGCGATTTATCGCACGCACGATTTTTTCGCCCTCAACTGATCCTAAAGAGCCACCCATAAAATCAAAATCAAACACCACCAACTGCACGCCTAAGCCATTTATAAATGCCTCTCCAGCGATGACTGAACTTGCTCTGCCTGTTTTTGCCTCGCCTTCTTGAATGCGCTTTTTGTAGCTTTTTTTATCGACAAATTCTAGTGGATCAATCGGGCGCAATTCTTTATCAAACTCTTTGAAACTATCGCATAAAAGTCCGATACGCTCGCTTGCAGAGATTCTGAAGTGGTAATTGCATTTGGGGCAGACATGAGATTGTGAAAAAATCTCTTTGTAATACATGAGCGCCCCGCAACTTGGGCATTTTATCCAATGTGATGGCGCATCGGAATTTTGGGCTCGTGGCTCAGTTTTTTTTGTTTTAAAAAAATCGCTAAATGACATTACAAATCCTTACTAAAGCCCTAAAAAGCCTTAAATTTGCTGTTGATTTAAAAGCTGCGTGATAATAGCAAAAGTTTGCTTATCTTTGCTTATAAGTAGAGAATCTTGCGTATGTGAAATATACAAATCTCTACACAAAAACAATCCCGCCTTGCAATCATATTCCCTAATCGTGCCTAAAAACAGCATAAATTTTACCTTATGCGCGAGGCTAAGAGAAAGCGCACTCGCACCTAGCGAGCGGAATTTTAAGCCATTTTCTTTTAACTTTAGCGCAAAAAGTGGATTTGAGTAGGCTTTCTCAAACACGCCACATTTTGGGGATTGTGTATCACATTTAAGAATCTTTTGTGCGCATTCAGGCGCATTTAGCGGGATTTCCCAAGTGGATTCTAAATTACCAAAAAGCATTGTTTGGGTGCAAAAATTTATAATCGCTGCTTCTTTGACTTCTCTTTTTCCATCACAAAGTGCCAAAGATGCGCCATAGTAGGGAATATGTGAAAGAAAATTGTCACTCCCATCAAGGGGATCAAGCACCAAAATATCACTGCTCCCACCTTGCATAAAGCCACTTTCTTCAGAATCTATACTGCATAAAGGCAAAAATGCGCGCTTAAAAATCTCTTCACTCATCAAATCCGCGCCTATGCTAATATCCCCGCCATTGCCCCTTGTGCCTTTGGTGAAAAGTGCCTGCTCTTTTGTATTTAGCTTTGTGATAATTTCTTTGCTAGCATTTATGCAAGATTCAAAAAATGGACTTTGAAATGGACTTTGAATCTGCTTTGGAATCTGGCTTTTTGTGGGCTTTGAAAGATTTTTCATACCAAACCTTGAGAATAAATTTTAGGCATTGTAAAATACTTTTTATAAAATCTTACTTTTTTAAAGGCGCGTATGCAGGGCTATATACTCAAAATCACTCCAGCTAAAAATGAAGATGTGGTGTTAAAGATTCTCACACCTTCGCACCTTAGCAGTTTTTATCGATTCTATGGGGCGCGACATAGCACGATCGCACTTGGTTATAAAATCGACTTCGAGCAAAAAATAGAGGGCGTGTATCTCCCACAAGCGCGCAATATTTTGCATTTGGCGCATTCATGGGAGAGGGAATATGAGCGCGTGTTTATTTGGCAGAAATTTATTCAGCTTTTAGAGCGCCACTTGTATGAAGTCTCTGAAATAGAGGCGTTTTATTATGAGCTTTTGCAAAAAAGTGCAAGAAAGCTTGAGCGACAAAATCCACTGCGCGCGCTTTTAGAATCTTATGCGCAGCTTTTGTCCTTTGAAGGGCGTTTGAGAGAAGAAGATAAATGCTTTGTGTGCGAAGAGGCGCTAGATTCTGAAATTACGCTTGGCAGGGCGTTTTTATTTGCACATACAAAATGCGTGCAGGGCGCTAGGTTTAATAAGCAAAAAATCTTAAGATTTTTGCAGCAAGCAAGCACGATTGAGCTGGAAGATAGCGAGGTGGAAAAACTCTGGCAGATTCTATGTCTTGGGTTTTAATTTTAGCTTCAAAACATTTGGCATTTTTGCGCCATTAGGGCAAATGTGCGCTGTGCTTTTGCCACAAACTCCGTGTTGTCGCTAAAAAGCAAGGTTTCGTAATTGTATTCAAACGCGCTTTTGCTCCAATTTGCCGAGCCTAAAACAAGAAGTCTAGAATCCACAATTGCCATTTTTTGGTGCATTATGCCTTTGTATTTGCCTGCATCAAGCCCTTCTAAAAGGCAGACTGAGATATTTTTGTATTTTGCTAGATAGCCAATTGTAGAGGTTTTGTTTTTAGCATTTGAGTCTTTATCATAAATGATTGCTACCTTTACCCCGCGTGCAGCCGCGTCTTTGAGCGCTTTAGCGATTTCTTTATTTGTGAAGCTATAGATTGAAACTTGTATGCTTTGCTTTGCGCTTTTAAAGCTAGAGAGTAGCGCATTTAGGGCTTGTTTTTGCTCAAAAGGCATGAAAAAAAGTTGCTCGTTATTTTGGGTGCTTGCTATTTTTTTAACTTGCGCTATGTTTTGAGAATCCACCTTTTTAGTAAAATTTACAGCTAAATTTGGCGCGCATACAAAAATCGCGCTAAAAATCACCACTCTAAAAAACTTTCCAAACATTGCGTTCCTTTTTTACTAAAAAATTAAAAGCACTTTAGCTATAATACACAAAATGCTTTAAGAAAAAGGTTAGCCAAATATGAAAATACTCTTCATCAATACCAACCAAATAGTCCAAAAGCTCGTTGAGGTTACCGCACAGAAGGCGAATGTAGAGCTTGTCAGCGTGAGCGAGGCAAAGCAGGTAGGCGATATGGAGCAATATGACTATATTATCGCTGATGATGATTGCTATAATTTGGAAAAAGAGCAGTTTGATGCGCTTATCAAAGGGCGTCGCGCGTGCTTGATTTACTCCAAGCGCGATGGTATGCCAAGTGGTTTTAGCGAGTATATAAAAAAGCCTTTTATCCCAACGCATGTGCTAGATATTATTTTGCAAGAAATAGCGAAATTGCAGACAAAAGAGCATTTCAACGCGCCAAAACAAGAAGCGCAAGAGCAAACGCCACAAGAGCCACAAGAGCAAGAGACATCAAATAAAGAGATGCAAGAAAGTGAAAGCGCACAAACTCAAGAATCTAGCGCGCAAACTCAAGAATCCCAAGAATCTAGCGAGCCTTTAAGCGATCTTTCCGCGCTTTCAAAAGAGCTCAACCTCGAAACCACAGAATCACACGAGTCTAGCGAGGATAACGAGGAGAAAAGCGAAAAAATTGACACGCAGGATTTATTAGGTGATTTGGATTTAGAAGTGCCTGATGACAAGGAGTTGGACGAGCTTAGCTCATTGCAAACCCCAGATCCTGAAACGCCTGAAAAAGATGAGAAAGAAAAAGTCAGCTTAGATTCTATTGATTTTAGCGAAGATGAGCGCCATGAAGGTAGTCCGATGGAGGATTTAGACGCGTTGCTTGCGCATGTAGATGGGCTTGATGAAGTTACGCTTGATAATGAGCAAAGCGCGCAAGAGACACAAAGCGAGCAAGATTCTGCACAAGATGAAGCTAAAGAGGAGAGCAAAGATAAGGCGCAACAAGAAACGCAAGATGAAGCGCAAAATGAAGCAATGGACGCACAAGAAGATTCTAAGGATTTAGAATCTGCGCCAGCACAAGAGGACGCACAAGAGGAAAACACGCAAGCAAGCGCAGAGAGCGTAGAATCTGATGAAATAAATTTAGAGGATTTGGATTTAGGGCTTGATGATATTTTAGAGGATAACAAGGATTTGGGGGATTTGCAAGAGGCGATAAGTTTAGACACGCGAGAAAATGAGCCAGAAAATAATTTAGAAAGCAACTTGGAAGATCATTTAGAAAATAATTTAGAAGCGCCAGAAACTAACGCAACGCAAGAAACAGCGCAACAAGAAAACTCGGATAAAGAGAACTTAGACTTAGAAAACTTAGAAGAGGTAGATTCTGCACCTGCGCAATCGCCGCAAGTGCTAGATTCCGCGCAGTTGAGTGAAGTAAGCGATTTACTCCATGAGATTGAAAGCCCAAGCAAAACAGCGCAGCCACAAGATAGCGCGCAAAGTGATGGCGCAGATGAAAGCCACGAGAGCGTGCAAGAGCCACAAGGCGCGCAAGATGAAAATTTAGAATCTTTGGATCTCGGGTTAGAGGATATTAACCTTGATGATTTGGAAATCCCAACTGACGCGCTTGAGGACAACAAAGAGCTTGATACGCATGAGTTTGGCGATTTGGAATTAGGCGAGGATTTGGGCATGGCAAGCTTAAATGATCTTAAAGCCGAGCTAGAGGATTCTAAAGATCCCAAAGAAGCTAGCGACTTGGCAGAATCTGCAGAATCTAACGAGGCATTTTTCGCACAAGATGAGAATCAAGCGCAATCCACCCAAACAAGTGAAAATGAAGCCGATGAAAATGAGATAAGTGATGGGAGTGATGAGGGCAAAGCTGATGATGAGGGCAAAATAGAATCTTTAGACGAGCAAAGCGCGCAAGATTCTGAAATTTCTGAAATCGATACGACTTCGCTGGGCGATTTGGACACAGCAGAAATCCAATCGCTTGAAAACGAGAATTTAGAGGTGAGCGATGCCCTGCCTGATGAGCTTGCGCCACATTTGGAAAATACCGCGCAAGAGGAGCAACCACACGAGCAAAACGATGATTTAGCGGATTTGGAAAGCTTAGGGGATTTGGATATGCAAAGCGCGCAAGAGGAAAGTAAAGAGGAAGGTAAAGAAGCGTTAGGCGAAAGCCAAGAGACGCCACATGAACAAGAAGCGCAAGAATCTAAGGAAGCTAAAGAGGAAGATTCTAAAGCCTCACAAATTAGCCAAGAGTCTATAGAATCTGCGCCAGAATCCACGCAAGATTTTCAATCTCTAAGCGAAAATGAAGTGCGTCAAGCTTTGGGCGAAGCGATTGATGAAAGCGCAGAGGTGCAAAATTTAGAAAATGCGCAAACAGATTCTAAAGATATGCAAATTGATGAAATCACGCTTCCTAAGGATTTACAAACTCATCAAAATGCACTTCAAGAAATTAGCGATTCTCTTAATAAAACCATCTCTCAAAGCCTGCAAAATATCCAAAGTAGCGAGACTAAAGAGCTTTTAAATGGCTTAGAAGTGACGATAAATATTAGCTTTAAGGACAAGCATAATGACTGATAAAAAAACCACAACGCCCCCACAGCAAGTAAATGGCGCGCTTTTAATCATCTCTGGTCCTAGTGGCTGTGGGAAAAGCACGCTTACAAATGAAATCCTAAAAATGCCAAATGTGTATTTCTCTATCTCCACCACCACACGCCCAAAGCGCGATGGTGAAGTCGATGGCGTGCATTATCACTTCGTGGATAAGGAAGCGTTTTTAGCGCAAGTCAAAGAGGGGAAGTTCTTAGAATGGGCACAGGTGCATAATAACTACTATGGCACGGCGCTAGAGCCTATTATGAATGCGCTAGATTCTGGGAAGTTGGTGATTTTTGATGTCGATGTGCAGGGGCATAGGGATATAAAGCAGTATTTTGGAGGAAGCGCGAAGTCCGTGTTTATCACCACAAAAAATAAGGAGATTCTCAAAAATCGCCTGCAAAAGCGCCAAACTGATGACGCGCAAACGATAGAATTCCGCCTTATGCAGGCGTTTAACGAAATGCAACATTTGCAAAATTTTGATTATCTCATTATTAATGATGACATTAAAAGCGCCACACAAGCCATTGTCAGCATTGCTACAAGCCTTTTGTATCGTAACACAAATCAAAATGATGAGTTATTGAAAAATTGGAATTAAATTGTGGCTTTTTTGTTATAATGGCGCACTTTTAGCAATTTAGCAAGCTCACAAATCACACACAAAGGAGAGGAAATGACACCACCAAGCGTTTGGCAAGTAGTTATAATCTTAGTTATAGTTTTATTACTTTTTGGAGGGAAGAAGATCCCAGAATTAATGAAAGGCTTAGGAAGTGGCGTAAAAAACTTCAAAAAAGCCATCAAAGAAGATGAGGAGCAGGACGCGGTGCAAAATACCACCGAAAAAATCGCTCAAAACGAGCAACAACCAAAACCAACCAAAACCACGACAGAATCTAAAAAAGAAGACTAATGCATCAGCATATCAAGGCGCTTTGTGAGAATCTGCTTTTCACAAAGATTCTCTCCCCGCTCGGGCTTGAGCCTATTTCCTTACCACTTGAACGCCCAAAGCAAAAAAACCTCGGACATTTTGCCACGCCCATTGCCTTTTTGCTTGCAAAACCTTTGCGCAAAGCCCCAAATGCCATCGCTAGCGAACTTATAGAGATTTTTTCACCATGTGAGGAGTTTGGCAAAGTTGAGGCGCTTAATGGCTATATTAATTTTACCTTGAGTGAAAAATTTTTAGATTCTCTTTGTGAAAAGGCGCTTAAAAACGCCTATTTTATCCCGCATGCGCCAAAGACAGAATCTATTTTACTTGAATTTGTTAGCGCTAATCCCACAGGTCCGCTTCACATAGGGCACGCAAGGGGTGCGATTTATGGCGATAGCTTGAAGCGCATTGGGGAGTTTTTGGGCTATAAGATTGTGAGCGAATACTATATAAATGACGCGGGCGCGCAGATTGAGGTGCTGGGGCTTTCTGTGTTTTTGGCTGGAAATGAGCTTTTAGGCAGGGAAGTGAACTACCCAGAGCAGTATTACAAAGGGCTTTATATCGTGGATATTGCAAAGCTAGCACTTGAAAAATTTGGCGCAAGTATTTTTGAAAATAAAGAATCTATTGCGCGCCTAAGCGAGTTTGCTAAGGATTTGATGCTTGAAGAGATTAAAGAAAACTTGCAAGAGCTAAATATAAGTTTTGATAATTTTGTGAGTGAAAAGGCGCTGTTTTCGCGCTGGGATAGCACTTTGCAAAAATTAGTACAAAATGGTGGCGTGGAAGTAAAGGAAGGCAAAACTTGGCTTTTATCCTCGCAAAAAGGCGATGAAAAGGATCGCGTCATCGTGCGTGAGAGTGGCGAGCCTACTTATTTGGCGGGTGATATTATTTATCACAATGATAAATTTGAGCGCAATTTTTCGCGTTATATCAATATTTGGGGCGCGGATCATCACGGCTATATCCCGCGTGTGAAGGCAGCCATCGAGTTTCTGGGTTATGATAGCGCGCGCTTAGAAGTGCTACTTTCGCAAATGGTGGCTTTGAGTAAAAACGGGCAAAATTACAAAATGAGCAAGCGCGCGGGGAATTTTATCTTGCTGAAAGATGTTGTGGCTGACATTGGCGCGGAGGCGTTGCGCTTTGTGTTTTTGACTAAGCGCGTGGATACGCATTTAGAATTTGATGTTGATACGCTTAGTGCGCAGGATTCTAGCAATCCGATTTTTTATATCAATTATGCAAACGCCAGAATCCACACGCTCATCGAAAAAAGCGGGCTTGATAGAAAAGAGATTAGCAGCGCAAAAGGCGCGTATGAATCTTTAGAGCAAAGCTTAAAAGAGGATTTGCTTTTCTTGCAATTCCACGCGCTAGGAATCCATCAAGTGCTAGAATCCGCGTTTAAAGAACGAGAGATTCAAAAAATATGCGAGTATCTTAAGAATCTCGCAAGTGATTTGCATAGTTTTTACAACACACATACGATTTTGCAGCACCCACAAAGCGCGCTTATCCTAAAAACCTTGCTTGTGGTGAGTGAAAGCATTACGCTTGGTTTAGGGCTTATTGGCATACGCGCAAAGACAAAAATGTAAATATCTTTGAAAGAACTTGGATTTCCGCCTTGCAAAGTCGTTGGCAGATTTTTAAAAGTGCTTTTTTGGCGAGCCTGCCTATTATGCTTGGCTATGTGCTTATGGGCGGGGCGTTTGGCATTATGCTTGATGAAAAGGGCTACGGCGCGCTGTGTGCGTTTTTTATGGGCGTGTTTATTTATGCGGGCGTGATGCAGTTTGCTGCAGTTGAGCTTTTGGCACAAGGGCTTGATTTTATTGCGCTTGTGGTGCTGGCATTTGTCATCAATGCGCGCCATATTTTTTATGGTATTAGCATGCTTGGGGCATTTAGCAAATATAAAGGCTTTAAAAAATTTTATATGATTTTTTCACTCACTGATGAAACCTTTGCCTTACTTAATCTTAAAAATCCAAAGCACGCAGATTCTCTCAAAAAACCTCTGCAAACTTTAGAATCTACAAGCCCACAATGCACGCAAGATTTGCAAGATTCTAAAACAGCATTAGAAGATTCACAAACCCCAGCAGATTCTGAAAATGCTCTTTATTGCTTTTTTATCGCGCTACTTAATCAGATTTATTGGATTATTGGCTGTGTGGGCGGGAGCTTGAGCGCGACACTTTTGCATAAAAATGGCATTAGCACGCAAGGCGTGGAGTTTGTGATGAGCGCGGTGTTTCTTGTGATTTTCTTAGAGCAGTTTAAGACGCATAAATGGCTAGGCATGGTTGGCATCGCTATAGGTGCGCTTAGTTTGTGGATTTTTGGGGCGGATTCATTTTTATTGCCAGCGATTTTTATTGGCATTGCTTTGGCGCTAATTTATAAGAATCTACCTAAGAATCTAACGCAAACCTTTTATAAAGCAAAAAGGAAATAAGCATGCAGATTGATAGCCCTTTGGCACTTGGCGCATTTATCTTGGCTTTGGCGCTTGGGACTTTTGCCACGCGCGCATTGCCTTTTGTGCTTTTTGCCAAAAAGATTCCAAATTTCGTGCTTTATCTTGGCAGGCTCGCCCCGCCGATGATTATTGGAATCTTGCTTGTGTTTTGTTTCAAAGACATTCTTACTTTAAGCGCGCTTTCTCACTTGCCACTAAAAGAAATCATCGCAAGTAGCGTTGTCATTGTGCTTTTTTTACTCACCAAATTTTCATTCCTCGCAATCCTCTGTGGCACGGGCGTATATATGTTTTTAACCCAAAGCAAGTTGCTAGAGACAATGATTTCTTAAGCTTCTTTTGCTATATTTTGCATTCTCACATCAAAGGCATCTCTCACGCCTTCACCGATAAATACAAGGATAGAAAGCAAGATTGAAAGTATCACAAATGCGCTGATTCCAAGGTGTGGCGCGGTGAGATTATTTTTGCCCTGTGCTAGGATCTCGCCCAAACTCGCACTTTGCGCACCCACGCCAAAGCCCAAAAAATCAAGACTGCCAAGCGCGATAATCCCGCTCGCGCACACAAAAGGGATATAAGTAATGCTTGAAATCATCGCATTTGGCAAAATATGCTTCCACATAATGCGCCAATCGCTTAGCCCCAGAGTTTTTGCTGCCTTGACATACTCAAGATTGCGCCCTTTTAAAAATTCCGCCCTCACAACGCTTGAAAGGCTGATCCACGAAAACGCCAGCACAATAAGCAGAATCCACCAAAAATTTGGGCTCAAAATATTTGAAATGATAACAATCACAAACAAAATAGGAATGGAGTTCCACACCTCAATAACGCGCTGTCCGAGCAAATCCACAAACCCGCCATAATAGCCCTGCAACGCACCTACAAAAATCCCAACCACCGCGCTAAAAAAGGTTAGAATGAGCCCAAAAGCAATCGAAGTGCGTAGTCCATAGAGGATACGCGCAGCCACATCGCGCGATTTATCATCAGTGCCTAGATAATGCGTAGAATCTGGTGGCGTGGGAAAAGGCTCGTTTAAATCAAAATTAATACTCTCAAAGCTATACGGAATGGGCGCGCGGATAACAAGAGAATCCTTTAGCAAAGTGTCTTTGACATAAGAATCTAAATAATTTGTATAGCTTTCAAAATCCCCGCCAAAGGTGGTTTCTGGATAGTCAAAGAAAAGCGGAAAATAGGCTTTGTGATTGTGATAAATAAAAAGTGGCTTGTCATTTGCTAAAAAAGGCGCAAGGAGACTCACAACAAACAAAAGCCCAAAAATCCACAGCGAAATATACGCCCTTTTGTTGCGTTTAAACTTCTGCCATCGCGTCATCGCCGTCATTGCTATCTCAAATTTGACAAAATCACAAAACCCCGCTTTTGGCAAGTGCGTTTTTGGCAAATTCTAGCGCTTCCTTGCTGATTTCCGCGCCACTAATCATACGCGCGATTTCATTAATGCGCCCCTGCGTATCAAGGAGCTTCACTTCGCTTTTTTCGCCATCTTTATACACAAGGTAATGATTATCCGCAAGCGTTGGCATATGTGGCTGATGAGAGATTGCAAAGATTTGATAAGCGCGTGAAAGGCGTTTGAGGATTTTTGCCACACCTTCACTTTCCTGCCCGCTTAGGTTTGCGTCAATCTCATCAAGCACAAGCACGCCAGCACGCGGACTAATGCTCACATCAATGCACAAAAGCGCCAAACGCAGGCGATTGTATTCCCCTGAGCTCAAAGTCTGAATCTGCGAGTTTCCTAAAGTCGTCATAACTTCATCACTTCCGCTAGAATCTAGGCTTTTTTCCTGCAAATTCATCTCCAGCGGTTTTAAGCGCAATTCCTCGCAAGTGCTTGAAAGCTCTTTGCAAAATTGTGGCAAAGCCTTTGCGCGGTTTTGGTGCAATTGCGTGCTTTGCTCTTGCAGGCGCGTTTGCAGGCTTGCAATTTTAGATTCTAATTCTTTTTTGTCAAAATCCATATTTTCATAAGAATGTAGCTTTTCCTGCTGTTCCTTGCACACCTCAAGCGCGCGCTCTATGCTTCCATAGCGCCGTGTAAGCTCGCTAAGCGCGCTAATGCGCTCCAAAATCTTTTCCGCGTCAAGCTCTTCTAGGCTTTGTAATTGCTGTTGTTTAGAATCTAGCAGCGCTTCAAGCTCATTTAGCCCATCAAAAAACGCCTCGCATTTGCACTCGCTTGCTTGCAAAAAGCTATCCACACAGCTAAGATTTTCTAGCGCTAGGCGCACTTGCTGGATAGAATCTGTGATTTTTTCTTGCTTTGAAAGCGTTTTTTTAAGCTCTAAAAGCTCGTCTAGCTCACCAACTTTTGGCGCGATGGAGGTGATTTTTTCCACTTCAAAGCGCGCGATTTCTTTGAGCGTTTCGATTTGGGACTGATTAGATTCTAATGTAAGAAGGGATTTTTTTGCGCTTTCAAGCGCGCTAAAATCACTTTTCACAGATTCTAAAATTTCACTATGTTTGGGATTTTTTAGCGCGATAAAAGAATCTAAAATCTTTAAAATATTTTGCGCGCTCACATCGCTTTCCCCACGCGCGCTAATATGCTTCCCAAAGCCCGCGACTAGCTCGCTTAGGCGCTTTTTTGAGCTTGATTGATGGTTGATAAAATAACGCACTTTTTCTTTTTTTAAAATGCTTAGCACGATTTGAGAATCTTCTTCCAAAATCCCATAGTCTGCTAAATCAATTTCAAGCGCTTCAAGAGAGAGGTTAATCTCAATCAAATCCGCATTTGAATCTTTAATACCAAACATCGCAAGCAAAGATTCCATAAAAACAGATTTCCCGCTTCCACTCGCCCCACTAAAGACATTAAAGCCCTTAAAAAGGTGCAATTCTAGGAGTTTGAAAGCGGGCGAATTATTAATCAAAATACGCGTAATCATAGCTCGCCCCATTTGAATTTTTCGCGTAAGACTTGAAAATAATTGCGCGCTTTTGGGTAGATGAGATATGCGCACTGCGCGGATTCTTGAATGCAGATTCTATCTTTTGGCAAAATATCGATATTTTCCTGCCCATCGATGATAAGAAGCGCGGATTCTTTAACGCTAAATTCTAAGCGCATAGAGCTATCGATAATAAGCGGGCGTTGCGTGAGGGAATGCGGCGCGACTGGAGTTAGCAAAATATTTTTTGAATACGGATACACCACCGAGCCACCCGCAGAGATATTATACGCAGTTGAGCCTGTAGGCGTGCCGATGATAAGAGAATCGCAAAAGTAGGTATTAAAGCTGTAGTCCTCAATCTTTGCTTCAATGTCAATGAGCCCTGAAAGGCTTTGTTTTGAGATAAGAAACTCATTGAGCGCGTGAAAAGTGCAGTAAGGTGCGCCTTCACGGATAATGCTGCATTCTAGCATCAAATGCTCTTTTATCTCATAGTGTGCGTTTTTGAGCTCTAAAATAAAAGATTCCAACTCATTTGGCATAGTCGCGGTTAAAAATCCCAAACGCCCTGTATTTATCCCAACGCACGCGATATTTTTCCCATGCGCGCGACGCACCATCGCTATGAGCGTGCCATCACCACCGATGGAAAGCAAAATATCACTCCACGCCACCAGTGTGCTAAACTCCACGCCCCTAAAGCCAATCATCGCGCCACTTATGGAATCTAACTTTAGCTCAATATCATGCGCGCCAAATTTTGCCTGCATTTCCTCAAAAGTGCTTTTCAAATCCGGCGTAGATGGGCGCAGAAAAACACCAATTTTTCTGATAGGCTTAGGCGTCATGGGGCTTTTTGACCTTAGCTAATTTTGCGTTATTTTTTGGTAGCGACATAATAGGCTTTGACAACAAAGCCCCTTTTGCTCGGCAATTGCTGTGAAAGCCCCTCAAAAACCGCGACATTTGGTGCAATTTTGCGCGCTAGCAAAATCGCCTCTTTTGCGCGAAAGCTCGCTAAGCCCTCTTGTTTAAGCTCGGCATTATTCCCACTATAGGGGTTTGTATCCACAATGCCAGAAATCTCAATCGCAACGATTTTCTTATCCTCTAGCACTTTTTTGAGGCGCTCGGTGAGGTTGTCTTGACATTGTTTATTAAGATTCCATTTGCCGAGTTTTAGGCTGTGGCATTGACTTACAAGCTCTTCTTTTGGCTTAATTATATAGCCTAAATTTAGCGCCACACTATCTTGTTCTGCTTGCAAGGCTTTGGTTTGCGCTTCTAAGCGTTTAATTTGTGCATCTTTGGCGTCAAGTTCAGATTGAAATTTTGAATATCCACCGCTGTGATTTTCGCCCAAATCCACACTTTGCAAGCCGATGATAATGTAATACACAAGCCCCAAAATAAGCAACAACACAAGCGCACCCAGCGCCAAATACAACCCTAACTTACTTTTTTTCTTTTGTTCCATCAGCGATCCTTTGGTTGGAAATGTTAAGAAAGATTTAGGCGCGATTATAGCTTAGTTTGGATAGATTTTAACTTAGACTTTCTCCACAAAAGAGCTTAAAATAATGCGCTGTGTGCCACCAAAATTGATTTTAAGCGTGGTTTGCGCGCCTTGATTTTTCACTTCCAGCACACGCCCTGTGCCAAAAAGTTTGTGCTTTACTAAGTCATTGACGCAAATTTCCCCACTTATCTGCGCGCTAGATTCTGCATTTTCAAAATCTTTGTCATCATTTTGAGAATCTATAAGCCCAGATTCTCTTAAGAATCTCGAGCGTGGCAGGGAAAACTCCCTTTTGCCCCGATACAGCCTACTTGAAACGCTTGAGAGATAAAGCTTCTTTTTTGCCCTTGTGATTGCCACATAGCCAAGCCTGCGCTCTTCCTCCAAATCGCTATCAGTGTGGATAAGCGGGAAAAATCCCTCCTCCATTCCCACCACAAATACCCTTTCAAACTCTAGCCCCTTAGCACTATGCACGCTCATGCAGCTGACAGAATCTTGCGCGCTTTCATCACTGCTAGAGCTTAGCGCAATGTCGTTTAAAAAATCTTCCAACCCAAGTTCGTCATTATTTTGCGCGAAATCCCGCAATGCGCCGTAAAATTCCGCGATATTTGCCATTTTATCGACATTTTCAACCTTGCTAAATTCCGCACTAAAATCAATCGCGCTTTCAAAAGATTCTAAAAACTCCTCAATCCCACTCTCTAGCTTTTCTCGCAAGTTTGCAATCATTGCAAAAAATTCTTCTAGCGTTTTAATGTTTTTTGCGCCAATAATCGCGCCTAGCTCGTCTTTATGAAGTTTAAAAGCCTTTTCAATTGCCAAGTGTTTAGAATCTGCAAAAGATTCTATGCGCTCTTGCGTAAGCTTGCCAAGTCCGCGCTTTGGTTTATTGAGAATCCGCAAGAGTGAGAAGTTATCATCGCCATTGACGATAAAGCGCAAATAACTTAGCACATCTTTAATCTCCTCGCGCTCATAAAAGCGCAGTGAGCCGATAATCTTAAAAGGCACTTTTGCGCGCAATAGCGCTTCTTCAAGCCCGCGAGAGAGTGCATTAAGCCGAAAAAGTATCGCAAAATCTTCAAACTTCGCGCCCTTTTTGCATTGAGATTTGATAAGCTCTGCAATTATGTTGCCCTCACTTATCTCATCATCAGAATACAAAATGCTAATCTCCTCGCCATCATCATTTTGAGAATCTAGCTCCTTGCCAAGGCGCTTTTTATTTTTTGCAATGAGCGTATTTGCTGCGCGCAGGATTTGTGGCGTAGAGCGGTAGTTGCGCTCAAGCTTGATAATGCGCGCGTTTGCGAAGTTTTTTTGAAATTCCAAAATATTGCTAATATCCGCCCCGCGCCAAGAATAGATACTTTGATCATCATCGCCCACCACGCAAATATTTTGATGTGTCATTGTGAGATGCCTAAGCAAGCGCGCTTGAAGCTCATTTGTATCTTGATATTCATCAACCATAATGTATTGATATTTTTGGCTTGTTTGCTCGCACAGCGCGGGATTAGATTCCAAAATTTTGCAGGTGAGATAAAGCAAATCATCAAAATCAAGCATATTATTTGCTAGCAAAAACGCCTCATACTCGACATACGCCTTTTGCAAGAGCTTGTATTCTGGATTGTTAGAATACGCCTTTGCTTCCTGTGCGCTCAAATAGGCGTTTTTATTGCTTGAAATATAAGAGAGAATGCGTTGTGGCGGGATATTTGGGTTAATCTTTTTTACAATGCGCTTGCAATCAGTGGTATCTAGCAGGCTAAAATTGACACTGCGCCCAAGCAAATGGATATGAAAACGCAAAAAAAGTAGTCCAAAGCGGTGAAAAGTGCAAAGCAGCGGTGGCGTGGCGCTATGGTTTTGCAAAAGATTTAGCGCACGCTCACGCATTTCTTTTGCGGCTTTGTTGGTAAAGGTAAGCGTGAGCGTATTTTGCGCTGGGATTCCCACTTCTTCGATGAGGTAGGCAAGGCGCGTGGTGAGCGTTTTTGTCTTGCCACTTCCTGCGCCCGCTAAAATTAAAAGCGCGCCATCAATGCACTCCACCGCTTCTAACTGCTGGGGATTGAGGCTTTGTAGCATCGCTTGTAATGGCGTTTGTGCGGAAAATTGAGAATCTTGCATAATTTTTTGTCCTTAAAAAGTTGTCTGTCTTAAAGTGGCGCATTATAACAAAAACATACACCCCTAAAGCGCTCGCCCAAAATCTGGGGATCAAGCAAAGCGCGCAGTTTCGCAGCCTCTTTTTGATACAGGCTAAAATCACAGCTTTTCTCAAAGCTTTCCACCACTTCAAAAAGCGCGCATTCTTCTAATAGCACCTTATTTTGCGCTTTGTTAAAGACTTGAAAAAACTCCAGATTTTCAAATAAATGCGCCACAAACTCAAAATCCACATCCGCCGTCATATCCGCAACTTGATAAAACGCGTTAAAGCCAAGATTTTGTATCTCTTCAAAGCTAAAAACTTGATGATTTTTATACGCGCGGATAAAGGAGCTAGGGTTTTGCGCGCCGAGTTTGTCATAATCAAAGGTGAGAAAATACGCACTTTGGCTTTTTTTAGCACATTTGGCGATTTGGGTTAGAAATGGTTTTAGATTTGGCGGATACGCGCCATTTAATTTGAGCTTTTCTAAGCTAGCGCGCAAGTCTTTTTGCGCCCAGCTTAGATCACACTTTTTGCTTTCAACCCACCGCCCGCAGTTTCCATCAACAAAAAACATTGAATCTTGCAAAAAAATATCCACGCAAAAGCTATCAAGCAACTCATTGCTAACAAAAAAAAGACTTTGTGCGTTTGGTGTGAGCGTGGATTCTAAGCTTTGCAGGGAATCATACACGCAAAAATTTGTAAGATCTCTCAAGGTCGCCTTTTGTGCTATTTGCAATTGCGCCAAAGGCTCGATAGTGTAAAAATGAAGTTGAGAAAAAAGAGAATCTTTGCCAAGCGCGCACAAAAAATCCGCAATATCTTTGAGCAAGAAGCCCTTGTGTGCGCCAATTTCGACAATATATAAAGGAAGGCGCAAAGAGCTAGATTCTAAAAGCTTTAAAATGTAGTTTGCAATCCCAGCGCCAAAAAATCTACTCACGCTCACAGAGGTGTAAAAATCGCCCTCTTTCCCCACGCGCGCGGGATTATTGTAGTAGCCATTTTCTCCATAGAGCGAAGATTCTAGCCAAGCGCTAAGGGGAAGCATATTTGAAAACTTATTTGAGTTTGAGCTGAGTTAGGGCTGTTTCTATGCGTTTAAATCCTTCATCAACTTCGCTTTTTGTGATATTTAGTGGCGGGAGGAATCGCAAAACATTTTTCCCGGATTTTAGCACCAGCACACGCGCTTTAAAGCAAGATTCTAAAATCTTTGCATAATTTTGAGAATCTTTCACCTCAAGCCCGCACATAAGCCCTAAGCCGGTTTTTTTGCTAAAAGTTTTTGGGTATTTGGCAAGTAGAGAATCTAAGCGATTGTGGAAATAATTTATTGTGTATTCAAGCTCGGAGCTTTTGCGCATAGATTCTAGCGTTTTTAGCACCTTTAGCCCGGCATTTGTAGCAAGGAAATTCCCCCCAAAAGTGCTTCCATGATCACCTAGCGCAAATACATTAATTTTTTTGCTCATACACGCGCCTATTGGCACGCCACCGCCTAAGCCCTTAGCAGTGGTGATGACATCAGGGGAGATTCCATAAAGTTTTGAAGCAAAAATCTCGCCACTGCGATAAATCCCGCTTTGCACCTCATCAACCATCAAAAGGATATTTTTTTGCTTGCAAAATTTTTCTAATTCTTGCACTTCTTTTTTATCCATCGCGCATACGCCACCTTCGCCCTGCACAAGCTCTAAAAGCACCGCGCAAGTGTGAGAATCTACGACATTTTTAATGTCTTTAATATCCTTTGCGCGCACAAAACCATCAGGATAAGGACCAAAATGTTGATGAAACTTATCCTGCCCTGTGGCTTTAAGAGAAGCTATCGTGCGCCCATGGAAGCTAGAATCTAGCGTAATGATTTTGTATCTGTCCTCGCCATTTGGCGCGCTTTTTTCGCCAAATTTGCGCGCAAGTTTAATGGCGCATTCATTTGCTTCCGCGCCAGAGTTTGCAAAAAACACGCGCATAGGCTCTTTTTTATCCATATCTTTTTGATAATACTTAATGAGGCGCTTTGCGAGCTTTGCTTGCGGGGCAATGTAGTAGAGATTTGAAGTGTGGATAAGCGTTTTTGCACTTTTTTTAAGCGCCTTTGCTAAAACCTTATTCCCATGTCCTAAGCCACACACGCCAATGCCAGAGCCAAAATCAATATATTCGCGCCCTTTTGTATCTTGCAGTTTCGCGCCTTTGCCTTTGATAAAGGCGACTTTTTGACGCGCATAGGTGTTAAAAACATACGCGCTATCCATTTGTATGATTTTTTGCAATTTATGAGAATCCATAACTGCTCCTTAAAAATTTGAAAATTTTGCCAGCAAAAAGGAAAGATTATAGCAGAAATTTGGCGCGATTTTTGCTTTAACTCTCACTTAACCACATCTTTAATTTTGGGAGCAATGCGTGCAGATAACCCCGCTTAATAATTCTTTCACAAATCCTTTGACACAAAAAAGAGAATCTAATACTAAAGAATCTAACTTAGAAGGGCAAGATTCTCTAAATACCAAAAATCCGCAGAATCCGCAGAACTTAGAAGGTTTAGAGAATCCAAACGCGCAAAATGCCACGCAAGATATTTCGCAAAATGCGCGTATAGATTCCACAAAAGAGGCAGATTCTAAGCAAAAAGAAAAAGCACAATATGAGTTTAAAGAACCGCGCATTACTTATGGACTACAGATTTTAGAGCGTATGAGTGATGAGGAATATCGAGCGTTTTTGCGCGCAAGCGAGGGGCTAAGTGAAGGTGAAAAAATGATTATGGCGCAAAGCTTGTATCGCTTTACGGATTTTTATCAAGGGCGCAAGGAGATAGATTCCGCACATAAGGCATTGCAGGATAAATACAAAGCCTTTGGCGTGGATAATGAGAAGGTAGAACAGCAAATCACGCGCTACAAAAATGCGCTCATGCAGATTCAGCGCGAAGCTTACAGCAATGGAATCTAGCTTAATAGCTTATTAAGCAAAGATTTTCTAAAATAGCGCGTGTTTTTCAAAGGCGCAAGATGGTGCAAAATTAAGTCAGGGTAGCTCAGCTGGTTAGAGCGCTGGTCTCATAAGCCGGAGGTCGGGAGTTCAAGTCTCCCCCTTGACACCATTAGCTTTTAAACAGCTTGCAAAATCCTAGCTTACACAAATCCCCAAAATTTCTTACAATAAATTTTGCTCTTCCATTGCCTTTTGCAACACTGCATAATCGCGCAATTCTGTCTCGCCTACGCGTATCCACTCATTTAAGCCTTCCATTTGCATCATTTTTGCAATCAATGGTTCGCTTTTTTTCTCATTTTGACTTAAAAGCATTTCACAAAATGCCTCCTGCGCGTTTGATTCTAAACTTGGCAAAACGCTAAAATTGCAATGACAATATCCGGGCGTGCTCCAAAAACTCTCAATCTCTGGGTAACTTCCTTCGCTTAGGATTCTCACCCATGTGCTTGAGCCGATACTGCCAGCATCTAGCTCGCCTCTTTTTATCGCATCAAGCACATCAAATTCGCTTCTGCCTGTATCACCATGCTTGCCCAAATCGCTATTAAAGCGCACGACAGAAAGGCTTGCGTTATCGCTTTTTGCGCTATTTTTTTCTGTACCACGCCCGCATGCATCAGGTGAGCTAAACTCCACAATATTTGGCGTAATTTTTGCCTGCTGTAGATAATACAAGCCCAAAATCGCCGCCTGCGCAGAATCTAAACTTCCAAGCCCAAAGCGCTTGCCTTTCAAATCCTGCAAATCCTTAATCCCGCTTCCCTTGCGCGTGACAAATTTTGTCGTAAAATTTTTGTCTGTATCGCGCATGATGAGCGCCTTTGCCTTGCCTTGCGTCCTGTGTAATGTCCGAATCCACGCGACATTTGTATTCCACGCGATGTCAATATGCCCTGCAAGAAGGGATTCCACTTGACGCTCATAATTGCTAAAAAGCACATAATCAAGCTTCAAGCCCCACTCATTACTATAATCGCGGATAATATCCCAAATAGGCACGACTTTTGGATCGTATGCCACAGCCCCTAGAAGTAGTGTTTTCATGCTATTCCTTTTTATTGTATCGTCTCCGTGCGAGTAAATCGCACTCCGCCTCCGCTCCGCTTTCAACTTCGCGGAAATAAATTCCGCTTTGTTTTCAGCTCCGCGCACATACTCAACCTTTTTTTGGTTGATGAGAATCCGCAGACTCTCTAAAGCACTTTAGCCTGTAATCGCATCTCCTAGCCACATTTTCAGCACATCTAGGCTCGGTGCCATTACTTGTGAAGCAAGCGCATCGCGCATATAGCGCTCCAGCGGCAATGCCTTATTATACGCCTTGCCTCCGCCTAGCCTTAAAGCAAGCGTGCAAATATCCATCACATTATGCGTTGCGTTAATGCGACACGCAAATATTTTGGGCGCAGCCGCCGCGCCAACTTCATCAAAGCTCTTTGCCGCATCAAGCACGAGCGCGATTGAGCTTTGGGCTTTTGTATAAAGATCTGCGAGGTGGATTCTCACAAGCTCAACATCTTTGAGCGCGCTACCAGAAGTGTATTTGCGCTCCTTTGTGTGCGCAAGCGCACATTCATACGCTGCATTCCCAAGCCCGCTATACACCGCGCCAAGCCCCGCGACAAAATACATCACCACTAAGCCTGCTTGCGTCTCTCCCTCGCCCTCTTTGCCAATGCGCCATTTTTCCTCAAGCTCGACATTATTATACTGCACAGGCATTGAAGCGTTTCCGCGCATACCAAGCCCATTCCAAGTGCTTGTCTCATGCACGAGATTTTGAGAATCTTTACTCACAAGCCAAGTGTTTTTCGCCCCTGCAATTTGGCAGGAATTTGTATAGGTGAGATAGAAATTTGCGTGCTGCGCGGAAGTTACAAAGCTTTTGCGCCCATTTAAAATGCGCTTTGTGCCATTTTGAGATTCTGTAATATCAGGTGCGCCAAAATGCGTCCCCGAGCCACTTTCACTAAATGCAAGTGCAAGGCTCACCTCACCTTTTGCGATTTTTGGCAAAAGCTCATTTTTGAGCTCCTCACTTCCAAATGCCACCAAACACGCTGTGCCGGTATTATGCATCATATAGCAAAGCGCGGTTGTGGCGCAAAACTGCGCGAGGTTGTAGCACACTTGCGCATGCTCGAAATTCCCCCCGCCTAAACCGCCATATTCCTTAGGGACAAGCAATCCCATAAAGCCTTCTTTTTTAAGCGCCTCATACGCCTCTTGTGGGAATCTCCCCTCCTCGTCAGTGCGTTTTGTCAGTGGGGCTATGTGTTTGCGCCCAAATTCTTGTGTGTAGGTTGTAAGATTTTGAAGTGTTAGCATAAATGCTCCTTATGTAGTTTGTGTTTCAATCCAACGGATTGCTTATTAAGGGTTAAGCCCTTAGCAATACTTTAGAATCTTAAAATACTGCTAAAAACTTTTTAGATTCTTACATAAAATTTGGCGTGTGCGCCTTGCTCATTTCATGCGCTAGCTCCGCGTCTATCCCGCATTCTATGAGCCTTTTTGTGCGATTTTTTTGCATTTTTGTTTTAAGATTTTCTAGCTTTTCAAAGCCTCTTTTTATTTGTGCGCTTTGTTCGCCCCCGCCTGCAAATACGCAAAGAGATTCTAAAAGCAAGGTAGATTCTCCACTTAGCTCATCTAAATACTGCTTGCGCTTAAAAACAGCATTTTTAAGAATCTCAACTTTTTGCGGATTACACAAAAGCGCGTTTTTGATGTTATTCATTCCATACGCCACATGGCGCATTTCATCTTTGCGCGCGAGATAGAGAAGCTTTTTTGTGGGCGCATCTTTGGCATGAGATTCCAAAAAATGCAATAAATCCACAAATGTTCCTTCCCCCATAATGTGAAGCAAAAAGCTAGATTTCAAATAATCATCTTCCTTAAAAAGCGTAAAAAGGCTTTGTTGCGTGGTGCGTGTGGAGTATTGAAGCCCAAGCCCTGTGGCATTTGCACGCTTAATAAAAACCTCTATATGCCGCGCCTCATCGCCAATAATAGAGCTAAGCAAAAGCGGCACTTCATAATAATAGGGTGAAATTTTTGACAAAAACTTTGAGGGCACATACAACGCGGAAAACTCATTCTCCACCAAATAAGTCATAATCTGCGCGGTGGCAAACTCAAGTGCTGGGGAATATGATGGAATCTCACTCCATGTAATATCATGCGTGGCGCTCCATTGTGAAAGTTTAGAATCTTCATAGAGCTTTTCTAGCTTCTCACTCCAAATATCTTGCTTTGAAGTGAGTTCAAAATAATAATTTGGGCTAGCGATTTCTGTAATGCTCCCGCGCGCAGCAAGTCCCAAATCATCTGGCGCTAGTGACAAAAGAGAGTTTTGCTGTGGGACTTGAAAATGTGGAAAAGCCGTGTGAGAGCGCTTTTGCAAAAGATAAGTGAAGCAGTGTTTTTGCGCCTTTTTTTCTAAAAACCGCTCGCCTTTAAATTGACACCATGAAAGCAACTCATGCTCTAAATTATCAAGTTTGCTTGTAAGCGCGATGCAGTCGCCCTTTTGCGCGAGTAAAAAGGCATTCTCCAAACGCAAGAAAAAAAGCTTGCCAAGCGGAAGAGAATCTAAAATAAGAGAATGAGTTTGTGGAATATCCATTTTTTGGGCTTTAAAAGCTTAGATTGTTGAAAATCTAAGCGATATGCGCGCTTTTTTATAAGCGCTAGGTTTTCACACGGAAAAGGAAAGATTGTAATAAAAGATATTTAACTTAGCGTCCCTCGACTTCAAAAAGCTTTGTTTTCTTAACTAAAATTAACATAGTGACATAAATCACCGCGCATAGCACAAAAAACACGCTTAAAATCGGCTCAAGCGGGACTTTGAAACTTCTAAAAACATACAACGCAATCATATAATACGCAAAGCCAAGCGAAACTGCCAAGCCAAAAAGCGAGTGGTATTCTCTTTTAAGCATTGATTTCATACTAAAATCAAGCTCGCTTTTTTTATACGCTTTAAAGTTTGGCAAAAAAGCTGGTGTGTTTTTCGCCCAAGCTAAATATTCCTCGCCAAATTTTTGTGTCAAAAACGCCTCTTCAGCATAAATAATACGCTCATAATACAGCCAGAATCCAAGCGCAAACACAAGCGCAAAAAGCCAATTCCCAAGCAAAATGATAGGGGAGAGCATCATCAAAAAATTTCCGAGATACAGCGGATTGCGACAAAGCGAATACATACCTGTGGTGTTTAGCACGCTTGCTTTTTGTTCTTTTGTATTGCGCCCTGAAGTATCGCGCGGGACATAGCCAGCCACGAGGATTCTCACAAATTGCCCTAGCAAGCCAATAAAAAGTGCCAAAAGAATAAGCGTAATGTTATACCCGCTAAACATCGGGCTTACGCCCATAAGCGAAATCGTAAAGCCCTGCATATAAATGAGATTTTGCCCAAAGCTCCAAAGGCAGAGCAAAAACATCGGAATAATCGCCAAAGGCAGGTAACTGCGATAGCGGAATAAAAAATCACCTTCTTTTTTAAATTTCTCTTTTAAAATCATTTTGCCTCCTTAAAATTGCTTGTTAGATTCTGCTTAGAATCCCCAGCTCATACAAGCGCAAGTTCCAAAACCTCTTCGATTGTATCAACGCCTACAATTTCCATATTTTCCTTTACTTCCTGCTCGATCTCATCTAAATCGCGCTCATAGTTTTTGCGCGGGATAAGCACTTTTTTAATACCAGCTTTATGTGCGGCGATGAGCTTTTCTTTCAACCCGCCAATGGGTAAAACCGCGCCTGTAAGTGTTAGCTCGCCTGTCATGGCGATTTGTGCGCGCACCTTTCTTTCGCTCAAAATTGACGCAATCGTGCAAGCCATCGTAATACCTGCACTCGGACCATCTTTTGGCGTGGCGCCCTCTGGGATATGCAAATGTATATCAAAAAGCGTATAAATTTGAGAATCTTTAGGCAATTTTTGCTTTTTATTTTGCAAGAATTTTTTATCAAACAGCGTTTTCACCACAGAATGCGCGATTTTAGCAGATTCTTTCATCACATCGCCCATGCTTCCTGTGAGTGTCAAAGCGCCTTTGCCCTTAATCTTAATCGCCTCGATTTTCAGCACATCGCCACCTACACTCGTCCATGCAAGCCCATTTGTCACGCCGATTTTATCTTTTGCGTCATTTGGGGAGATTTCAAAAACGATTTTTTCCAAAAACTGCCCCACATTGCGCGGAGTAATGCTAATTTTTGTCGCTTCTTTTTTGTTAAGAATTTCCTTTGCGCTTTTGCGCATAATGCTTGCAATCTGTCGGCGCAAGCCACGCACGCCCGCTTCTCTTGTGTATTTTTCGATGATTTCTTTGAGTGCCTCGCTTGAGATTGTTACTTCTGCGCTTTTTAGCGCGTGTTTTTCTAGCTCTTGTGGGATTAGGTATTTGCGCGCGATTTGGAATTTTTCTTGTGGCGTGTAGCTTGAAATCTCTATAAACTCCATTCTATCGCGCAAAGGTGGCGGGATCGTGCCAATGTCATTTGCTGTAGCGATAAAAATTACGCGGGAAAGATCAAGGTTAAAATTTGTGTAATAATCCCTAAATGCGCTATTTTGCTCTGGATCCAAAATCTCTAAAAGCGCGCTTGTGGGATCGCCTCGATAGCTTTTTGCCACTTTGTCAATCTCATCAAGCACGATGACTGGATTCATCTCTTTTGCCTCAATAAGCCCTTGCGTGATTCTACCCGGCATCGCGCCAATGTAGGTGCGTCTATGTCCGCGCAATTCGCTTACATCTTCTAATCCGCCAAGCGCGATTCTCACAAGTGATCGTTTTGTGGCTTTGGCAATGGAGTTTGCAAGGCTTGTTTTCCCAACGCCCGGCGGTCCAAAAAAGCATAAAATCGTGCCTTTAGAATCCTTAGAATCTTTTTTGCGCGCTGAAGTTAGCTCACGCACCGCAAAATATTCAATTATGCGCTCTTTTGGCTTTTTTAGCGCATAATGATCGCTATCTAGCTGTTTTTGGAGGGTGTTAATTGAAATTTTTGTTTTTGAAAGTTTGTCAAATGGGATTTCTAAGCACCATTCCACATAATTTTGCAACAAATTCGCATCCGCGCTATCTTGGTGCATGCGGGAAAGGCGCTCGATTTGCTTTTTTATCTCTTTATACGCATCTTCATTCATCGCAGGGCGCAGGGCTTCTAGCTTTTGTTTGTAGCGCTCGATTTCCTCATCTTTTGGATTTTCACCTAGCTCTTTTTGGATAAGCTTTAGCTGCTCTTTGAGAAAATACTCTTTGTTGATTTGCTCCATTTTATTATGGACTTTGGATTTGATCTCTTTTTGTATGCGCTGGGCTTGGATCTCTTCCATCACATATTCAATAATAAGCTCTAAGCGCGAAAGCACGCTATCTTGCGCGAAAAGCTTATATGCTGGCTCTTTTTTTAAGCGCATGCTAGAGGCGACAAGATCGATGATTCTATTTGGTTCGTGATTGTCTTCAATGGTTTTTAGCAAATCTGGTGGGAAGCGCTGGCTTGTATTTGCGAGAATCTTTACCTTTTCGCGCAAAATTTCAAGCAACGCATTTGCGGTATTTTCCTCATAAGGTTCATAAGAAATCACATCTACAAGCGCTTGCAGTGGATTATCAGAGATGATTTTTACAATTTTTGCACGATAGAGCCCTTGAAAAAGAAGCTTTGTTTTGCCATCAGGCATAGCGACTTTTCGCATTATCGAGCCTAGCACGCCCACATCATACAGCGCCTCGTCACTAGAATCGCTAGATTCACAATCTTTTGGCGAGCTGATTAAAATAAGATCATTGCCTTCCATCGCCTTATCTACAGCCTGCACATTTTCATCATCATTGATATACACCGGCGCTATCATAAAAGGATAGATAAATAAATCATCTTGCACCAAAATTGGCACAATAAGGGGAAATTCAATATTTTCTTTCATACATATTCCTTATAAAATTTTTACCAATTAAACATTCTCACATACCACGGGATATATGAGGGCTTGATTTTTATGCCTTCCAAAATCTCTTGATTGCGTGAGAGATAGTCTTCGCTTGCTTCAATCTTGCCCTTGCGTCTATACACATTTGCAATAGATTCATTAAGTTCATTTTCGCCGAGCTTAAATTTGATATAGATATATTCCACAAATGGCGCATAACGGCTCTTTGGGAAGGTATCCAAATAATCTGCAATCTCATCAATAGAGCGCGCGACAAATTCTTGATCTTTAGCGTAGTTTTTGAATCCATAGTAGTTTGCAAGAATTTTTAAATATCCCAAATAATCTTGATCATTAAAGCTAGAATAGCGCTTCGCATACTCATCAACATAAAAAGTTGCAAGCAAATACTCTTCTTTATCCATATGCGCTTGAGCTAGAATTAACATAGATTCTGGCAAAAGAGGCGAGTTGATATGCTCTGACTGCAAGGAAGAAAAGTAAGAATCCGCGCCTTCTAGATTCCCAAAATTAATTTCTTTCAAAATATTTTCATACCAATAAGTCGCTGGCTTGTTGTATTCCAACTCTTTTTGTGTGCAAGCGCTAAAAAACAACAAAAGCAAAGGAAATAAAAGTGACAAAAAAGACTTCATAATGGGTAATTCCTTCAATCAAAGAAAGTTTTAAGATTTTTAAAAGCTGGTATTATACACAAAGACAATCAAACTTTAGGAAAAAATCCTTGCTTTTTATGGTAGAATCCGCGCTTATTGTCTTTTTGTAGAGATAGCAAATATTTGGAGTTATGTAATGCTTTTTGAGATCAAGTCACCGATTTTGGGTTTTGAGCATGTCAAAGCAATGAGGCTTGAGCGCATTGATGATATTTTCTTGCGTATTACTAATACTGAAGGCAGCGTGCCTTCTTTTACGCTTATCAATCCCTTTGCCTTGCGCGAATATGAGTTTGAAATCCCCACAGCCCTAGAGCTTTTACTTGATTTGAAAAATTGCAAAAATATCCTCGTGGCAAATATTATGGTGCTGCAAAAGCCATTAGAGGATTCTACGATTAATTTTCTTGCGCCATTGGTGTTTAACTTTGATAACAAAACAATGGCGCAAGTGGTGCTTGATAGCCTAGAATATCCGCAATACTCGATTGCTGAGCCTTTCAAAAACTTCTGCGAAGCGCCAAAAGATGAAAGCCAAAATGAAAGCTTAAAGGAAAGCGCAAGCGAAAGTCCAAAGCCACAAGATTCTTAGATTCCAAGTTTTTTAGAGAACTTTTAGAGAATCCCTAGCCTAAAATTTATTTTGTGTAAGGAGCGTTGATGAAGCCTTCAAAACTGCTTGTGTTAGGCTATGGAAATATGGCGCGCGCGATTGTTAAAGGGATTTTAGATTCTGCGCAAGAGTTTGAGCGCATTACTATCGCAGGGCGTGATTTTACAAAAGCGCAGGAGTTTTGCAAAAGCTTTGCCAAGCATAAAAAAGCCTCGATTTTGTGCGCGCAAGGAATCGCTCCAAATGCGACGCTTGAGCTAGAATCTTTTGACAGCATGCTTTTTTGTATAAAGCCTTATGGCATAGATTTTTTTAAATTTTTAGGAAGCGTGGAAATTGCCTACAGCGTGATGGCTGGCATTAATATCGCGCGTATGAAAGGCGTAATTAGCGCGCAAAATTATGTGCGTATCATGCCAAATGTCGGCGCGCATTTTGGAGAATCTGCAAGCTGCGTATTTGCGGAAAATCCACATAATAACGACGCGATAAGGGCATTTGTGGAAAGTTTTGGGAATTGCGTGTTTGTGGATTCTGAAGCGCTCATTGATGCGTCAATCGCTACAAGCGGGAGCTCACCGGCATTTTTAGCACTTGTGGCGCAGAGTCTTATTGATTGTGGCGTGTATCATGGGCTTAGCTTTTCACAGGCGCAAGAGCTTGTGAAACAGACTTTTAAAGGCTTTGCTTCGCTTTTGGAGACAGATTCTGCAGAATCCATCAAGCAATCCGTCACAAGTCCCAATGGCACGACAGCGCGCGGTTTAGCATGTTTAGAAAAACTCGGCGTGCGCGGGGCATTTATCCAAGCAGGGATTAAATCTGTCAATCGCGCGCAAGAATTAGCGAAGAAATAATTTTACTTGTCCCTTAAAGAAATATGCTAAAATCCACGCTTTAAAATAATATTTTACAAACAGCCAAAAGCCCATTTTAGGAGATTCCATGCAAGTTACACTTTTGCACCACACGCCAATTCCTGTCTGCTCGCACGCCATACGCACTTGCTACCAGTCCTTTGAGCGCGGGGATAATGGCGGGGAAAAGGATCTTGCGCTTATCTACAAAGTGGGGAATAAAAACAAGCATGGCTCGACTCTGGAGCATTTGTTTTATAATTTTTATATTCAAGGCATTTCGCGCGCATGCTTGCAAGAGCTCGCACGCCATAGAATCGCAAGCCTAAGCGTGAAATCCACGCGCTACACGCTTAAAGAGCTCAAACACGCGCAGAGTTTTTTGCCTTTAGATTCTATCAATCTCACGCGCGCACAGCAGTTTCTAGTCTTTTGTGAAAATGAGCGCGTCAATGAAGCAAGTGTTTTGGCGTTAGAAAATCTAAGAAAAATTTTGAGCGAAGGCGTGAGTAACGATCTTGCAAAGTTTTGCATGCCAGAATCTTACAAAACCGAGCTTTCATGGAGCATTAATGCAAGGGCGTTGCAAAATTTCTTAGAGCTTAGGAGTAGCAAGCATGCGCTGTGGGAGATTAGGAAGCTTGCTTTTTGCATTTTTGAAGCATTGCCACAAGAGCATAAATTTCTTTTTGAAGAATGCCTAGAAAGCTCTAAAGATGAAAGCCCAAAAGATGGGGACTGCGCGCAATGACTATTTTCACAAAAGCGCACAAGCCTTGAATCCAACGCATATCCTTATCATCGGCTTGCAGACTTTCCACTCGCGCGCACATTTGCGACTTGGTAGAATCTTGCGCCTAGAAAAAGAGCCACAAAATCCCTTTGATGAGTTTGCCATCCGCGCGGAGTTGCCTTATATCGGCATTGTTGGCTATGTGGCAAAAAGGGATTCTCTAAAAATTAGCCTGCGTAGCCAGATAGAGGGTTGCAAGGATGCGCGCGGGATTTATTTTGACTTTGTCACAAGGGCGTATGCGCGCGTTGAGTTTTTGAGCGAAAATTGGGCGATTTGCGCGCTGTGTGAGCCAAAAGCACATTTCAAGACCCCTTAAAGGCGCAAAAACTTGATTTGGCTTGATATTACCGATCCAAAATATGTGCTGTTTTTTCGTGCGCTGTTGCCGTATTTGCAAAGCTTAGATGAGGTGTTTATAACGACGAGAAAATCAAGTGGTTATGATGAATGCGCGCGCCTTTTGGAGCTTTTTAAGATTCCGCATGTTAGCGTGGGTGGCTATGGTGGCGCGCAAAGAATTGAAAAGTTCAAAGCGCGCCTAGAGCGAGAAAATCTCTTGCTAGAGCTCATCGCGCCCAAAAATCCCAAAATTTTTATCACCGGCGTGAGCGTGGAGGGCGCGCAATGTGCGTTTGGGCTTGGGATTCCGGTGGTGCATTTCGCAGATACGCCCATTGCTGGGAATGTGTGCGATGCGCGCTTGCTTAGCATTGTGGCGCGCCTAAGTTTGCCCCTTTCGCGCCTTATTTTTTATCCCTTTGTGCTTCCGAGCGCGGCTTTTACCATGCTAGGGATGGAGTCACGCAATCTTGTGAGTTACCCATTTATCGATATTGCGCTGTGGCTTGAAAATATAGAGGATTTGCGCGCTCAAAGGCTTAAGGACAAAGAGAGTGCGCCGTTTTTGCGTGCGTTAGGCTTTAGGGAGGAGCTTCCGATTATCCTTGTGCGCGAGGAGGAATACAAGGCGCATTATGTTAAAAAGCATGCGCGCATTCTTTATGAAAGCGTGCATTTACTGCACCAGCGCCTGCGCGCAAATATTGTCATCATGCCTCGCTATGAGAGTGCGCCTTTGGTTGCGGAGTTTGGGTATTTAGAGCGGGTGAAAATTTTAGAATCTAAGTTCGCCCCGCAGGAATTTTACCCCTATATTGATGTGCTTTTGGGCGGTGGAGGCAGTATGAATTTGGAGTCTTGCTATCTTGGGATTCCCACGATTTCGGTGCGCTCGCTCTTTTTGTTTCATGATAGTTTTTTGCTTGAAAATGGCTTTATGTCGCATGCAACAAGCGCGCAAGAAGTATTGAGCCTTGCAGAATCTATGCTTGCGCGTGCGCGTAAAAATAATAAAAAAGCCTTTGTCAAAGAGGATTTAGAATCTGCAAAGCACGCTATTATCCAAAGGCTTAGGGAGGAGTTTTATAGTAAAATGTCTTTAAAATCTTTTTGTTTAGCCAAACCTCGCTCAGCGTTTTAAGGTTTTCTTTCTGCAAGGGGGAAGGGGGCTTGAATTACTAAAGAAACGGCGCTTCGCTTGCGCTCGCAATGACAACTTAAAACTAACACACCAATTCCCCGCTAAAAGCTTTATTTAAAAGTGAGGCTTTTAGTTTGCTTAGTTTATCCAAACTATCATTTACAAAATAATCTAGCTTTTCTATGCCTTTAAATTTAGATTCTAAAATCTCTACGATTTGTTTTTGAGTATCTAGGGGCGGTAGGGGGATTTTTAGATTTTCCAACATAGGCTTTGATATATTAGGTTGTGCTCCACCATAAGCGAGGTTTTCTATTTCTTTTTTGATATTCATAAAAAAATAATTTCTAAATTTATCCAGCAAAATATCTTTTTTCAATATCTTAATATTGCCTACACGCTGATTTAAGTAAGAGAAAAATTCATACTGATAAACACCTGTTTTTCCTGTAGTTGCGCCAGACATAGCTATTAATAAATCTCCTTTGTGAATTTCAAATTCACTAGGCAATTTTTCTTGTGTTTTTACAGAATCTGTTATATCTACTTGATTATTTTTTATATCAGAAATTCTAATGATGTTAGTGCCATTGTCTTGGTATTCTTTACTTTTGAAAGCAAAACCATTCTGCACAAACGCCACTTCCCCAAGTGTTTTAACTTCCCAATCTTGTGGTAAATGTGGCAGGGTGGATTCTGTGTTATTTGTGGATTGCTTCGTCGCTGTCGCTTCTTGTGATGACATTTCTAACAAAGTCCCATTAAAAGCAGAGTTAAGCAATGAAGCCTTGAGCTTTACTAAATCCTTTTTAACCAAATTTAGTGCATTTGTAGCATTTTCTATCTTAGCAAACTTAAAGTCCAGAATCTCTACGATTTGTTTTTGAGTTTCAATCGGCGGTAGGGGGATTTTGATTTGTTTAAATCTATCCATATCTATTGTTGGAACAGCACTACCTTTTGTGTATTTACTTAAATTTATATTTTCTATAAAAAAGAACAAAAACATATTATGTGTAAAATTCTTTGGCGTCATAACGCAAGTATTTAAATCTACAACCGAATCTTGATTTAATATTCTTTTTTTATTTGTATAGATAGCACCTCCATTTTTGGGAAAAACTACAGAATTTTTTCTAAAAAACTTATGAGTTATCAAATATGATTTTGTTGTTTGTAAATATAATTCATTATCCTCGTGATTCATGTCCGATACTTTAAAATACGGCTTCCCACTTTTATTTGAATTTAAATCTTGCTTCTTGGGAGTATAGCCACCAAAAATATCACACACTTCCCCAAGTGTTTTAACTTCCCAAGTTTTTGGTAGTTTAGTCATTGTTTTCCTTGAATTTTGCTTTGGTATTGTTGCGAATTTTAACTTAATATAATGAGTATTTGAAGTATTTTGTGGATTGTGAGCGAGGGTGAGGGCGAAGCAATCCATTTTCAGAATCTTTTTGTTAGCTTAATCCCACTTAGATTCTCTATGTTTTCTTTTTGCAAGGGGGACAAGGGGGCTTGAATTGCGAAGTCACCCCCTTATCCCCCTTGCAACCCCCAAACCCCCGACAACGCTTT
>NZ_NXLL01000069.1 GCF_003364115.1 Helicobacter sp. MIT 00-7814 | reverse complement strand
GAAAACAACTTTAACCCCCTTATTTCACAAATAAACGCGCATTTAGGCAGTGGATTATTTGGTGGAAGTATCGCAGGGCTAGAACAAGATGACTTTGGCAACTACACATTTAACCCAACCAAATTTGCAATCGGATTTGTAGCAGGACTTGCAGGCTATGATATAGCAAGACGCACAAAAGCCTTTCAAAATATCGAGCGCATAAGTGCTAACGCTAAGCAATACTACCCTAACCTTTCTCAAAAAGCCCCTGATAAGCTTATGGATATTCTAAGGCAAGGCATTGTTAAAAAAATGAGCGGGAATCCGAGCAATTACATAACCAAAGAAAAAGATTTGCTTGCATATGCCAAAGAGCTAGATTCTCTTTTTGGTAAGCAAGAGATAGAAAATCTCACAAGCAAGCCAAAGAAGCAACGCCCAAAACCAATCCCAAAAAAAGCTCAAATACAGCAAGCAACACTCTTTGACTTAAGCGATGAAACACTTTTCAAAGAAATAGCCCAAGAAGTCAAACCCTTACTTGATGAAGCAGAAGCAAAGGCACAAGCGGGATTGTTTGACAATCATATTTTAGAGGGCATAGATACAAGCGCGCCACGCATACAAGACACCCCCGAAGTTTCAATTGATACCTTAAATCTTAAGAGTGAAAATAAACCCACAAGCACCACGAAAGAGCCAAATTTATTTGACTTTGAATCCTATGAGCCACAAAGTGCAAACGCGCAACTTTTTAGCACGCAACCAAAAATTAGCGAGGATTCTAAGACGATAACCACCCAAACGCT
>NZ_NXLL01000068.1 GCF_003364115.1 Helicobacter sp. MIT 00-7814 | reverse complement strand
TATCCAGTATTAATCACCGTTTCCAGTGGCTATCCCAGACTATGAGGCATGTTATCTATGCATTACTCACCCGTGCGCCACTAATCCACTTCTAGCAAGCTAGAAGCTTCATCGTTCGACTTGCATGTATTAGGCACGCCGCCAGCGTTCACTCTGAGCCAGGATCAAACTCTCCATAAAAAATTCGTCGTCTCTTTGGCTAGTTTTTAGGAGTGCTGCATTCGTTTCACTGCGACGCACCATAAGTGCGTCTCATTCACTCATTGCATCACAACCTAAAAACTTTTCCAAAGATACTTAGAATTTGCAATTAAAGTATTTAAATTCTTTAACAGAATCTAAAAATACTAAAAAGCAAGCTAATGCTTAGCTTTAAGAATCTTAAAAGTTAAAAATAACTTAGATTCTCTTTTTGGATTATTTGTCCTAATCTCTTAGTTTCACTCTTAAATCACAAACTTTTTTGCTTAAAAGCCCAAAGTTATAAAATGAGAATAGATTTACTAAGAAACAAGAATTGAAAAACTTGATAAAAAGTTACTTCAGTTTTCACTTCTTTATTTCTTGCTTAGATTTCAAAGATCATTACCCAAAATATTAAGGTTATATAACACTTAAACTTTGAAGTAAAAGAACACCAAAAACTACTTGTGTTTCCTTAAATATTTAATATTTAGTCAAAACTTAATGTTTAACCAAAATAAATCTTTAGCCTAAAGACTAAAGCCCAAAAATTCAGTCAAAAATCCCCTTAAGTATTCTTAAGTGGGTATCAATGAAGTTAAAATATTTGGGAAAAAAGGAAGCCAAATGAATTTGGGAAACGCAATATTACAAATGGAAGGCTTAAAGTTGGCTTATAG
>NZ_NXLL01000067.1 GCF_003364115.1 Helicobacter sp. MIT 00-7814 | reverse complement strand
TTGCTCTACCTACTCCTATAGCCATTGTGCTTTCAGCCCCTATAGCTCCGACATTAGCTAAAGTCTTACCTGCAGCTCCACCTGGCAAGAACATAGCTGCAGCTCCTGCTACTTGAGCAGTAGCACCTATAGCAGAGCTTGTCGCTCCATAGGTGCCAGCCGACATGCCCATACTCATAGCTAGTCCAGCTAAGGCATCGCCACCGCTTATATTTGTTCCAAAGCTGTAGTTTCTTGAGCTATTATGTGAGAATGAAACACCTGATTGCATGCCACCTTGTAAGGTATTGCCACCACCAGCTTTTAAGTTTGCTACAACCCCATTAATCATTGATGTTACTTCACCAACACCTGTATGCAAACCTCTTTCTGTAAAGCTACGCGCATTAGTTAAGGAATCGCTTGTAGCTTTTGCTTTTTCTATCATTTTATCTATATCTGCATTGTGCTGATTGGCATTCTGACCAAAGAAAGTTTCAGCAACAAATCCAGTAAATGGATTATATTTTTTGCCTTCCAATTCGTTAATTTGCTTTTCTGTCTCATCTGCATGGATTCTTGACAGGTTGCTTGCAATTGCTACACTTCTATGGGTAGCTCCTATTTCTTGTCCTTTTTGAAATTCGGCTAGTTTCCCTAGCTGTTCTTTATAATTGTATTCTTCTCCATTTTCCCCTTTGACTACTCCTTTAGCTCCCATGTATATATTTCCGTTTTTGTCCCTCACATAGCCATATTCTCTTTCTTGCATAGAGCCATCTTCATTGTAAGCATTTGCCTTAACCCCAGCTTCAAAGCTTTTGGCTTGCATAAATGCTTTTTTCCCAGCTTCAGAAGCAATGGCACTAGATAGTGTATCTATTGCTTCACTGAACTTGGAGCTATCATGATTTGATAGGTTATTTAGCGTAGCTTCTGTTGATTTCAAGCCTCCTAAATTCTCTAACTTACTTCCATGCTCTGCAGTTCTAATATTGCCACCATCAGTTGCCTCATTAAAA
>NZ_NXLL01000066.1 GCF_003364115.1 Helicobacter sp. MIT 00-7814 | reverse complement strand
CTTCGATGAGAAAGAACTAAAGAGAATCAATGATGAGATGTATTGGAATGCGTGGGATAGTGCAGCAAAGGCAAAGGTTGTTGAGAGGTTGAGAAGTCACGAAAAAGGATATAACCTACTTACTTTAAATAAACAGCCCATCTATCCTGATATTACTCAAGATATGCAGGCAGATTTAATTGAGAGCGGAGAATTGAAAATAATTTCATTTAGAAAACTTCAAATTATAACAAGTATGTGGGCTGATGAGAATAGAGAGGAAGCTAAGAATCCGAAATATCAAGAATTATTAGCTTTAAATAAAAAAGATATGAGTGAAGCAAAAGAAGCAAATGAATATAGAGTTATTCAATAGCATTATTTTTTAAAAAGCTGACTGTGTGAGCCAACACGAGCAATGCTTAAAAGTAAAATATTTTCCTCTTTTTCATAGATTAAAAGCAAGTCAGGCTTCACATGGCATTCTCTGAAATCTTTTAGCTCACCTTTAAGCTGATGATCTTTGTATTTAGCAGGCAGATTTTCATCATTAGCAAGGCTTGTAATAACTTCATCAACCAAAGCCTGCTCCTTTGCGTTGAGCTTTTTATAATCTTTTACAAAACTCTTAAAATAGATAATGCTATATTTCGCCATTTTGCAATGCTTGCTTAAATTCTTGATGATTTTTAAAGATTTTCGCATTACCGCTTTGAATCTGCTTTTTTATTTGTTTGCGTTCCAAGAGAATCTCTTGCTCTAAAGAATCCTGCTTAGACTTTTGGATTTTGCATTTGACATTAAGCGTTTTGGCAAGCCCTTTGAAAGCTGGCAAAAACTCATCTTTTACATTTTCGATTACTAAAGTCATTTGTCGCCCCTATCCTTAGTTTATTGCTTGGTATTGTATCTTAAATTTGCACCACAAAACGCAAATTTAAAACAATAAGAGAAATTTATTACCTGATACCTCCTATCCCCATCTCAACTATCCCCCCATTACTTCCCAAAGGATTCTGATGTAAAGCATTATATTGTCTTTCAAACGCATTTGCTCTACTTGGGCTTTGCTGTCTAAAGTCT
>NZ_NXLL01000065.1 GCF_003364115.1 Helicobacter sp. MIT 00-7814 | reverse complement strand
AGCCATTATCCAGCCGACATTCTTTAGAGAGGGCAAAGCGTTAAAAGACGCAGATATTTATGACTTTATAGAAATGCTAATTACCAAAGGTGAAGCAAGCAAGGAATCTAGCGAGTTAATAGAGCTTTTACCAAAATTAAGAGAAAAACACGAAGCTTACAAGGCAAATATGCCAAAAGACACACCACCACCGCCGACAAATACACCAAAAGGAGATAATCCCTCTGTCATTGCGAGGAGCGCAAGCGACGAAGCAATCCACAACGCAGAATCCGCCAAAAATGGATTGCCACGCGGGATAAATCCCGCTCGCAATGACGAAAGCCCAACACCCAAAGGGGAAGCACCAGCACCACGCAATGACGAAGTAACGCCAAATCCTCAATCGTCATTGCGAGGCGAAGCCCAAGCAATCCACAAAAATGCAGAATCCACACTAAACGAAAACGACATAATCGCAGAATTTGGCACTAACTATGCAGAATTTTACCACGATGGCAAAGGTGCTATTAAAAAGCTATTGCAAGAGAAACAAGGACAAGTCGCAGGCGGATTTTATAAAGAGAATCTAGGTGATATTGACTTAGTTTGGGGGAATGAATCTATAGGCTTGCAAAAGATAGTAGAAAAGCACCTAGATGATTTTAAAATTTGGGGAGAGGGACAAGAGGGCTTAATCAAAGGACTAAATGAGATCGTAGAAAGTGGTAAGATAGAAACAAATGCAGGCGTGCATACTATAATTTTAAACAAAGATGGCGCAGAATATCGCGTGGGATTATCTAAAGGTTGGCTCGGAAAAGGGGAAAATCTATGGGTAATAACCGCATATGAAAGAAAGCCCCACGCGCAGAATTTCGACCAAGTCGCGTCTAAAGTTGAGAGTGGATACAATCTCCCTCAAGAGGCTAAAAGCAATTCTACCACAAAACGAACTGAAAGTGAAGTTTCTTTAGACAATACACCAAAAAATACAAATCCTAGCAACGAAAACAACTTTAACCCCCTTATTTCACAAATAAACGCGCATTTAGGCAGTGGATTATTTGGTGGAAGTATCGCAGGGCTAGAACAAGATGACTTTGGC
>NZ_NXLL01000064.1 GCF_003364115.1 Helicobacter sp. MIT 00-7814 | reverse complement strand
TTCTTTAGTGTTACCTCTTACAATGTTTTTGCCATTTTCAAATGTTGCACCTAGAGTTGTAGTAGTAGAGGCTTGTTGGACACCTTGCCATTTACCTCCGCTTTCCATGTGAGAGAAGTCTTGGACAGATTTCATTTGGGAGCCGACATTGTTTGAGTAAGAGAGTAAAAGAGTGTTTGTTTGGGAGAATGGGGAATGTATGTTTAGAGAGAGAATGTAGTTAAAGAATGGGAATGTATGTTTAGAGAGTGGTTTGAGGATATTTAGAGAAATAGAGAAGTAAGAGGGCTGGTAAAGGAAGGGTGGGCAAATTTTACTTGTCTAAGCCACTTCAAACTATCTTTCAAGCTCCCATAAAACCAAACACAATACAAGCAGTGCGCAATCCATTCACTTTGCATGTGATTTTGTTATAATTTTGAATAAATCAATGCTGTGGAGAAATAGTGATAGCAAAATTTATAGGAAAAGATGAAATTGATAAGGCAAAAGCACTCATCACTCAAGATCTTATCAATAAGCATAGCGAGCAGTTAGAACCAAGCAACAATATGCTTTCTTTCCTTACTCAAGCTAAAAATCATCACAACACTCAAAAAATTCTCAATCACTTTGCAGATAAGATGACCATTAAAGATGAATTGGGTGTCTATTCAGGCGAAGGACTAGCACGCTTTAGGTATCTAAACTATATCATTCCGACTATAGAAAATCCTTTAATTATCATAAGAAGGGCTAAAAGGAACATTTACCTTAAGTCCTTTTTGGACAAAAAGAATCATATTCATCGATTTGTAGTAATCACTGAAAACACACAAAATGGTGAAGTCTTTATAACAGCCTTTAAAACCGAAAACAACAAAAATATTAAAAGATTGATGAATAACGCAGATGAAGTTGAATTTGTAGGAATGCTCCCGCAGATACCTTTGAACTCTCTGCATGGGATAGGAGAATAAATCAAAGCTCCAACGCCCAAATTCTAACAAAATAAGTTTAATGTAATATTAAATAAGAGCTACCCCTCCTTTTACCAGCCCCTACTTCTTTTACATAGCCACATTTGCATTTTTCCCCGAAACTCTCTATAATGCCTCCAAAATAAATCTAAAACGAAAGGAGAAAAGGCTATGGGTAGCTTTGCACTAGGTTA
>NZ_NXLL01000063.1 GCF_003364115.1 Helicobacter sp. MIT 00-7814 | reverse complement strand
ACTGCGCCCAAAATCGCGCGCAAAGACAATACAACGCCAAATACCACGCCCACATCAATTATAAATCGCTTCATATTCCCTCGCTCATAAAAGGCTCGATGAACTTTTCACCATTCCACACCCTAAAATCAAACTCGATTAGTTTCATTGTCTCTCCTTTAGTTTTGTTTTAAGCTCTCAACACAATAAGCGCAAGCGCAAGCAAATAAAAAATCACAAATAACAGCTTTTTCATTTCGCGCCACCCTTGTAGAATTCCTTGCAAGTTTCAAACTCGCAAAGGCTCTTACTCTCACGCGGTGCATTCCCCCACTGCTTAAAGAAAAATGGCACACCTGCTTTTCTGCAGTCGCTATAAAGTTTCTCTACCCATTCTTTTTTCATAGGGCGTGCGCGTTTTGGTGCGTTTGGGATTTTTTCACCACCTACGATAACCCAATCGATATGCTTTAAATCCTCGCCAAAATGAAGCTCGCTTAGTAGTGGCTCGCAAGAGATAAAGATTTTGCTTTTTTTTACTTTTTTAATTTGAATTAAAGGCGTTATTCTTTTTACTTGCTCTTGATTTTCAATAGTTGCGCCAAAGAGTATATTTTGTGGATATGGTTTTAACATCCCCTCAAACATACTCCCTAGTCCTAGACACATATCAAACATTCTCCATACGCGTTTTGTTAGAAATAAAAAATCACAATCTGGGCGATTTTTGATTGCGTTAAATATTTTTGACTGACACTCATGTTCTACAAATAAATGAAAAGTATCACTCATAGAATTGACAAAGATTCTGCTTCCGCTGGGATATTTCTTTGTGTCTAGTATCTCATCTAACATATCCTCGTGAAAAACGACTTTATCAAAAGGCTGGCTATACTTTTGCACGCCTTTTTGAGTTGGATTTTTCTTATACATTTCGTGTAGTCTTTTATGCATTGTGCGCGCATAGCAATTTCTGCACGCTTCACTTATACCGCTACAGCCTGTTATTACATTCCAAGTCTTATCGCACCACTCAATTTTGCTCATTTTGCTTCTCCTTTAGATTTTCTTGCTCTTGTTTGGCATTTAGGGGCTTTTTTGCCTCTTTTTGGTAAAAACAAATAAGGGCTAAGCCAAAGCCACGCCACTTGCCCATTTCAGAGAAAAGCCCAAGTCAATATTAAAATGCTTTAACACTAAATCAGGGGCTAGCACAAGCCCCACACAAAGGCAAATTAGCGCAAACGCCGCTAGCCAATACTTCACAATTTCTAACAAGTCTTTTA
>NZ_NXLL01000062.1 GCF_003364115.1 Helicobacter sp. MIT 00-7814 | reverse complement strand
CTTGCTTCACCTTTGGTAATTAGCATTTCTATAAAGTCATAAATATCTGCGTCTTTTAACGCTTTGCCCTCTCTAAAGAATGTCGGCTGGATAATGGCTTCGATTTCATCTTTAGCATTTTTTAATACTTCATAAAGTGAGCTTGCTGGGTTTTCAAGTCTCACAAAGCGACTTAGCGCATAGCCTAAGCTTTGACTTAGTAGATTATCATAAATTTTAGGATTTTGAGAAATTAAGGGATTTAAGCCTTTAGAATCTGTTGTGGCGATTAAGTTTGCTATATCTTTGCCTACAACTTTGAAATTCTCCGCTCTAGTTTTATTTAGTCCATTAGCACTAGCTTCAATGCTATCGAGCAAATAGGGGCGGATTTCTAGCTTATGTGCGCCATATTCTCCAAAGTCATTGACAAGATTATGAAACGCACCTGCATTTTTAGCATACATTTCTACTAGTTTATTTTTTTCATCAAGTGGCAGTTTGAGATTATTTAGCACATTGCCTAGTGATTTATTGTTTGAGTTTTTAGCTAAGTTTGCCAAAAGGGCTAGGTTGCAGTCTAAAATATCAGGGTAGGCATTATCTTTTTCTAGCTTTCTTGCTACAAGATAGGCTAGCTCATCTACACTCTCTCCCTCTAAGTGATTGGGAAGTTCTTTTAAGGCTTTAGCATATTTGCCTAGTGCGATCACTGCTTTATCACCTAGAGAATCTACATTATCGACATTGCTTGCTAGGCTTAGGTTTATTAGCTTTTCATCGCTTAAAGCTTCTTTGGGCATACGCACTAGCAGTTCATCAGGCTCTAAATGGATATTATATTGCTTTTGTATAGCCTCTTCATAGGCTTTGCGTGAAGTTTCGCTAAAGTCTTGCATTCCTTTTATTCTATGGTTTCCGCTTATCACTGCACCATCAATATTGAGAATTGGCAAGTCTTTAAATCCACCGCGTCCTAGTATGAGATTTGGTTTAAAATCATTTGCGATTGCTTGGATAGTTTTTTGCTTTGTTTCAAGGCGTCCTTGCAAATTGGTATTTTCAAAGTTTGGCTTTGCGTCTTTGGATTTGATGATTTTAAATTCTAGTGGGATTATTTCATTATCTTGTAAGCTTATGCTAGAATCTGCTAAAGGCGTAGCCTTAGCCTTTATAGGTTCGCCCACTTCTAGGATTCTTTCATTTGCGCTTAAGCCATTTAAGGCTTCCTTTTGGGCTTGCATACTTGCTTGCTTTGCTTTTAGTTCCTCTAGGCGTGCTTGCATTGCAAGTTGTTC
>NZ_NXLL01000061.1 GCF_003364115.1 Helicobacter sp. MIT 00-7814 | reverse complement strand
CGCTATGAGATTGGTCTATGTCCTATCAGCTTGTTGGTGAGGTAATGGCTCACCAAGGCTATGACGGGTATCCGGCCTGAGAGGGTGATCGGACACACTGGAACTGAGACACGGTCCAGACTCCTACGGGAGGCAGCAGTAGGGAATATTGCTCAATGGGGGAAACCCTGAAGCAGCAACGCCGCGTGGAGGATGAAGGTTTTCGGATTGTAAACTCCTTTTGTTAGAGAAGATAATGACGGTATCTAACGAATAAGCACCGGCTAACTCCGTGCCAGCAGCCGCGGTAATACGGAGGGTGCAAGCGTTACTCGGAATCACTGGGCGTAAAGAGTGCGCAGGCGGGATAGCAAGTCAGATGTGAAATGCTAAGGCTTAACCATAGCACTGCATTTGAAACTGCTATTCTAGAGTGTGGGAGAGGTAGGTGGAATTCTTGGTGTAGGGGTAAAATCCGTAGAGATCAAGAGGAATACTCATTGCGAAGGCGACCTACTGGAACATTACTGACGCTCATGCACGAAAGCGTGGGGAGCAAACAGGATTAGATACCCTGGTAGTCCACGCCCTAAACGATGAATGCTAGTTGTTGCCTTGCTTAGACTTGGCAGTAATGCAGCTAACGCATTAAGCATTCCGCCTGGGGAGTACGGTCGCAAGATTAAAACTCAAAGGAATAGACGGGGACCCGCACAAGCGGTGGAGCATGTGGTTTAATTCGAAGATACGCGAAGAACCTTACCTAGGCTTGACATTGATAGAATCTGCTAGAGATAGCGGAGTGCCACTTTTGTGGAGCTTGAAAACAGGTGCTGCACGGCTGTCGTCAGCTCGTGTCGTGAGATGTTGGGTTAAGTCCCGCAACGAGCGCAACCCTCGTCCTTAGTTGCTAGCAGTTCGGCTGAGCACTCTAAGGAGACTGCCTTCGTAAGGAGGAGGAAGGTGAGGACGACGTCAAGTCATCATGGCCCTTACGCCTAGGGCTACACACGTGCTACAATGGGGTGCACAAAGAGATGCAATAGCGCGAGCTGGAGCCAATCTCTAAAACATCTCTCAGTTCGGATTGTAGTCTGCAACTCGACTACATGAAGCTGGAATCGCTAGTAATCGCAAATCAGCCATGTTGCGGTGAATACGTTCCCGGGTCTTGTACTCACCGCCCGTCACACCATGGGAGTTGTATTTGCCTTAAGTCGGAATGCTAAACTGGCTACCGCCCACGGCAGATGCAGCGACTGGGGTGAAGTCGTAACAAGGTAACCGTAGGTGAACCTGCGGTTGGATCACCTCCTTTCTAGAGATATGTTTGGTTAATTCGTTTTATCCAAACCATAACCTAAAATATAATGAGAAAGAGTTACAAGGTAGAAGCTTCTTTATTCTTGCTTAGTTTTCAGAGATCACCAAAATAGAAAGTGTTTAAGACTTAAATAAAAGATTGTTAAAAAGTGTATAAGCATTGCGTAGCAAAGAGAAATGCAAAGAAGG
>NZ_NXLL01000060.1 GCF_003364115.1 Helicobacter sp. MIT 00-7814 | reverse complement strand
ATTTTATGCTCTTTTAGAAGTTCATTTGATTCTGTATATGTTAATCTAGCCCTTGAAATCATTATCGCTAAAGGATTTAGATCAAATCCTATAAATTCTTTTATATCATAATCCAAAGCAGCAACAAAACTACTTCCACTTCCACAATAGGGGTCTAAAAGATTTGTTTTTTCTGCTTTAAATTCTTTTAAAAGTTCTAAGCCAATTTGAGGAAGCATTGTAGCTGGATATTTATGCAGGTTTGGATACATTGAGGCATACGATTGTCCTAAAAAATCATATTTTGGATTATAAAAAGCTTCATAGTATTCTTTATTTGTGGCGTTTTGTATGGGCATTATTTTATTCTCCTGCGTAATTGCTAAGTCTTATTTTTTATCTTAACAAAAGCGCAGGCACAAAACCAATGAATGAAAATTTGAAGACAATAAGATAAGAAGGGGGAGCTTGCAAAGTAAGGTTGGAGATATTAAGCGTTGTTTAAGTATTTTCTGCTAGAATTGCGGGCGAAATTCGAAGGCGGGGCTTATACCGCCACCTCTGTTATACTCTCTTAATAATATCCAGTAATTCCTTACTGATAGTATTTAGCAAATCGTCAAGAAATAAATGTATCTTGTTTGATTCAACGCCAATAAAGGTGTTATTAAGCTTTGTAGTTAATCTAGGATATGTTTTGCCATTCTTATTTCTTGTTTTGAAAATATTCTCCCAATGATAACTTCGATTTCTAATATTTTGTAATAAACTTAAGACTATATCAACCTTATTTATATTAAGAAAATCTGAACTCTTGTTAGGTCCAAAAAAATAGTGGTTTCTATTACTGCTAGAATATTTCTTAAAATCTATATCATCTAAGTTAAGCAAGGCATTTTGGAGATTATTCTCTTTGATAAGGTGGATTATTATACCAAGTGAGACTTTGGAGAGGTATTGATGATGACTTAGCGTTTGTGGCGCAACAATTTTTTCTCTTTTATTGATTCGCTTTAGCTCCTCTTTTAAGATTTCATCGCTTGTATTGAGTATCCAATTAGAATCTGCCCCTCCTAATTGTCTATCAAGCAGGTTTCTTAGAGATACTTCTATAGTGGCAATCTTTGGAGTAATATCGCCGATAAATTTAAGATTTTCGAAGTGCTGTTGAATACTTTCGTAAGAATCTAATCTTTCTTTTGAAAGCAAGTCTTGTAAATTTGATTGATTGTTTTGCGGGGTATTTTGTTTCCTTAAGCGTATGGTGAAAGTGCGACAAAGATAACCCAACCATCTTTTTATCAGTTCCCATATTTTTTTACACAAGTATATCATATTGGGCTCAGTCCATTTCCGCACAATATTATTGGAAGTTTATTCATTTTGTCCTCCTTAATGGACCGATATACCTTTATGAATATACTCCATCAACCAAACAACAATTGCTGGAATAACCACAAAACTCAAGCTTATCCCTAAAAGCAATATCTCTTTTACGCTTCTTTTTTCGTATGGCTTATTTTTTTCCTTATCGAGTATCCCAAACGCGGAGAATATGATAACAACAGCAGAAACAGGCATGCAACAAAACATAAGAACATTGATAGCAGTGCTATCAAATAATGCTTGCATCGCTGTTAAAGCAGGGAAAACCACAAGCACCCAAAACAAAAATACCATAAGAATAAAAAAAGATGCACTAGCAAAATAAGGCATACTTTTTTTGTTCACTTTAGAGCCTTTTGATGTCTTTTGAGTGCGTATTATGGCATAAAATTTTACTATTTGGTAATAATGCGCTGGAATTACGAAACCTTTTTTTAAGGATAGTAGATGTGAAAGAATTTCCCGATAGGTTCTCTTTTGCAGGACATATTTACTTTCCCAAACTATAATAACCCCATAATTTTATTTTCATTTCATCATTTGATGATTTGCACGGTCTCACAAATATTTCTTTTTGAGAACCCTA
>NZ_NXLL01000005.1 GCF_003364115.1 Helicobacter sp. MIT 00-7814 | reverse complement strand
TGGGGGATTGATAAGGGGGAGGGGAGCGAGCTTGCTAATTCAAGCCCCCTCCCCCTTATCGAACAAATACATTTTAAAAAACTAAGTGGGGTTTGGCAAAATTAAGAGATTCTAAAAAAGAGAATCTACCACTTTTTAATTTATTTTGAGAATCTAAATTTAAAAACTACACACCAAAACAAAGGAGACAAAATGAACAAAATCGCAGGAATTGAAACAATGCAAGGCGTTAAAAGCGTGCGTGATATCGATGTGGCAAATAAGCGCGTGCTTGTGCGCGTGGATTTTAATGTGCCATTAGATGAGGATTTTAACATTTCAGATGACACGAGAATCCGCGAGGCGCTGCCAACCATTAACTACTGCATCGATAATGGCGCAAAAAATATCACACTTGTAAGCCACCTTGGGCGTCCAAAGGGCAGAAGCTCGGAGTTTTCACTCAAGCACATTTTAAAGCGCGTGGAGCGCCTTTTGGGGCGCGATGTCGCCTTTGCTGATAGTATAGAATCTGTCAAAACACTACAAAGCACGCTCACTGGATCAAACTCTGTGATTTTGCTAGAAAATATCCGCTACTATGAAGGCGAGGAAAAAAATAGCGATGAGCTAAGCGCTAAACTTGGCGAGCTATGCGATGTGTATGTGAATGATGCGTTTGGGACGAGCCACAGGGCGCATGCGAGTACTTATGGCGTGGCGAAATTTGTCAAAGAAAAAGTTGCGGGATTGTTGCTAAAAAAAGAGATAGATTCTTTTGCAAAAGCCTTGGCAAATCCGCTCAAACCTGTGCTACTCATCGTTGGCGGAAGCAAGGTAAGCTCAAAGCTCACGCTGCTTTATAATATTCTAGATTCTATTGATAAAATCATCATTGGCGGTGCGATGAGTAATACCTTCCTAAAAGCGCGCGGTTTTGATATGCAAAAATCCCTTGTGGAGGATGATTTGGTAAGCGAGGCGCGTAAGATTTTGGATACTGCAAAGCAAAAGGGCGTGAAAATCTATCTGCCTGTGGATGTCGTAAGCACGGATGATATCAAAAAGCACGAACATATCAAAATCACGCCCGCACAGGACATTCCAGAGGGCTATATGGCTGTGGATATGGGACCTGCGACGAGCAAGCTTTTTAGCGAGGTGGTGCGGGATTCTCAAACTATCATTTGGAATGGACCACTTGGAATCTACGAAATTGGCGCATTTTCACGCGGGACATTCAGCCTCGCGCACGCGGTGAGCGATACTTACGCCTTTAGCCTTATTGGTGGAGGCGATACAGCAGATGCGATTGATAAAGCAGGCGAAAGGGATAATATGAGCTTTATCTCAACCGGCGGTGGCGCGAGTTTGGAGCTTTTGGAAGGCGAGGTGTTGCCGGCGTTTGAAGTGCTGGATAAGAAGTAATTTACATCAATAAGGGTTTGCAATGGAAGAAAAAATCGTCATAGCAAGCGTTTTAGTGCTGTATCTTGTTTTCCTTATTTACAGAAACCGCCATTTTTTCAAAAAAGATTAACGCGCAATTGGTGTTTTTAGATACAATGCGTGGAGTTCGCGGATTTTTGGAATCTGTGGTGGATTGCCATGCTGCCACGCTTTATTGCGAGCGGTCGCAAAGTAGCCAAATTCTCAAGCTACCAAATGGCGTTAGAGAATCTTGTAACCTTATCAATCAAAACAAGGTAGAATATGCGCGCGAAAGCGAAGTGAAACGAAGCTGGAGCGGAGGCGAAGCGGGATTCACTCCCGCGAGACGATACAATCTAAGGAATATAAGGAATTCACCCCATGCAAAACTTTCCTTTCAGTGATGAAGAGTTGCAAATCCCTGTGGAGCTGGTGATACAAAAGGTGCGCCCGACTTTGCATTTAGATGGTGGGGATATTAGCATTTTGGGTATTAAAAACGCGCAGGTGTATGTGCGTTTGGAAGGCGCGTGCCATGGTTGCCCGAGTAGCTCAAGGACGCTTAAATACGCCATTGAAAACCGCTTGAAAGAGGAGATTCACCCAGATATCGCGCTTATTAATATCCCCTACAATGAGCCAAATCCCTTTGAAAAGCCCTGAAATAAGGACTTCTATGCAAAAGCTTAGCGCTACAAACTCACGATATGCAATCAACAAAGCTATGAAAAATGCCTTTTTGCTTTTCGCGCAAAAGGACTATCAGCGCGCATTTAGCGAGTTTGAAAAAATCCTAGCGCTCAATCCTCAAAATAAAGAAGCAAAAATTGGCTTATTGCTAAGCGATAGCGCGCTTGAGTTACCAGAGCATGCGATGCATATTTTTGATTATTACCAAATTTTGCTTGCAAAAACCACCAAACAAAAGGCGATCGCGCAGGTTTTGGAGATTTTAGAATCCCTAGATAAAGCGACTTTTTTTCTCTCTTCGATGTTTAAAGACGCCGAGCAAAACAAAATGGAAGAGATGGAAGGCATTTTGTATGAGGATTTTTTGCGCGCCTTGCAAAAGCGCGAAAATTTCAAAGAGGCGTTTGAGGATTTGATGTTTAGCACGCGCATTATTTTTACTAATAAGCAGGAGTTTTACAGCTTTTTGCGCCAGCTTTTGGAAAATGATTTCATCGATATTGGGCTTGAATATATCGAGAATCTGCGCGATGTATATTATGACGCGGAGCTTGATAAACTTCTAAAAAAAGCGCTTAAAAAATGCTAATACGAAAGAAATTTTGCTACAAAGGCAGAGAATTTGACGCCATTAGCGATGATACAAAGGCGCTAGATTCCCGCACACTTTTTGTCAAAAGCGATCTTAATGCCAAATACACGCAAGATTTGGTGTTAGAATTTTTAGATGAAGCGCCTTGTGAGAATCTTAGCGATACAAAAAGCACTCATAGCGCGGATTCTACCAATTCAAAGCGCGCAGATTCCCTGCCTTGTATCCACGCGAGCACTTTGAGCGAGATTTTCACTTTGCCGCCTTTCATCATCGGCATTACCGGGACAAACGGCAAGACAAGTAGCGCGGCGTGTATGTATTCGATTTTGCTTGATTGTGGTTTTAGTGTGGCGTTGCTTGGCACGCGCGGATTTTTTATCAATCAAAAACAGCTCAAACCCAAAGGGCTCACCACGCCTAGCGTGCTGGAATTGTATGAGGATTTCGAGCTTGCGAAGGAATGTGATTTTTTCATCATGGAGGTAAGCTCGCATGCTATCGTGCAAGAACGCATTGCGGGCGTGCCTTTCGCGCTCAAGGCGCTTACAAATATCACAAGTGATCATTTGGATTTTCACAAGAGCTTGGAAGAATATATTCGCGTGAAAAATAGCTTTTTTAGCGATGAGGCTTTAAAAGTCATCAATGCTGACGAGCCAAATGCGCGCGCAAACCCTGCAAATTGCTTTAGCTATGGCGTGGAATCTAAAAGTAATTTAAGCGTAAATGCCTACAGCTTGAAAAATGGAATTTCCGCGCATTTGTATTTTCAAACGCATGAGAGGCAAACACGCGACTTGCAAACCCAGAATCCGCAAGCACAGGATTTGCAAACCCAGAGCGTGCGCGAGGAGGCATTTTTGCAAAGCCCACTTTTTGGCAAGCATAATCTTTACAATATTCTCTGTGCGCTTTTGTCGGTTCGGATTCTCGCGCTTAAACTTGCCAGTACGCAATTTGCTAAAGATTCTGTGTTTAAAGATTTTTGCGCGCTTAGTTTGCAGGATTTGTGTGTGAAGGCGCAAAATTTTGGCGGAGTGAGCGGGCGCATGGAGGTTGTGAGCGAGAATCCGCTTGTGATTGTGGATTTTGCCCATACGCATGATGGAATGGAGAAGATTTTTGAAAGCTTTAAAGGGCGCAAAATCGTCGTGCTTTTTGGCGCAGGGGGCGATAGGGATCCTACGAAGCGTCCTAAAATGGGCGCGGTAGCCCAAACCTATGCACAGAGAATCTACCTCACAAACGATAATCCGCGCACCGAAAATCCGCTTGAAATCATCAACCAAATCGCGCAGGGCTTAGATTCTAAGCGTTTGCAAGAACAAGGGCGATTAATTATCGAACTGAATAGATTGCGCGCACTTGAACGCGCTGTGAGCGAGCTTGAAAGGGACGAGGTGCTACTTGTGCTTGGCAAAGGCGATGAAAGCTATCAAATCATCGGAACGCAAAAAATCCCTTTTGATGACAGGGAGATTTTGAAAAAATTGCTAAAAGCCCACTAATCAAGGGTTTTACTAGCCATTTTTGGGCTTTTTTAGATTTTGTTTTGATGCGCTTAAAATCCCTTCTTTGCGCTATTTCTTTTAAAGCATCACCCACGCAAGCAAAATCCATAAGGAATTCAAGTTACGCGCAAGCGTAACCCTTATTCTCGCCCCTTGTGTGGTGAAAAAAAGCGGTGATTTAGCATTAGCAGAAGTGCTAATGCCCGATTTTTTTCTAGCAAGGGATAAAGCGAGGCTCTCCCCCCGAGAGAAGAAAAGCGCGGAGCTTTTCTGGCGTGGGGGGAGTGAGGAGGGGGGAGCGACCTTTTGCGTGAAAAATAAACCTTAGAGAATCTAAAGAAGTTTGAGAAGTGAAAGCAAGGATTCTGAAAAATAAAAATTACAAATTCTTAGACTTTGTGAATTGCTTCGGATTCTATAGAATCCTCGCAATGACACGCGGTGTATATTTTTTGTCATTGTGAGCGTTAGCGAAGCAATCCATTATTTTAGCTTTAGAATCCAGCTTTTTAGAATCTTAATTTTTCAATTCCTTTTTAAAGATTCTATTTTTCAGAATCCTTTTGTTTGGCTCATTCCCACTTAGATTCTCAAAAGTTTCTTTTTGCAGGGGGACAAGGGGGCTTGAATTGCGAAGTCGCTCCCCTTATCCCCCGCTCAAAGTCGTGCTTTTCGCCCCCAAACTCCCGACAACGCTAGAAGGTGCGTGCCGCACACTGCATTTGGATTCTGATGAAAAATTTGCTTTGCAAATTTTAAACTTTTTTGCTTCCAAATAATTTTCAGATTTTTGAGATTTTAAGAATCCTAATCCCCAAATTTTGCGATTCTCTCAATGATTTGCTCCAAACTTAGCGTGTGCGTGACGCCGCCAACTTCAATGGCTCTTTTTGGCATGCCAAAGACAACACAACTTTTTTCATCTTGGGCGATTGTGGTCGCGCCATTGTCAAAAAGCTCTTTTATCCCGATACTGCCATCATCGCCCATGCCTGTGAGTATCACGCCCAGCGTGTTTTTGCCCGCGATATTATTAGCCGAGCGGAAGAGGATATCCACACTTGGCTTGTGGCGCGAGATTCTAGGACCATCAAAAGGCTTGGCGCTGTATTTGCCATTTTCATAATTTAGAGAAATATGAGAATCTCCGCTTGCCAAATACGCGCAGGAAGGCTCTAAAAGCATTTTTTGTGTTACTTCAAAGATATTGAGCATGGAGAGAGAATCTAGGCGTTTTGCAAACGAACTTCCAAAAAGCTTTGGGATATGCTGTACGATGACAATTGGCGGTAAGCCAGAAGGTAGCCTTTCAAAAATCGTGCTTAGTGCATCTACACCCCCGGTGCTCGCGCCTATGACGATGAGTTTTGGACGCAAGAAGTCCTTACATGGCTTGCTTTCTAAAAGTGTGTCGGGGTGCAGTTTTTTGGTGGGAATCTTTTGAAGTTGATCTTTGGATTCTAAAATTTGTGGTTTGGTGATAAGAGATTTGTTAGATTCTGCCATTGTCTGTCCCCAAAATCATTTTTTAATAAAAATCTTGCGTCCGAGCTTTTCTGTATCCACGACTAAATCATGCAAGCCTTCAGAATGCCCCAAATACAGCGTCCCGCCGACTTTTAAAAGCCCAAAAAGGCGTCGGAGTATTTGCATTTGATCGTTTTTTGTGAAATAAATAAGCACATTGCGACAAAAAATCACATCAAATTCTTCGGCGTTGAAAGGATACACTTTATTGAAAAGATTAAGTTGGCGAAAGGTAATGAGATTTTTAAGCTTTGGCTTTGCGCTCAAATAGCGCAGGCGTGGATTCTCATCGACGACAGAAAAAAACTCATGCATTTCATCTTCCGCCCATTTTGGCCATTGCTCTTGAGCGGGATTGACTTCATATTTGCCTTCTTGGGCGATTTTTAGCACTTGGGTGTCAATGTCTGTGGCAGTGATTTCAATGCGCGTGCTTGAAGGGTAGAGCTTTTTGGCATAAAGCGCAGTGCAGGCGATGGAGTAGGGTTCTTGCCCAGTGGAAGAGGCACAGCAAAAGATTTTTATAGTTCTATTGCCACGCAACAAATTTGGCAACACGCGATCAAGCAAATCCTCAAAATGAAAAGCTTCTCGAAAAAAATCTGTCTTATTGGTGGTGAAAACATTAATAAACTCTTGCGCGATTTTTTTGTCCTTATCCACCGCCTTTAGTAGCTCATCAATGCTGTCATAATCCATATCTTTAGCCAGCTTTGCCACGCGGTTTTTGATCATCGCTTGTTTGGAATCCACAATATGAATGTGAGAGAGCTCATAAATCTTGTCTTTTAAGAGTGCAAATTGTCGCTCATCAAAGTTTGTCATAAGCCCCTCCTTATTTAATTGTGAATCTTAAATGTGCAAATGCGTGCGGTGCGGTATTTCCCCTCGCCTTATTTTAGGATAATTGTTTTGATACCATTGCGCGAATACACAAGGATTCTCTTATTTTTATTTTTAAACTTTGCTAAAGCGTTGGTGAAATTTGCAGGTTTTGTGATATTTATATCTTCGATCTGTGCGATAATATCCCCTAGCGCAAAGCCTGCTTTTTGCGCTAGCGAGCCGTTTTTGACTTCTGTCACCACCACGCCTTGCACATCATTTGGCACTGCGTATTTTTGACGCAAGGTATTTGTAAGCTCGCTTATACCTAAGCCCTCAATGCTATGCTGACTTTTTTGAGAATCCTGCGCAGGCGCAGGATTTGCCCCGCTTCTTGTATCATCACTTAGCTCGCTAAGCGTGACTTGCGCAGTGCGCGTTTGCTTATCGCGGATATATTTTATCGTCACTTTTTCTTTTGGCGAAAGCATACCGATGGTATTTTTGAGCTCTTGAGAGTTTTGGATTTTTTTGCCATTGACTTCTGTGATCAAATCCCACACCATAAGCCCCGCTTTTGCCGCGGGAGAGTCTTTTTCAATATTTATAAGCAATGCGCCTTCTTTCTGCCCGTAAGTATCTTTCAAATCCTCACTTACATCCTGAATCCCAACACCCAAATAACCGCGCTTAATCGAGCCTTTTTCGATAAGCTCTTTTGCGATTTTTTTTGCCATGTCAGAAGGGATCGCAAAGCCTATGCCGTGATTCCCACCTGTGCGCGAGATGATAGCGGTATTTATCCCAATAAGCGCACCACGAGAATCCACCAGCGCACCGCCAGAATTTCCCGGATTTATCGAAGCGTCAGTTTGGATAAAGTCCTCATAGTCATTGACGCCTATGCCACTTTTATTGAGCGCAGAGACGATTCCTTGCGTGACAGATTCCCCCACGCCAAAGGGATTACCGATAGCAAAGACGACATCGCCTACTTGCACTTCACTGCTTTGGGCGAAAGTGATTGAAGGTAAGTCATTTTTTTCAATCTTAATCACTGCGATATCACTGCGAGAATCCGAGCCTATCAGCTTTGCGGTGTATTCTTTTGAATTCCCAGAAAGTGAAACCAGAATCTTATCTGCGCCCTCGATTACATGGTGATTTGTGATGATATAGCCATCATTTGAGATAATCACCCCGCTTCCCAAAGAGCGCTCCATCCTATCGCGCGGGATTTGCCCATACACATCGCCAAAAAACTGCTGGAAAAAAGGATCATCAAACATTGGGTGATTTGGAATGCTATTTGAAACCTGCTTTTGTGTGGAAATATTTACCACCGCCTTTGTTGGCTCTTGCAAGGAAGAGGCATAAGAGTGAATGCTTTTATCCGAAGTGCTTGGATTTATGCGATCTTGCACGCTTGGGGCGGATTTGAAATCAATGCCTTGCAATGCTGTAAAAATACTTAGAAAAATAAGAAAATACTTCATTTGAAAACTCCTTGTTAAAAATATTTGCGCGTTTTGTAAGCGTTTTAATATAAAAGCGGGCATTGTAGTGTGTATTCTTAAATAATTGGCAAAAGTGCCTTGCGCACGCTTTTCCTAACGCGTTTGCTAGCTTTGTAAGAGCTTTTCCCAAAGGCTTAGAATCTTTGCTTTGCTAAAATTTTTTTCCACACTTTGCCTTGCATTTTCACCAAAGTTTTGACGCAAAGATTTATCTTGCATAAGCGTTAAAAGCGCCTCTGCAAAGCCTTGCAAATCATTATCTTGCAAAAGAAAGCCATTTTTTTGAGTGCTAATAATTTCACTCGGACCAGTTTGAATATCAAAAGCAATACAAGGCAATCCAAAACTTTGAGATTCTATAAGCACCATTGGCAAACCTTCAATATGGCTTGCCATGGCGTAAATGCTTGCGTTGAGGTATTCTTTTTGTATCTCTTTTGTGAAAGGTTTGAGTTCTACGCATTCTTGCAGGCAAAGGCTTTGAATCTTAGATTCTAGAGTGTTTTTGAGCTCGCCATCGCCGACAATACGAAGCTTCCATTGAGCAAGCTCTTTTTGTTTTGGAGATTGCAGATTCTGTATAAGCGCGCGCATTTGCGCCCAAATATCAATTAAGCGCAAAAAGCCCTTTTGATCATCATTCCCCATACGCCCGATACTAAGCACGATTTTATTTTCTAAAAGCGCGCGGGATTTTGGACAAGATTCTGGCATAGTGGGCAAAAAGTTTGGGATACACAAAACATTTTTATACTCTGCTTGCAAAAGGCGCTTATGAGAATCTGTCAGCGCGATAAGCGCGTCAAAATGCTTGTTGCGCTTTGAATTTTTAGCAGAAAAGAGATGCAAAATCTTGTAATAGCGCGCATTGCCAAATTTCAAAAATGGCGTGAAAATAAAATCATTGCAAATAATCACAAAATTTTTTCTATACTTCCACGCGATGCGGGCTGAAAGGACAAATTTATGCAAATTTTTTTTATAAAAGTGCGCCAAAAAATTACCTTTAGATTCTTGCAAAAATTCTTTTTCGCTTTTGTCATAAAAAAAATGCAATTTTACCCGCGGATTTAGCGCATAGGGCAGGTTTTCGCTTCCTTGATAAAAGCTTAAGATTTCCACTTCATAGCCAGATTCCACAAAAGCATTTGCGAGATTTACCACCACGCGTTCCAACCCGCCAAAAATGCTTATATCTGCGAGAGTAAGGAGAATTTTTTGTGTTTTCAAGCAGTCCTCTAAAATGTAAAATAAAGCTTGCAGTATAACAAATTGCGCCTTTTGTAGTTTTTAAGCTTAATTGCAATAAAATTCTAGCCTTCACGAAACGCAAAATCACAAAATCCAAAGAGTTTCAATGTTTAAGGAGCGAAGATAGCGAATGGAAAAAATTTTAGACATTATAGACATGATAGCGTATGAAAAGGGCATAGAGCCTCAAATCGTGTATGAAATCGTGCGTGATAACATTATCCGCGTGGCAAAAGAGGAGATTAACGAAGCGTATGAATATTTTGTCGAAAAGGACGCCAAAACGCGCTCACTCAAGCTTTTTTATAAGGTTTTGGTATGCGCGGATGATGATGAGCGCTTGAAAGATGAGAATCCAAGCTTTGTGGGAATCTCAAAAGCAAAAGAGGCTGGCGAAGTCGCTGTGGGCGATATTTTAGAATATGAAGTAAGCTTAGATTCTATGAAGCGTGGCGCGATTAACAAGCTTTTTTTGAATCTTGAAATAAGCTTGCAACGCCAAATTGAGGATCAAATTTTTGCGGATTTAAATTCTAAGCTTAATCATATCGTCGCGGGCGTTGTCGTGGGCGTGGATAAAGAGGAGAATACCTTTGTAGAAATCAGCGGAATCCGCGCGATTTTAGCCAAAAAGCATCGTATCAAAGGAGAATCTTTTAAAAATGGGCAGACGATTAGGGCGCTTTTGAAGTTTGTGGGATTTGCGCGCGGTGGCATTAGGCTAGAGCTTTCACGCACTGCGCCGAAGTTTTTGGAGGAATTGCTTACACTTGAGGTGCCAGAGCTCAAAGATGAGGAGATTCATATTTATAAAAGCGCGCGGATTCCCGGTGAGCGCGCAAAAGTGGCGGTTTATACAAGCAACGCAAGGATTGATCCAATCGGATGTTGCGTGGGTGTCAAAGGCGTGCGGATAAATGCGGTAAGTAGCGAGCTACATGGTGAAAATATCGACTGCATCGAATACACGCAATCACGCGAAATGTTTATCGCGCGCGCACTTGCCCCCGCACAGGTGCTAAGTGTCAAAATCCAAAAAGCCCAAAAAGACGCGCCAAAAGAGGAAAAAGAGCTAGACGCGCAGATCGAAAACATTGAAAAAACTTCAGAATCTAAAGAAAATAAAGAAAACAAAGCGCCAAAAGATAAGGCAATCGTGCAGATTAAAAGCGATCAAAAAAGCAAGGCTATTGGCAAAAGCGGGATTAATATCCGCTTAGCGAGTATGCTTTGTGATTGCGAGATTGAGCTGCAAGAAATAGGCGAGAGCGCACCACAAGATACGCCAGCACAAAGCGAGCAAGCGCAGAAAGTAGGGATTGACGCGCTGCAGTCGCTCTTTAAAAACTAAAGCTACAAAAAAGGAGAAAACATGCTACTTTTTACCCCCGGACCAACACCCATTCCGGAATCTATCCGCGTAGCGATGAGCGTGCCTACACTGCACCATCGCACGCCAGAGTTTGAGGCGATTTTTGCGCGCGTGCGAGAGGAGCTAAAAGCACTTCTTAAAATGCCAGAAGTCCTTATGCTAGCAAGTAGCGGAAGTGGCGCGATGGAGGCGTGTGTGAGGACTTTCACGCGTAAAAAAATGCTAAGTGTGAATTGTGGCAAATTTGGCGAGCGCTTTGGTAAAATCGCACAAAGCTATAATATCCCTTACACCGAGATTTCCCATCCATGGGATACACCAGCAAGCGCGCAAGAGATTTTGCAAGCTTTTCAAAATGATGGCGAGTTAGATTGTCTTTGCGTGCAAATGTGTGAATCTGCGGGCGGTTTGCGCCACCCGGTGGAGGAAATAGCAAAAGCGCTAAAAAGCTATAATCCTGAAATTATGGTGGTGGTGGATTCTATCACGGCGATGGGCGTTGAGCCAATTGACACGACGCATATTGACGCGCTTATCGGTGGTTCACAAAAGGCATTTATGCTGCCGCCGGGATTAAGCATTATTGGGCTTTCAGATTCTGCACTCAAAGTGGTGGAGGCGCATAGCACGGGCTTTTATTTCAATCTCAAAACCGAGCTAAAAAATCAAGTCAAAAATACCACCGCTTGGACTGCGCCAACGACTATCATTCAAGGGCTTGATAAGTATTTTGCGCTTGTGAAAGAATATGGCGGGATTGAAATAATCTACAAACTCACGCGTGCGCGCTCACTCGCTACAAATGAGGCGCTAAGCGCGCTAGGGCTTAAAATCTATCCCAAAAGCCCCGCGTTAGCAATGAGCGCGATTTATGATGAAAAATACGCCAAAGATTTGCGTAAGATTCTTAAAAACGACTTTGGCATTAATGCTGCTGGCGGGCAAGATCATTTAAAAGATTCTCTTGTGCGCTTTAATCATATGGGGCTTATTGAAATTTATGAAAGCGCATGGGTGCTAAATGGCGTCGAGTTAGCCTTACAAAAGCTAGGAATCCGCGCATTTGATGGGCTTGGCAACAGCGTGTTTATCAAAAAATATTACGAGTTGCTAGGATAGTTTTTATAAAACGCACAATGCAGACTTTTAAGGCGGATTCTCAAACTCCAAAAATAATCGCGCTTCTTGGCGCGAGTGCCAGCGGGAAAAGTGCCTTAGCACTTGAGCTCGCAAAGGCGCATAATGGCGCGATTTTTTCGCTTGATTCTCTAAGTATTTACAAATACATCAATATCGCCTCTGCAAAGCCCACGCAAGCGGAGTTGCAGGAAGTGAAACATTATGCAATCGATGTGCTAGAGCCAGACTTGCCCTGCAATGCCATGACTTTTTGGGATCTGCTCACAAGCGCATTTGAAGAGACACGCGCGCAGGGGAAAAAGGCGCTTTTTATCGTTGGTGGCAGTAGCTTTTATCTCAAAAGTATGCTTGAAGGCTTAAGCCCGCAATCCCAAATGAACGCGCAATCCCGCGCGCAAGTGCAAGAAAAAATCCACGCTTTGAGCGCGCCTTATGAGTTTTTGGCGCGTGTTGATAATGAATTTGCGCTAACAATCAAGCCAAATGATACCTATCGCTTGCAAAAGGCATTAGAAATTTATTTTGCGACAAACTTGCCTCCAAGCGTGTATTTTAAGGAAAACCCAAAGCAAAAGCACCCGCTTTTAGAAAACCTCCCCCTTTTTGTGCTTTCACTCCCGCGCGATGAGATTATTAAACGCATAAAGGCGCGCACGCAAAAAATGCTAGATTCTGGATTGCTTGAAGAAGTTGCATTTTTAGCGCAAAATTATCCGCTAGATTCTCAAGCCCTGCGCGCTATTGGGATTAAAGAGTGTTTAGAGTTTTTGGGCTATCAAAAGGCGCAGAATCCACAAAGCACGCAACCCCTGCAAGATTTTCAAAAAAGCCCCCAAAATCTCCAAGATTTATGCGCGCTTATTTCCACGCATACCGCTCAACTTGCCAAACGCCAAAGCACCTTCAACCGCACGCAGTTTAGGGATGCGTATTTTGGTTCTACCTCGCAAATTGCCACAGAGATTGCGCGGATTCTTGCCTAATTTACTGCTATAATTACGCGTTTTTTGACAAAACTTTATCCCACATTTTAAGGTGCAGATTTGCATTATTTTTTGACACGCGATACTTTTTTAATCTCAGATTCTCACTTCGGGCATGAAGCTGTGCTTTCAAAAGAGCCCTCACGCTTAAAAAGCGCGCTTGAGCATGGATTCAAGGATTTTGATTCCTACAGCGTGCATTTGTGGAATAGCGCGCTTAGCGAAAAGTCAAGAATCTGGCATTTGGGGGATTTGTATTTTGGCAAAGGCTATAAGATTCTAAAAAAGCTCAATGGCAAAAAGACGCTCATTGTGGGAAATAACGACATTGGCAAGTTTGAGTATGTCAAGGGGCTAAAATCTTGGCATGTGTGCTCTAAACTCTCTTTGCAGATTCCAGAGCGCAAGCTTATCAAAGAGCGCTTGAAAGCGCAATTTGGCAAAGAGTGCTTGAAAAATATTTACTTAAATGCAGTGGTGTGTGATTTTGAGGGTGAGCGCATTATGTTTTCGCATTTTCCTGTGTTTAATCGCAAGGCGCGCGATAGGTTTGGTGCGGCGCGCGATGTGCTTGATGAGACTTTTAAACTCGCGCAATGCTCGCTAAATATCCATGGGCATTTGCATTCGCGCGATAGTGGCAATAGCTTTTGTATCAATGTAAGCTGTGAGCGGCTGCATTTCAAACCGCGCAAGTTAGGGGAGATTCTGCATTTCCATAAGAAAAAGGTTGCGGCGTATGATTGAATTTTTTTATAGCCTGATTAATGGCGTTGCGCTTGAAATGCTTACGCCAAAGCAACAAGAGATTTTGCAAAAGCTCCTAAAAATGGGCGTTTTAGAGAATCTCAAAAAAGAAACCTACAAGCTAAAGCCGGATTTTTTAATCGGTGTGGCTGATGTGAGCGCGGACTTTCGGCGGGCGTTTATAAGTGTGTTTAATGCGGGATTTGAAAAGGATTTGCTTTTAAAAAACTACCCAAAAAGCATTGCAAAGGGCGATATCATCATCACAAAGCTTGCAAGCCAAAAGCAGGGTAAGCGTAGAGGCGCGATGAGCTATAAGCAAGTGGCGTGTTTTGTAAGCACGCTTTTAGTAAAAGAGCGAATCGGAATCTGCAAGCTCACGCGCAAAAATAATGATAAAAATGGCGAGATTCTAGCGCTTAACTTGCGCGATAAAAGCCTTTTAAGATTGCAAGCGTCCCAAAAAGCGCTCAAAGCCCTGCCACCTGAATGCGTGCTAAAAGTCAATCTCAAAACTTATGAGATTTTAGAAGTGCTTGGGAGCTTTGAAGATGAAAGCATTGATGAGCACATTTGTTTGGAGCAATACAATATACAAAAAGAGTTCAGCACTTCCGCGTTGCAAATTGCCCAAAGTTACGATGAGCGCGTGAAAAAGCGCCATTACAAGGACAGAAAAGATTACACAAAAATCCCTTTTTGCGTCATTGATCCAAAGGGCGCAAAAGACCATGACGACGCGATTTACTACGATAAAAAGCGCAAAAAATTATATGTGGCAATCGCTGATGTAAGCGAATATGTGCCAAAAAATAGCGCGTTAGATAAAGAGGCGCGCGCGCGAAGTTTTAGCGTGTATTTTCCAGAATCTGTCGTGCCGATGCTCCCGCCTAGCCTCTCAAGCAATCTTTGCTCGCTTAAGGAAAAAAAGTTGCGCCTAGCGCTCGTGTGGGAAATAGAGCTCAAAAAATCCAGCATGCGTGAGTGTGCGCTAAATCTTGGCATTATCAAGGTGAAAAAAAGCTTTGATTATGATGAGGTGGATTTTTTGCTAGATTCTAAAAATGCGCCAAAATGGCTCAAAAAATATGCAAAAGTTGTGAAAAAACTGCGCGCTAAACGCCTGCAAAGTGGCTACGACTTCCAAAATCCCGAGCCAAAAATCACACTTGCAAATGATAAAAGTGTGAAAGAAATTAGCCTAAATTTTAGCTCGCTCTCTCATCATATCATCGAAGAATCCATGCTGCTTGCAAATGTGGCAAGTGCGCGCTTGCTAGATTCTCTTCCCACGCAAGGGCTTTTTAGAATCCACCAAAGCCCGCGAGATTCTAAAGTTTCTGAACTTTTAAGCTATATCGAAGAGCTTGGCGCGCCACTTTTGGAGGAATGTGAGTTTGCAGATTTTGACATAGAGCGCGCACAGCAGGATTTTGGTAAAACAACACAGCAAGCGCAGATACAGCAAAAACAAAACGCGCAACAAGAACAGCAAGGGCAAGATCCCGCGCTTCATGCGCAAATTTCTTCTTTGCAAGCATGGGCGGATTTTCAAGGTATGCGCGAGATTGTGGATTCTATGATTATCCGCTTTTTTGCAAAGGCAGCTTATGCGCCCACGCCCCACGCGCATTTTGGGCTAGGATTTGCGCGCTATACGCATTTTACTTCGCCCATTCGGCGTTATTGTGATTTGTGCGTGCATAGAATCTTAAAGGATTTTTTATTAGGGAAAAAGCTTCCAAAGGCTTGGGGAGCGGATTTTATCGCGTGTGAGATAAATTTAAAAGAGCGCAATATTAATTTTTTACAAAGGGATTTTTTGGATCTAAAATATATGCGCTTCGTGCGTAAAAAGCAGAGTTTGGGCGAGGAATTGCAATTGCGCGCGGTGCTTTTGGATCCTCAAAATTTGCAATGTGTAGCCTTAGAGCTTATCCCGCAAGCAAGGATTTTTTTACGCCCGCGCACGCAAAGGGAGCTTCGCGCATTAGGCGAGATTGAACGCTTTAGCACGCTTTTTGTGAAAATTATCGGAGCTTCAGATTTTGGAGAAATTTTTGCTGAAGTTATAGAATCGCCCAAAACTACGCAAAAGCCAAAGCCACAAAGCGCGTCAAAATTTGCTTCACGCAAGCCGCGCAAAGCCCAAAAAACCAAATAAGAATAAAAATGTATAAAAAAGAATTAGATTCTCTTTTGAGTAAGCCAAATCACCTGCCTCGCGCGTATTTGCTCTATGGCGCGAGTGAATTTTATATTGCGCATTATGGGAGCAAGATTGCAAAGCTACTTCTAGCAGGGCAAGGGACAGAGGGGCAGGAGGTGCAGCGCTTTTATTTTGAGGAATGCGATATCAATCAGATTTACACGCTTTTATCGCAAAACTCGCTTTTTGGCGATAAGAGTTTTTTACTTTTGCGCCTTGATAAAAAGTTGGATAAAAAAACTTGCGAAAAGCTCTTGGGCGCGCTTGCAAATAATATGGAAAATGCGCTTATTATTGAGTTTTACGCATCAAGTGCGAAAAGCAGCGCGCAGTATATGCAGGATTGTCGCGCGTTTGTTTCAAACTTTAAAAGTCCAAAAATCCCTGTGGCGGAGGTGCGCTTTTTTGAGCCGAGTTTGAGCGAATGTATGCAGATTTTGCAAGAGCGCACAAAGGAGCTAAATATCGCGCTAAAGACGGAGGATTTGCGCTATATTTTGGAATTGCAAAACAATAATATTGCTATTGCGCTAAAAGAGTTGGAGAAATTTTGCATAGGTGTGGATTCTAGCGAGACAAAGCAGATTGAAAGCCAAAGCGTGCGCTTTTTGAGCGAGGGCGTGGCGAGCTTTAGCGTTGAGGAGCTTAATTGCGCGATAATGGAGAAAAAGCCGTTTTTGAAAATTTTGCAGACAATTTATGAAGAAGGAATTGATGAAATGTCGCTTATTAGGGAAGTAGAGCGATTTTTTTACCAACTTTTTTTATTTTTTTCTTATATCAAAACAAAGGGCGCGCCAAATGCGGCAGAAATCTTAGGATTTTCCCCACCAAGGCATATCATCGAGCGTCAAAGTCGGTATTGTATAAGTTTGAGGGAGCAGGATTATGCAAAGATTTTTGAGCTTCTTAATCAATGGCATGTGGATTGTATGAGTGGAAAAAGTAAAAATGGCATTACGACTTTAATAAAAATTCAAGCTATGTTGCGCTAAAATCGCGCGCTTTTTATACGAAAAAAGCCTTGCTCTTTTAGGATTTTGAGAATCCAAAAAAAGGGCGGTAACACCAAAAGGAGAAAAGTATGAGACACTACGAGACGATGTTTATCCTAAAGCCCACACTTGTGGAAGAGGAAATCAAAGCAAAGATCGAACTCTTTAAAGAAGTCATTACAAAAAATGGCGGAGAGATTGAAACTTGCCTAGATATGGGAATGCGCAACCTTGCGTATGAAATTGAAAAAAACAAGCGCGGGTATTATTTTGTGATTTATTTTAAGGCGCAACCTTCGCTAATTGCGGAATTAGAGCGTAATTATAGAATCAATGAAGATGTTTTGCGCTTTATTGTCATTAAATACGAAAACAAAAAAGAGCAAAAAGCGTGGCAAACCCTTGTAGATAGGGCAAATAACAAGCCAGAACCAAAAAAAGAAAGTAAGAAAAAAGTTAGTGAATCTGCAAAAGAGGAAGCTCAAAGCGCGGATTCTCACGCCCAAGATTCTGCGGAGTCTTAAAGGCACTTTTAAGCTAGAGGCTTAAAGAAAAGGGGAAGCTATGTTTAATAAGGTTATTATCGTTGGTAATTTGACGCGTGATGTGGAGTTGCGCTATTTGCCAAGCGGTAGCGCGGTAGCCACTTTGGGGCTTGCGTCAAATCGTCGCTACAATAAGCAAGATGGCACAAAGGCTGAAGAAGTGTGCTTTGTAGATGTCAAGCTTTTTGGCAGAAGCGCAGAGGTGGCAAATCAATACCTAAGACGCGGCTCTAAAGTGCTTATTGAAGGGCGACTTTCATTTGAATCATGGGTGGATCAAAGCGGGCAAAAACGCTCAAAACATAGCGTCGTCGCTGAAAGCATGCAAATGATGGATTCTAAACCGCAAAATTCTGATAATTACGGAAATGCTGAATATGAATCTAATCAATCCTACCAGCAAGCACCGCGCGCGCCACAGCAGGCATATAACACGCAAGCGCCACAAAGTCAGCCAAATAACGCTTATAGCCAAAATATCCCTGAAATCAACATTGATGACGAAGATATACCATTTTAACCAAAGGAGAAACCATGGAAAAGAAAAAATACTCAAAACGCTACTGCCGCTACACTGAAGCAAAGCTCGAATTTATCGACTACAAGGACATTGAAATGCTTAAGCACTCGCTATCAGAGCGCTACAAAATCATGCCAAGACGTCTCACAGGCAATACAAAGCGCTGGCAAGAAAATGTCGAAGTAGCAATCAAGCGCGCACGCCAAATGGCGCTAATCCCTTACATTGTGGATAGAAAAAAGGTTGTTGAAAATCCTTTTAAAATCTAAGTTTGTTTGGAATCCAAACTTCCAAAACTACGCGCCTTGCAAGGCTTTGAAAACCTTGCGCGCGTAAAATTTAACAAAGATCTTTAATGCAAGATTTTCACTTTGCACTTATCGCGCCTCTTGGGCTAAATTCCCCCCTGCTCACTTACAAAATCCCACAAGATTGCAAGCTTTATGACATTGTAGAGATTGATTTAAAGCAAAAACAGCTTGTCGGCGTGGTGGTGAAGCTCCTTAAGGAAGTGGATTTCAAATTGCAAGAAAAATGCAAGCTTGCAAGCAAAAGTGAGCAAAATTTTTTACCTTTTCAAAAATTGTTGGCAGAATTTATCGCAAGCTACTACTGCGCGAGCTTTTCTCAAACTTTTGCACTTTTCACCCCGCAAAAAAGCGCGCAGATTCCACAAAGCGCACAAAGTTTGCAAAGCGCACAAGCCAAACAAAGCCAGCAAATCCAGCCTTTCCCCCTTCCTACACTTTCACCAAAACAGCAAGAAGCGCTCAACCACGCGCTAGATTCTCAAAATATGCTCCTTTTTGGCGACACAGGAAGCGGGAAAACTGAAATTTACATGCACCTTATCGCGCATGCACTTATCCTTGGCAAAAATGCGTTATTTCTCATGCCAGAAATCGCGCTCACACCACAAATTGAGCAACGCTTAAAAAAGGTTTTTGGCTCGTTAGTGGGAATCTGGCATAGCAAAATCACACGCGCTAAAAAGCAAGCACTCCTAGATTCTCTAAATAATGGCGAAATACGCGTCATCGCAGGTGCGCGCTCGGCGCTTTTTTTGCCACTTCAAAATTTAGGGCAAATCATCGTTGATGAAGAGCATGATGATGCGTATAAATCCCAAAGCACCCCGCGCTACAATGCGCGCGATTTGGCGCTTTACATTGGCAAAAAGACGGATATTAAAGTGAGCCTTGGTTCTGCCACGCCTAGCCTTAGCACTTATACTAACGCGCTTAAAAATAACGCGCTTTTTCGCCTCAAAGGCACGCATTTTGGCGCGAGCAAAAGCCTTCTTTTTAGCTCCGAGCCACCACTTTGTGAATCTATGATTGCGCGCATCGCAAAGGTGTGTGAAAGCCAAAAGCAAGTCATTGTTTTTCTCCCCACCCGCGCGCATTTTAAAAGCCTTTTTTGTCAAGACTGCGGGCATAAGATGCAGTGTAAATTTTGCTCGGTGAATATGAGCGTGCATTTAGAAAAAAATGCGCTTGTGTGCCATTATTGTGGCTTTTCTCAAGCTATCCCAAAGCTTTGCCCGCAGTGTGAAAGCCCAAATTTACAAAGTCAAAGAATTGGCACGCAAGAATTTGCCAAAGAGCTAGAATCTGCCCTGCCTCATCTTAGGATTGGCATTTTTGACAGGGATCATATCACCACGCATAACAAGCTTAACGCCACGCTGAAAAGCTTTAATGACAAAAAAATCGATGTGTTAGTCGGCACGCAAATGCTTAGCAAGGGGCATGATTATCATAATGTCGCGCTTTGCGTGGTTGTGGGGATTGACTATGTGCTAAATGCGATTGATTATAGAGCAAATGAGCGCGCGATGAGTTTGCTTATACAAATCGCTGGACGCACCGGACGCAAGGAAGCTGGCGCGGTGTTGGTGCAAAGTGTGAATAGTGAATTTTTTGAGCGTTTTGGATTGGATTATGAGCTTTTTTTGCAAGATGAGTTGCAAAATCGCGTGAAAATCTACCCGCCATTTATGCGCCTTGCAAATCTTTCTTTCACGCATGCAAAGGAATCTCACGCGCAAAGTCAAATGGAATGCGTGCTTTCACTTTTGCAAAGTGTAAAAAAAGCGCAGAAACTACAATTTGAAATCGTTGGCGCGAAGCCTTCAGAGATTAAATTGCTCAAAGGCAAATATCGCTACAATATCCTTCTGCGCGCAGATTCTAGCCTTGCGCTAAGAAGCGCGATACTGCATGCGCGCAAAAATGTGAATTTTAGCTTTGAGATTGACATTGATCCTTTGAGTGTTTTGTAAGATTTTTTCTTAATAATTTAAGAGAAGGACTTTTAAGAAAAAATTAGCTAAAATCCGCCTTCACACAAAAACCCACAAATTAAAATTTGAAACTAAATTACTAAGGAAAATATTTGCTTTCAAAAGAAACCAAGCGCAAACTTATCCTTCTTTTCGCCCCGCGCCTTATTTGGTGTGTGATATGGATTATGTATGCGCTCACGCGGCATAGATTCCATATTGATGCGCCAAGTATGCAAAAAAACTTCGTCGCGGCATTTTGGCATGGGGAATTGCTAATGCTGCCCTTTTTGTATGCAAAGATAAAAAAGCATATGAGCAAAGAGCGCGAGAAAGGCTTTTATGTGGTTTTTTCGCATCATTTTGATGGGGAGATTATCGCGCGGGTTTGCGAGCTTTTCGGACTGCGGGCATTGAGGGGCTCTAGCTCAAAAGGCGGGATAAAAGTTTTGGTAGAATCTATCCGACTTTTGAAAGAAGGCTATGATATAGGTATCACGCCTGATGGACCAAAGGGACCATATCACAGCGTCGCTGATGGCTCGCTTGCGATGAGTATGAAAGCAAGTGTATCAATCGTACCAATGCGCGTGATGTTTAGCAATTTTTGGGAGCTAAAAAGCTGGGATAAACTCAAAATCCCAAAGCCTTTTTGCAGGATTGATTATTACGCAATGGCGGGCTTTAGGGTGGATCCTGCAATGCCAATGGAGGAGGCAAAGAATCTGCTAAAAGCGCATTTAGCAAGCGTGCAAAAAAAGGGCGAATGTTGGAAAGAATCTTGCTTATAAGGTTTTGTTGTGGGTGGATTCTAAGGATTCTCATCAACCAAAAATGCCGAGTATGGGCGCGTAAGCGAAGTGTAACGAAGCTGGAGCGGAGCTCACAAGGGCTTTGCTCTTGTGAGTGATACAATTAAACAAAAGGAAGTGGTATTGTTTAACTTTTCTCATCTCTTAGCACCATTTTTTTCTACAGCTCTCATCGCGCTAGATGTCGATGGGCGCACCTGTGCGGTGTCTGTGCTGGTGAAAAAGCATGGCAGGGTGAAAGAGGACTTCCGCAAAGAATTTAAATGCGTCAATAACGAACTTCCCATTGAAGCCGCAAAGCTTATCCGCGCTTATAAGCGTAAATACCCATTTACCTATCTTGGTGTGCTTGCAAAGACTTATAATCAAGGGCTTGCCTCCACCACTTCTCGCTCAAAAATGGCAAAGTTTGGGATCAATGTCAATGACAGCGTGATTATCAAGCTTGATACTTGGGTTTGCTACATTAAAAAGCGCGCGATTGATGAAAATCGTGTGCGCTATCTCAAAGCGCTAGGGCTAGATTATCTCTTTTCGCCATTTTTGCTTATTTATTCCCTTGTCTCAAATAGCTTGCATAAGCGCAATTGTCTTTATATCCTCGCGCAAAAAAACAGCATTACCTTGCTAATTGCAGATAAAAGTAATGTGCTTTTTGGCGGATATTTTTTCTTGGGCAATGATTTAGAGGTTAATCCAAAAGAAGAGAATCTTAGTGAAATCCACTCAATGCTAGATATGAAAAATATCGAAGGGCTCATTGGCTCATCAGTTGAAGAGTTAAAAGAAATTGGCGAGTTAGAAGATATTGATAAAGAAGTGCTAGAAGAAGAGTTCCTTCCTCAAGAGGCGCAAGCGCGCAAAGATGAGGAAAAGAAGCAATCGCATTTAGAGGAATTGCGCGATTTAGCGCGCGCGAATAATGCCGCAGAAATCATCATTAATTGCATTAGTGAATTTTATGGCAATGATATTTATACGAGCGATTTTTTGGAAAAAGTTGTGATTTTAGATAGTTATGGAATCTCAAAGCAAGCAATCGAGCATATTAAAAGCACCTTGCTTTTAGATATTGAAGTTAAAAAAATCGAGCTTACAAAAAGCATTATCGCGCTGATGCAAAAAGAAAGTCGCTAAAGGAGCAGGCGTGGCTATATCATACAGCTTTATCCAACCAAAAGCAAAGTCAATCCTTAAAAAACTCACAAAAGTTTGGATTCTCTTTATAGTGCTAGCGGTGCTTTGTATGGCGGGATTCTACGCGCTTTTAAATTTTCAAATTTATCAAAAACAAAATGAACTCCAAATCATCGAAGCGCGCACGCACAAGCTTGATTTAAATATCATCGCAGCAAAGGATTATCTCAACCGCTTGCAGTTTGAGCAAAATAAAACAGCGCGTATTGTGGAAAATCTAGATTCCCAAGTTGTCCCAAGTAATAAGCGCTATCGTGAAGGTTTTGAGCGCTTGCTTGCATTAATCCCCGCGCAAATCACACTAAGAAGCCTAAAAATTGACAATGACTATTTGGAATTGCGCGGCATTACGCCTTCAAAAGAAGTGTATGTATTCTTGCTTCAAGCCCCGCTAAAAGCAAACTTTGATGAATCGCGCGTGGATTTTTTCCCTCTTGCAAATGGCTGGCTTAATTTTGTCTCTATCAGTCGCAAGACACAGCCCTTTATCCTGCCACAGGAGGAAGATGATGAATGATTATAAATCAGAATACATTGTAAAAAATATACTTTTTTTTATTGTTTTTGCTGGTATCGCGCTTTTTGGTATTACGCAGATTTTGCTTCCAAAGATTCAGATTTATAAAACGCAAGTGAGCGAAAATAGGCGCTCCCAGCTTATTTTAAACCAAACTCAAAGTGATTTTGACAAAATTAGCACGCAAGTAAGGGATTTTATCGCGCAAAATAAAGCCACTTTTGATAAACTCTATTTTCCAAATGCAAAAGATGATTCCACCCAAGAGCGCGCGATTGAAGAATTAAACGAGTTTTTGCATAATTATTTTTTGAGCTTTACGCTTACACAAAAAAAGGTTTTTGTTGAAGATGATTTGCAACGCACAAGGCTTGAGCTAAAAGGCTATGTGAGCGATAGCACAAAGTTAGTGCAAATGATGGAAAATCTGCATACTCTGCCTTTTGTGTTGCGCCTTGAAGTGCCACTTTTTGTCGAGGAAGATAGCGCTAGCAAAAGCTCCAAAGTCACTCTTGGGCTAGAAATCGTGCAAAGTCGCTATCGCCCGCATACGCTTATTATTGAGGAGAATCTGCAATATAAGCCTTAAGGATTTTTAGATTCTAGCGATGTTTGTGCGTTAAAAGTTAGAAAAAAGGAGTTGGCGTGCGTGGTATCGGTGCTATCTTTTTTGCAATAAGCGCGCTTGTGCTATGTGTGCCTTTTGGCTTTGGCGCGGAAATTAGCGTGGTTTCTAAGCCCATCACAAAAGGAAGCTTGCAGTCTCAAAGCACCTTTTTAGGCACACTGCATTTTAGCAATAGTTCCAAAGTCGCCTCGCAAACGCGCGGTGTGGTGGAAAAGATAAATTTTAAAATCGGGGATTCTATCAAGCGCAATGCGAATCTAGCCCAGATTAACGCGGATTTATTACAAAAAGAAATCCAAAGCAAAGAAGCCAAACTCGCCCAAGCAAAATATATCCACGAGCGCCAGCAAAAAGAGCTTGCGCGCTATAAAAATCTTTTGAAATCAGATTCTGTCTCTTTGCAGCAATATGAAAGCATCGAATACGAGCAAAAATCCCAATACAGCAATATCTTAGCCCTAACTTCCGAGCTAGAATCTGCAAAAGTCGAGCTTGCCAAAAAAACCATAAAAGCACCAATCAAAGGAATCATCGTAGATAAAAAAATTAATATCGGCGAGTGGATAGAAGTGGGCGATGCGATTTGTGAAATCCTTGACACCACGAGTGCGGAAGTGATTGTCGATGTGCCTTCGCATATGCTTTCTTTTCTTAAAAACGGGCAGGAAGTTGGCATTATCATTGATAAAAAAAATTATAGCGGGAAAATTTATGCCATTATCCCACGCGCGGACTTACAGACGCGCACTTTCCCAGTGAGGATCAATGTAGAAAATGACGGAAGCTTTGTTGATGGGAAAGCTGCAGAAGTGATGCTTTCAAATGGTGGCAAGGTGGAGGGCGCGATGGTGCCAAGGGATTCTATAGTGAATTATTTAGGAAATCCTAGCATTTTTGTAGTCAGAGATTCTAAAGCAGTGGCGCTAAGCGTGGAAGTGCTAAGTATGCAGGGGCAAAATGCCATTATCCGCGCAAATTTAAAGCAAAATGATTCTGTGGTGACGCGCGGGCAGGATAGACTCCAAAATGGCGCGCAGGTTAGAGAATCCACGCAATTAAAATAAGAAAATCAAAATGAGACAATTAGAGTAATGAAGCAAGCACTTTTATTTTTTCTCAAAAATCCCATGGTAGCGTTTGTGTGCGTTATTTTTATGCTGCTTTTTGGGATTATGGGTTTGAAAAATATGCCCTACCAGCTTTTGCCACAAGTCACACGCCCAACCATTAGCGTTTATACAAATTGGAGTGGCGCGACGCCATTTGAGATTGAAAAAGAAATCATCAATCGCCAAGAAAAAGCGCTCAAAGGAATTGAGGGCTTAGTGACGCTCACTTCCACCGCAAGGCAATCTCGCGCGATTGTTGGCTTAGAATTTAGCCCAGAAATCGATGTGAATTTCGCGCTTTTAAAAGTGAGCGCCAAAATGGACGAAATCAAAGGCTATCCTTTAGATGTCGATAAGCCCACAATCACCATCAGCGGGGAAAATATCCCGCCTGCAATTTATCTTTTCCTGCGCACACTACCAGAGAATGAACGCGAAGTGGATACTTATAAGACTTTTTTTGAGGATTATATTTTAGGAAGGCTAGAGCGCGTAAATGGCGTTGGCGAGGTGTTTTATCCCGGTGGGCGCGCTACGCAAATGCAGATTTTGCTAGATTCTAAAGCCTTAGCCTTTCATAGCATAAGCATCGCAGAAGTCATAGATTCCATAAAAGCGCATAATCAAAACACCACCGCAGGCAGTTTGGACTATGGCTTGCGAAGCTATCGCATTAAAGTAGAATCTCAATACACAGACATTAACGCCATTTTGCAAACGCCTATAAAGCAGAGTGGCGGGCGGATTCTCTACTTGCAAGATATTGCTGTGGCAAGTGAGGGCTTTGCAAAGCAGACAAGCTATGGCTATGTGAATGACACACGCGCTTTGAGCGTGCAAATCGTCCCAACGCCAAATGCAAATATTTTAGAGCTTACCCAAAATATGCGCGCTGTGGTGAGCGAGCTAAATGAAACGATTTTGCGCGATCAGGGCTTAGAGTTTGTGTGGAGCAGGGATCAAGAGGGCTATATTTTAGATTCTATCGCGCAGGTGAAAAATAATATTTTGCTAGGCATTGTGCTTGCGTGCGCGGTGCTGTATGTGTTTTTGCGTAGTATTCAAAGCACGCTTGTGGTGCTTGTGTGTATCCCAATTTGTATTATTAGCTCGTTTTTTCTCCTTGATGCTTCCCATCGCACGCTTAATGTCATCACGCTTGCGGGTGTGAGCTTTGCGATGAGTATGCTTATAGATAATGCCATCGTTGTGGTGGAAAATATCTCGCGTCATTTGCAAATGAAAAAAAGCGCGCTTCAGGCATGCGTGGATGGCACGCTTGAGGTTATTGGCGCGATTTTTGCCTCTGTTGTTACGACTATTGCGATTTTTATACCAATTTTAAATATGCAAGAAGATATCGGGCAGCTTTTCTCTGACATTGCGCTAAGTGTGTGCTTTGGGCTTATTATTTCGTTTTTTGTTTCACTTTTTATAATCCCTTCCGCGCAGTTTGTGCTTTTGCAAAAGTTTGGCACAATAAGCGCGCAAAATTTTGCATTTTTACAAAAACTAAGTTCTTTTGGAGGGAATCTTAGTCAAAAGTTAATGCGAATTTTGAGTAAGATTCTCACTTCGCCAAAACATTGCGTGCTTTTTATCGTGGGCTTTTTGGGGCTAAGCGTAATTGTAAGCATAGCGCTTATGCCAAAGTTAGATTATCTCCCAAGGGGAAACGAGAATCTTTTAATCGGCTACATTAACACGCCACCGGGGATTTCATATGAAAATCGCAAGGAAATTGGACAGGCGATTTTTGAGCAAAACAAGCATCTTATCCGCGATTTAGGCTATACGCAAAAAAGCGCACAGGATTTGCCACCAATTGAGCATCTCTTTTTTGCAAGTAATGAATCTTATATGCAGCTAGGGCTTACTTCTAGCAATCCTGCTGAAGTAAAGCGCCTTATCCCGCAAATCCGCAAAAGCATAGAAAATATCCCCGATGTGCAGGCTTCAATCGTGCAACAGGGCATTTTTGATAAAGGTGTGAGCACGCAAAGCATTTATATTTATATTGTGGGCGAAAATCTAGATTCTGTCAATGCCACCGCAAGCGTGCTAAATAGCGCGATAAAAAGGCAAATGCCTTATATGCAAACGCGCCCACTGCCCGCGCTAGAAAACAATGTGCGCGAATTAGTGCTGTATCCAAATGATGTAACTTTAGCGCTTAATGGCTTTAATGCAAAGAGTTTTGGGCAGATTGTAGATGTGGTGCTAGGGGGCAAGGAAATAGATGAGTTTAAAACGCCAAGCGGAAAAACTATCGATTTGGTGCTTAAAGCCCTACCGGATTTAAGCCCGCCCTCCATTGCGCGCGCGCTTGAGAGTGAAGATTTTGATGCGCCAGAAGAGTTTGCAAATACGCAAATTACTACGCCAAATGGGAAGCTTTTGCCGCTAAGCGTTTTAACAGATATTAAGCAAGAATACTCAATGTCGCAAATCCGCCATTATGAAAGGGAGCGCTCTATTTTGCTTGTGCTAAATTCCCCACCAGAAATGCCACTAGAGCAGATTCTCTCAACCTTGCAAAATGAAGTCATCGCGCCACTTAAAAACGCCGGAGAGTTGCGGGATAATCGCCTTATTTTTGGCGGTGCGGCAAAAGATATAGATTCTAGCAGGGGCGATTTGTTTGTGGGCTTTGGGCTTGCGTTGCTTATTACTTATCTTATTTTATGCGCGCTGTATGGGAATTTCAGCTATCCGTTTATAATTATTTTCAGCGTGCCTTTTGCGGTGGCTGGCGGACTTTTGGGACTAGGGATTCTCAATTTGTTTGATAATGCAAATCTTGATATGCTAAGTTTGCTAGGATTTATTATTTTGGTTGGAAGCGTGGTAAATAATGCCATTTTAATCGTGTATCAGACAAAATACAATCTCATTTACGGCAAAAATGTGCTAGATTCTATCACTGAAGCGACACAAAGTCGCTTGCGCCCGATTTGTATGAGTATTTTTACAAGTGTGTTTGGCTTGCTCCCGCTTGTGGTGATTGTGGGTTCAGGAAGTGAGATTTATCGCGGGCTAGGTGCGGTGCTTGTGGGTGGATTGCTTTTCTCTGGGCTTTTGAGCTTGCTTATAATCCCTTGCGCGCTAAGGGTGTATTTTAGATTAAAAGAGCTTGAGATAAAAGCGCTTTGTAAAAAATATCTTGTGCTTTGTAAGAATCTAGTGCAAAAAATCCTTTTAAAAATCCTAAAATCAAGGAAAATCTAGTGAGAATCTTTTTGCTTTTTACTTTGCTTTTTGCCTCTTGTTTTGGGCTTAATCTCAACGAAGCCATTGCGTTGGCATTGAAAAATTCCCAGCGCATACAAGAAGAAGAATTTAATGTCAAAAAGGCTCAAAACACCAAACGCGCGCAATATGGCAACTTCGCACCAAAGCTAGAACTGCGCTATTCTATCACGCAAAATACACGCGTAAATGGCGACATCATCACCACAAACCTTAGCGATATTCACGCAAGCTATAATCTTTTTAATGGACTCAAAGATTTTTATTCCCTCAAGCGCTATGAAAGCTTAGAATCCGCACAGCGCTATCTTAGCGAGGCTACAAGGCAGGATATTATTTTGCTGGCAAAAACGCTTTATATTCAGATTTTAGAAGCGCGCGATAATTTGGCAATTTCTACAGAATCTATCCGCCTTTTGGAGTTGCAAAGACGCCAAGCGGAGGATTTCTATCTGCAAGGTTTGAAGGCAAAAAGTGATTTATTAAGTGTTGAGGTTATGCTTGCAAATGCCAAAGTCACGCAAAGCAACGACAAAAACACCCTGCAATACGCCCTGCTTTCTTTGCAAAAATTGCTTAACCAAAATATCGCGCTAGATTCTTTAGAATCCTTGCGCCCACAGGATTTAAACGCGCTAAATTTTGAGCGCGCAAAGTTAGAAGATTCAATGTTGCACTCACGCTCGGAATATCTGTATTTATGCGCGCTTTTAGATTCTTTGCAATATGAAAAGAAAATCGCGCAAGGTGCATATTTGCCAAAGTTTGACGCTACCTTTTCGCGCCTTTGGTATAGTAATGATGTAAGCACGCTCAATCGCCTCGGCACAAACCTGCAATCGCAAGCAAAACTTAGCATTACATGGAATGTTTTCAATGGCTTAAGCGATAGGTATGTTATAGAATCTAAGCATTTTGAGATTCTCTCTGCCCAAAGTCGTTTGGTGGATTTGAAGCGTGAGCTAAACTTGGCACTTGATAAGGCGCTAAGTGATTTAAATATCGCAAAAGAACAATATGAAGTCTCTAAAAATGCTGTGAGTTTGGCGGAAGAGAGCTATAAAATCGTGCAAAATCGCTACAAGCAAAATATTGAGACTTCAAGGGAATTGCTAAACTCTGAAGTCGCGCTTTCTCAAGCAAGATTGCATTTCAATCAATCCGAGCACCGCATAAATCTTGCTTTGGCAAACTTAGAGCGCATCGTGCAAGATTCTCTAAATAAAATCTAGCGCAATAACTTTTTAAGAGAATTTGCCCTATAATTGCGCCTTTTTAGAACGCAAAAAAGCATAAAAACAAAGGAGAGCAAATGAAAATTCTTGTCATTCAAGGTCCAAATCTCAATATCCTAGGGCATCGCGAGCCACACATTTATGGCAATATTAAGCTAGAGCAAATACATGAAAATCTCAAAGCTCAAGCAACTCAAAATAACGCACAAATCGAGTTTTTTCAAAGCAATTTTGAAGGCGAGATTATCGATAAGCTCCAAGAGTGCATAGGTGGGGAATATGATGGCGTGCTGATTAACCCAGCGGCGTATTCTCACACTTCAATCGCAATTGCAGATGCGATCGCTAGCTGTGGCGTGCCGGTGGTGGAAGTGCATATTAGCAATATCCACGCGCGCGAGGATTTCCGCGCTAAAAGCCACACAGGGCGCGTGTGCGCGGGCGTGATAACAGGCTTTGGCGCGTTTGGCTATCATTTGGGCTTAATTTCACTTTTCCAAATCATTAGCGAAATCGCGCACCTAAAAGCCCAGCAAGAGCAACAAGCGCAAAAGGCGTAGATTCTAATGAAAGCAGAATCTTATTTTGTGCTGTCCCAAAGCGCGCAGTATTATGAATGCGGGTTTGACTGCGATAATGCTATCGTGCTAAAAACGCCAGAATCTAAGTTTTTTTTCACCGATATGCGCTATGTTTTGGAAGCGAAACAAAATATTGCGAAAAATTTCGAGCTGGTAGAATCTCAAACAACAAGCCAACATTATAGAATCCAAGATTCTAAGCAACAAAGCAAGGCAGAGTGTGTGCGCGAAGCGGAGCCGAAGCGGAATTCACTTCCGCGAGGCGATACAATTGAAGTAGTGGATTCTGCGGATTTATGCGCTACTTTGGCACAGGCGATTAAAAAGCTCAAACTCACAAAATTAGGCTTTGATTCTTTAGAAGTCTCGCTTGATTTTTATCACTCTCTTTGTAAGCATTTGGAAAATCTAGGCGCAAAATGCGAGCTTGTCGCAATGCCAAATTTTCATCAGCATTTGCGCGTGTGTAAAAATGAGGCGCAAATCGCGCTTCTCAAACAATCTCAAAAACTCAATAAAAAGGCTTTTAAGAAGTTTGCAAACTTCGTAGCAAAGGCAATTGCGGATAAAAAGCCAATGAGTGAGCAGAATCTGCATTTTTATGCCAGCACATTTTTAAGCGCGAAAGGAAAATATGAACTAAGCTTTAATCCAATTGTCGGGCTTAATGCCACAGGTGCGAAGCCTCACGCCCTGCCAAGTGCAAAAATTAACTTAGCCAAAAATGATCTTTTGCTTTTTGATGCGGGGATAAAATTTAAGCATTACTGCTCGGATATGACGCGCACCGCGCGCGTGGGCGAAAATATGGATTTTAGCAAGAATCAAAAGTTTAAAAACAAAAAACAGCAAAAAATCTATGACATCGTAAGAAAAGCCCAAGAAAACGCCATCACAAAAGCACGCGTGGGAATGAAAGCAAAAGAGATCGATTCTCTTGCGCGCAGTGTTATAGAATCTGCTGGCTATGGGGAGTTTTTCGTGCATTCCACCGGGCATGGCATAGGGCTTGATATACACGAGCTTCCGCGCATTTCTGCACGCAGTGAAATGGTGATAGAAGAGGGCATGGTGTTTTCTATTGAGCCCGGGATTTACTTAGGCGATGAATTTGGCGTGAGGATTGAAGATTTAGTCGTTATGCGTAATGGCGTCGCTGAGGTGTTATGAATCTTTCTGAAATCCTGCATACAGGCAATTTTGCGCGCTTAGATTCTTATATGAGTGCGACTTTTGCGCGCAATATGGCGTTTTTTAGCACACTTAATCCCCGCTTGTTTGCACAGCTTCAAACTCCGCCCACAACGCATAATCTCTACTTTGATGGCAAAGAGCTAAATATTCTCAACCTTAGCGATGGTGCGTTTGTGTATAAACAAGGCGAAATGCTAGCCTTGCAACGCGCCCTAGCGCTAAATCCGCTCAATAACACAAGCTATGAGCTTTATACAAATAATCTCACACTCCAAAAGTTAGATGAAGAGAAAATCCCGCTAACTGCGAAAGTTTGCAATAATCTTATTGATCTTATGTTTGCTTCCCCTTGTCAAAAAGAGTTTCTTTTGAGTGCGAGTTTTTTACCAAGCCTTACGATTTTTGGTGCGTTGGGCGGGATATTTTTGCAGATTCTCTTAGAATCTGGCGTGTATTTTCACTCACTACTACTTTTTGAAGAATACCTTGATATGTTTCGCATTATGCTGTATTTTGTGGATTTTGAGTTGCTTTTTGCGCGCGTTGGGGAAAAGTCGTGCTATTTGTTTGTGGAAAATCTCATCAACAAAGAGTTTGTCAATAGCTACTTTAGCACGCATAAGATTACGAATAATTTTTTGCGCCTTGAGCTGTATTTGTATGAAAGCCCTAAGATTGCCAGCGCGCGCAGTATCGTACATGAGGCGTATAAAATCAATGCGCGCGGGTGGGGGAGCTTTGATGATGAGATGATAGGCGTGAAAAATAGCGTGAAAAATTTTCATGCAAATTTTGGAATCCTAAACCTTCCAAAGCGTGTGAATGTGCCAATTTGCGTGGTGGGAAATGGGGTGAGTTTAGATTCTTTGCTTCCTTTTATTAAAAAAAACGCGCCAAATATGCTGATTTTTTCCTGTGGCACAGCGCTAAAACCGCTCAAAGCTTATGGGATAGAGCCTGATTTTCAAATCGAAATCGAGCGTATTTCTTATCTTAAAGAAGTGCTAGAGGGTGCGCCACTAGGCGACACGACGCTTTTATGCGGAAGTGTGGTGCAACCAAATGCGCTAAATCTCGCCAAAAAAGGCTTTTTGTTTATGCGTGGCGGGAGTGCGAGCGCGTATATGTTTAGGGCAAAAAGCGTGGTTGAGTTTAGTGCGCCCTATGTTGGGAATGCGGGCTTTGCGCTTGCGGCACTTTTGGGCGAAGAGGTGCTGATTTGCGGGCTAGATTGTGGCTATATCGAGGGCAAAAGCAAGCATGCGAAAAATTCTTTTTATGGGAAAGAATCTAGCGCCATTCCAGCAAATGCCTTTGAAGTGCGCGCAAATAAGAGTAAAAAAGTCTTTTCTGATGCGCTTTTTTCGCTAAGCGCGCAGAGCATTGAGCGCGCGATTAAGGTTTTTGCGCCAAATCTTGTGCTAAATTTGGGCGAGGGTGCGTATCTACAGGGAAGCAAGGCGTGTGATGTCGATGCGTTTGAACTAAGGAAAGTCAATAAGGCGCGCGCTATTAAACAAATAGAATCTTACTTCCAAAAAGACTATAACAAGGTGTTTAAAGAAAAAAAATTTGCAGATTTATACACAAAAGAGGTGCTGGAGTATAAAGATGAGCTATTAAAAGCGTTGCGCGTAAATGTGGGGAGCAAAAAAGAGCTGTTTGCGCTTGTGGATAGGGTGCATCGCTTAAGCCTTAGGAAAAGTGCGAGCGCGCCATTTGTGGGGATTTTGTTTGAAGGCTCAATCGCGCATATTTTGCATACGCTTATGGTGTGCGTGCTGCATTTAAGCAGTGATGATATTAGTGAGTTTTATACAAAAGCTTACGCGCTCATCGAGCAGGGCTTAGGCACAATGGGCGTGAGCTACCGCCTCTTTGCGATGCAAAATAAAATGGCAGAATAATAAGCAAAACTTATCATCTTTTAAGTTTGTATTATATTTTTTAGCTTATATTTGCGTTTTGGTTTGACTTTTTTATTTCAATTTTTAGGGGGAATGTATGTCAGAAATCACGCATGATTCTATCGCAAAGCTTATGGATATTTTTTATGAAAAAATCCGCAAAGACGCCAACCTAGCGCCTATTTTTAATGCCAAAATCGGGGAATCTGATGGCAAATGGCAACACCACAAAAAGCATATTGCGAATTTTTGGAAGCAAATGCTTTTGGGAGAATCTACTTTCAATGGGCAACCACTTAAAAAGCATTTGGAACTTCCGCCATTCCCGCGTGAGCGCTTTGATGATTGGCTTGCGCTGTTTGAAGAGTCCTTGCATCAAGTGTATGATGAGCCCACAAGCGCGCATATTTTGGAGATTGCGCGCGGGATTGCGGGGCGCTTTCAGATGATGATTTATGATATGCCTCACTAATGCTAGAGCTTAGGCAAAGCGCGGATTTGAGCTTTAGCGCGTATAGCGCGGAGTTTGATGAGTGCTACCATAGCTTAAAAGAGGGCGCGCTTAAAGAGAGCTTGCACAAGCACATACAGCCTGCATTTGCAAAAATCTTGCAGAATCTGCGTGCGCAAGGGGCTTTGCAAAGTGTTTCCGCAAATGGCGCTTCTGTAAATGGCGCAAATGGCGCTTTTGGTGGTGTGCGTGATAAAGCGCCAGCGCGCGAGGTTGAAGCAAGCATTAATATTTTAGATATTTGCTTTGGGCTAGGTTACAATAGCTTTGCGACTTTGCTTTATTACGCCACTTACGCGCCAAAGATGAGGCTTAAAATTTATTCCCCAGAAAAAGATTGCGCGCTTTTAGATTCTCTGCTTTCTTTTCCTTATCCGAGCGAGTTTAGCGCGCTTGCTTTAGATGAAATTTTGCACACGCTTATAAATCATGGAATCTATAAAGGCAAAAACGCGGATATTGAGCTTTATAAGGGTGATGCGCTAGAATATGTCAAAAGTCTGCAAAATGCGAGCTTTGATATTATCTACCATGACGCCTTTTCACCGCGCAAAAATCCCGCGCTTTGGAGCGAGGAATATTTTATGCAATGTTTTAGAATCTTAAAGCCAAATGGGATTCTTACTACTTATTCTCAAAGTGCGCAAATCCGCCAAAACGCGATAAACTGCGGATTTTTTGTCTATGATTTTAAACCACAAATTTGTGAAGGCGCAAATAAAATCCGCGGTGGCACACTTTTGCTAAAAGAGCCACTTTTAAAGCTAGAAAACTACATACTTAAAAGCATCGCAAAGCGAGGGTGAGTAATTATTTGAATTATTGGATTGCTTGAGATTTTGCAAATCCGCAATGATGAGAATCTTTGCACGCATACATAAACATTTTTTATTGATGAAACTTAAAAGATCTAAGTTAGGTAAGGAAAAGTAAGTAAGAGAGGGCTTTTAAGCGGGGGTTGCCCGCTTAAAAATTGAAAGGTTAGAACGCGAATTTTACTTCAGCGCGTGCAATGTGAAGCTTCATATCGCCTACAGTTTGTCCATACCAGCTTGTGAAAGTAAAGCGATCATTGAGCTTATAGACAAGTGAAGGTGTGATTTCCACAAAGTTTGTGTTTTTGTTGCTAAGTGATGAAAGCGTGAAGTTATTTTCGTTTCCATGAATGTTGTTTGCACCACCTACATAAGCTACATCAATGCCGAGCTTGAGCTTTTCAGTCGCATCAAGGACAAATTTCGCATAGCCTACCATGAGATTTGTGCCATTTTTACCACCAGAGCCAAACATACTTGCGCCATTTCCACCATAAATTAGCATGTTATGCCATACCATACCACCGAGGTTGAACTCACCTTGATTGTCGATTAGCGCACCATAGCTATCGCCAAAGCTTCCTGTGAAACCAGCTTTTAGCATAAAGCTTCCTTTGCTTGCATAGCTTGCTTGGATATTATACAAACCAGCATTTTTTGCTAAGCCATTATTAAATAAGCCTGCATCTGTTTTGTGGTTACCTACATTAGTAGCACCACCAAGTCCATTATACGCAAGCGCATTACCTGTTAAACCAGCATTATTAATGCTTCCATATTCACCGCTATATTTGCCAAATTGTGTGTAGGCTACTTGCGCACCGATTCTAAAACCGCTTGCGTTGTATCCTAAGTCAAGATAGGCTGCTGCATCTACCATGCGTGAAATATGTGAAAGGTAGAGTTTATAATCTAGCCCATTGCCTTCAACTGCTGGCTTTTCTACCCCAACATAAAAGAGGTTGTTTTTAAAGGAATTGTTGCCGTAGCTATTTGGGGTTGCATTGTTAGTGTAGCCATCAGCTGCTGTATAGCCACCTAGAGTTTGCATAAATGACCAGTCCATTGATGACCATGTGTCGTATGCTGCAGCTTTTAGTGTGGTATTGCCAAATTTAAAGGCTGTGCTTGCACCCACAGCTCTATCCATAGTGCCATCAGTGAAAGGAGTTTTTAAGAACATCATTCCCACTTTCGCGCTGTATTTGCCATCTTCATCAAACTTTTTGCTTAAGAATGCTTCAGACACACCAAACATATTGAGGTTGTCAGCGATACCGCCACCATTGCCTAAGTGTGAGCCACCACTGCCTAGCAAGTCGCCATGTGCGCTATTGCTAGAAGCAGAAAGAGGCATACCACTACCTTGATTATAGTAGAGTCCAAAGCCTGCTTGATAGCCTTCAAAATCCTGTGTGAGGAAGTTTAGATATGACTTAACTTGAAAGCGTGAGCCAGATGCGCGATCGGCTGCGCTTCCTAAACCTGTCTTTTCTGTATAGCGCACAAAAGTTGTGTTTGAAATGCTTGTGCCTTCTAACGCTTCTAAGAAACTCATTGCATTAGCGCTACTAAGCGCACCAAGAGCTGTCAATGCTGCTAGAGAAAGTTTGAATGTTCTGCTCATGTAGAACTCCTTTGTTTTGTTGTTTGCTTAAAGCAAGTTTCATTATAGGTTAAATTGTAAGATTTTTGTAAAGTATCGCTTTATGTCTTTTAAGAATGTTACTTTTTGCGCTATATAGTTTTTTATAGTGTGAAAATATATGCTAGAATTTGGCGTTTGTTAATCAAAATTACAAAGTAATTTCACATAAGAATTTTATTGAGGGACAGCAATGATAACACTCGCGGTAAATGGGCTTGGACGGCTTGGGCGCAATATCATATGTGCGGCGCTAAAGCGCGATGATATAGAGATAAAAGCAACGCATGATATAGCCGATGGCGCGATGCTGGCGTATTTGTTTGAAAATGACAGCGTGCAGGTGCGGGATTTTGTCAAAGTGGCATATGTGGAATCTAGCGGGGATTGTGCGGATTCTGACGGGCAATCTGATAAAGGTGTAGATTCTAACGCGCGCGCGGGCATGCTTGAGTTTGAGCTAAAAAATGGAGTGAAAAAAAGCTTTGCGCTTTTGCAAAATGTCGCGCGTGAAAATCTTAACTTTGGCGCGGTAGATGTGGTGGTGGAATCTAGCGGGAAATATTTGGATTCCCAAAGTGTGGCGATGCACTTAAAAAACGGCGCAAAAAAGGTGATAATCTCCGCCCCCGCAAGCGATGATACGCCAACCTTTGTGCTTGGAGCGAATGAAAATCTCTATAAAGGCGAATCTATCATCTCAAATGCTTCTTGCACGAGCAACGCGCTTGGGGCGATTTGTAAAATGCTAGATTCTGCGTATGGGATAGAATCTGGGATTCTCACCACAATTCATAGCTACACAAATGATCAAAATCTCCTTGATAACGCGCATAGGAGCGATAAAAGGCGTGCGCGCGCTGCGGCGCTTAATATAATCCCAACAAGCACAGGCGCGGCAAAGGCGCTATATAAGGTGCTACCAAATTTAAAAGGCAAGTTTCACGGGCATAGCGTGCGCGTGCCGGTGGCTGATGTGTCGATGATTGATATAAATTTGAAACTAAAAAAAAGCGTGAGCGCAGAAGGAGTCAATGCGCTTTTTACAGAATCTACTAAGGGCGCACTAAGCGGGATTGTGGCGATTGATAAGGAATATAAAGTAAGCAGTGATTTTATCGGAAATAGTCATAGTGCAATCATCGCGGAGGATTTGACTTTTTGCCTACCTTGCGAAAATGGCAGTATGCTAAAGCTCATGGCGTGGTATGATAATGAATGTGGCTACGCGCATAGAATCTTAGATATGGCGGTTTTCATCACGCGCACGCGCTAGGTTTTGCAAGGGGTTTGTGGCGCGCAAAAATTATACAGGGAATGAGGGAAAATGACGCATTTACTTTTGCAAAAAGCGGATTTGAGCAATCCTTGCTTTTCTCTCACGCCAAAAGAGCTAGATTGCGCGCGCAAAGTGGGAATCTCGACGCTGTATGACATTGGACTAAATCCGCCAAAAAACTACGAGCAGAAAAATTTATTGCAAACTTTGAGCGTGTTTGAAAAGCAAAATGCGCTTGAATGCGCGCTACGCGTGGAAATAACGCAGTGCAATAAAGCAGGTTTTGGCAGAAAGGCGTATTTGAAAATAAGCGCGTATAGCTTGGAATTTGATATGCCGATAAATCTTGTCGTTTTTAATCCTAAGCCTTTTATGTATGGCGCGTTTGGCGTGGGGAAAGAGTGTGTGATTTATGGGAAATTGGAGAAAAAATTTTCTCAATATTCTATGGTGCAACCAAAGATTCTCAACCAAAGCGCGGTTGAAAATCTTGGGAAAATTGAGTTGCAGTTTAAAGCGCAGGATTCTAAGAATCTGCGCGCTGTGGTGGAAATGCTAACGCAAAAAGTCTATAACATGCAGAATCTGCTTGTCTGTGGTGTGAGTGAAGCGCATGCAAGGGAATTATTAAGGATTTTTCAGCCAGATGGCGCGTTTGTGAGGGAGTTTAGAGAAAATGGCGGGTTTAGCGCGCAAAGTTTGAATGCTTTGAAGTTTAATGAGATTTTGCGCTATATGCTTATTTTGCGCTCAAAGCGTTTGGAATTTCAGGCAAATTTTGTGTGTAATGGCGAGTATGAAAGCTTTATTAACGCGCTGCCTTTTAGCTTGACAAAGGGGCAGAGGAGTGCGATTGATACCATTGCAAAGGATCTTAACTCACAAAAAGCCGCTAGACGCCTTATAATGGGCGATGTGGGCTGTGGGAAGACGATTGTAATCTTAAGCGCAGTAATGATGGCGTATCCCAAAAAAAGCGTGCTTTTAGCGCCTACAAGTGTGCTAGCAAAGCAACTCTATGAGGAAGCGCGGAAGTTTTTACCAGAATCTGTAAAGGTGAAACTCGTGCTAGGGAGCAATAAGGAATTTACGCAAGGTGCTTTGGAGCGGGAGGATTTGGAACAAGAGAGCTTATTTGCGTTTGCGGATTTGCGAGATTCTGCGGATTCCCAAAATGCGTTGCAGAATCCAAAGCAATCTACAAAAAACCTTACGCAACCAAAATGCGTTGCAGAATCTAAGAAGTCAAAAAATATCGAGTATGAACGCAAAGGTGATATATTAAAAGACATAAATCCTACAGCTACCAACGGCGTTGCAGAATCTACAAATCTAACCAACCAAAAAACGCCGAGTATGAGCGCGCAACGCAGTGGAGCGGAGCCGAGCGGAATTCACTTCCGCGAAGGTGATACAATTAATGAAATAAGCGCGCATTTTATCATCGGCACGCAAGCGCTTTTGTATCGCAATCTTGACTTTGAGGACTGCGCGCTTGTGATGAGCGATGAACAGCATAGATTTGGCACAAATCAGCGCTACAAGCTAGAAAAAATGTTTAGCGCGCAAAGTGGCGCAAATCCTAGCAAACCGCATTCTTTGCAGTTCTCTGCTACGCCTATCCCGCGCACGATGGCAATGATAAACTCGCAGTATATCAATGTCAGCAATATCACGGATTTGCCTTTCAAAAAAGATATCACAACTTCTATCATCGGCAAGAGCGAGTTTAAGGGGCTTATCGCGCATTTGCAAAGTGAGTTTGCGCTTTCTCATCAGGCGATTATCGTGTATCCTTTGGTGGAGGAGAGCGAGCATATTAATTACCTGTCTTTGAGCGAGGGGCGCAAGTTTTGGCAGAAGCATTTTGAGGGCGTGTATGTGACTTCTGGCAAGGATAAGCAAAAAGAGCGCGTGCTGGAGGAATTTAGGCAAAAAGGGAATTTGCTTCTTGCGACTACGCTTATTGAGGTGGGAATCTCACTTCCGCGCTTAAGCACGATTATTATCGTGGCGCCTGAACGGCTGGGGTTGGCGACTTTGCATCAATTGCGCGGGCGGGTTAGTCGTAATGGGCTAAAGGGCTATTGCTTTTTATACACGCATACGACAAATACCGAGCGGTTGGAAAAGTTTGCAAGCACGCTTGATGGGTTTAAAATCGCCGAGCTTGACTTGAAATATCGCAATAGTGGGGATTTGCTAAGTGGCACACGCCAAAGTGGCGATGAGTTTGTGTTTTTTAGCTATAAAGATTCTGAAATTTTAACCGAGGCAAAAAGTGCGATAGAGAATGTGGAATCTTAAAATTCCAATCAAGCAAAAAGGATAAAATATGAATGCAGAGTGTGAGCTCGTTAGTTTGTGCTGGTGTGCTACAATTTAGGAATTTAAAATCTCACAAACACTCTTAAACACACAAAGGCAGGGCGATGAAGCATTTTTGGGATTCTATATTTTTTAAAATTACTTTTTTATTTTTCTGCGCGTTGCTCGGGTTTTTTGCCTTTTCTTACTTCCTTATCAAGGACAAAATCGAGGAAGACAGCAACGCTAATCGCATAAAATACAATCAAATCGTTTCAATGATTAATGAAATCTCGCGCTTTGGCGGAGGCGTGGATATTGTGAAGCGGTATTTGAGTGATTTTGGCTTTGTGGAGGTTGAAGATGGCTTGAAAAAAGAGCGCCTGCAAGAAGAAGACAAAATCCCGCAAAACTTCCCCGGCACGATTGCTAAGGTGCGTAACACGCAACAAGGAATCTACATCCTGCTAGAATCCAACAAAGAAGCCATTTTGTATAAAGACAAGGCGTCGCATTCTTATGAGAGATTTTATTTCATCACACTTGCGGGCGTGGTGATTCTCACCTTTATTTATGTATTGCTCCTCAAAGCGCTTATCCCGCTAAATACCTTGCGCGCGCAGATTTCAAACTCTGAGCAAGACACCATTTTGCGTGTGAAAAAAAATCCAAAAGATGAAATAGAGCTTTTGGCAAATGAGTTTTATAAATTTTCAAACAAAATAAAAGCGCTCAATGAATCGCGCCTTTTGTTCCTGCGCTCAATCATGCATGAACTAAAAACACCAATCACTAAAGGCAGAATCACCGCTGAAATGGTGGAAAATCCCGTGCAAAAAGAGCGCCTTTGCTCGGTGTTTAGCAGGCTAAATGAGCTTATTGCGGAGTTTGCAAAGCTAGAGCAACTAAGCTCAAAAATGTATAAAATCACAAAAAGCGAGTTTTTGCTAGAAGATCTCATACGCGCAGCAGAACAGATTCTCTTAATTGATAAAAACGCGCCTAGCCCAATCACGCTAGAATCCCCTTATGCACTTATCAAGGCAGATTTTGAACTTTTTGTGATAACGATTAAAAATATGCTTGATAACGCCATAAAATACGGCGAGGACGGCAAAGTGCGCGTTTATACCAAAGATGATGGGCTGTATGTGGAAAATAAGGGCGCGCCGCTAAAATTCAAGCTTGATGAGTATTTTAAGCCCTATTTTCGGGATTCTAAAAAGAGCATTCAAGGCTTTGGCTTAGGAATGTATATCATCAAAAACACGCTAGATAGCCAAAATTTCAAACTTCGCTATATCAATGAGGACGGGAAAAATAAATTTATCATCAAAGGTTGTGTAGTGGATAATTTCTGCGCGCTAGAGGATAGACCAAAGCCAAAGGCGCTGGAGATTGAAAAACTCTAATCCCAAAATTTAGGAGGCAAAATGTTTAGACGCTTTAGGAGACTACGCTTAAATCCCTTAAGCAGGGAGCTTGTGCGAGAAAATGCATTGCGTGTGAGTGATTTTATTTATCCGCTTTTTGTGGTGGAGGGAAGTGGTGTAAAAAATGAGATAGCTTCCATGCCCGGCGTGTTTCAGCTTAGCATTGATATGCTTTTGAAAGAAGTTGATGAGTTGCAGAATCTTGGGATTTTCCATATCTTGCTTTTTGGTGTGCCAGAGCACAAAGATTCTTGCGGAAGCGAGGCGCTAAGCGATAGGAGCGTGACTGCACGCGCGCTAAAAGAAATCAAAAAACACGCGCCGCAAATGTTTGTAAGCCTTGATTTATGCTTTTGTGAATACACAGATCACGGACATTGCGGGATTTTGGATAAAAATGGGATTGTGGATAATGACGCGACTTTGGAAATTTCCGTGCAACAGGCAATCGTGCTAGCAAGTTGTGGCGCGGATATGATAGCGCCAAGCGGTATGATGGATGGGATTATTAGCGCACTGCGCTATGGGCTTGATAAAGCAGGATTCCCAAATCTGCCTATAATGGCGTATTCCACGAAGTTTGCAAGTGCGTATTATGGACCATTCCGCGATGTGGCGCAATCTAGCCCTAGCTTTGGCGATAGAAAAACCTACCAACAAGATCCTGCAAACCGCAGAGAAGCGATAATTGAAAGCCTAAATGATGAAAGTGAGGGCGCGGATATTTTGATGGTGAAGCCCGCACTTGCCTATCTTGATGTGGTGCGCGATATTAGGGAGCGCACGCTTTTGCCCCTTGCGGTGTATAATGTGAGCGGTGAATACGCGATGTTGCAATGTGCCAAGCGCGCGGGCGTTATTGATTATGAAAAAGTGATGATGGAAAGCCTTGTGGGAATGAAGCGCGCCGGGGCTGATATCATCATTTCTTATCACGCAAAAGAGGTGGCGGAGATTCTCAAAAAATAAAGAGATTTTAGGGCGCAAGTCCCATGCCACGCAAGCCTGTTACTACCATTTTTGTCCCCATCGCAATAATAAAAACTAGCGCAATACGCGAAAGGATATACAGCACAAGCTTGCCGAGCACGCGCTCAATCATCGCGGCAAAGTGAAAAAGTGCTAACATAAACACAAACGAGCATACAACGCTACCAAGAGCCACGATCATGCCTCGTTCTTCAGAAATCACCACAATCGTAGAAAGTGTCCCCGGACCCACGAGCATGGGAAACGCCATAGGGATAATGCTATGCTTAAAAAGGGTTTCAAAATCTAGCCCTTTGTAATGCGAGTAGTCTTTGTTGGCATTTGCAAATAAGAGGCTTTTTAGGCTCATCACAACAAGGATAAGCCCGCCTGCCACGCGCACATCATCAAGGCTGACGCGAAAAAGATAATTCATAATAAACGAGCCAGAAAGCAGGAAAATCACCACAATGCAAAACGCCACAAAAATAATATTTGCAAAGAGCTTTTGGCGCGTGGATTTTTCCACACCTTCCGTCATTGCGATAAACTGCGGAAGATTGCCAAAGGGATTTAGCACCGCGACTATGGCAATTGAAGCAACAAAAATGGCATGAAAGCTAGATTCTATCTCGCCAAACATTTTCTAAACCTTTTGTTAAAATATCACCCCGCCGCCTAGCACGATGTCTTTGTCATACACCACGAGCGCTTGTCCCTTTGCCACGCCGTAAGCTGGCTCATTTAGGCGCGCAGAGATGATGCCATTTTCCAAAGTTACTTGCGCTTTGATTGGCGTGCTACGATAGCGGATTTTGACTTCATATTCTCCACTTTCAAAGCTCGGCGCAAGGCTAAGATTCTGCGCGAAAACCTCATTTGTCTTTAGCTCCTCTTTCGTGCCTACGATAAGTTCATTACTCGCGGGATTTATGCCTGTCACATAGTGAGGCTCATGCGCGCCAAAGACCTTGAAACCCTTGCGCTTGCCGATGGTGTATTGCATGTAGCCTTTATGCTCACCGATAACCTCGCCCTGCGCGTTTTTCACAAGCCCAGCATTTTCAACCTGCTCATATTTTTTTAGCACATCGATATAATCCGTCTCAACAAAGCAAATTTCTTGAGAATCTTTGTAGGTTTCAAGCGTGCCTAAAAACGGCAAAAGCTTTAGCGCGGTGGGCTTAATATCCACTTTCAAGCTTTCTCCCAAAGGAAAAATAATAGAATCTATAGAATCTTGAGAAAGCGCATAGAGGAAGTAGCTTTGATCCTTTGTGTCATCGACTGCCTTTTGTATGCGCTTAATCCCCTTATACTCGCTAATGCGCGCATAATGCCCCGTGGCTATTTTCTCACAACCCATACTTTTAGCCTTTTCAAATGCCACGCCAAATTTAATAAAAGGATTGCAAATCGAGCAAGGATTTGGCGTTTCCCCGCGTTTATATGAGGCGATAAACTCGTTATACACGACTTTTTTAAACTCCTCTTGGGCGTTGATGACTTCAAAATTTATACCAAGCTCTTTGGCAACTTTTTGTCCGTTATTGATGAAAATCTCGTGTTTTGCTTCTTTATCGTGCAGTTTGAGGTAGATTCCCTGCACTTCGTAACCTTGATTTTTGAGTAAATACGCGCAGTATGAGCTATCCACTCCACCGCTCATAAGTAGGGCAACTTTTTGCATTTATTTTCCTATTTAGTTTGAAATTTTTTAAAGGCGCGCATTATAAGATTTTTTTAAAAACAAACAGCTTAGAAGTAAAAAAATATTTAACCAAATGAAGCTAAAACCCAAAACTTAAGCAAAAGCTAAAGAGGGGGGGGGGTAATATTCCAAAGCCAAATTAAAAATTTTTAAGGAGAAACAATGAAAAAACTTTGTCTTGTGGCGTTAGTAGGGGTATTTGTAAGTATTGGGTTTGCTGAAAGCCTTGATGAAAGAAAGGCGCAATTAGAGCGACAGATTCAGGAATTAGAGGAGCAAAACGCTAAGGAAGCACAGATTAAAGAGCTAGAGGAAAAGCTTAATAAATTACAACAAACCACCGCTAAGCAATCACAGCAAACAAACAAAAGCACGCAGAATCTGCAAACACAGCAAGCACAGAGGCTCCAAACACCACAAATACAGCCAGATTCAAAAATTGAAAGAGATGGTGCATTTTTAGCTATAGGGTTAAATATGACAGAAATAAATACTTTGGCGAGTAATTCACTATTCCTTGATGGACTTAAAATCCCATCTGCTATTTTTTTTGGTGGGCGACTAGGCTATCAAATTTTTAGCGATATTACCCCAGCACTTGGAATGCGTGTATATTTAGATGGATATACCGGAAAAGCAAAAAATGAAAATAATTCAGAAATCAAGGCATCATATTATTTAGTATCAGGAAATTTTGATTTGCTTTTAGAGGCAAACCTTCCTAATACAAACTTCTATTTTGGGATTTTTGTCGGACTTGGCTATGGAATCTATAGCTATAAAGAAACAAATGTTTATTTTAATAAATCACTTCTTGCTAAAGGATTGGTTGGCAATATGGGCGCCGCGCTTACATTTGGAGGAAAACATCGCCTTGAATTCTCTTATAAAATCCCGCCAGTTACAGAGCATGATGGTGAATTTTCATATAAAAGCTCATCATTAGTTGGCATCACATATCAACGCACTTTTTAAGCTAAAGCAACCCACCTAATCCGCCATTGTGAAGTTTGACAAATTCTTTAGCAATGCGTGGATTGCGGCTGCCTTTTTGCGTGGCGAAGTTTAGCGCGCTTTGGCGCACATTTGGCGTGCATTTGACGCCCATAGATTCCACAAGCGCGATGAACTCTTCCGCGCCCAAAGTATAAAATCCAAGCGCAATACCAAACCTATCGCTTAACGCGATAAGCTCATCCTGCGCGTCATTTGTATGCATCGTATCTTGCGGGTAGGATTCTTGTAAAAGGTGGCGCATATTTGAAGTGGCATAAATCAGCACATTTTTTGCCACAGCTTCCAAACTCCCTTCCATAAGGCTTTTTAGCGCCTTGTAGCTTTCATCATTAAGCCCAAACGCCAAATCATCGCAAAAAATAACAAAGCAAAATGGTAGCTCGCGGATAGAATCTAGCACAAAAGGCAAAATTTCTAGGCTTTTTTTAGGAATCTCAATCACGCGCAAAGGCTTTAATAACGCGCTTTCTTGCGTGTGCGCGGAGTGTGTTTGTGCGGAATGCGCTTGTGGAGAGGAAGCAAAGCGCGCAGAGTGAGAATCCGGACTTTTCAAAGGATTTTTCAGCACCTCATCAAAAGGGATTGCAACCTTTGGCGCACTCAATAAAAAATGCGTTAGCACCGCGCGCATAGATGAGCTTTTCCCACAGCCTCTAGCACCCCAAAATAGGGCATTACAAGAATCCTTACCTTGCAAAAAATTCTGGGTGTTTGTGTAGAGAATCTCCATTTGCTCTCTAATGCCAACAAACGCGCCAAAATCTACGCGCTCAAAGTCCCTAATGGCGTGCATCCCGCCACTAAAGCCCTCAAACTCCCCACGATACACGCATGCAAGCGTGCGCTCAAAGTCAATCCCCAGCATTAGAAGTTTTTTCAAGTTTGCAAATATTAACTTCCCTTACGCTAACTTCTTGAATCTTATATAAGCCCATTAGCGAAAACACAAATGAAGCGATTGCCACGCCAACCAAAAAGACGCATAGCCCGCCTATGGCTATAAGCGTAGCTGTATAGCTATCAACAAAAACAAGCATTACAGACTCTAACCTATAACTACTAAGATTTTCCAAACCTCCAAACTCACTCGCAGCCTCTAGCAACACTGACGCAAAGAGCCCAAATAATACGCCAACGCACGCCACCATTCCAATTATAGCGATGATGGAAAGCTTGAAAGAAACGATGAATTCCTTCAAATTTGTGCGCGCACTCATCTCATAAGACATAAGATAAGCCCAATAAATAATAAGCGCATAATACCCAATGGCTAAAACTCCCAATATCGCAAGCGGAATGGCACTCTCATTAAACCCGGCTAAAAATCCCAATACCCAACTTGTAATCTGAAATCCAATGCCAAGCAAAAAGCTAAAGAGAAACAAGCGAAAAACAAAGGTATTGCAAAGCTTGCTAAACTTATACAGCCCAATCATACCCACTACAAAAGAAGCGATTATCCCTATAAAAGCAAGGATATTAACAAATGGAATCACAACCACAAAGCAACAAATAATGTAACTAATAAGAGACCAAAACATAAAGTTTTTGGCACTCTGCAACTCCTGATTGTCCCTAATATTAAGTATTTGCATACAAACCTCCTAAATAAAAATAAACGCATATTATAGCCTAATTTGCTTTTTTATTTGGTGGGAATTTTGCGCTAGAAAATCCAAATCAAAGGAATTCAAGTTACGCATTAAAAATGCGTAACCCTTACTCGCCCCTTGCGTGGTGAAAAAAGCGGTGATTTAGCGTTGTCAGTAGTGACAACGCCCGATTTTTTCTAGCAAGGGAAGTAGCGAGACTCTCCCCCCGAGAGAAGAAAAGCGCGGAGCTTTTCTGGCGCGGGGGGAGTGAGGAGGGGGGAGCGACCTTTTGCGTGAAAAAACAATTTTAAAGAATCTAAAGAGTTTTGAGAAGTGAAAGCAAGAGATTCTGAAAAACAAGATAAAAAGATTCTATTTTTCAGAATCCTTTTTGTTTAGTTCAATCCTACTTAGATTCTTTGTGTTTTCTTTTTTGCAGGGGGACAAGGGGGCTTGAATTGCGAAGTCGCTCCCCTTATCCCCCTGCACCCCCAAACCCCCGACAACGCTTTTAAAGGATTATGCATTGAATGCGTAACTGAAATTCCTTTAGATTCAACGAGAAAAGCAATAAAACTTGACTTATTAAGTATGGGATTGATACAATGCCAGCGCTCACATTAGAGCGAAATCTTTTGCAAGATTTCAAAAGTGGGCGCAACTTCTACAAAAGGCAACACAATGAAAATTTACAACAGCATTACTGATATTATAGGAAATACCCCGATAGTGCGCCTTGCAGGCATTCATGAAAATGTTTATGGCAAGTGCGAGTTTCTCAACCCCAGCCATTCTGTCAAGGATCGCCCAGCGTATAGCATGATCAAACGCGGAATGGATGAGGGCAAAATCAACAAAGACACAACCATCATCGAATGCACCAGCGGGAATATGGGTATCGCGCTTGCGATGATTTGCGCGGATTTAGGGCTAAAAATCATCATCACCATGCCAGAATCTATGAGTATAGAGCGTCGCAAGATGATGAGCTTTTTTGGCGCACAGCTCGTGCTTACACCAGCGAGCGAGGGAATGAAAGGCGCGCTTAACAAATCGCTAGAATTGCTAGAATCCACGCCAAATTCTTTCATGCCAAGTCAGTTTGAAAATCCTGCAAATCCGCTTTCTCATAAGCTGGGCACTGCTAAAGAGATTTTGGAATCTTTTGGGAAAGATTTGGACTTTTTTGTGGCTGGATTTGGCACAGGCGGGACGATTAGCGGTGTGGGCGAAGTGCTAAAAAAAGAAATCCCGCATATTAAAATCATCGGTGTTGAGCCAGCGGCATCGCCTCTCATCTCGCAAGGACAGGCAGGACCGCACAAGATTCAGGGCATTGGGGCAAACTTTATCCCAAAAACGCTTGATAAGGACATTATGGATTCTATCATTTGCGTGGAAAATGACGCGGCAATCGCTATGGCAAAGAAACTCGGTAGCATTGGCGTGATGGTGGGGATCTCAAGCGGTGGCAATGTCGCAATCGCCGAAAAAATCGCCAAAGAAAATCCGGGCAAAAAAGTGCTAACAATGCTTAATGATACAGCCGAGCGCTATCTTTCAACGGATCTTTTTTCAGGATTTTAATTTGTAGCTTATCTCTCCACTTGCAAGGGGATTTTGCCCCTGCAAGCCTTGCTTTATGCGCTTATAATTTTTGCTTCATTACAAAATCTACCCAAACTTTTAAGATTCCAAAGAATCTAGCATTTTCTTTAAAGCCTCTAACTTTTCATCAACAATTTCAGCTTGAAAAAGCACAGGGCGGATTTTTGGCGGGATTTTATAAAGGCGGTATTGCTCTTTTATCTTTTTTGGCATTGCGCGAGGTGGGGGAAAATTTTTGCGCGCAATAAAAAGTAATTTTCCCACACAAGCCACCACAAAACGCCCGCCAAGCTCGCAGTCAAAGCCACTTTTGAGCACTTCTTGCCGCTGTTTAAAACTCATCACATAGCCTAGATTTTTAAGCACAAAATCCACATTGCGCATATCTTTTTGACTTTCTAAATATTGATTTTCCGCGCACTCATTTTCTAAATATTGATTTTTTGAGTTGCGCGCGCATACAAAGAGGTTATCTAAAATTTTTTCAACGCTTTGCGCGCCTTGCGAAAAAAGCGCATTTTGAGAATCTAAGATTCTAAAACTTTGCAAAATCCCTTTTGGCGCGCATTCAAGAAGCTTGTTAGAAAAATTATGACGAAAAAAATTCCGCTTAAAGCGCAAATCCTCATTGCTTGCATCATCAAAATATTTTATCCCTCTTTGCGCCACATACGCGCAAATCTCTTTCCTGCTAGATTCTAACAATGGACGCACAAGCCTAATGCCCTCAAACTCGCTCACACACTGCAGTGACAGCAAGCCCTCAATCCCGCTTCCGCGCGCTAATTGCATTAAAAACCACTCTAATCTGTCATTGAGCTGATGGGCTAAAAGCACATTTTTATAGCCCTCGTTTAAGCAGAGATTCTTAAAAAACTCATAGCGCACCGCGCGCGCGTTATGCTCGAAATTTGCGTGGATTTTTGGGGCGTTTAGAACATGGGCTTTTTTGCCATATTGCGTTGCTAGCTCTTGCGCGTAGGCGACTTCTAGCTTAGATTGCGCCCTTGTGGCGTAATTGACAATGGCTATATCAAAGCTCACGCCCAAATCTTTGAGTAAAAAAAACAGCGCGCTAGAATCCACCCCGCCAGAAAACGCCAGCAGATTCTTGCAATCCTTGAAAAGCTCTAAATGCAGTAGTTTCAAAGCATTCAAGCACAGCCTTATTTTTTGATACTGTGCATATGTGCTTGCAGCATATTTTGAGGCTTGAAAATCTCATCTAGCTCCTCTTTGCTTAGAAGTTTATGCTCTAAAGTCAAGTCATACACGCTTTTGCCAGATTCAAGCGCTTCTTTGGCGATTTTTGCGGAATTTTCATAGCCGATGTATGGATTTAGCGCGGTTACAATACCAATGCTGTTGAAAACAAAATTCTTGCAAACTTCCTCATTTGCGGTGATTCCATCGACGCATTTGCTAGCTAGTGTGCGGAAGGCGCGCTTCATCATCGCAATGGAATTAAACAAACTATACGCAATCACAGGCTCAAAGACATTGAGTTGCAATTGCCCCGCTTCAGCCGCAAGCGTGATTGTCACATCATTGCCAATGACGCTAAAGCACACTTGATTGACAACTTCTGGGATCACGGGATTAACCTTGCCGGGCATTATCGAGCTTCCGGGTTGCATTTTAGGGAGATTGATTTCATTAAGCCCTGCGCGCGGACCTGAGCTTAAAAGGCGCAAGTCGTTGCAGATTTTCGACACTTTGCTTGCGACGCGCTTTAGCACGCCACTTATTTGCACATACGCGCCGGTATCTTGCGTGGCTTCAATGAGATCGCTTGCGGTTACAAAAGGGCGGTTGGTGACTTCTTGAAGCTTTTTTTCCACCACTTTTGGATAATCTGGGTGCGAGTTTATCCCCGTGCCTATGGCGGTGCCACCGAGATTTATTTCACGCACAAGATCTTGGGCTTCTTTCACGCGCTGGATATCCTCTCCTAGCATCACTGCAAAAGTGCGAAACTCCTGCCCCAAAGTCATAGGCACCGCATCTTGAAGCTGTGTGCGTCCCATTTTTAGGATATCTTTAAATTCAAGCGCTTTTTTTTCAAAAGAATTTTTAAGAATCTGCATAGATTCTGTCAATTCAAAAAGTCTCTCATACAGCGCCACACGAAGCGCGGTGGGATAGGCGTCGTTGGTTGATTGAGAGAGATTTACATGATCATTTGGGTGGCAAAACTCATACTGCCCCTTTTTGTGTCCCATAGATTCTAACGCGATATTAGCGATGACTTCATTTGCGTTCATATTTGTGCTTGTGCCAGCCCCGCCTTGTATCATATCCACCACAAATTGTTCTTTAAACTCCCCCGCAATAATCCTCTCGCACGCCTCCACAATGGCATTTTTAATCTTTTCATCTAATAATTTTAGCTCGTAGTTTGCCAGCGCTGCAGCTTTTTTCACCTGTGCTAGGGCTTTGATGAAGCTAGGAAAATTGCTCAAGCGCTCATGGGTGATATTGAAATTCTCCACCGCGCGAAATGTCTGAATCCCATAATACACGCTCTCTTCAATCTCCAGCTCACCGATAAAATCATGCTCTTTTCTTGTTTTCATTACATTCCTCCTTGCACCTCTTTATAGATTTTAGATGTTTAGAGTATAGCTAATTTGTGCGAAAAAATTGTTAGTTCTTTGAGTAGAGTGGGTAAAATCCGAGATTTAAGGCGCAAAATGTAAGGCTCTAAGCCCTAAATCGCCATACGCACGGCATCTGAAAGTAAGTCTGCATTATGCGAAGGGACAAAAAACTGCACGCCCAAATCGCGCGCTTTAAGCATAAAATCAGAATCTTGATGCTCGGGCATAAGGATTATAAAGCACACTTTGGAATCTTTTTTGGTGACTTTGTATTTGCGGATAAAATCAAGCGCGCTGACATTTTCATTACGCCAATCCATCACTACGATATCATATTGATTCGCGCACAACTCGTTAAATGCGGGGATCATCTGCTGTTGCACTTTCACCGAAATGCAAGAATCCACTTTCAAAATAATCTGCGTGTCGCGGTGAGAATCCGCGCTAGATTCTCGGATAATTAGCACATTGCGTTTGCTTACTTGCTCCAAATAATGAAGCAAGTCAAAAAGCTCTCTACTTCGTGCGCTAAGCTTTGACTTATCAAGTCCGCGCAAAAAATAATGCAAGAAAGTTTTTGAGCTATAGCCCCCTTCAATCCCCGCATCACGGAAAAATCGCTTGATAATCTCGCTTCTTTTCGCACGCCCCCATAAAAAAGAATCCAAATCAAACGCCTTCGTATCAAGCAAAGTAATAAAATGCGTGCGGATATCCTCTTTCATAGGTTTAAACACTTCAGAAAATTCCTCTAAATGCGTGTCTCTAAATCTTTTCAAACGCTCAGTTGTCTTTACCAAAAGCTCTTTTTGCACCGCAATATATTGCAGCAAATCCACATAGCGCTTGCGCATAGCCTTTACTTCTTTTTCTAGCTCCGCCTTAGAGCCTTTGGTATTTTTGAGCGCAAATTCAGATTCTTCAAGATTCTTGCTTAATGGACGCACTTGCGCTTGAGCGTTATTGAGCGAGCTTTGCGTCATCTCAATTAAATCCTGCGCTTTCAAATACGCACTTTGGCGGTTTAGAAAGATTTTTTCAAAAGAATACTCAAGCGCATAAGAAGTTTTTTTAATGTAGTTTTCATATTCTTTGTAAAGATTTAAAATCTCCTGTCGCAAGGCTTTTAAAGCCGGATTTGCAAGTGCGCCGTCCATTTCGCACAAGTCATTATACGCAGTCAAAATAAAACGCTGTGAGCGCAAGAAATCAAGGCGCGGGTGGTTTGCGACAAATTCTTTATAATTTTCCAAAATGCTATTCTCACGCGCAAAAAATTCTAAAATGCACTCCTCCGGGCTTTTTGTCATAGGGATTTCATTAGGATCTACAGGCTTTGGCTTTGGGCGGATTTTTATCACCTCGCCCTTTTCGACATCAAATTCAATCTCTTCTTTTGCCACCAGCTCGCTTTCTTTGCCTTCCCACAATTCCAAATCAAAGAGATACTCGCGCTTATTGACAGCCTGCTGTATCTTGCCCTGCTTTTTTTGTGTATCGACTTCTAACAAAATCCCTTGCAACATTACCTTTTTCCTTTTGTGATACTTTGAAAGTTACGCGCCCATAGAGCTTGAAGTGCTTCTGCTAGTATTTGAGCTATTGCCAAAAAATCCACTTTTTGCGCTGGTGCTTTTGCTTGCGCTTGAAGTGGTGCTTTTAGCAGAATTTGAAAAGCTATTTTTACTGCGCTCATAGGCTTGTGGGGATTTGTAGTTGCGTTGGGCATTTGCTTTGTAATTTGCGTTGTTAAAAAGTTTATTGCCAATGTAGCTTCCTAAAATCGCGCCCGCCGCAGATGCCAAAATCGCGCCACCAAGTCCCAGCCCACCGCCATTTGGATTAGTAAGCTCGCTTGTGCCAGAATCTATTTTTTTCTCCTCCACCGCGATGAGACTATCAATCTCCTCTTGACTTAGCATGCGCTCGTTGCCATCTTTGTCTTTGAGCATTACGCGCGTTGTATCGCTGGGATACTCCTCCAGCACTTTATAGCTGCCATCTTGTTGCTCCTCAATGATGACAAATGCGCCATTTTTTATCGCTTGAGATTGCAAAACCTTAGAATCCTTATTGCTATCCTCACAGCCTTGCAACGCAAACGCCACAGCCACGCCTAGCGACCCTACCATCGCATAATCTTTGATTTTTCCTAGCTTCATTGTGCTTCCATTTAATGGGGATTTTAGAAAGGCTCAATTATATGTTTTTCTCTTTTTTTTGTCAATTAAAGATTTTTAGGTGCTTTGTTTAGGGCGATTTGTTTGCCTCTATTTGGCAATTTTAAGCATCAAGCCCCTTGATAATGTAGCGATTTTGTAAATCTAGCCCGATAAGATAGCATTCCGCACTTTGCAAATCTATCAAATAGCATTGCTCGCCACCCTCTATCGCAAAGCGCTCGCTCGGATACACGCTCAACCGCGCCCTCACTTCCTCTATATCCGCACACACCGCGCTAAAACCAAACATCACAAGTTTATATTTCATTTTAATTCCTTTTGATTGTATCACTCACAAGAGCAAAGCCCTTGTGAGCTCCGCTCCAGCTTCGTTACACTTCGCTTTCGCGCACATATTTTACCTTTTTTGGTTGATGAGAGTGTAAGATTCTATCGCGCTATTTGGTATTTTGAGAATCTATAGCTCTTAAATTGTATCGTCGATAATTCTTAGGTTTTCTTACAAGTGCGTTTGGGGGCATTTGAAATTAAGCGCATTATCTTGCAAAACCCCATGATAGTGCAAAGAGCATAAAAATTCTTGTATGAGTTCTCTTTTGGCAAAAATTGGTTGATTGTTTTTATCCTTCGCGCTAAGGATTCCCAAAAACACCCCATCACTGCTAAAAAATGCCCTACCATACGCAAAGTCATCATACACCGCGAGCAAATTTTGAGAATCTTGCATATCTGAAATTGCCACTTCCGCGCCTTGCACGCCACTTTTTGCCTTTGTGAAGTCACCATCTTCAAGCGCCTTTGGGACAAAGGAATAATAACTTTCCACAAAAGCATAAAAAATCGTAGAATCTTTTGCGTTATTTTCTAGCGCGCTTTTGTTTGAAGTGGTTTTGGGCGTAGATTTTTGCGCGCTCATTGTATTAAAAGAGCTTTTTTTGGCAAGTGTTGGGTTTGCAAAAATATCTACAAAATAGCGCTTTTCTATCCTGTCGTGATAGTAGCTTTTTGCGCGCACATGGCAATAATCATCAGTTGATGCGATGGATTCTAAAAGCGCGAGATTATTTTTCATATCCACAGCTTTGACATTGAGCTTGTTTGTGCAGATAAGCACGCGCGCGCTGGAATCTTGCATTTTGGTGTAAATGGTTTTTGGGATAAGCTCCTTGTCATAGACAATCTGCGCAGAAGTGATAAACAAGCCATTCTCTAGCATCGTGCCAAAGCCAACTCTCTGCGAGCCATCGCTAAAATACACCTCAATAATTGCCGTGGCATAAATCCACTTTGGTAAAGGGTGTTCTAGCATATATTGCTGTGGAAGGAGGTTTTGTGGCAAAGTGGGATTTGTAGGATTCTCATTTTCTTGCGTGGTATTTTGGGAAAAAAGCGAGCTAAGAAAGTGAGAATCTGCGCTCGATTCTCTATTTTTTTGAGAAAATTCTTGCGTTGATTCTGCATTTTTTTCAAGCCATTCAATCTCTTCTGGTTCCCCTAATTCTTCTAGCGCCACATCGCCAAACGCGTGTGTGCTAAGTAAAAGCAATAAAAAAACAATTACAGAAAGTTTTTGAAAAAAATTTTGCAAGTTTTTCCTTGTGATAAAAAATTTTAAGCTTAAATAATTGGCTATATCGGTAAAATACGCGCTACCTTTTATGACTTAAGGAATTTTATTTTAGGAGTAATCAATGGAGGCACTCAAAACCTTTGAAATCAATCAAGACGCGCTGGATAAGCTAAATTTTGCGCTTATTACGACAAGTAAGGGGCAGATTCTCATTAAGCTTTTTCCACAAGATGCACCACAAGCGGTTACAAACTTCGCAACTTTGGCAAAAGAGGGCTTTTATAATGGGCTAAATTTTCATCGTGTGATTAGCGGATTTGTCGCGCAAGGTGGCTGTCCAAAGGGCGATGGCACCGGCGGTCCGGGATATAGGATCAAATGTGAAGTTACAAACAACCCAAATCAGCACAAGCGCGGATCTCTCTCCATGGCGCATGCTGGGCGCGATACAGGCGGAAGTCAGTTTTTTATTTGTTTCGCGGATCAGCCGCATTTAGATGGTGAGCACACGGTGTTTGGGCGCATTATGCCAAATAAGCGTGAAAGTCTCAAAGTGCTAGATTCTCTTAAAATGGGCGATAAGATAGAATCTATTGAGATTTTTGAAGATGAGCCAGATGTGAAGTAAAATTTTGTGCTTTTAGGGATTTTTTGGTTACTCAAAATCCCTAAATAGCGCGCCTAAATCAACCCCACAAAGCTCTTTTTGCCCGCATTTTTCAAGCAGTCCTTGCGCACCTTGTGTTAAATCTTGGCTTGAGATTCCATGTGCGATTGAAATTTTTGCTTCCAAAAACGCGCTTAGATTATCGCAAAGCTTTAAAAATTCCCCACAAATTGGCTCAAATTTATCTTCGTTAAATTTCGCAAAAAGTTCCTGCGCGCTTGAAGGCTTATGCGGGAAGCAGTCAATTTTGTAGCGATTGCTAAATTCATCTTCTGTGAAATAGCGGATATCATCTTGTATATTATGCGGGACTTTTGAGAGGATTTTTTCGCCCACTGCTTGGGATTCTATGGTTTTGATAAATTCATCTAAGCCCTTGATTGTGTGCTTGATTGGGGAGATAATATCGCGCGTGAGGATTTCTGGCAAATCGTGGAAAAGCCCACAAAGGAAGTGGTTAATGCGCATTTGCGGACAGCATGGCAAATCATAGCTTAGTAAATACGCGCTTAGTGCGACGATGAGCGTGTGTCCTAGCACAGAAGTTGCGGGGATTCTAGGCGTTTGACTCCAGCGCTTTTGGAATCTTAGCTGCCCAAACATCGTAATAAGCTCTCTTGTGTCCTTATAAAGCATGATTTTTTTCATACCAGCCAGCTCGTAATGCTCCTCAACTTGGCGATCGATAATATCTTTAATATTTTGCACATCATACATTTCGGGGTTAAAGCGATAGATGATGTCAAATTCCCATTTTGAAGCGTAATAATGCGAGGCTTTGAGAATCTTTTTTTCCAAATTTTCCTTATGCGAGGTGAGGTATTCGCCCATTTTTGGGAAAAATTCATATTCGCCCAAATCAGATTCTAAATTTTTTAGCACAAATTTTACAAGCTCATTGTTATGCGTTTTGACAAGCTGATGAAACACCGGGGGCTTGATGTCTGTCAGCACCACGCGCTCGAAAAATTCAAAGCAAAATTGCAAAATAAGGCGCTCCCAATCAATTTTTGCGCCATTTTCTAGCTCTTCATAGCGGGCTAAAAGATAGGCAATGACGATTTTATGCGCTTGTTTATCAAGCTCGACAAATTCAACCGGCGTGGCTTGATCATTCCATCGGCGGATACTTGCAGCGATAAAAATCTTGCGCAAAAGCGCGCCTTTTAAGCGCGGGGATTTTAGCTGATTTGGCGGTGTGGTAGGCATTGTAGATTGTGACATAAATTAGACTTTGTTTTAAGCTTAAAGATTTTTAGGAAATTACTTTCTGTAATAATCCCCGCTTACATTGACGCACTGCTGCTGGCATTCTCCTTTAGCGCAGATTGTTTGGCATTCAAGCGCTTGATATGAGCCTACAGGCTTTGGCTTCCCACACGCGCTAAAAGCAAAGATTCCACAAATGCTAAAAATCCCTATGATAAAAAGTTTTTTCATACATTTTTCCTTAGATTCTAATAGATTTTATAGAATCTCCTAGCATTTTTAGTTCCATAATTTATAAGAATTTAAAATGCCTTTTCCCACTCATACGCACTTTTGATGATGAAGGCTAAATCATCAAATTGTGGCTTCCATGAAGTAAGACGCTTTATTTTGCTATTATCTGCTACTAAAGTCGCTGGATCGCCCGCACGCGGGGCAGAATCTATGACTTTGAAATCCACCCCGCTCACCTTTTTCACCATTTCTACCACTTCGCTCACACTATAGCCCCTGCCATAGCCGACATTGAAAATCTCGCTTTGCTTGGTGGATTCTAAAAATTCTAACGCGCAAAGGTGGGCGCTGGCTAAGTCATCGATATGGATATAATCGCGCACGCAAGTGCCATCTGGCGTTTTGTAGTTTTTGCCAAAAATGCTCATACCTTCTCTTTTCCCGCTTGCGCATTCACAAGCTACCTTGATGAGGTGCGTAGCGTTTTTGCTCCTTTGTCCTAAACCGCGCTTAGATTCTAAAAGCTCTTGTGTATTCGCACTGCTCGCACCTGCAACATTGAAATATCGCAAAATCGCGTAATTAAAGCTCGGATTTGCGATATGCGTATCCATAAGCACGCGCTCGCTCATCATTTTGCTTGCACCGTAGGGATTTATTGGCGCGAGTGGGGCAGATTCTGTAATTGGGATAAGTTTAGAATCCGGCTCGCCATACACCGCAGCAGTCGAGCTAAAGATAAATTTTTGGATTCCATGTTTTATGCAAAGCTCGATTAAAAGCGTGGTATTAAGCGTGTTGTTTTTGTAATACACCAACGGAAGGCTCACAGATTCGCTCACAATGAGTGACGCGGCAAAATGCACCACCGCGCTAAAATTATACTTTGCAAAAAGAGAATCTAGCTTTGCAAGCTCGCTTAAATCGCCCTTTACAAATTCCACGCAGTTGGGGAATATAGACTGCAAGTATTCGTAATTTTGCGCAAAACCCGTGCTTAGATTATCATAAATGACAATTTTACACTCATCTATATTGCGCAAAAACCAAAACGCGCTATGAGAGCCGATATAGCCACTCGCACCGGTAAAAAGAAAGGTTTGCATACTAGAATCCTTTGAAAATAAAGATTTGAAGGTAAAGTTGCAATTTGCAAAAAAGGCATATTGTAGCAAAAATCTAGCTCATAATCACTTGCAGCTGCTCTAAAGTTTTGCTAAATTCCCACTTTTGCTTTAAATCTTGAGTAAGAAAATCCTCCATCAGCGCCTTTTTACTAAGCGCTTCATCAAGCTCGGGATCGCTTCCTTTTTGATACGCGCCGATGCGGATAAGCACTTCATTTTCTTTTAATAACGCATACAAGCGCCGAAACTTCCGCACAGCTTGTAAATGTGCGGGGCTGACAATATCATTTAAAAGCCTTGAAGCAGAAGAGAGAATCTGAATAGGCGGATAAATCCCAAAATCCGTAAGTTCGCGCGAAAGCACGATATGTCCGTCCAAAATCGAGCGACTTTGATCCGCAATCGGATCGCTTAAATCATCGCCTTCAACCAAAATCGTAAAAAATGCCGTGATTGAGCCCACACCTTCTTCCTTGCCCGCGCGCTCCATGAGTTGAGGCAAAAGTGTGAGGGTTGAGGGCGGATAGCCTTTGCTTGTTGGTGGCTCACCGAGGGATAGTCCAATTTCTCTTTGCGCCATTGCAAAACGCGTCACAGAATCCATAATAAAAAGCACATCATTACCAAGTTGCTTGAAATACTCCGCAATCGCCATCGCGCTAAAAGCGCCGTATTTTCGCATAAGCGGGGAATCATCACTTGTAGCAACGACGATAATAGTATTTGTCAAATCATTGCCGAGATTTTTTTGCACAAATTCTGGCACTTCTCTTCCGCGCTCGCCAATAAGCGCGATAACCTTAATTTGTGCTTGCGCGCCTTGCACGATCATTCCCATAAGGCTAGATTTCCCAACTCCTGAACCTGCGAAGATTCCCATCTTTTGCCCTTTACCACAGGTGAGCAAACCATCGATACTTTTCACCCCAACGCTAAAAATCTCATCTATCACACCGCGCTTCATTGCGCCTATGGGCGGACGCATAAGCGGCGTAGTGTCGGTTGTGAGAATGGCGCCTTTGTTATCAATTGGCACGCCTAGCGGGTTAATAATGCGTCCTTTGAGCGCATCGCCCACAGGGATTTGCAAGCCCGGATTCACAATCCGCACGATATCCCCGCTTTTGCGCCCTTCCACAAAGGAAAATGGACTTATCAAAAAAGAATCTTCTTCAATCGCGCTCACCATTCCTAATTCTCTGTCTTGTTCTCTGCCTAATTCCCCGCCTTGCCCTTTTTGGTGGCTTTGTACTTGAAAGTCTTCATTTTGAGAATCTTTAGAGATAAATTCCACGATATCGCCTACACTTGGGCGGATTCCATGTGCGACAATCATATTTGGCATGACTTTTATCACATTGCCAAAGCTGGGGGAAAGATTGATATTGTTTTTGAGTTTTTGGCGGATTTGTGAAAGTGGCATATATGCGTCCCTTTGTAACAATAATCTAAAATTTAAGAATCTTTTGCTAGAATGCGCGCGCATTATACTTCATAACTCATTAAGGAAAGATATGGATTCTACAACTTCTACTATCAACACGCAAAAACACAACTCCGCAAATGCAAGCGTGAGCGGGAATATCTCCAAAAAGACTTTGGAAGAAAAGATTGAAGGTGTGATTAAAAAAATCGCAAAAAACATAAAGCTTGATGGATTCAGAAAAGGTAAAGTGCCAAAAAACCTCATTCAATCGCGCTACAAAGAGCAAATCGAGCAAGATTCTAAGCAAGAGGCGATTCAGGATTTACTCACAGAGGGCGCGAAAAAATTAGGCATCTCGCACACGCAGATTCTAGGGAATCCAGCGATTACAAAGTTTGAGGAAAAAGACGGACAAATCGATGTAGAGATAAAAATCTCACTCACACCAGAATTTAGCGTGGATAAGGCGCTTTCTTGTGTGCCAGAAGTCAAACTTCCAGCGGTGAGCAAAAAGCAAATTGATGAGCGCTTAGAAGAAATCGCAAAATCGCGCGCACCGCTTAAGGAAATGCCAAAAACACATGCACTTGTGAAAGACGATGTAGCGACAATTGATTTTGAAGGCTTTATTGATGGGAAGGCGTTTGAAGGTGGCAAGGGAGAGAATTATAATCTTAGCATTGGCTCAAATCAGTTTATCCCCGGTTTTGAAGATTCTCTTATTGGTATGAAAACAGGGGAAAATAAGACAATCAAAGTGACTTTTCCAAAAGATTACAACGCAGCGCATTTAGCGGGCAAAGAGGCGGAATTCAAAGTCAGCGTGCATAAGATTTCACAAAAAGAGTTGCCAAAGATTGATGATGCGTTTGCAAAATCTGTGCTTGGGGATTCTGGCACATTGGAAGGGTTGAAAGACGCAATAAAAGAGCAATTAGAAGTGGAAAACAAAACAAATGCTTATAATAAGGAGTTGAAAGAAAAGCTCTTAAATGCGCTTATTAAGGAGATTAGCTTTGATTTGCCAGAGCTTATTGTTGAGCAGGAGATGGATATTTTATTCCGCAATGCACTAAATGCCATCGCGCCAGAAGAGTTTGAAGAGATTAAAAATGATGAGAAAAAAGCCAAGGCAAAGCGCGATAGCTTCAAAGAAGAGGCACAAAAAAGCGTGCAGGTAACTTTCATCATGGACGCACTTGCAAAGAAAAATAACATTGCCATTTCAGATAATGAAGTGTTGCAGACAATTTATTATGAATCTATGATGATGGGGCAGGATCCAAAGGCGATGATGGAGTATTATAAGGCAAATAATCTTTTACCAGCGATTAAAATGGCTATGGTTGAAGATAGAGTGCTAAACTTCTTGCTTGATTCTAAATTAGAAGATTCTAAGAAAGCTAAAGATTCTAAAACTTCACAAGAGGATAAAAAAGAAGCGCAAAAAGAGGGGCAAAAGCCAAAAAGCGCGCCAAAGACGACAAAAGATTCTTAAAATAGATTTAAATTTAAAGATAAAAAGGACGGATTTATGACTTATATTCCTTATGTGATTGAGCGCACAGGCAGAGGAGAGCGCAGTTATGATATTTACTCGCGGCTTTTAAAAGATCGCATTATTTTGCTAAGTGGTGAGATAAATGATCATGTGGCAAGCTCGATTGTGGCGCAATTGCTTTTCTTAGAAGCAGAGGATCCAGAAAAAGATATAAATTTTTATATCAATTCCCCCGGAGGCGTGATTACAAGCGCATTTAGTATTTATGATACGATGAATTATATCCGCCCAGATATTTGCACGATTTGTATCGGGCAGGCAGCAAGCGCAGGCGCATTTTTGCTTAGTAGCGGGACAAAGGGCAAGCGTTATTCCTTGCCAAACTCGCGCATTATGATTCACCAGCCATTAGGCGGTGCGCAGGGGCAGGCGACGGATATTGAGATACAGGCGAAAGAGATTTTGCGCTTGAAAAAGATTCTAAATGAAATCATGGCAAAAAACACAGGGCAAAGCATTAAGAAAGTTTCGCAAGACACAGAGAGAGACTTTTTTATGAGTGGCGAGGAAGCAAGGGAATATGGGCTAATCGATGAGATTTTAAATAAAAGCTTAAAATAAAGGCAAAAGATGCTAGACAACAACAATGATTTTTTTGGGAGTTTGGGGCTAGAGCTTGAGAGTGATACGCCAGCAGACAAGGTAGAAACTGATACAGAAAGCCTAGCTAAAGAGCATTTGAGAGATATTTCCAAAAAAACTATGCAGATTCTTGAAGATGAAAACATTTTGCCATTTCCGGAAAATTTTGAAAGTATTTTTGAGCGCAATCTTAAGCGAGAAACTAATGAGGAAATCAAAAACAAAATTATCCACGCAAGGGAAGCGCGCAACTACACGACTAAGATTATCGCGCTTGAAAAGAATGTCGATAGGAGCTTTGGCGGGATAAAGCTAATATTAGAAAATATTGGCATGGTGTGCAAGAATCTAGAAAAAATCGAGCAAAAAGCGCAAGAAAAACTTACAGAAATAGAAAACATAGAAAATCCCTTTGCGAGTAAAAATGCTATTAAGATTCTCTTAAAAGATATGCAAAGCGCGTATCAAGGCGTATTTAATCAAATAAAGGGGATTGCAAAATCCTATGGCGCGACTTATGAAGAATTGCTTGATATGAAAAAGAATTCTATGTATGACACCACGCTTGGGATTTATAATAAGGAGTTTTTCCTTTCTCAGCTTGCTAAAGAATGTCAGATAGATTCTGATCTTGCGTGCAATGGCGTGCTTTGCGTGATAGAGCTAGGCGAAAACTTACTTAAAATGCTTAAGGATAAAAAATCGTTTATCACAACTATTAAGATGGTTTCAAAAATACTTCTTGACCAACTTGGCAAAAACGACAGCCTTTGCTATCTTGGGGATTCTGAATTTGGCGTGTTTATACGCAATATCACAGAATCTCAAAGTCAAGAATTCATCAAAGAAGTGCTCAATACCCTAAAAACAAGCAATGTGTATATAAACGATGAGCAGGTAAATCTCGAGGTGGTGGTTGGTATCAGCAGATTTGATACAACCTTAAGTGTAGAGCAGAATCTTGAAAATACCAAAGAAGCCTTAGAATCTGCGAAAAAAGAGAACAAACGCTTTGAAGTGTATAAGTCAAAAGCAAGCCACGAGGGCGAAGAAGACATAGACGATGATTTTGGAAATTTTGAAATATCCTAATAAGCGCTTGAAAGAAAAATCAAAGCCCGTAGAGGTGTTTGATTCTGAACTTCACACTTTGCTTGATGATATGTATGAAACGATGATTGAGCGCAATGGCGTGGGATTAGCGGCGATTCAAGTGGGCGTGGCAAAGCAGATTCTTGTTATTAACCTTCCGCGCGAGGACAATCAGCAGTATAAAGAGGATTTGCTAGAAATTATTAATCCTGTGTTTTTAAAGCAAGAAGGCGAGATTGCGTGGAATGAGGGCTGTTTGTCAGTGCCAGATTTTTATGAATCCACCACGCGCTTTTCACACATTAGCCTTGCGTATAAAGATCGCTTTGGAAATGACAAGCTTTTGCAGGCAGAGGATTTTCTAAGCGTGGCAATCCAGCATGAGATCGATCATCTTAATGGAGTTTTGTTTGTCGATAAACTTCCAATTTTGAAACGCAAAAAATTTGAAAAAGAGCTCAAAAAGCAAAAATAGCTCTCTTTAAACCCTTATTTTTTACTCTTCCACGCAAAATACACAAGACGCTTATATATAAACATATACACAAGCACAAAAAGCACGCTTATGCTAATAAGCGCAAAAGTATTATCATAAAACACACAGCTTAGCACGATGAAAGGCGCCTGCAGCGCGCAAATACTCATCGAAGTCAAAGGATTGCTTTTCACAAAGCGTTTGAAAATGAGCATGTGAAAATGGATTTTATCAGGTTGCATTGGCGACAATCCGCGTATAAACTTTTTTCTATAGATTGAAAAGAGCACTTCCCATACTGGATATATCATAACGCTAAGCCCAAACCAAGTGCTGACATTTGCATTTTTTTGTGTCAAAAGGATAAGTAAGAATCCTGCCAAAAAGCCCAAAAAATACGCCCCGCCATCGCCTAAAAAAATTTTGCCCTTTGGAAAATTAAGCACAAAAAATCCTAAAATCGCCATAATGATGAGAATACAAATTTCAAAAATATCTTTATCTCCAACCTCAAACGCCACAAAACCAATCGCCCCAAAAATCAGCAGACAAATCCCGCTGGCAAGCCCATTAAAGCCATCTATGATATTGATAGCATTTGTAACGCCCACAAGCGCAAATATGCTAAAAAGCACACCAAGCACCTTTGGCAACTCAAATCCAAGCGACAAATCTTTGATATACACGCTCATCAAAAAGCACGCCAAAAATGCGCCAAAGCATTGTAAAATAAGCCTTATTTTGGGATTTAGCGAGGAGCTAAAATCTTCAGCCAACCCGCTAAAAAAGATGATAAACGCGCCAAACAAAAGCCCAAGCATCAACCTATCATAACCAAAAAAAAGTATATATGAACAGCAAAACGCTATGAAAATTCCCACGCCTCCAGCTCTAGAAGTATTGTCGGTGTGGAATCTTTGTGGTTTTTTTGAATTTGCAGAATCCACAAAAAAATGCAGGCGTTTTGAGGCAAAAATGACCATCACACAAAGGCAAAAACTCGCTACAAAACCCACAACACCCGAGAAAACAAGATGCTCGCTCATCATAATTCTAACTCCTTAAATAGGGCAAAAAGCGCGTATTATAATATATATTCTTTGTGTTTTGCTTTAAGGGCGACAAAGCACACTGTAAGCGCATTTATACATCATTTACTTGACGCAAAATATTACCCAAGCACCTAAACGCCTTGTATTTCACGCGTGTCAATCGCGTATCATAAAGCGCGCGGTAGATAAAGATATATTCCTTCAAACTTGCCTTATTGCAAAACTCGACATAATGGTGATTTTCAAGCAACAAGATATAGCGAATTTGGCGCTTTTTGGCTAGCGAGATTTTGTTTATACCTTTGTGAATCTTACTCAAACTGCCTCCTTGTGGTGTTTCGTGCTAAAAATTTCTAGCAAAATATGCTACAATTTTTAGATTCTAGAATCTTAAAGCGCATACAAATTATATTGAAAATCTTAAGATTTTGTTAAGAAATCCTGTATAACCGCACCAAAGGGATATTTGGGAAAAATATAAGATTGAAATGTGCTCTTTTCAATCTTTCGGCGTAAAAGCAAAAAGCTTCAGGCTATGCAACCAGATAGCCTGCATTTGCATACCTTGCTTTTTAGTAGGCTTTCAAAACGCACACAAGCTTCATCTTTTAAAAACGCCCAAACTTCACTTTTGCTTTGGATTTGCAACGCGCCTTTTATTGTCCTAAGTTGCGCGCTGTATCAAAATACACTCGCACTCATTGCTCTAAGCGTGGGTTTTATGGTGCTGTATAGTTTTTGCTACATCTTTTTAAGACGCAAAGTGTGATTCTAAAAGTAGCGCCCCAAAGATAAAAAGCTTCGCGCAAATCCCAGCCACAAGCCCAGCCAACGCATCATCGCCAACCACGCCAAATCCACCTTTCACCTCTCTATCGATTTTGCCAATAAATGAGGGCTTGAAAATATCAAAGATTCTAAAAAGTAAAAAACTAGTAAAAATCCCGCCACACAGCCAAAAGAGCGATTTATCTAAGAGCTCGTGGGGATTGAGAAAACTTAGCGCTATCCACATACCCACAAGTTCATCAATGACGATACTTTTATCATCGTGCGCGCCACCATTTTGCTCGAAAATATCAATCTGCTTTGTCGCAATCACGCCAACCAAAAGCGCACATAAAAACAAGCTTTCTTGAGAAAAAAACAAAATCGGTAGCGCAAAAGGCAAACTTGCTAGCGTGCCAAAAGTGCCGGGCGCTTTTTTGATATTCCCCACATATAAAAGGCTTAGAAACGCCCACCTTGCATTGTTTTTCATTTTTAATCCTTACTTAAATAAGCCCTTAAGAAGCTTTTTGCTCCCTTCTTGGATTTTTTGTTTGGTTTTTTCATCTTCTAGGAGTTTTTCAACCTGTTTGCCAACTTCTTTTTGCGCGCTTTGGATAAGCAAATTTTTTGCATCAAGTCTTACGCTTGGCTTGCTAAGGGCATTTGTGAGATATACATCAACTTTATTTTCCTTGATTCCTACAGAAATCTTAGAATCTATGCTCTCTTTTTCCAAATCAAGCTTCGTGCGCTCACTGCTTATCGTGGTGTTTTTGCTCGCAAGGCTAAAGGCAGAATCAATCACCGCCTCATCGATATTCGCACTTAGTGTAATGTCCTTATACACCTCGCCTGTCATATCAAAATTAAGATACCGCTTGATATTTTTTGTTAGTTCATTTTCTAGGATTCTGCCTTCTTTCATACTTGCTTTTAGCGTGCCTTGCGAGATTTTGGTATCATAGACAAAGTCGCCAAAAAGCGTTGAGCTAAAGATTTGATTGACATTTAGCATTTTAAGCAAACTTAGCGTATTGACAGAATCGAGCTTTGCGCTAATTTGAGAATCTTTAAGCTCGCCTCTAATATCCCCGCCTAGGCTTTGTGTGTGGAAATCCGCAAACAAAGAATCTGCAAAGCTAAATTTTCCTTGCGCTAAGATTTTGCCAACGAGTTTGAGTTTGGTTGCAAATTGAAGCTTGCCTAAATCCGGGAGCGTGAGCGCATAAGGCGCGCTAAAAGTGATTTTTTCCAAATCTAGCGTTATAGGCTTTGCTTCCAAAGTCGCTAATGGCGAGCTAAAAAGCGCGTTTGCATTGCCTTTAAGCTCTTTAATATCTGCGCTTATATCAAGCGTAAAAGGCGTTTTTGGCATATCAAGCTCAAACTCTTTTTTCATCACCGCATTTTCCGTGCTGCCCTTTATTTGCGCGTTTATCGTGGCGTTTAGCTTGTTAGCGAGATTTGATGCGTCAATGTCTGTTGTAAGCGTGCCTTTGGCATATTGAGGCATATTGAGAATCCAAAGTGCTTTGTGAATCTGCAAATCCTTAATCCCCAAAGTTGCGGTATTTGGCGCAAGATTTTTGAGATTGAGCGCGTAGCTTGTTTTAGAATCTGCCACATTGCTAACGCCTTGAATGTCAAGATTTTGTGTAATCGCCCCAAGCGCGTTTCCCTGCGTTTTAAAATCACCCCTTAAAGGCATACCTGCTAATGGCGTAAAAAGCGCGAGATTTGAGAGATTGACGCTATAAGTGCTGTTTGTGAAAAGATTTTCAAGCGTTGTTTTGCCTTCAGATTCTATCACGCCAGCATTTGAGCTAAATTGCAGAGTGTGGGCGACTTTATCCATATCAAAGATAAGGGCGAGCGTGTTTGTGAAGTTTATTTTTGGAATCTCCGCGCCAAAATCTTTTTTGATAAGATTTTGCGAAAGCGCGCCTTGCGTGATTTTGACATCTGCACGCCCGTTAAATTCTAAGTTTTCATTTCCTTTTATATCTGCTTCAACGCCCAAAAGTCCGCTTGCATAAGGCTTTTGTCCCACCATTGCGAGTGCTTCTTGAATCTGCAGATTTCTAATATCTACCTTTATGGATTCTAAGCTAAAATCTTTCACAAACGCGCTAATAAGGCTAAAAGAGCGTGCAATATCGCTTGAGATACGCACACTAAGATTATGGATATTGCCTTGCGCGAGGGCTTCTAGCGTGAAACTTCCGCTTAGTGGCGTTTCCACAAGCTCGCCAAAAATGCTAATATCCCTCGCATCGACTTTGAGTGCTAAATCCACATCTTGCGAAAAAAGCGAAAAATCCCCACCCAAAGTGATGATGATATTTTCTTCATTCCTCATAAGCACATCAATAGAGTTAAAGCGCAGTTTGAAAGTCTCAAGCTCTAATTTTAGCGGCGCGTATTTGTCAATTTGCGCTTGCAAAAGTGGCTTAAATAGGTTATTGCCAATGGGCGTAAAAAGCGCGACAAAAAGCAACGCCACAAGCGCAAAAATAATCCCAAAAAGCCAAAGTAAAAATTTTTTCATTTTTTGTCCTTTTAATGTATGCAATTTATGAAAACTCGAATTTATTAAGGTTGCTTAGATTCTAAGATTTTAAATAAGCGCGCTATTGTAGCAAAATTTGCGCTTTAACATTAATTAAGGCTTATGTGCGCGCGTGCAACTTATTTGGGTTGTAAATATTAGGATTTGTTAGCGCAAATTTTCATTTCATTTGCCAAAATTTAACTTTTATTTTTATAATGCGCGCAAAAGCTATTTAATTAATAGGAATAAGAATGCAACAATTTACACAGGATTTAAGGGCGAAAAATCTTAAAATCACGCCACAACGCATTGCGATGCTTAATGAAATCAAAAAAAATGGACATATGGATGTCGATGAGATTTATGCGCATATAAGAGACTTTTACCCTTCTATCTCGCTTGCGACTATTTATAAAAATATTAGCGCGCTATGCGAGGCAAATATTTTGCGCGAAGTCAAAGCTCCTAGTCAAAAGCAAAAATATGAGCTTGCTTGTGATAGACATATCCATGTGGCGTGTGAAAAATGCGGGAAGCTAGAAGATATTAAAATCGATACAAGTGCGCTAGAAGCGCTAGGTGCGGAAAAAAGCGGATATAAGCTTTATGATACTTCAGCGGTGCTTATTGGCATTTGCCCAGAGTGCGCGAAAAAGGCTAATTAGCCTATAATAAGCGATAAACTCGCTTACTTTTTTAATAGAATCTAAAATAGAATCCCCCCAAGTCCTCCAAATTTCTATCCCCCTATTTTTTAATAGTTTTTAAAATTTGTCGTACTTTTTTGCTTTTTCCGTAAAAACCCCCTTGACAAACACTAAGTGTCAGCATTTATAATTTCACTTCCTATAAATACAAAAGGAGTGAAAATGAAAATTTTACAATACAAGAAAAATTCATTATGTGCGCTATTTGTAATATTTATCTTAAGTCTTTGCGGGAGTGTGGCGCAGAATTTCAAAGGTGTGAAAAATCTTACTTTTCCACAAGATTATAAAAATGGCGTGCTTTATACGAGTATCACGCGAGGTGGCGTTATTGAGGATATTTACGCGCAAGAGGCAGATATACTTGCATTGCAAAAAGAGGGCAAACTCCCTGAATTAGCCACAATTACGATGGAGGAATATGCCAATAATAATGGCACACACGGGAATCTTAATCGCTATATTATCATGCAAAAACATGGCAAGCAGTGGAGATTTGAAGCGTTTAACGCGGATAAAAGTATCAATGTAAAAGAAAATACCACACGCTGTTTGAACTGCCATGCAAGTGCGATTGAAGGCGAGGATATTGTTTTTACGCTAGATTCTCTGAAAAAATTTCCTTTGCGCTAAAGCCATGAAACAGAATCTTTTTTCAAAACAAAGGAAACGCACACCAGCATTTATTCTCTATACTCTTTCGTTTGGTGTGTTTGCGGTCATTAGCTCTTTACTTGGCATTATGGGGTTGGTCCCACTTATAGCGCAAAAATTTAACATAAGTAGCGCGCAGGCAAGCAGTATTGTCAGTATTTTTGCGCTTATTGTTACCATCGCAGCGCCCATTATGCCACTACTTTGCGCGCGTATCAAGCCTAGGGTTTTATTTATTTTTGCCTTAAGTGTTTTTAGTATTACTTCATTTTTTAGTATTTTTACAAATGATTTTGGCACTTTATTTGTGTTAAGGATTGTGCCAGCGGTGTTTCACCCCATTTTTATTGCAAATGCGCTTAGTGTTGCGGGTGATTTAAGCGTGGATAAAACCAAAAGCGCGAAGTTTGTCTCTCTAGTGTTTTTAGGAATCTCTGCTGGAATGGTGCTAGGTGTGAGTTTAGCGACATTTTTGGGCGCGCAGTATGGTTTTGAAGTGGCTATGGGATTTTTCTTTGTGCTAAATCTCATAGCATTGGTAAATGTGCTATTTTTTGTGCCGGATTTGCAACTTCATATACAAGCAGAATCTGCCCCTGTAAAGGAAAATTATTTTAACCTTCTAAAAGTGCAACTTTCAATCTTTAAAAGCCCTGTTTCATGGACTTCTTTAATTGGGACGGTATGTCTTATGGCAGCAATGTATGGGTTTTATAATTTTCTCTCGACTTTCTTGCATGAAAGCGCTGGGCTTACATTTAGCATTATTTCTTTTTTGCTTTTTGTTTATGGTGGGGCAAATATTATTGGCAATTTCCTTGCTGGTAGGCTCCTTAGTAAAAATGCGTATTTGGTGATAATGCTTGTGCCTTTGCTTATGATGATGGCATTTGCTGGGATTTTTATTTTTGAATTGCATATGGTTTTGATGGGAGCACTACTTTTTATACTTGGAATCTTAGCTGGCATTACACATAATAGCGCGCAATTTATGCTAAGTGTGCCATTCCCACAAGCTAAGATTCTTGCAAATGGGTTATATGTCTCTAGCTCAAATCTTGGAATAAGCCTTGGTGTGGCACTTTGTGGGATTGTGATTGTATTTATCGATACAGCTTTAAAGGCTCATGTTGCTAGTGTTAGCGCATTGTTCAATAATGCGGTGGAATCTATTTGCTTTGTAAGTATTTTTTTGCTTGTTTGCGCGATTGTAAGTATTTATATGCGTGAAAAGTTTTTGTTACATTGATTTGTATTGTCTCGCAGGAGTAAATCCCGTTTCGCCTTCGCTCTAGCTTCGTTACACTTCGCTTTCACGCACATATTTTACCTTTTTTGGTTGATGAGGTTGCAAGATTCTATCGTGCTGGCTAAAATCTTTGAGACTTTAAAATACAAGGAGTAATTAGGCAATTTTGGCATATTTATTGCTTTAGGCTAGGGAGTTATTGAGAAGTTTTAAGGAGAAAAAATGAGCTTAATCAAAGATATTTCAAAAGTCTATCCGCTCACTTACGAAGCCCTTAGTTTCCGCTCGCTTAGGCAGGATTTGATTTCTTCAAATATTGCAAATGTCGATACGCCATTTTATAGACCAAAAGATATTAATTTTGAGCAATACCTTGCAAAGAGCGCAAACAAGGTGTTTAAGAAAGATAAAAATACAGAACTTCCGCTTACTCAAAGTGAGGACTCGCATTTTGATGGGAAGCAAAGCTTGTTAAATAAGGCGACGATGTTTTTCCGAGACGGGCATTTAGCGCGCAATGATGGCAATAGCGTGGATTTAGATGTGGAAACGAGCGAAATGGGTAAAAACTCTACAATGTATCAAGCCCTCACTTCCGCGCTCAAGCGCCATAAGGGAATCTTTAGCTATGCGATAGATTCTGGAAAAAATCTTAACTAATTTTAGGAGCAAAAAATGTCTTTTCTCTCTAGCTTTGATATCAGTGGCTATGGGCTTTCTGCGCAACGCGTGCGCACAAATATCATCTCTTCAAATATCGCAAATGCCAACACTACGCGCACTGATGAGGGCGGACCATATAGACGCAGGGAAGTGGTGTTTCGCGCGTTTGATTTTAATAAGGTGCTAAATGAGCGCTTAGGCACGAAAAATAATCAGCTCAAATATGAAGATCCGCTTGATGAAGGAGATTTTGGAATCGAGCCAAAACCTGCTATAATGAGCGTTTATATTCACAAAATCGTGCGCGATGATAGACAGCCATTGATGAAATACGATCCGAGCCACCCAGATGCGAACTCTGAAGGCTATGTGGCGTATCCAAATGTTAATCCAGTCGTGGAAATGGCCGATTTAATCGAAGCAACAAGGGCGTATCAAGCCAATGTTAGCGCATTCCAAAGTGCGAAAAATATGGCAACAAACGCCATTAGTATGTTTCAAGCGTAGATTTAGGTGAAAAGTTAGGAGAAAAAAATGGCAGATATTCAATTTGGCGTCATCAAAAGCGACATACTTCATACTGATGTCAATAGTATTTCAAGCGCTGGAAACAAAGCCAGTGGCGCGAAATATGATGGACCTGATTTTACCCAAACGCTCAAACAAACGATTGATGATGTTAATACCTTGCAACAAACCTCTGAAAAGGCGCTTGCGGATATGGCGACAGGGCAGATTAAAGATTTGCACGATGCGGCAATTGCTATTAGCAAGGCTGAAAATAGTATGAAAGTTATGCTAGAAGTGAGAAATAAGGCAATCAACGCGTATAAAGAGATTATGAGAACGCAAGTGTAATAAAGTAAAAAAATACAAAGCAAGCATAAAATTTGGGCGCAAATTTCTGCTTTTTACAATTTTAATCACCCATATTTAGAATCAAATATTTTTAGGATTTTTGCGCGCATAATGCCAAAAGGAGTATCTTGCAAGAGCGAAAAGTAGCGGTTATTTTAAGCGTGTTTTTCTTTCTATCGCTGTGCTTTGTGGCATTTCTAGGCATTATTTATGTCAAAATCATCACCCCGCGCAAACTTCCAACGCTTGAGGTTACTAAAATCGACACCGCCTTGCGTGGTTCGATTTTTAGCTCTGATAATTTCGAGCTAGCCGCAAGTTCAAAGCTCTACAAAGCAAGTATTAATACCCAAAGCATCGATCCGCAAAAAAGAGAATTGTTTGTGAATCTCTTTTCGATTTATAGCGGGATTCCCACAAGTGAAGTGTATAAGAAGTTCCAAGCGCAGGGCAATGTCGTGCTTTCCTACCGACTTTCGCCAAGTGTGGCGACAAATTTACGGCGCTTAAATCTCATTTTATTGCGCTATGATGTGTTTAGGGAATATGAAAATGCCAAGGGCGTGGTGATCCCAAAGCAAGGGCTTACAATCCAAGTCAGCGGGATCAATCGCAGTTATCCTTACTCAAGCGTGCTTGAGCCACTCATCGGCTATGTGAAAAAAAATGAAATCGATGGAATCACGCGTGTGTATGGGCTTAAAGGTGTTGAAAAATATTACAACGAGATTCTAAGCTCGAAGCAAGATGGGCTTATTAGCGGGAAGCGCGACATCGGCTTTAATGTGATTATGGATAAAAGCGCGGTGAAAAAACTGCGTCAAGATGGCTTTAATATTACTTTAAGCATTCCTTTGCGCGTGCAGCATAAGCTGGAGATGATTTTAGATAGGGCAAAGGCGCGCTATAATGTGCAGGAAGTGATTGCGGGCGTTATGGATTCTCAAAGTGGGCGCTTTTTGGCTCTCGGTAGCTCAAATCGTTTCAATCCAAACACCTTGCGAAGTTTGCAGGATTATTCTGTGCTAAATTTGAGCGCGATTGAGCGTGTGTATGAGCCCGGAAGCACGATTAAGCCCATCATTTATTCTATTTTGCTTGAAAAAAATATGATAAATCCAAAGCAGGTTTTTGACTTAGAAGGCGGTGTGGTGAAGATTAAAAACTACACGATCCGCGATAGCACACTTGTAAAAAACGCCACGCCAGAAGAGATTTTATTAAAATCTAGCAATATCGGTATGGTGAAGCTTAGCGCGTCGCTAGATTCTCAAAGTCTGCATACTGCGCTAAAGGCGTTTGGATTTTCGGATATTACGGGCATTGATTTGCCTTATGAGAAAAAAGGCTCGCTCCCAAGTGTGCGGCGGCTCAATATCGAGGAAGCCACAAAGGCGACTTTGAGCTATGGCTATGGTTTGCAGACGACTTTTATTCAGATTATGCGCGCGTATGCGAGCTTTAGCAATGGCGGGTTTCTCATCACACCGCGCGTGACGCAATACATTAGCGCGCCAAGCACAGAGCGCTATATCGCGCCGACACCACAGCCTTTGCAGATTCTCTCCCCTCATAATGCGCAAAAAATGCAAGAACTTCTCATTGATGTCGTGCAAAAAGGCACAGGCAAGCCCGCATCAGTGGAAGGTGTCATCGTAGGCGGGAAAACAGGCACGGCAAAAATCGCAAAAGATGGAAGCTACATTGACAAATACAATGGCTCGTTTTTTGGCTTTGCAAAAGATTCTCAAAAAACCTACACCATAGGCGTTGTCGTCTTTGAATCTCATATCCAAAACGACTACTATGGCTCGCGCACAGCTGCGCCGATTTTCAAAGAAATTGTCGAAATGCTTGTAAATGAAGGATATCTAAAGCCTCAAAACGCGCAAAATGCCCAGAGCGCGCTTGAAGTGCAAGATTCTTGAATTTTTTTGGCGGGATGATTAAATCACAGCCCCAAATATGCCTTTGTTATCACGCCATCAACGCCAAAGCTCGCAAGCGTTTTTATCGCGCTCAAATCCTCAACCACGCATAAAAGCTTAGAATCTAGCAAATAGGTATCGATGATTTTTTGATATTCCTCCGCGTGGGAATCTACCAGCAAATAGCGCGGGCTAAAGTGCGCGCACAGCATAAAATCAATAACATTCTCCACCATCACCGCACAGGGAATCTCAAATTCTTTGCAATGTTTTAGTAGCGCAAAACTCTCATCATGCCTAAACCACACGATACTATCACTCGGGCTTGTTTGAATGTTTTGAATATTTTCTACGCGCCTAAAATAGGGCATTGTAATATGTGAATGTCCAAAAATTAGCATTTTGTCGCCTTTTGCAAGCATTCTTGCGAGCAGTAAAAAACCTCGCCTTTTTGCAACGCGTCATTTTGCGAGACAAAACTTCCACAAAGCGCACATTCTACCATCATTTCACCTTGCAATCTTTTGGAATCTGCGCGCTTAGATGTTTCCACATTTGGTGATTTTTTGAGCTTTGGGCGCAAAAGCACAAACCACACAAACGCCACCACACCGACTAAAACTAGCAAATACTTCACTTCTCACTCCTTAAAAATCAAAAGAATTTTTTGTGTAAAAATAGATTCTATCATTTCTTGTAAAACACTCATTTTGGCTTGCATTTGGGATTTCTTGCTTGAGATTTGCGCCAAATTGTGAGCCCTTAAAAAGCAAAAAATAGCCATTTTTACTCAAAAATCCGCGTGCCATTTTCATAAGTTTTGAAGCTGGCATTACCGCGCGTGAAGTGATTAAATCAACCTGCAGCGGGGAATTAGGGAATAGAGCATTAAGAGATTCTAAGCGCGCTTTATACACGCTCACATTTTTAAGCCCCAGCTCACAAATCACATTTTGCAAAAATGAAAAGCGTTTCGCGCGTGGCTCAAGGAGGCTAAAAGTCGCATTTTGGCGCGCAATGCTTAGAGAAATAGCCGGAAATCCCCCGCCACTGCCTATATCAAGCGCACTTTTAAAACTTTGCAAAAAATGCAAGGGACACAAAGAATCTACGATATTTTCGTGCATTCCTTCTATTGTGCGCGCCCCGCTGAGGTTGTGCGTTTCATTCCAGCGTAAAAGAAGCGCTGTGTAAGATTCCAAAAGTGCTATTTGCGCAGAATCTAGCGTTATATTATTTTCGCACAAAAGCGTGTTTAAGTCCCTAGTTTGCGGATTTTTCACATTCATAGGATAAGCATTCCATCGCCAAAGGAATAAAATTTATAACCTGCCTTTTTTGCCTCCTCATACACGCGTAAAGTCTCTGTCCGCCCAATGAGCGCGCTTGTTAGCATTAAAAGTGTGGATTTTGGAAGGTGGAAATTTGTTAAAAGCCCAAACTTTGCGCGCGGGGGATTGTGTGGGTGCAAGAAAAGCTCGCATTCACCGCTATTTTTGCCTTCCCTCGCGTATGTTTCCACCACACGCGCGGCGGTTGTGCCAATGCAAAGAAGCGCGCCATCATTGAAATGTTTTTGTAAAATCGCCTCGCTTTGTGGCGGGATAAAAAAAGATTCTGAATGCATTGTATGTGCTCTAATGTCCTCGCTCTCCACGCCTTGAAATGTCCCAGCGCCCACATGTAGCGTCACAAAGCAGGTTTGAAAGCGTTTCTGCAATGCGCTAAAATCCTCCGCACTAAAATGCAGGCTCGCCGTAGGTGCAGCCACAGCGCCTGCATGCTTTGCAAACACACTTTGATAATCGTGCTCATCTTGCGCGTTCGCCTCGCGCTTAATGTAAGGTGGCAGGGGCATAGCGCCGTGATTTTCTAAAAGTTGCAAAACTTTAGAAAAATCTAAAATCCCACCATTAGAATCCTGAAACTCCACCACGCGCAAGCCATTAGAGAGAATCTCACAAATCCGCACCTCCACGCCAGAATCTAGCACAATACAATCCCCGCACTTCACCTTTCCGCGTATTTGGACTAAAAAGCGCGGTGTAGATTTGTCGGGCGCAGAGGATTTGTTGGTTGAAATTTGAGAATCTAGTTTATTAGAATCTAACTTTTTAGAATCTAGCTTCTCACAGCCCCCAGATTCCAAAGGCTTGTGAAAAAAGATTTCATAGAGTTTAGAATCCGCGTTTTGATAATCCCCACTAATTTTGCGTCCAAAAAGGCGTGCCTTAAGCACTTTTGTATCATTGCACACAAGGATACTCTCACGCGGGATAATATCGCAAAAATCGCTAAAATGAACATGCTCAATGCTTTTTTGCGCTCTTTTATACACAAGGAGTTTTCCCGCGCTTCTTGGCGTTGTGGGCGCATAGGCGATGAGCTCTTTTGGCAAATCATAATCATAAGATTGCAGAAAAAAATCCTTTCGGGTTGGTGCTTGCAATGGTAATCCTCGTAGTAAAAGATTTTTTAATTTTGCTAGAGATTTAATCACTCTTTGGAATCTGGCTTTTCTTCCTCGTCCTCATCTAAATCTTCAGCCTCTTCTTTTGCGGGATTTACCATTTTTGCAATAAGGATTGAAATCCCATAAAGCCCAATAAGCGGAATTGCCAAAAAAATCTGCGAAATCACATCAGGTGGCGTGATAAGCGCTGCGATGACAAAAATAATCACCACCGCATATTTAAAAAAGCTCTTCATCGACTTGTCTGTAATCATTCCAACGCGCGCGAGAAAATAGCTAAGCACCGGCAGTTCAAAAGTAATCCCAAAGCCAATCACAAGCCTTGTAAAAAACATCACATAATTATCCGCGCTAATGCTTCCTTCAAACTTATCATTCCCAAAAAGCAAGACATTTTCAATCACCACAGGTAACACAAGATAATACGCAAACGCCACGCCTACAAAAAACATAGCGCTTGCAAAGCCCACAAATGGCAGGACGATTTTTTTCTCATGCTTATAAAGTCCGGGCGCGACAAAAAGCCAAAACTGCCAAAAAATAACCGGCATCGATACCACAAGCGCGGCAAAAAACGCGACTTTCAACGCGACAAATACGCCCTCTAATACGCTAAGTGTCGCAAGGTGCGCGTTTATGGTGTCATTACTTAGCGCTTTATTCATAGGCGCTGCGACAAAGTCAAAGAGCAATTCCCAAAAGCTAAAGCACGCACCAAACGCCACAAGTAGCGTAAGTGTAGAGATGATAAGGCGCTTGCGCAAATCCTGTAAATGTGGTTTTAAATCTTCAAACATTGATTAAGCCTTATTGTTAGAATCTTGCGTGTTTTGCGCGCTTAGATTCTTGTCATTGTGGTTTGTTTCATTCTCTTCATTTTCTTGCTGGGCTTGTTTATTGAGCTCGGCGATTTCTTTATCGATGGCTTCACTTTGGAAGTTTAGGCTTTCCAGCGCCAAAGTTTCTGGGCTTTTTTGGATTTCGCCATTTTGCGCCTCTATTGATTCCGTCTTTTGTGATTCTGTCTTTTGAGAATCCACATTTTTTGATGTGCTAGAATCCACCTCATCTAGGCTTTTGGTGATTTCATTTGTGAGATCTTTTGGTATAGAAGTTAGAGAATCCACGCTTTGGGTGATGTCTTTTGTCAGCGTTTCCTTGTAGGAAAGCGCTTCTTTTTTAAGCTCGCTTAGGCGCACTTCGTTGTCAAAGGTTTCTTTTGCGTCATTGATGGTTTTTCTAAGCGCACGCATAAATTTAGCAATATCCACGGCTGCTTGAGGTAGTTTATCCGGTCCTAAAAAAATAACCGCCACTATCAAAATGACAAGAATCTCAAAAATGCCTACGCCAAACATTGCAAACCTTATATTTATGTGTATCAAGCTTGCAATTTTAGTGTAAAAATGATTAATTTAAACAAAAATTTTAATCGGAATAAAAAATGCTTAAGACTTCATATCTTAGGTAAATGCCTAGCTATGGAGAATCTGAAAATGATAGATACAAAATTGCTTTTAAATGATTTTGAATTTGTGGCGCAAAAATTGCAGATTAAAAAAGTGAGCAAAGAGCTGCTGCAAGAGCTTTACACCATTGCTTGTGAGTATAAAGCCCAAAAGCAAAAGCTAGAGGAATTGCAAGCTTTTAAAAATAGCGCGTCAAAAGAGTTCGCCACCTTGCGCGCGCAAAATAAAGACACAAACGAGCTTAAAGCAAAGCTAGATTCTAACAAACAAGAAATGCAAGAGGCGCAAAAAAAGCTTGAAAAAATAGAATCCGCACTTACAAAAATAAGCTATACAATCCCAAATTTGCCCGATAGCAAGACGCCAGAGGGCGAAGATGAGCACGATAATGTAGAGATAAAAAAAATCTTAGAGCCTAGGGCGTTTGATTTTGAGCCAAAGGAGCATTGGGAGCTGGCAAACAAAAATGGCTGGATAGATTTTGAAGCGGGCGTGAGGCTGGCAAAAAGTCGCTTTAGCGTGCTACGCGGAATGGGTGCTAGGCTTAATCGCGCGCTTATAAATTTTATGCTTGATTACAACCAAAAAGCGGGCTTTGAAGCGGTGGTGACGCCGGTGATTGTGAATAAAAACTGCCTTTTTGGCACAGGACAGCTTCCAAAGTTTGAATCTGATATGTTTAAAATTGGCAATCAAGACTTTGAAGAGCTAGATTCTACGAATTTGCAAGCGCATGAGCTCTATCTTATTTCAACTTCTGAAATCACTCTGACAAATCTTTATAATGACACTATTATCCCAAAATCCGAGCTTCCTATAATGCTAACCGCGCAAACGCCATGCTTTCGTAAAGAGGCTGGAAGTGCGGGCAAAGATACACGCGGAATGATCCGCCAGCATCAATTTGACAAAGTCGAGCTTGTGGCGATCACAACGCCTGAACAAAGCGATTGCATGCAAGAAAAAATGCTTCAAACCGCAAGTGGAATCTTGCAAGAATTAGGCTTGCCTCACCGCTTTATGCAGCTTTGTGGCGGGGATTTGGGCTTTAGCGCGAGCAATACCATTGATATAGAAGTGTGGCTTCCGGGGCAAAAATGCTATCGCGAGATAAGCTCGATTTCAAACACGCGCGATTTTCAAGCAAGGCGCGCAAAAATCCGCTACAAAGATGAGAAAAAAAATCTCCTTGCTCACACGCTCAATGGCTCATCACTTGCGGTGGGGCGCACGCTTATTGCGATTATGGAAAATTATCAAAACAAAGATGGGAGTATTGAAATCCCACAAGTGCTTCAAAAATACCTTTAATAGTGGCGCGCCATGGCAGATGATTTACAAGAAGTAGATTTAAACGACCCAAAGAGAGATTCTCAAACAGAATCTAACACCACGCAAGAATCTACGCAGGAAAATGCGCAAGAATCCACACAAGAGGGCGCACAGGAAAATACGCAAAGCGCAAAAAGTGGCTTTAAGGCGAAGTTAGAATCCTTGCTTGCGCGTGTTAAATCCCTGCCTGCGTCTTTAAAAAATCCTAAGCAAAACAAAAAAACATTTTTTGTTTTTGTAGGCGTTGTGGTGTGTGTGGTGGTGATTCTCGCGCTTGTGCTGGTGTTTGCGCTTAAAAGTCCAGAACCACAAGAGGAAGAGGCTAAAGTCCTGCCACCTAAAAAAATCCAAACCCCACCCATCGTCCAAACCCTTAGCAGAGCTGGAAGTATCGATGATGACGCATTAGATGAAATGATAAAAAAAGCAAATCTCTTGTATGAGCAAGGCGATAAAATGCAAGCACTTGATTTGTTTGAGCATATCTCAATCTTTTCTCAATCGCTTGCAAGCTACAATCTAGGCGTAATCAAGCTCAAAGAAGGGCAATACAAACAAGCCATCGCGTCATTTGACAATGCTATCGCTGCTGGCGAAGATGTCTCTGTAAGCGCGCTCAATGCAGCCTATGCGGCGTATAAGTTAGGCGATCCCGCCCTTTCGCAATATTATCTTGGCTTGAGCGCTTCGCATTTGTATGATGCGAGCAAGCAACCACTTTATTCCTATGTGTATGCGCTTATTAACACCTACAAGGGCTTTTATTTTGAATCTCTCTCTCCGCTTTTGCACCCAAATTCTAAACTCTATCAAACCCAAAATAATAAAATCGCTGCGCGCACATTTGTGCTTTTTAATGATGATTTTAACGCGCTTAACACGCTCAAAAAAACGCCTTCAAAAAAAGATAATCTCGCAATCGCGCTTTTGCACGCACGACTTGGCGAGTATGACAAGGCGCGCTCTTATATTTATGAGTATCTCTCCTATTTTCCAAAAGATCCAAACGCGCTCACTGCCTTGCAACTTATTGAGATTAAGCTTGGGAATTTTAAAGAAAGTGCGACTATTCTCAATCGCTTTGTGCGCGAAGATGAGCATAATCCGAAGCTAGAGACTTATCCTATTCGTATAAAGTTAAAAGAGGATTTGTTTAATGTCAATATCGCGCAGGAAAATTTTTGGAATCGCAAGTTTGAGCACCAGCAGATTCTGAGTTTTAAGATTTTATATTTTTATGCGCCACTGCGCGTGTTTGACGCCAAAGAGGCACTAGAGGCAATTAGAGAGGGCGGGATAAATGCTAAGATTCAAAATATTGAGATTGCTAAAAGTGGCTTGAGTGAAGGAAGTGGGATTGCAAAGGTAAATCAAAATATTGTTTTGGGCTTAAGAGAGGCGTATAAAAATAACTTAAGAAAAGCCAAAGAATATATGCAAAAGGCTATTGCAATTTATCCAAATCATTCTATTTTGCATTATAATCTAGGCGTTTTGTTTGCGCAAGAAGGGGATTATGACAATGCTTACACGCATTTTTTACGCGCTTATCATTTAGATACAAGCGATATTTTATCCGGGCTTTTTGCTGTGATTGCCGGCAAGCTCACTTATAGGAATACTGATAGAATCTTAAGCTCGATACGAGCGGATTTTGCAGATATTGAGTTTGAAGATAAGACAAAAGAGGTGTTTTTGCTTTCTTTATTGCGCTATCTTAATAGCGTGCCAATTGATGATTTTAGCTGGATTGAGCAAAGCGAGCAAAAACTGCCAATTTATTACGCCTTGCAAAGTGTGTATGCAATGGCAAAAGATGATCCAGCCTTTGCAATGAGCTCTTTTAAACATTTGCAAGAACTCTATCCGCGCGATGTGGTGTCAAATATCATGTATGAGCTTGCGAGATTCTATAAAAAAGATTTACAAAGTGTCGCGCTAGAACTCAACGCAAATCTTTCAGAAAAGAATCTTGATAAAACAAGTATTTATTTTGGACCAGCGCTTGCGAGGGAATTATTTGTGTATGTGGGCTTTATCACCGGCACACTTTCAAGCCTTGAGCCAGAGTTAGAGCGCAAGCTTTTGAGCGAACATGAGAATCCAGCGGGCATTTTACAACTGCTAGGACTTTTAAATATTTACAATAGCAATTTTGAAAAGGCGTTTGTGTATTACAACACGCTTATTGATGATTTGAAAGAAGATGACGCGCATACGCGATTTTTGGGCGCGGTGGCAGCACTTGGCGCAGGCAGACATGAAAACGCCGTAGCACTTTTGCAGATTTCAAAATTAGAATCCGTGACAAATTTAGAAGCAAAATTTGCCCTTGCTTTGCTCTATCAAGAAAATAAAAACTTCAAAGCCGCCGCAGATCATTATGAAAAAGTGAGCAGCTCGGATTTTGTGTCAGAATATTTTGACTTTGATATCAATACACAAAAGTTGATAGAGTAATTTACCCCGCGCCAAAACTGCTAAGAATCTTTTACAAATTTTTTACAAAAGCCAAAAAATCATTTTACAAGCGCTTTTTATAATTTGCTCGTTTCAAAATACAAACAAGGAGCAAACAATGAAAAAAGTGTTTTTAGGTTTATTAAGTGCGTATGTGTTGGGCGCTGGGAGTGTGGCGCTGGGAGCAGAGGCGATTTATCCTATTTCGCGTGAGATGGGTTCAGGCACAAGGAGCGCGTTTGTAGAGATTTTTGGTATTCAAAAAGAGCATAATGGCAAGAAAATTGACGCCACTACCAAAAAAGCAGAAGTTACAAACTCTACAGGTGTGATGATGACAACGATTGCAAATTCACATAATACAATCGGCTACATTTCGCTAGGCTCGCTCAATGACACGGTAAAAGCCATCAAAATCGATGGAGTTGCGCCAAGCGTGGAAAATATCAATAACAAAAGCTATAAAATCTCGCGTCCATTTAATGTCGTAATAAAAACAAAGAATCCGCTTATCGAGGACTTTTTGGCTTACAGCATAAATGCAAAAAGTGTGATTGAAAAAGCGGGCTATATCGCAAGCAAAAGCGCGAAATTCACTTCCAAAAAGCCAAGCGGTAAGCTTATCATCGCTGGATCTAGCTCAGTTACGCCACTTATGGAAAAGCTCGTGGAAAGTTACAAAACAATCAATCCAAACGCGGATATTCAGATTCAGCAATCAGATTCTACAACGGGTGTAAATTCCGTGGTTGAGGGCATTGCGGATATTGGTATGGTTTCACGCGAAGTGAAATCAAGCGAGCTTGAAAAGGGAATCACTTCTCAAGTGCTAGCAATTGATGGGCTGGCTGTGATTGTCAATAAGTCTAATGCGATAGAAAATCTCTCAAAAGAGCAGGTGAAAAAAATCTACACAGGCGAGATTACGACTTGGGATTTGCGCTAAGAAGCGGTTTTTAAGGAGCAAAGATTCTATCCTGCAAAGGCTTAAGGACATAAATGAAATACTTTAAAAAATTTTCTCTCTCTAACTTCAAAGAGCGCGCATTTCAGGGGCTTTTTGCCCTTTGTGCGCTTATTTCTATTTTCGCAGTGGGTATGATTTGCTTCTTTTTGTTTGCAAATACAATCCCCACAATCGCGCACATCGGCTTTTTTGACTTCATTTTTGGAATGGAATGGTATCCAGAATACGAAATTTTTGGGATTTTTCCTATGATTGTAGGGAGCTTGTATGTGAGCGCCTTAGCCATCGCTTTTGGCGTGCCTATCGGGGTTTTAAGCGCGGTGTATTTATCAAGATTCTGTTCTCAAAGGTTAAAAAAGTTTCTTTTGCCAGCTGTTGAGCTTTTGGGGGCGATTCCATCAGTGGTGTATGGATTTTTTGGGCTTGTGGTGCTTGTGCCTTTTGTCGCAGGCACTTTTGGGGGCTTTGGCAAAAGCGTGCTAAGTGCTGCGCTTGTGCTTGCTATTATGATTTTGCCAACAATTATTTTGGTTTCAAAAGCCGCCATTGACTGCGTGCCAAATAGCTACTATGAAGGCGCGTTGGCGTTAGGTGCGAGCAAAGAGCGCGCGATATTTTTTGCCACACTGCCTAAGGCAAAATCTGGGATTCTAGCTTCTGTGATTTTAGGCGTGGGAAGAGCCATAGGCGAGGCAATGGCAGTTATCATGGTAGCGGGGAATCAAGTGCAGATTCCAAGCTCGGTGCTTGAAGGCGTGCGCACATTGACGACAAATATCGTGCTTGAAATGGGCTACGCGCAGGGCTTGCAAAAAGATGTGCTTATCGCAAATGCGGTGGTGTTATTTGTGTTTATTTTAGGCATTAATCTTTCTTTTAGCTTGCTAAAAAAAGACAAACATTAGGGGAGGAGCGGGACATGAAGCGAAGTTTGAAATATTTTATTTTCAAAAATTTTTCCTCTAAGATTTTAGATTCTGAACTTTTTGCGCTCAAAGACGCCACTTCTTTGGTGCTTTTTTGCATTATGCGACTTGCGATTTTTAGCACTTTGGGCGTTTTTGCCATTTTGATTGGGTTTATTTTTATCAAAGGCATTCCGCATTTAAGCCTTGATTTATTCTCTTGGAAATACACAAGCCAAAATGTCTCAATGCTTCCCTCAATCATCAATACTTTCAATATGATGCTGCTTTCACTTGCTATTGCCATGCCACTTGGAATCTTTGGGGCGATTTTTTTGAGCGAATATGCAAACTCAAAAAATATGCTAATTGGGCTTATTGGCATTGCGAGTGAAACGCTTGTGGGGATTCCATCGATTGTGTATGGGTTGTTTGGATATTTGGCGTTTGTGATTTATTTTGGCTTTAGGGTGAGCTTTTTGGCTGGGGCATTGACACTTTCAATTATGATTTTGCCTTTAATCCTTCGTAGCTCGCAAGAAGCACTAAAAGCAGTGCCTCTAAGCCTTAGAGAAGCAAGCTTTGCACTAGGCGCTGGGAAACTTCGCACCATTTTTGCCATTATCTTACCAACCGCAACGCCCGGAATCCTAGCTGGTGTGATTTTAAGCATTGGTAAAATTGTCGGAGAATCTGCGGCGTTGCTTTATACTTCTGGCTCAGTAGCGCAGGTGGCTGGAGTGTTTGATTCTGCAAGGACTTTGAGCGTGCATATGTATGCGCTTTCATCTGAAGGACTGCATATTAATCAAGCCTACAGCACCGCCATGGTGCTAATCCTCATGGTGCTTGGGATAAATTGCGCCTCGAATTTCATCGCAAAAAAACTCACAAAGGAATAACAATGAATAAAAAAATTTGCTTTAGTATTAAGGATATGAATCTCTTTTATGGCAATTTTCACGCGCTAAAAAATATTAATATGGAGATACAAAAAGGCGAAGTGAGCGCGTTTATAGGACCTAGCGGGTGCGGGAAATCTACCTTTATAAAAAGCCTCAATAGAATGAATGATTTGGTGGAAAATTGCAAGATTAAGGGCAAGATTCTGCTTTTTGGGGATAATATTTACAAAAAATACAATGTCAATGCCCTGCGCAAAAAAGTTGGAATGGTGTTTCAAAAGCCAAATCCCTTTCCTATGAGCATTTATGACAATATCACCTTTGGTCCCAAAACGCATGGGGTAAAGGGGAAAGACAAGCTAGATTCTATCGTTGAGGAATCGCTTAAAGATGTTGGGCTGTGGAAAGATTTAAAAGATAGATTAAAGCAAAGCGCGCTAAGTCTAAGTGGCGGGCAGCAGCAAAGGCTCTGTATCGCGCGCAGTATCGCGGTAAATCCGGAGGTGATTTTGATGGACGAGCCAACAAGCGCACTTGATCCCATCTCTACGCTCAAAATCGAGGAGCTCATCTCAAAGCTTAAGAAAGACTACACCATTATCATCGTCACGCATAATATGCAGCAAGCACATAGAATCTCGGATAAAACGGCGTTTTTCCTTCTCGGCGAGATGATAGAGTTTGATGAAACGCAAAAGATTTTCACTAAGCCAAAGGATAAAAAAACGCAAGATTATATCAATGGGAAATTTGGGTGAGTATTATTCCTTTTAATTGTATCGCCTGCGCGGAAGTGAATTCCGCTTTGGCTCCGCTACCTATTCCTTCAAATATATCACTCACAAGAGCAAAGCCCTTGTGAGCTCCGCTTCGCGCACATACATAACCTTATTTGGTTGATGAGATTCTTTAGTTTCTGTTGCGTTGGTTAAAATCTCTAAAAATTACTAGTATGCGTATAAAGTCAGTCCCTAGCATTAGAAGTTTTTTCAAGTTTGCAAATATTAACTTCTCTTACGCTGACTTCTTGGATTTTATACAAGCCCATCGCCAAAAACACAACCGCAGCAATGCTTACGATAAATAGCACAACCACTGAGATAAGCGCAGCTTGCTGTCCTAGCAAAAACAATAAAAGCCAAGGCACCGACAACATGCCAATCGCCCAAATAAGACTGAGCTTAAAAGAGGTGATGAATTCCTTCAAATTTGTGCGCGCACTCATCTCATAAGAAACAAGATAATACCAATAAAACACAAGCACACAATACACAATAGCTAGAATCACTAATATCACAAGTGGCACAGGATTCTTAGTAACCTGAGTTAAAATTATACATGTCATCCCTACGATAAAAAGCCCAATCCCAAGCAAAAAGCTAATAAGAGTCAAGCGGAAAACAAAGGTATTGCAAAGCTTGCTAAACCTATACAGCCCAACCATACCCGTTACAAAAGAAGCGATTATCCCTATAAAAGCAAAAAAATTGACAAATGGAATCCCACAAACAAGACAGCAAATAATGTAACTGATGAGAGACCAAAACATAAAGTTTTTCGCACCCTGCAACTCTTGATTCTCATTAATATTAAGCATTTGCATACAAACTCCTAAATAAAAAATAAACGCGTATTATAGCCTAATTTGCTTTTTTATTTGGTGGGGATTTTGTGCTAGAAAATCCAAATTAAAGGAATTCAAGTTACGCGCTAGCGTAACCCTTATTCTCGCCCCTTGCGTGGTGAAAAAAAGCGGTGATTTAGCGTTGTCAGTAGTGACAACGCCCGATTTTTTTCTAGCAAGGGAATAAGCGAGGCTCTCCCCCCGAGAGAAGAAAAGCGCGGAGCTTTTCTGGCGCGGGGGGAGTGAGGAAGGGGGAGCGACCTTTTGCGCGAAAAAACAAACTTTAGAGAATCTAAAGAAGTTTGAAAAGTGAAAGTAAAGGGATTCTGATAAAGTAAGACAAAAGGATTCTAGAAAATTAAGTCATTGCGAGCATAAGCGAAGCAATCCATTTTAGAATCTTATAAAAACTTTGCGAGATTCTAGATTCTGCAATTTTCTAATTTCTAAAATTTTCTTTTTGGAATCTTGTTTTATATTTTTAATTCCTTTAGAAGATTCTGTTTATCAGAATCCTTTTGTTTAGCTCAATCCCACTTAGATTCTCAAAAGTTTCTTTTTGCAGGGGGACAAGGGGGCTTGAATTGCGAAGTCGCTCCCCTTATCCCCC
>NZ_NXLL01000059.1 GCF_003364115.1 Helicobacter sp. MIT 00-7814 | reverse complement strand
ATTTTGCGCGATATGCTCGCTAAAATCTTTCTGCAATTGCTTCACTGCTAAATCAAAGCTTACACTATAATGCTTGTCTTTAAAGCGTCTTGTTGCATACTGCCACCAAATAAGCCACTGCCTAAATGTGCATTTATTTGTGAAATAAGGGGGTTAAAGTTGTTTTCATTGCTATTGCGTGGCGGATTATCTTGTATTAAATTTTTGTTTGTGGTAGAATCTGCGCTAGAGTTTAAAGGGAGATTATCCCCTTTAGTTAAAGGCTCAGATGATATACTTGAGCCTTTCTCACCTTTTGTTTCATAGCTTGTTACTATCCACTTATTTTTTGTTGGCTCACCTTTCCAATTTGATTTCAATACAACCTTGTAATTATCTCTTAAAATTTGTATTGCTTCATTTTCTTGTCTTTTGATTACTCCATTATTTATAATATCAGTTAGAATCTCCGCTGTGATTTCAGGGTGCTTTGCTAGAATCTTACTTAGCCCAAAGCCTTTTTGTGTTTCTTTGTTGTATTCTCCCCAAACTAAATCTATATCGCCTAAATCTTTACGCTCATACGCGCCTACGACTTGTCCTTGTTTCTCTTGCAATAGCTTTTTAACCGCGCCTTTGCCATCGTGGTAAAACTCCGCGTAATTTGTGCCAAAGTCTTTTATAGGCGTTATATTGAGTGTGGATTCTATATGTTCTCTTAGCCTTTTTATTTGTTCGTTTGCGATTGTCTCATAAAGTGCCAAATCCTTGCCACTTTTAATATCTGATAAAAGCTTGGTATTTATTAGATTATCTAGGTTTTGCACTTGCTCTCTTGGCAGGATTTGGCTAAGCCTAAAGTGTAGATTTTCTTTTGCCTTTTTGGCAGTGGTGTTTTGGACTTCATTTTGTAGCTGGTTTTTGTAACTCGTTTTATAGTCCTCTATCACCGCTTTGGTGTTGTTTTTTAGTTGTATAGCGTTATCTGATAGGGCTTTGTTACTTTCAAAGCCAAAATCTGCAAGAATCCTCTCAAGCTCTTTTGGATACTCTTTGCCAAAGTAGGCTTTTTCAAATGGTTTGAGAATCTTACTTGCTTTTGTGGCTCTTAGTATTTGTTTGGTAGTTTCGCTCATATAGCCACCCTGTGCCTTTTGCTCTAAAGCAGATTTTTCTATTTCCTCATTGATTTGTGAAAGTTTAGATTCTAGTTCTTTAAGTTCAAGTGAGTTTTCATTGCTAGGATTTGTATTTTTTGGTGGATTTGTGGTAGAATTAGAATCTTTTAAGGACATATTAGACCCTGCGCTAGTATCAAAATCCTTAAAACCAGAATCTAGGGCGCTATTGTTTTTCTCGTGGGGCTTAGTGCTTAACCTAGATTCTAAACTTTCTAGCTCTAGTGTATAAATCCTCTTTTTGTTTTTATCTAAACTCTCTTTTAGCGTTATAAGCGCGTTTGCGTTATCAAAATCTGCATTATATCGATGGATTCTTATAGCTTTATCGTTATTTTTCAAGTCGCTTGTTGTTTCTTTAAATTCTGCCCTTTCAAAAAGATTTTTAATATCGCTCACCGCTTTAAAATGCTGTTCCTGTGTAAAGCCATTATTTACGCTTTTTTGTATGGCTTTATCACTTAACATTTTTGCTATATTCTTATGGCTTACTTGCGCTGTTGTGCCATCTTTATTGACAATATCTTTACCCACTAACTCATTTAAATTTGTCTTAGCTTCTTGTCTTAGTTCGCTTATTGCTTGTGTTGGGCTTTCTTTAGGTGCTGGCGCTTCTTGCAATGGTTGTTCTAACTTTTCGGATTTTCCTAATAGTTCATTTTCTGGTGCTTCTCCCTTAGGCTCTGGCTCTACATTTGGCGCGTCTTTTGGTGCTGGTATTGGCTCTGGCGTATCGCCTTTTGGTGTATTTGTAGGCGTTGTTGGTGGTGTGTCTTTTGGCATATTTGCCTTGTAAGCTTCGTGTTTTTCTCTTAATTTTGGTAAAAGCTCTATTAACTCGCTAGATTCCTTACTTGCTTCACCTTTGGTAATTAGCATTTCTATAAAGTCATAAATATCTGCATCTTTTAACGCCTTGCCCTCTCTAAAGAATGTCGGCTGGATAATAGCT
>NZ_NXLL01000058.1 GCF_003364115.1 Helicobacter sp. MIT 00-7814 | reverse complement strand
CTGCACCCCTAACCCCCAACGACGCAAAAATTTGCAAAGCAAATTTTTAGGGATTTTGCGGTGCAAAATCTAGGTTTGCGCTTGAGGCGCTTAAATTTTATTTTATAAATTCTTAATCTGCAGATTCTTATCAGCCAAAAATGGTTGTGTATGTGCGCGAAAGCGAAGTGCAACGAAGCTGGAGCGGAGGCGAAGTGCGATTCACTCGCACGAGACGATACAATATTAAAAAGACTACTTCCCAAATGTGCGCAAAAGAAACGCTTTCACTTCATCAGATTGGCAGTCTTTGCTTGAGATTTTAAAAAGCGTAATTTCCATATCCGGCGCGCCAAACTCATAGCGTGAAAAGAAGTTTTGCGCTTTTGGTTGCACGCGCCTTGTGAGCTTTTCATTTTCTACAAGAGGTTTGGAATCTAGCAAAAAGCAACCAAAAAATTGCGCTGAACTCGTTGTGATATGCTTGCTTGTTTGCGCCTGTCCTGTGGCTTTGTCGCGTATTTGCACGGGCTTTGTGGTGATGGTATCTAGCGCTACTAAAGAGATTTTGGGTAATTGCAAAAAGTCCCTGTGCTCTTTGTCAGTAAGGAAAGATTCCAAAAGCACGCGCTGTGTGCGTATCCTAAGCGCTGAATACGTTTTGTCAAATGCGCGCAGGCTAAGGCTTTGCAAGTCTGTGTATTGCTCGCTGTCTTTGAGTGTGATTTTAAATTCCTCTGGAATGCCTCTTGAATGGGATTGCAAAGGTTTGCTAGGCGTGCGCTTTAAGAATGCGTCATAGATTTTTGCCTGCGTGCTGTTATCGGTGTAAATGCTTACAAATGGCGTGCTTTGAAGTTCGCGCATTTGGGGATTTTTGGCATATTTATCTTCAAACTCACAACCCAAAAGCACCAACGCAAGCGCAAAAATCAGAATCTTGGGCAAATTTTCGCCTTAAGCTTGTTTAAATTTTTTCACAAACGCTACTGCTAGTACAATGCTTAAAAGCCCCAAAAACATCATATATAGACCCAAACAGAAAGGATACTCATCTTTGACAAAGGCGAAAAAAATCGGTGTCAAACCGCCAAAAATCGCATAAGAAATATTATACGAAAATGAAATCCCGCTGTAGCGAATGGGCGCTGGGAAGCTATCTACAAGGATTAAAGGCGTAAAAACCATAACCCCAGCGCTTAGCGCCATCAAATAATAAAAGAGCAAAACTAAGTCAAAATGCACGCCCTGCACGATTGAGCCATAAAAAAGGCAGGCAAAAAACATGAGCGCGCCACCAAAAAGAATGCTTGCGTTTTTCAAGCCGATTCTATCGCTCAAAATCCCACCTAGCGCGTTTCCAGAGGCGAGGAAAAAAATTGCGATGATTTGATAGACGATTTTTGAAATCGCATCAATTTCAAACTTTTGCGCCAAAAGATTAGGTGTTAAAAGCACGCTAATAACCACGCAGCCCGTCAAAATCCAAGTGCTTAAAAATGAGAATCCAACACCTGTTTTGTGCGATTTTACCACTTCTTTAATAGGCATTTTTTGTGTTTGCTGCAATGCTTGCATTTCCTTAAATACCGGCGTTTCGCTCAAATATCTACGCAAGAAAATCGAGATAATCCCAAAAATCCCGCCCAAAATAAATGGAATGCGCCATGCGTATTCTTTGATTTCCTCTGGGCTAAAATTCATATGCACAAAGAGCGTTACAATGCTGCCTAGCAAAATCCCTGAAACCACCGCGCTTGTGAAAATCCCCATCGTTGAGCCAAGCACTTTGCGCTCGCTGTGTTCGCATACAAACCCCCACGCCCCGGGCAATTCCCCGCCAATGGCAATGCCTTGCAAGATTCTAATCAAAATCAAAGCTATGGGCGCAAGGACGCCAATTTCCTCAAAAGTAGGCATAAAACCTAGCGCAAAAGTTGGGATAACCATAAGCAAAATGGAGAGCATAAACATATTTTTGCGCCCATTTTTATCGCCAAAATGCGCCATAATAATCCCGCCAAGTGGTCTTGCAAAATACCCAGCTGCAAAGGTGCTATAAGCGCTAATATCCTGCCAAAAAGTGCTACCTGAAGGGAAAAAGAGCACCCCGATGACGCCTGTGAAAAATACAAAAATAATAAAATCATAAAATTCAAGCATTCCCCCAAGGGAGCTAAGGGAAAGCACTTTTACTTCTTCATTTTTTAAGCGTGCCATGATGAAAATTCTCCTTGTAATAACTTGTGGTTTTTTTGGTTTGGTGAAAAGTTTGGATTATACAATAATTAGGGTATTTTGTGGTGGGCTGGATTCAAAAAAGTTTGGGAAAATGAGTGGGATTTGAGAGGAACTTGCAAAAATCTTTGCGGTGATTTGGATTCTGTAAGATTTTAATTTCTAAGAATTTTATTTTTTAGAATTTTTAGAATCCCATTTGTATTTTAAATTCTTTTAAAAGATTCTATTTTTTAAAGCTTTTTAATTTAGCCAAACGCCACTTAGATTCTCAAAATGGGTTTTTTCGATAAGGGGGAGGGGGCTTAAATTGCGAAGTCGCTCCCCTCCCCCTTAT
>NZ_NXLL01000057.1 GCF_003364115.1 Helicobacter sp. MIT 00-7814 | reverse complement strand
TGACTTTGAATCCTATGAGCCACAAAGTGCAAACGCGCAACTTTTTAGCACGCAACCAAAAATTAGCGAGGATTCTAAGACGATAACCACCCAAACGCTAAAAAAAGATAGAGAGATTATCTCAAAGCTAGATAAAGCCACAGGCGAAATAACCCAAGAGGTGAAATTTTTGCCAGCTCCACCAACGCCCGCGCAAAGTGCCGAGCAAATAAAGCTAAAAATCACCCCGCAAAATGTAGAGAGTGAGGAAGTTACAAGACAAAGCGCGCTTAAAAATATCCTAAAATCTGCCAAAAATTATTACTTTAGCCCAAGAGAGGAAGTAAAATCCCCTAAATTAAGGCTAGAAAATAACCTTAATGCGCTAAAACTTCTCAAAGAAATACACGAGAATCCAAGAGCTTTGAGCGAGCAAGACAAAGAGATACTAAATTCTTACAGCGGATTTGGGGGACTTACAAATGCTTTTAAAGAGGGAAGCAAAGAGTTAGAAAGACTGCAAGCACTTTTAAATGCTGATGAAATAAAAGAGCTTAAAAAGACAATTTTAGACGCATACTACACGCCAACAGAGATAATTGACACGATTTATAAGGGATTGAAAGACTTTTTGCCACAAGATGCTAAAGTGTTAGAACCTAGTATGGGAAGCGGGAGATTCTTAGGATTAGGAAACAAAAACTATGAGTATGCAGGCATTGAAATAGATCCGCTCACCTTTAAAATCGCGCAGTTACTTTACCCGCAATCAAATATCGCTAATGCAAACTACCTAAAAATGAACCTTATTAACGATCAATTTGATTTAGTCATCGGAAATCCGCCTTATGGAAGCTTGAAAGTGGATTACAACCAAAACTATGGGCTAAATATCCATAATGCGTTTATGTTAAAAAATATTGACTTAGCAAAGGAAAATGGCATCATCGCGCAGGTTATTACGACTTCATTTTTGGATTCTTTTGATTCTAGGACACGCAGAAAGGTTTTAGAAAAAGCACGCATTATAGGCACAATGCGTTTAAGTAGCGATACTTTTAGTGGCACAAATATCGCAACTGATATTGTGATTTTACAAAAACGCCCACGCAGTGAGTGGCTAGATATGACTAACCCAAAACAAGAGCTAAGCGAAATTGAAGCACGCTTTTTGGGAGTAAATCAACCAATAGGCGATGGTTTTTATGAAAATAACCTTATCAAAGACGCGCCACGCCTTAGCTTTAGCCTACCATTTATGAAAGCTACAGGAGAATATACAATCACACGCGGAGAGGGCGGGAGAGAAAGACTAGGCTATGAAGCCATAAGCAAAGAGCGTGTAAATGAGCTTTTAAGTGAATTTAGCACAAGGCTGAAAAAGTATTTAAAAGACTTTAAAACACCAAAGCAAAGCAATGATATACAAAATTTAGAGGAACTAGCCCAAAGACAATACACCTTTGGCGCGTATAAAGTGGGCGAAATAAGCTTTGAAAATGGTGAAGTTAAAAAGTCATTTATCGCAGATGATGGCGCGCTAGAGACAAAAAGCATAAGCCTTGATGAGCTTGTGTTTAAAGACAAAGTCGATGAATACAAAGCCCTAGCCTCAAGCTCAAATCTAAAGCCAAGTGATAAGGCAAAGCTTACGAAATTTAACACACAGCTAAAAATCGCACAAACTGCATTGCCTAAGATTACAGAGCTCAAAGAGGTAGCAACAAAGCTCAATATTATGGAACTAGAGCCAAATGCCAACCAACAAGAACTAGGAATCTTGCGCGCAAAGCTTAACAATGTCTATGATAGCCTTATGAGAGAGCTTAAGCCAATGATGAAAACGCCTAGCCTTAATGATAAAAGGCTTTTGAATATCTTTGAGGGTGATGTCAGCTACTCAAGCTTAAGCGGGCTTGAAAAAGGCGTATTTGACGAGGAGGGAGAACTTATCGGCATAACTAAGTCAGATATTTTTAGTAAGCGCGTGAATAATCCCACCTTTACACCTTTACACGCAGATTCCCCAGCCCAAGCTTTGGAATACTCAATTAACTATAAGGGTGGCGTTGATTATGGCTATATGGCAAAGCTTTTGAATAGAGATAGCCACGAAGTGCGCCAAGAATTGCTAAGGGAAAATAAAGTATTTTTGTTTGATGGGCAAGATGTGCTAGAGGATACCTTGCTAAGTGGGAATATTAGAGAGAAAAAGGCAATTTTGCAAAAAGCCCTAGAATACGAATACAAGGGGGGAACGCAAGAGGCACTTTATCAAAAAAGCTTAGATAAGATTTTGGAAAATATGCCAAAGGATTTGCAATATAGCGAGATTAAGTATTCTATGGGATCAAGCTTTTTGCCTGATGAAGTGTTTGAGGGCTTTTTTCAAAGAGTGTATCGCGATGAAAATGGGCGCTTTTTTTCCACTGCATATACCAACAACTACGCGCCATACTCTAGCGAATACAGGGTAAGCGATGCGGATGTATTTAATCAAGCTACAGGCTATGCAACAAGACGCTTTAAAGACAAGCATTATAGTGTAAGCTTTGATTTAGCAGTGAAGCAATTGCAGAAAGATTTTAGCGAGCATATCGCGCAAAAT
>NZ_NXLL01000056.1 GCF_003364115.1 Helicobacter sp. MIT 00-7814 | reverse complement strand
CTTTTGCTTGTTATTTTTTTTTCTTTATCTAAAATCTCTTTTTCTTTGTCTTTGAAAATTTTGCTTATTTCTTGTGTTTTCTCGTTCAGTTGCCTTTCTTTGGCGTCTATAATTGCAAAATCTCGCTTGTTTTGTTCCTTGATTGCCTTATATATCTTGTAGTCTTGTATATAAGCTGGTTGTGGCTTTCCGCTTAAGTATCTTTGCTCTCCTCTTGGCATTTTTAAGCATTCGCTTGCTAGTGTTTGGATTTTTGATAAGTTAGCTTTATTCAGCGAAGCCTCGCGCCTTGCTAGTTGTAACCCATTGTCATCTAAAGTAAAGAAAACCGCATGCGCGTGGTAATGGTGCGTTTCTTTCCCTTTAGAATCTTGGAATACTTCGTCTCGGTGGATTGCAAGTTGAAGCGGTTTAAATCCTGTAAGCTCCGCAATTTTATCCGCAAGCTCTTGGCATTGTTGCATCGTGGTAGATTCTGCTATTTCAAAAATAAATTCGTGGTGGCATTTTTCTTTCTTGGTGAAGTTTTGTAAGCCTTTAGGCTTTCCGCTCTTAGCTAAACCATTCTTTTTTTCGCAATATGCATAATAATTTTTTTCTGCTTGCTTATAAAGCTTGTCAATATTTGCGCGCACTTCCTTTGCAGAGGCTGTGTATTCGTTTAAATGCGTAAGCTCTGGGGTGATATTAGGACTCCTGCTGTCGGTGCGGTCGTTATGCGCTAATGCTGGTTTTATCTTTGGGTTGCAGTGTGCGGCTGCTACTTTCATGCTAACCTCCTTAGTGATTTAGGGGGGGGGGGGGTCAAGGGGGCGGAACTCCTCCTTGCCAGCTGACACTTGGAACAAGTGGCGGATAGCTGGTTATCCTCCACATTGTAGATTTTAGCATGTTTTCTTGTAAATGCTCACATTAATGATAAAGACAATTAACGATTTTTTCTTGGAATTCTTGCAATGTTGAGAGTGTTATTTGTTTTTTGCCTTTGTCGTTGTCATAGAGCATTACTTTAATCCTGCCTTTCTCATCAACTGATACTTTCTCGATATAGCAGAATCCATCGTCTTTGGAATTTATATGTTTTCTTTCAAATTTTTTTACATAGTTTTCTAGTTCCTTGAGGTCTTGCGGTAGCTCTTTGGATTCTTGTATCTCTTGCACTTGTGGCTTAAATGTAAATTCTATTGCAACCACTTTACCACCACGCCCGCGCCCTTTGTTCTTTAGCTTAGTATATTGCAGTTTCTCAAAAGGTATGCGCTCTTTGTCAAATAGGTTTCTAGGTTTTCGAAGCTCTGCAATTGCTGGCTTTAGAATCCTTTGGTCTATATTACACATATTATAATCACTTGGTATATCCATACGCTCCATAAAGTCTTGCCATTCAAAATAAGCTTTGCCAGTGCTTCTAAACTGCTTTAAAAGTCTGTATAGTGTTTTTGAGTATTTGCCACTAAGCGATATAAACTCGGTTAATTCAAATGCTGTGAAATTAGCGGTTAATTCATTGACTAAGTATTCAAAGCGTGGATTTACTAATAAATCTATATAGTAAAATATTTTGCTGTTATCGTATCCGTCGTCTTGGTTTTTCTTTTGGTAGTGAATATCCATTGTGTTAAAAAAGTGAAAATTAGAGTCTATTATTTCTGTGTCTGTTTCTATGATTTGCATAAAACTCGCTTTGAAAAATTTAGTTTTTAGAGAATTTATAATGGCTGTAAAATGTTCTTTTGATATTACACTTCCAGTAATAATATCTTCTGTAAAAAGCCTTATAGGCTTATTGTCGTTGTTGTTTTTTATCTTTGCCAAAATACTAAAAAGTATATTTTGTTCTTGCTCTGTAAGGCTTGGAAGCTGAATCCTATTGAAGTCATTGTGATATTTAACTATTACATTTGACATAAACGCTCCTTTGATTGTGTTTTGCAGTTATTATAGCATATTTAAATAACTTTATAAATAGTTTTGTTATTTTAATATTAAAAATTTGTTATTTTAATATTAAAAATTTGTTATTTTAATATTAAAAATTTGTTATTTTAATATTAAAAATTTGTTATTTTAATGTCTCTACAGCCCCCTGTCTTGTGTGGCTGTAGAGCCCCTAAAAGTATAGTAAAAAGTATTTAAAAGTATTTAAAAAGCGCGCGCGAATCAAAAATCCTCCAAAATCCCCAAAAAGTCACCCAAATGTATAATACAATTTTTTTCTTTTTTTCTGTTGTTTTTCAGATTCTTGTTTTGGGTAAATCGGTTTGATTTGCTAGCGCAAATCTTAACTTTGATTTTGACAGCAAATCAGAAATACAATGCAGGCTCTAGGTTGATGAGTAGTTTAGGTTGGTTTGTTTTTAGCTTTTGAAGTGATGGTTTTTTGTTGCTAGGATTTTGCTAAGTGGTTGTATAGGCTTTGTTGCTTGTGATTGTAGCTATAAGGGAAAAGAGGTTATAATACTTCGCCCCAATCGCAAGAGAGGGGCAAATTCCGCAAAAAGGCTTACTATGAAGCGACATAGGAAAAGCCTTAGGTTTGCATTATATCTTAATTTTAGGCTTTTTAGGCTTAGAGTGAGAATTGATGTTAAACATTAAGGCTCTGGGGCTTTGCGCCCCACCTTTTTGCGCTCATTATCTACCTATTCCCTGCCTTTTATCCCTTAAATGCGTATTCTGCGCGTTAGTTGGGTAAAGCTTCGCATAATCTGTCGGATTTAATAGCTCTTTTGCTTTGTTTTGTTGATTCTCGCCCTTTTGGATTGCGATTTCAAGGCGCTTTTTCGTGTCCTCGTGTTTGTATTTTTCCTGTGTTAGCTCGTTTTCAAGTCTTTTTTTAGTTTCAAGTAAGCCTGTATTGGCTTTTTCAAGCTCTTTGTATGTTATAGATGCTTCCTCTCGGGCGTTTTGTAGGGTGTTTAATAAGGCATTTTCTTGCTTTTTTGTATCAGAATCTATTTTTTTGAAGTAGTAGCCAAATGAAATTACATTCAAAAACGCATTTTTTAGCCCTTTTTTTCGATTTTCTTGTTTTAGGTGCAATTCGGTTAATGTTTTCTCAAAAGATTGATTTAAAGTGCGTTTTTGTTCGTTTAAATCATATTCTAGATTCTTCAGTTCGTTACTTTTGCTTGTTATTTTTTTTTCTTTATCTAAAATCTCTTTTTCTTTGTCTTTGAAAATTTTGCTTATTTCTTGTGTTTTCTCGTTCAGTTGCCTTTCT
>NZ_NXLL01000055.1 GCF_003364115.1 Helicobacter sp. MIT 00-7814 | reverse complement strand
CCCGCGTTGTTATTGAGCGTGGTTATTGTGCCCTCATTTGTGATATTTGTCGAGCCGGTGTTGTCGATGGTGGTGATTCGCGCGCCTTGAGCGTTGCCAATGCCATTAGTGCCACTAATTGTGCCGGCATTCGTGATGGTGGTGATAGTATTTCTATTTGTGATTCCATTATCAAGCGAGCCTGTGGCGTTGTTGTTGATTGTTGTTATGGCGCCAAAGTTATTAAAAGTATTTGTCACTTTGCCAGCATTTGTGAAAGTATCAATACTTGCATTTGTAGTGTTTGCATCGCCATTTTGCAAGGAAGTGATGATGGCATTTTGAGAGTTATTAAGGTTTGTAAGTATGCTAGCGTTTCCAAGATTTGTGGTTGTGCCATCATTTGTATAGGTGTTTATCGTGCCAGCATTTATGAGGTTTGCAGTTGTAGAGCCTGCTTTATTTAAAAGCGTATTTGCGATATTGCCACCTGCTTGATTATTTACCTGCACGGCTGTGCCATTGAGTGTTAGAGTTTGATTAGCATTAGTTGCATTTATCGTTGTAGAGTTTGTGAGGCTTGCTGTGATTTCGCCTGTATTGCTCCAAGTCACCACGCCAGCACTTGAGCTAAAGTTTGCTACATTTCCGCTTCCTGCATAGGTAAGCGCTGTGCCACTTGAAGTGAGGTTTGTTACATTGCCATTGTTTGTAAATCCTCCTGTGATTGTGCCATTAGCAGTAGTGTTGCTAAAGTTTGTAAGAGTGTGTCCGGCATTAAGCGTTACAACGCCATTAATCGTGCCTTGTGTGCCAAAGGAATTAAGGGATTTATCAATAACTATGTTTATGTTTTGATCTGTGGTTGCTGTCCCACCTGCGCCGATTGTGCCGGTGTTGGTAAAAGTATCTGTTGCACTGCCACCGCTAAGCGTGATTGTGCCGGCATTACCTTGTGTGGCATTTGTAATATCGCCATCGTTTCTAAAATTCCCTGTTATTGTGCCAGTGCCTGTGTAGCCGATAGAGCCCGCTGTGCTTGTAAATGTGCCAATCGTATTGTTATTTGTCAGTGTCGTAATAGTCCCACTATTTGTAAGACTTGTTAAACTGCCATTATTTGTGAATCCTGTGATACTTCCTTGATTGCTAAGTGTGGCGGTTGAGTTTGTGGCGTTTGTCATGGCGTTTGCTATGTTTCCGCCTGTTTGATTTTGTATTGCGACATTTTGCCCGTTGATGTTTATCGTGCCGGTGCCATTGATTTGCGCGCTATTTGTAAGGCTACTTGTTACATTTCCTGTATTACTCCAAGTCACCGTTCCAGCAGTTGATTCAAAGCTTCCTACATTTCCAGTTCCACCATAGGTAAGCGTGCCGGTGCCTGTGTGCGAAAGTGAGCCGATGGAATTATTATTTGCTAGAGTATTTGTTATCCCTGCCCCTGCACTATCAGTGAAACTTGTTATTGTGCCATTATTTGTGAAAGTCCCTAAAGCGCCAGTGCCGGTATTTTCAAAAGCATTTATCGTATTGCCTGTGCTTAGCGAGCCACCGCTTGTAAGCGTGCCAGAGTTTGTAAATGAAGTTAGACTTTTCTCTACTTGCACATTTTGTGCGATTGTGCCGGTGTTTGTAAAAGTCTCTGTCCCAGCACCACCGCGTAAAATTATCGCGTCAGTTCCGGTAATGTCGCCATTATTTGTGAAATTCCCAGTAATCGCCCCGGTGCCTGCATAGCCGATGGTGCCCGCTGTGCTTGTAAATGTGCCAATCGTATTGTTATTTGTCAATGTTGTAATAGTCCCACTATTTGTAAGGTTTGTTAAAGTGCCTTCATTTGTAAATCCTGCGATAGTCCCCTCATTCTCAAGTGTGGCGGTTGAGTTTGTTTTATTTGTAAGTGTGCCATTTATATTTGCAGTTGCGCCGGCATTCGTCACGCTCACGCTTCCACCTTGCGCGCTTTGCAAGCCTATATCTCCATTGATAGTTGTCGCGTTATTTGTAAGGCTATTTGTAATGTTTCCTGTATTTTGCCAAGTGATAACACCTGCAGTTGCGTTAAGACTGCCGAGATTCCCATTTCCGCTATAGGTGAGCGTGCCGGCGCCATCGTGTGTAAGTGCGCCAATCGTGCCGGTATTGTTTAAGGTATTATCTACGCCCGCGCTTTCTGTGAAGTTTGCTATCGTGCCAGCGTTTGTGAAAGTGTTAGTTGCAGTTGAGCTATTTTCAAAAGTATTTATCGTGCCATTATTTGTAAATCCAGTGCCAAAGCTCCCAGCACTGGAATTTGTAACAGAATCTATTGTGTAGCCTGTGCCTACACTTACACCGCCGGTGATTGTATTTGTGTTAGTAAAAGTATTTGTCGTGTAGTTCCCGCTAAAGCTCACATTCCCAGCGATTGTGCCTTCATTTGTGAATCTATCGAGCGATTTTTCCACCTCCACACTTTGGGCGATACTTGCACCTGCACCATTTATAAAGGTAGTCGTTGGCGTAGTAGGCGGGGTGGTATTTGGCGCATCACTTAGCATGATATTCATAGTTCCGGTGATACTTGCACCATTGCTAAAATTACCAGTTATGCGGTTGGTGATATTTCCTGTAGCTGCAGCGTTTTTGTTGTAAGTGAAAGTTCCGCCTGCTATATTCATGCTTCCGATTGTGCCATTTCCTAGCTCGGTGTAGGTGACACTTCCACCACTTACGCTAAAACTCCCTATATTTCCGCTATTTTGGAAGTCATTGACATTTCCGCCACTATTGCTAAAATCTGTAATCGTCCCGGCATTTGTAAGCGTGCCTATTGTGCCATTTAATTTTACAATACTTGCGATTGTGCCACTTGCCCTATTCTCTAAGTTAGTGATTTCTCCGCCTTCCATGTGGATTGCGCCATTAGTGGCGTGCGAAGTAGAGATTGTCCCGGCATTTATAAGATTCCCAATTGTGCCATTTTGCAGGCGTATGCCATATTCTCCGCCGGTGATGACAGAGTTTGCACCGCTATTATTAAGAGTGGTTATGCGCGCATTAGCGTTATTAAGGAGGATTCCCGCTACACCACCAGTAGCATTTATCGCGCCTTGATTTGTGAGTGTGGTTATAGAGCCATTGAGATTGATTGCATTGCCACCGCTAGTGCTTTCTATGATGCCTGTGCTGTTGTTATTAAGATTTGTTATAGAGCCATTTTGACTAATTGTAATGCCATGTCCAGCTGTGCCTGTGATATTGCCTGAGTTATTGAGTGTGGCGATATTGCCATATTGTGTTTGGTTGTTAGCACTAAATCCAATTGAAATCCCTGTAGCCCCTGAAATAGTTGCATTTACACTATTATTAAGAGTTGTAACTCTCCCACCAGTGGCATTTCTACTTGTTATCATCACCCCAGCTGTAGTGCCACTTATCATATTGGTGTTAGTAAGTGTCGTTAGGGCTGTATTCCTGCCATCTTGTCTTATACCATAGTAGCCATTTGCGATTTGTCCTGCATTGGTGATGGTGTTAGCTGCCCTAGAAAACGTAATCCCTTCGATTAGCCCACCTGCATTGTTGGTTATCGTGCCTA
>NZ_NXLL01000054.1 GCF_003364115.1 Helicobacter sp. MIT 00-7814 | reverse complement strand
TTTGTGGTTTTCGAGCAAAATTTGAGCGGAGCGCACTTTGGCGTGCGTGAGCGAAAATTTTGTAAAGAATCCGCAAAAAGAGCCAAAAAGCCGAATTTTTAAATTCCCTTAGCTATGCTTAACACTTCTTCCAAATCAAGCACTACTTCAGGTTCTTGTGCGGATTCTAAGCTTGAAAAGCGCAAAGTTTGCGGATTAAAGCCTACTTTGATTTTAAAATGCTTGCCTGTTTGCTTGTTTTTTTTCACTAAAAAATAGCGTGCATTTGGATCATGCAGCGCACCAAAATTTTCAATATCATCTTTTCTCACTTCAGCATGCTCGATTCTAACGATTATGCTTGCTTCATGCGCGCCCTTTTTGCTTCCCATTGGGTTATCGCGGTCATTTTTACTAGTTTGGACAATAAGCATAATAAAAATACCCAAAGAATGCGCCAGCTTTGCTAGAGATTGAAATTTTAGGCTTTCCTCCTCCTCCATATTGCGTGCTTGAGGGGAAGTGATACGCATTTGAGAATCTATTAAAAATACCCGCACACCTTTTTTGTAAAGTGCTTTGATATTTTGCACAATACTATAAATGTCATATTCGTCATTGATGATAAAAATATTTTCCTCGTTGATTTTATGGCGGGCGTTAAATTTTGCCTTCAAATAGCTTGCAATGGTAAATTCAAAGCAAAAAAAGCCAACCTTATGCACACGCGCGATATTTTCAATAATTTGCGCGCCTAACATTGTTTTACCTGCTTCTGGGTCGCCAGAAATGAGCATAAGCGCGCCCATCTCAAATCCGCCATCAAAGCATCTATCTAAAAACTCAATGCCACTTTTCACCTTTGGAAGTTGGGGGCGTGAGGCTTCATACTCCTTCCATTCCCTGAAATTTTTAAATTCTTTGCTCTCAAGCTGAGGCTTTTTGAGCGTGTCAATATCAAGGAGGACATTTTGTGCGCAGGCATTGAGGAGATTTTGAGCAAGGCTTGCCTGCGTGCGTAGGTTGTATTCTTGGAAAAAAAGCATGCGCTTAGCCAAGTAGTTGGGATCTGGAGTGGTTGCTAGGAGATTTAAAAAATACTCGCTTTGCTTGATTTCATCGCTTAAAACACTTAGCAAACTTTCCATGCTCACATTTTTTTCAAGCTTTTGTATTGCCTCTGCTATCTGCCAACCTGAAGGGCTAAAAACTTCTTTTGGCGTGTTTTCAAAAAAGCTCTCCACATCTTGGGGAAAATAAATCATTGAGTGTAAAATTTCTTGCTCTAACATTTCTTGCTCCTATAAAATTTCTTTAAACCACTGCGGCGCATTTGCTACCTCATTTTTGAGAAAAAAGGTGCGCAATAGATTCTGTTCTTGCTCACTTGAGCCCTTGTAAGCTTTAATTTTTGCTTTTAATGCTTGATTTGTGGCTTTTTGAATAAGAATCTCGCGCAAGGCATTGATGATTTTCTTAAAATTTGGAAAATCCTCATTAGCGCACACACGCAAAAATAGCTCTTCAAGCACACAAGAATCTAGCGTGCTTAAAAGCTCCTCTAGCTTTTCAAACTCACAGACAGAGATAAAATGCCTCTTTTGCTTGACATTGAGGATAAATTCAATAAAATTCATACGCCCTCCTTAAGCTGATGAAAAAAGAGATTATTTCGCGCCTCTTGCTCAATCCACGCTTTTAATGCGTTATTCAAATAAAGACTTTTGGACTGCTTGTTCTTGCGAGATTGTCTCGCAAATTCTTTTAGCACCATTTTGTGAAGGTTGAATTTTCTTGCGTGTTTTGTAGTATTTTTTTGCTTTTGTGTAAGATATTTCATTTATTCCTCCTTTTGTTTTGAAGCTTTGAAACAGCAGTGCGGATTCCACGATTTTTGAAAAGCTTTGCCCTTGAAAGCTAGCTAAAAATGCGATTTTTTCCTCAATTGACTTGGGAATCAAAAATACGCAGGATTTTTCAGTTACGCGAACTTTTCGTCTATAATGCATAAAATCCTCCTTGTGCTTTGTCGTAGGCTATTTGTTTGCCCTCAAAAAGAATGCCTTGCAACACATTGCAATCGCGCTTGGCAAGGTAAAACTTCTGTAATTTTTCCTTGTGATTGGAACAAAGGAAGTCCAAAATCTCGTAATGAAGTGGCATAGGTTGCTTTTTGGTAGTTTGCAAAGGTCGTGTCTGTGTAGCAAAGGTTGTGTGTGCTCGCGGAGCTGGAGACAAAGCGGAATTCATTTCCGCGAAGTCGGAAGCGGAGGCGGAGGCGGAGGCGAAGTGCGATTTACTCGCACGAGACGATACATTCAAAGGAATAGGCGGTTCATAAAGCCCTCTATAGCCATTGCTTATGCAGTAATCTATAATTTTGCAAATATCTTTTCCCTCGCGTTTAAAGCGCTCTAGCTTTTGGATATCACGCATTTTGGTTGAGTTTTTAAGATTTTTCACCACTAGGGCTTTATGCTCTAGCCACGCACAAACTTCGCTTTGCTCGACTTTGGTAAAAGCTTTCAAATCCAAAAGCTCTAGTTTGGCTTGCTTTGGCTTTGCAGATTCTAAGCTTTCCCAAACAAGGCTAAAAAGTCGAATTTGATCAGAATTTCTTAGTAAGTAATATTTTTTATTTATATTATTATTAATTTTATTTATATTATAGCTGTTCAAATTTTGGACAGCGTAATTTTGGGCATCTTCAAAGGACTTTTCTTGCAAAAACTCAAAATCAAATCCCTGAAACTCGCCTTTGATTTTTGTTAAATAAAGAATCTTTGCCTCTTGCAATTCTTTTAAGTATTTTGTGATAGAAGTGCGTGATTTTTTAAGATTCTCACTCAAAGCTGTAATTGTCAAATCCCACTCGCTTGGAATACTTAACAAATATACGCAAAGGCGCAGCGCACCATCGCTTAAAGTCGTGTTTTGCGCGATGGCATTACTTATCATTGTAAAGTTTGTATTGAGTTTTGGACGCTGGATCATTTTATTTCTCCTTGCATTTGAGATTGTCTATTTTGAAGCTCTTGGATTATTGCCACAAGCTCAAGTGCCACTTCTTTTTTGGTGTTTAAATCAAGGCTTTCCTCATTTAAAAGCTTAGTGCTAGCTCGAAATTCTGCTTTAAGCTGGGAAAGACTATGTTTTTTGTAGTCATTGATATGCTTTTGCTTAGAAATATCCACCACATACAAAAGCGCACATGAGCAAGCAAAGCTTAAAAATTCCTGCTCTTGTTCGTCATTAGCTTTGCGTAAAAAATCGATTAAATCATTCGTAAGATCCTCCGCATTGTCCTTAATTTGTGGATTTATAAAATCCCTTAAGTTTTTGATGAAGTTGCTAAATTTTTCCATTGTCTATTCCTTTTTATTGGTATCGTCTTGTGCGAGTAAATCGCACTTCGCCTCCGCTCCGCTTTTGCCTTCGCGGAAATGAATTCCGCTTCGGCTCCAGCTTCGCGACCACACATAACCTTTTTTCGTGGGCGTGTGCCACTTTGAAAATTCTAAGGATTTGCAATGATTTTTGCGGTTTTCAAAAAAAATGCGAAGGGAGCTACCTAAGCGGTAGTGACTAAGCATTTTTTGCAGAATCCGCGAAAAGCGCGCAAATACTGAATTTTTTAAAATTTCTTTATCACGCGTAAAGTGCCTAGCACAAACACGACTACAAGCAAAATGCAAAAGCACTCCGCCATATTTAACCTAACTAGCCCACACACTGCGCCCAAAATCGCGCGCAAAGACAATACAACGCCAAATACCACGCCCACATCAATTATAAATCGCTTCATATTCCCTCGCTCATAAAAGGCTCGA
>NZ_NXLL01000053.1 GCF_003364115.1 Helicobacter sp. MIT 00-7814 | reverse complement strand
TTTTAATGAGGCAACTGATGGTGGCAATATTAGAACTGCAGAGCATGGAAGTAAGTTAGAGAATTTAGGAGGCTTGAAATCAACAGAAGCTACGCTAAAAACTCAAACAAATGGAGATAGTTCTAAAGTAAATGAGGCTATAGATGAAATATCTAATGCTATGGCTAATGCAGCAGCTGAAAAGACATTAAAGCAAGTAGAAGGTTATAAATCTAAAGTAGAAGCTGGACAAATCAATAAAGATGGCTCAGTAACTTTTAATGGTATTTCACAAGGAGAATTTGATGCAGCGGAAGCCAAAGGAAAGGAAGCATTGTCGGAATACTACAACAAGCTAAATGCAAAGAGCAAATATAGGCGCAACCTAGCAGATAAAGCTCGATATGACACTCAAAAGGAAGCTTCAGGGATTGTGAATTTTGATAGTGATTTGCAAACAGCTATAGATAAGCAGGCAGATGAAGCGAAGAAAAATCTTGAGGAACAAACTCAAAGCACTGGATTTTTGGCAAAAGTGTGGGAAGGGGGAAATGTTCCTCTATGGCTAGATGATATAGATCGAATGAAGCGAGACTATGAAAGGAGAATGCAAAAACGCTATGATAATAATGCAAAACTTCAAAATCAAGCCAATATTGCGCAAAATGCTCAAGACATGTTCAAAAAAGGTGATTTTCGTGGTTTAGCTGAAGCTACCTACAGCAACCAAATAGAACTAAACACAGGTGGTCTTGTTAGTTCATTTAACGCTAACCATGGCTCACTACAAGGTGGTATTCAATCAGGTGTTTCATTCTCGCATAATGAATCAAGAAACTATAGCTTTGGCACCAATGTCAGCGGTGGTAACGCCTTAGCTGGACTAGCTATGAGTATGGGCATGTCGGCTAGTGCCTATGGAGCTGCAAGCTCAGGTATAGCGGCTGCTTCTCAAATAGCAGGTGCGACAGCTATGTTCTTGCCAGGTGGAGCTGCAGGTAAGACTTTAGCTAATGTCGGAGCTATAGGGGCTGAAAGCACAATGGCTATAGGAGTAGGTAGAGCAAATCAACTAGCTGCTACGACAAGAACTAGTATGCTTGAGAGAGGATTAGCAGGGAAACCTACAGCTGCTCCAAGTAATGCGCCACGATTAGAATATTCAGGTTCTTATACATTCTCAAACTCTATGTTTAGAGATTTTGGAACTATGAGTGGGAGAGAGCAAAGAGGATTTATGAGAGACTTTAGACAGCAAAGCCCAAGTAGAGCAAATGCGTTTGAAAGACAATATAATGCTTTACATCAGAATCCTTTGGGAAGTAATGGGGGGATAGTTGAAATGGGAATAGGAGGATTAGGTAAATAAGAAAAATCGATACTAAATCTACGACTGCCTTTTTGGCAGTGTTGTAGTAAGCCAATCTATATGCTCTCTTAAATCCTCTTTGATATATTGCCCCATATTCATAGGATCTAGGACAAAATGCAACCCTTCAACTCTTGCTAGTTTCGCAGCAGGGACAAAATCACTATCTCCAGAAATCAACACAATTTTATCAACAAGTTTTTTAAGTGCCAAAGAAGCAATGTCAATCCCAATTTTCATATCTACACCTTTTTGTTTAGCATAATAAACGAAATCTTCATCAGATAAGTCTTTGTGTGAAATCTTGCCCTTTATCAAATCAGCATATTTTTTTCTATCGCGTAGTTTCCAGTAACTATCTTTTTCATTAAGAGAACCTAATCTTAAGGCAAAGCAAGGTGTGCTAACTAACTCTTTATAAAATTGTGTTTTAAAAATACAAATAGGAGTTTTTGAGAGATCTAAAGCGGTATTAGATATTGGATAATGAACCTTCTTGTCCAGTGGCTTACAATCATAATAAAACACTCTGTAAAGTTCCTCTTCTCCCTTTTTTATGTGCTTTAAACAATGAGTTTGGATACATTTTGCAATTTCTTTAGGTGTTGTAGTTTCGTAAGTTTTTTTGAAATATGCGAAGTGCTGTCGAATAAAGAAATTTCCATCAACAAGTATTGCGACTTTCTTAGTCATTGAGATTGCCTTGATGAAAGAATAAACCCTAGTCAACAAATAGTCAAGAAACTCTTGTTGCTGCTAGGGATTCTAAGAGTTACTAGGGGATCGCTACACAATTATGATTTAGTGAGCTACTGCCCGAGCTTTAAGCGGTTATTGTATCGATAGAATGTAAATAATTCACTAAAATTAATTAAGAGTGCCTCTAAATAGTATAAATTTACTCAATAATCCTATATTCGGTTTTTTGCATATCCTCTTTGTTAGACTTTAACAATTCAAGATATTTAGGATCTTTTGCTTCCTCTCTGTTTTCATCAGCCCACATGGCACTTGATATTTTAAGCTTTCGGAAGTAAATAATTTTTAACTCTCCGCTTTCAATCAAATCAGCTTGTTCATCTTGAGTCATATTAGGATAAACAGGCTGCTTGTTTAAAGTAAGTAGATTAGCTCCAGCCTCATGACTTCTCAACCTCTCAACAACCTTTGCCTTTGCTGCACTATCCCACGCATTCCAATACATCTCATCATTGATTCTCTTTAGTTCTTTCTCATCGAAGTTATCACCATATCCATCAGGGGTGTAGTTTGGTCCTGAGAGTGTCATACCCATTAAATAACCTAGTGCAAAGCTACCCATAGCCTTTTCTCCTTTCGTTTTAGATTTATTTTGCAGGCATTATAGAGAGTTTCGGGGAAAAATGCAAATGTGGCTATGTAAAAGAAGTAGGGGGCTTGTGTTTTTGTGTTATAATGAGATGTTTTAAGTTTATAAATCTTAAAGCCTTGTAAAGGAAAGGATATTTTATGACAAAATCAATGCTTGAGCCAATCAAACTGACAAACAAGAACCTTAAAAAAGTAGAGAATGCACTTAAGGAAGCTTCCTCAAAGAAAATGGACAAGAGAATTAAACAAATTGATATGGAAGCCATTAAAAAGGGGATACCTTTAGTTAAACCAAGCAAACAAGAAGTGGAATCGCTGTGGAATATAGGACAATAAGCCTTTGTGATATATTATCTAGCAATCAAGCCCACTCCCAAACACCTTCCTTTTTAGAGGACTTTTCTTGCTCTAAGAATAAAGATTTAGAACACTTTATAAGAAATAAAGCCATAGAGTTTGAAAAAGCTCATCGTTCAAGGACATTTCTTATCCTTAAATCCAACAAACTTGAAGCTTTCTTTACACTATCTCTTAATGTCTTAAAAACACAGGGCTTAAGTAAAAGTCGCATTCAAAAGTTAAGTCCCAGAAACAACAAGAAAGATACTGATATACCTTGTATTTTAATAGGGCAATTTGGCAAATGTGATGGTGCAAGTATAGATGGCGATCTTATTATGCAAACTATGCTGGCTATTCTTTTAGATATTCGTAAATATATTGGTGGCAAGTTTGTGCTTTTAGACTCTGTTAATGTGGAAAAGGTTTTAGACTTCTATGAACGCCATGGGTTCAAAAGGATTTCATTTGAAAAAGAGAGTGAGGAAGTTAAGATGATTAGGTATTTTAGTAGGGATTTGTAGTTTGACTAGGATAGAAAGGTAGGATTAAGTGAGAAAAGCCCACCCTTCCTTTACCAGCCCTCTTATTTCTCTATTTCTCTAAATATCCTCAAACCACTCTCTCAACATACATTCCCCATTCTTTAACATAAACATACATTCTCACTCTCTAAACATACATTCCCCATTCTCCCAAACAAACACTCTTTTACTCTCTTACTCAAATAATGTCGGCTCCCAAATGAAATCTGTCCAAGACTTCTCTCACATGGAAAGTGGAGGTAAATGGCAAGGTGTCCAACAAGCCTCTACTACTACAACTCTAGGAGCAACATTTGAAAATGGTAAAGACATTGTAAGAGGTAACACTAAAGAA
>NZ_NXLL01000052.1 GCF_003364115.1 Helicobacter sp. MIT 00-7814 | reverse complement strand
TAATTAGAGTTTGAATATTTATGATTTAGATGATAAATTTTATAAGTCCTGCTTTTTAACCAAGATTTTAGGATTTGGTTTGTTTTGCCTTTGCTGCTCAAAACATTCGAAAGGGCGAAGTGTATCTTTTGCTTGTCTAATTTATCTAAAAAGTCAAGTAAATCTTTTTCATCATTCTCGGTCCAGCCAGCATTTTCATTATAAGTTGCGCAAGTAATGAGATAGGGGGGATCAATATAAACAAGATCATTTTTGCCTAGTTTTTGTATATTAAATTCCCTAAAATCGATACAAGAAAACTCACAATTTTGTTTATGTAATCTTTCAATAAAGTCAATAAGTTTTTGCTCCATCTTTGCATTAAAATCACGCTTCCCAACAGGCAGATTAAACTCACCGCTTGAGTTAAAGCGGATTTGATTGTTAAAGGCATAGACAATCATCACAAAAAGCATTATGTAATGGTTAAAAGTAGTGTTAGATTTTGCATTAAAATCACTTCTAAGCTTTAGAAAACGACTTTTGTTGTATTTGCTAAGTCCTTTAGAGCTATCACATTTGTAAAATTCATAGCCATATTTACTAACTACTGATAGGTCGTATTTTGCAATTACCTCATAAATTTGCTCTACTGCGCTTTTACTGTCTATATTTTTAAGAAAAATATACAAGTTGTGAAGATTCTCATTAATATCATTATAGATTGTTTTTTTGCTTTTTGTATTTAATCCTACATTGCAACCACCACAAAATAAATCCACAAAAGTATTAATGTTTTTGGGAAATAGTGGCAAAATCTGTGAAAGCAGTTTAAATTTTCCGCCTGTATAGTTCAACGGTGAAGCAATTAACGGCATTTGCATAAAAACAACCTCTCAGAATTATCTTTAATGCTTGATTTACCAGCACTAAATGCTTTATAATCTTGTGAAAATATACTTACCTTGCCCTTTTTGCTTAATGTTTGCATTATAATTTCATCGTTTATTCTTGCATTTGAGCGATCATTGCCTTTGGTAGCCATATTGTTATAGGATAATAAGATATATCTCGCATTTATATTAGTTATTAAATCATTAAAGGCTTCATTTGCGGTGCTATTGCAATATTTGCTTTTAATTGCACTTCTATCCATCTTTTTAGCTACGCCAAAGACTTGTGGTTTTTGCCAAGTGGCAACATTTTCTAATAGGTGATAAGTATCACTATATTGTCTAGAGTTATAAGGTGGATCAATATAAACTAAATCCGCATAAATTTCTCTTACAAGTTCATTTGCATCTTTATTGAAGCAGTGATTGTTTTGATTTAAGTTGTCATAAAGTCGTGGCATGGCAAGATTGATTCCATCTGCTAATTTTGCGCCTTTTCTATAAGAATCATAATGCCCACAAGTAGTAGCTATTTTATCCATTGCATAAAGCAAGGAAGTAATTAAAATCGATGTTTCTCGCTCGTTTATCTCTCCATTTTTACTTAAATTTTCGATATTCTCGCGGATAAAGCCTATCTTGGAGCAAACTTTAGCACTAAAATAAGTGTTGGCAAAATTATCTTTCATATAGTTGCTTTCAGTTGTATTGTAATTGTTGAATTCATTCAATATAGATTCCACCTTAGTTTTACTATATTCTTTAGGGCTAAACCATGCAAGATTGCAAATATAATTACTTTTTAAAATATCATTTGTATAGATAACTTTATCAACAAAAGCACTAGCTACTGAGCCTGTTCCTGCAAAAATATCAGCAACAGATTCTATATTCTTGCAGTTTTTGACTACGGTATCTAAAATAAATGGCAAAAGTTTTGTTTTGTTGCCCAAATAGCGGCGAGAGTTAATAGTGAAACTTGACAACATGAAATCACCAGCAATGCTTTAAAAAAGAAATTAATTTGAATGGCATATCTCTAACTCCTAACAATCAATATAGAATCGGTATTATAGTATTACTTTGCTCCAAAAGCCAATCTATCAAACTTTAGCAATTTAGTATTCCCAAAAGCTTCCCAAAAGCTTCCCAAAATCGCTGGTATAATGCTTTCAGACACAAGACTTTTTGAATAAAAAATGTTATAATCTAGTATTTTCATCATAAGTGTCCTAAATTTGTAACCAAATAAGAACACGAATCTAAAAGCATTTTAGTGGTGTCTAAAAACTGCCATTAACTTTGCAATTAGATATGAAAACCCGTGAAATTAAACTACAAGTGTCAATTTGTCTTAAAGCACTACAGGCTTTTGTAAGGCTTTCAGAGACAAACCTAAAAAAGTGCCTAAAAAATACTAAAAGGATACTTATGCTCAAAGATAATGTTTTGTGCCGAATCTTAGTTTTAATAGCATTGCTATTGATTCCTTCTTGTGCATTTGGAAAAACTCCATTGATAGATTACTTTCCTGTTGCTGTTTATGGCGATGTTGATATTTATAAAACCGTATTTGATTCGGTTGCAAAAATTTTCAACCAAGATGAAGAAAATCCAAATACCCTTATGCACCTTGCCGCTTACCTTATCCCAATTCTAGCCTATATCTTAATGCTTTGGAGAATTTACTTTAAAGTTGGGCAAAGAGGTGGAGAAGCTGGAACTTCCCCATTTGAGATGGTTGTAAAGTATCTTGTGTTTGTTACCCTTGTTTTAGTGGTTTTGTTTAACGATAGCTTTAAGACTACCGTTGAGATTGAGGATCGCAGAGCGCTTTATGGCGGGCAAACAATCGGAATAAGAACGCAGGCTGTATCTGATAATGTCCCTACGGTATTAGCATTTGCCGCCTCTTTGAGTTCTCAGTTTGGCGCAGGCTTAGTAGAGCTTGTTGATAGTGCCTTTGCGCCTATCAATGGAAGCAGATACACAGATATAGGCTTTATGAAAAACTTTGAGCTTATCGGTAGAGATAAAAGCGTAATGATGACAACTGATGAGGAGAAGTCTTTTGTAGCTAATTATAGAGATTATGTAAGGCATTGTATTTTTAAATACCAATATATTACAGGTGAGGAGCTTGGAGCTTTAGAGATGGGAAAAACTAGCGTAACAGAGCTAGCTCCAAATAAGATGAAAAACGCCAGCGTATTGCCTTCGATTATTGTTCCAGATTCTGGCAAAAATTGTGTGGATTTTTATAACACTGAAGTGGAAGCAAAATTTGAAAAACTTGCTCCTGATTATCAAAAGAGGGTTGAAAACTCCACAGGAATTGCTCTTGCTGGACTTAATTCTATTGAAAAAACGCTGAATGCTAATCCAACCAATGTTACAGGAGCTGTAGGAAATCTTACAGGCTTTATGCAATACAATATTCGTGCAACTACAGATAAGGCTGTTGCTGACGCCTATTGGGCAGATTCTATGGGTATTAGCGGTTCAAATGCTGCGGCTTTAAATGCAAATGTCAATGCTGCTATGGCAAAGCTTACTGATATTACAAAACAAGGGGGCTTTATATTCTCAGCCGCGACATTACCTAGAGTGTTGCATATTATGATTGCCCTTGTGTATGCACTCTTTCCTTTTGTGCTTATTTCAGCCGCCTTGCAAGGTTATCCATCAGGTATGAAAACGCTAGGTTATTATGTTGGAGGTTTGATATATTTTGAGATGGTAAGAATGTGTATGGCACTAAGTCATGATATTGTAACCCTCTACACTTCAAAAAATGCTTCAACTGCCTTGCAGGCTATTTCAAACCCACTAGGAACAAATGGGTTAGATCCAAATACCCTAAAGCATGGTATGCAGTATTATGAGTATATGGCTTCTCAAGCAGAGCTAGCCGCACAGCTTGGTGTGGCATTTGCAATGGTTGGTCCAGGTATTATTTTATTTGGTAAGCTAGCTGCTCTTATGGGAAGTGTTTCTCAAGCTATAAGCGCACAGCAAATGGGCGGTGTGAAAGAAGGAACTACAGCCATTGCAAGAGCTAATGATGCAAATGAAAGAGGAGCGGCAACAGGTCTTGCAACAGCAGAAGTGATGAAAGGTATTGAGGAGAACAATGCGGCTATTGCCTCTATTTCAAAGCTGAACAATTTTGAAAACTACAACAAAGGACAAATAGCCCAACAAATGCAACAAATAGGCAGTGTTGCAGGTGTCGGCTCCCAAATGAAATCTGTCCAAGACTTCTCTCACATGGAAAGTGGAGGTAAATGGCAAGGTGTCCAACAAGCCTCTACTACTACAACTCTAGGAGCAACATTTGAAAATGGTAAAGACATTGTAAGAGGTAACACTAAAGAA
>NZ_NXLL01000051.1 GCF_003364115.1 Helicobacter sp. MIT 00-7814 | reverse complement strand
AGATTATGCTTTAATTTTGCTTGTAGGCAAGGCAGATTCTTAAAAATCGATTGAACGCACTTAAGGTGCGTGATTGAGATTTTTAAGAATCTAACGTAGCATACGAGTAAAAGAAAGCATAAGATTAGGGGCTTATAGCTCAGGTGGTTAGAGCGCACCCCTGATAAGGGTGAGGTCGGAGGTTCAAGTCCTCCTAAGCCCACCATTACAAGAATCCACCCTTAAGAAACAATGGGGAATTAGCTCAGCTGGTAGAGCGCCTGCTTTGCACGCAGGAGGTCAGCGGTTCGATCCCGCTATTCTCCACCATAGCTTTTTATTTCACTTTGCAATTTAGTCTTGCTTTAATAATCTTTTATTGCTAAAGTTTTAAAACACTTTAACTAAAAGAGCTTTATAGAGACAAGAAGAGTTCGAAGGTTTCCAAGAGGCTTTTAAGAATATCCTAATATCTTATGGATAGATAGAAAGATAATCTTAGAAATATAGTCTTTATGTAAAAAAGCTTTGAGATAGAGGACTTTTAGATAAAAAGGACTTTATACAAAGACTTAAGATTTATATAAAGCTTGCACTCTTTACATATTCTCTAAATATAAAGTTATTTGGTTTTAAAGTTTAATGAGAGACTTAGCTTGTTTTAACTTAGCTTGCTTTTTAAGCTTCTTTAATTTAAGAGCTTAAAGCTTGCTAAATTAAGTTGTTATTGACCAAAGAGAGAATCTACTCTAAGAAGTCAATAAGCAAAGATAAGCTTCTCATTAGACTTTAAGTCTAGCGTTATTTGAAAATTTATTGTTAATAGCCTAAGTAATAAAGACTACAATACACTCCTTATTGTGTGTAACATACATTCAATAAGGTAGTTCTTTTAGGATACATTCATTTATCTAAAAGGTAAGTAAGCTTTCAAGGGCAAATGGTGGATGCCTTGGGTGATAGAGGCGATGAAGGACGTACTAGACTGCGATAAGCTACGGGGAGCTGTCAAGAAGCTTTGATCCGTAGATTTCCGAATGGGGCAACCCAATATACAGCAATGTATATTACCTTTAATGGAGCGAACCTAGCGAAGTGAAACATCTCAGTAGCTAGAGGAAAAGAAATCAAACGAGATTCTCTTAGTAGCGGCGAGCGAACGGGGAAGAGGGCAAACCGAATGCTTGCATTCGGGGTTGTGGACTGCAATATCCACTTAGAGAATCTAGCAGAAGTATTTGGAAAAGTACATCACAGAGGGTGATAGTCCCGTATGCGAAAGATTCTTTATAGGTAGCAGTATCCAGAGTAAGCCAGGACACGTGAAATCCGGGCCGAAGCCGGGGAGACCACTCTCCAACCCTAAATACTACTATCACACCGATAGCGCACAAGTACCGTGAGGGAAAGGTGAAAAGAACCGCAGTGAGCGGAGTGAAATAGAACCTGAAACCATTTGCCTACAATCATTCAGAGCCCTATTGTGAGTCCCTTTGAGGAATCTGCTTATGCTTTTGAGTGATTTTGCGGGAGCTTGTTGTTCAATTTCGGAGATGAACTTTATGTTCTATCTCCTCATTTCACAACAGCGCAACCCACAAACTCATCTCAAAATCATTGCACGATGGATTTAATAGAATCTATGCAGACACAAAATTCTAGTATTTTAAGATGATTTTAGTGGCTGTCAAGAAAAAGCTGCAGGGAGCTACCTAGGCGGTAGTGACCAAAGCTTTTTCGCAGACTCCGCTAAAAGCACTCAAAAGACGAATTTACCTTGATTCTTCAGAGGGATTCACAAGGGTGATGGACTGCCTTTTGCATAATGATCCTGCGAGTTGTGGTATCTGGCAAGGTTAAGCAAACGCGAAGCCGTAGCGAAAGCGAGTCTGAAAGGGCGCTTAGTCAGATGCTGCAGACCCGAAGCGAAGTGATCTATCCATGGCCAAGTTGAAGTAAGTGTAATAGCTTATGGAGGACTGAACTCGTACCCATTGAAACGGGTTGGGATGAGCTGTGGATAGGGGTGAAAGGCCAAACAAACTTCGTGATAGCTGGTTCTCTTCGAAATATATTTAGGTATAGCCTCAAGTAATAGTAATAGGGGGTAGAGCTCTGATTGGGCTAGGGCTGCTCACCGCGGTACCAACCCCTGTCAAACTTCAAATACCTATTACCGTATCTTGGGAGTCAGGCGGTGGGTGATAAAATCAATCGTCAAAAGGGGAACAACCCAGACTACCAACTAAGGTCCCAAAGTTCTATTCTAAGTGGAAAATGATGTGAAGTTACTCAGACAACCAGGAGGTTGGCTTAGAAGCAGCCATCCTTTAAAGAAAGCGTAACAGCTCACTGGTCTAGTGATTTTGCGCAGAAAATATAACGGGGCTAAGATAGACACCGAAGTTGTAGATTATGCTGATGCATAGTGGTAGAAGAGCGTTCGTATTGCGTTGAAGGTATATCGGTAAGAAGTGCTGGAGCGATGCGAAGTGAGCATGCAGGAATGAGTAGCGATAAAATATGTGAGAATCATATTCGCCGAAAGTCTAAGGTTTCCTACGCGATGCTCGTCATCGTAGGGTTAGTCGGGTCCTAAGCCAAGTCCGAAAGGGGTAGGCGATGGAAAATAGGTTAATATTCCTATACCAATAGTAGTGTGCGATGGAAGGACGCATAGGGTTAGGTGAGCCAACTGATGGAAGTGTTGGTCTAAGAGCGTAGATTGGGGGAGAGGCAAATCCGCCCCTGTATTCGAAACTTGAAAGGCTCTTTGAAGTCTTCGGATGGAAAGGAGAATCACTGATACCGTCGTGCCAAGAAAAGTTTCTAAGTTTAGCTACTATTGCCCGTACCGCAAACCGACACAGGTAGATGAGATGAGTATTCTAAGGCGCGTGAAAGAACTCTGGTTAAGGAACTCTGCAAACTAGCACCGTAAGTTCGCGATAAGGTGTGCCTAAGCAATTAGGTCTCAGCAAAGAGTCCCTCCCGACTGTTTACCAAAAACACAGCACTTTGCAAACTCGTAAGAGGAAGTATAAGGTGTGACGCCTGCCCGGTGCTCGAAGGTTAAAAGGATTAGTTAGCAGCAATGCGAAGCTTTGAATTGAAGCCCGAGTAAACGGCGGCCGTAACTATAACGGTCCTAAGGTAGCGAAATTCCTTGTCGGTTAAATACCGACCTGCATGAATGGCGTAACGAGATGGGAGCTGTCTCAACCAGGGATTCAGTGAAATTGTAGTGGAGGTGAAAATTCCTCCTACCCGCGGCAAGACGGAAAGACCCCGTGGACCTTTACTACAGCTTGGCACTGCCGATGGGAACATTATGCGCAGGATAGGTGGGAGGCTTTGAAATCTTCACTCTGGTGGAGATGGAGCCATCCTTGAGATACCACCCTTAATGTTTCTGTCTGCTAACTGGCTAGAGTTATCCTCTAGCAGGACAATGTCTGGTGGGTAGTTTGACTGGGGCGGTCGCCTCCTAAAAAGTAACGGAGGCTTGCAAAGGTTGGCTCATTGCGGTTGGAAATCGCAAGTAGAGTGTAATGGCATAAGCCAGCCTGACTGTAAGACAAACAAGTCGAGCAGAGACGAAAGTCGGTCATAGTGATCCGGTGATTCTGTGTGGAAGGGTCATCGCTCAAAGGATAAAAGGTACCCCGGGGATAACAGGCTGATCTCCCCCAAGAGCTCACATCGACGGGGAGGTTTGGCACCTCGATGTCGGCTCATCGCATCCTGGGGCTGGAGCAGGTCCCAAGGGTATGGCTGTTCGCCATTTAAAGCGGTACGCGAGCTGGGTTCAGAACGTCGTGAGACAGTTCGGTCCCTATCTGCCGTGGGCGTAGGAGAGTTGAGGAGAGCTGTCCCTAGTACGAGAGGACCGGGATGGACATGCCACTGGTGTATCAGTTGTTCTGCCAAGAGCATCGCTGAGTAGCTACGCATGGATGTGATAACCGCTGAAAGCATCTAAGCGGGAAGCCAACTCCAAGATTAACTCTCCCTGAAGGTCGCAGCAAGACTAGCTGCTTGATAGGGTAGGTGTGTAAGCATAGTAATATGTTTAGCTGACTACTACTAATAGACCGCTTGGCTTATTTATAAAACTTTTAATAAGTGAACCTAAAAGACTACCTTATTGAGTGTATGAAGTTTTTATACTTAAGGCTATTAACTTGAAACAAAACAAAATAGAATAAAACCTAATGGAAAATGGAAATAAGGGTAAATTAAACTATTTATCTTTATTTCCCTTTTCCTTGTGTCTATAGAGAGGAGGACACACCCAGCTCCATTCCGAACCTGGCAGTTAAGCTCCTCTTCGCTGATGATACTGCACTTTGCAAGTGTGGGAATGTAGGTCGATGCAGGGATAGGGGAAAA
>NZ_NXLL01000050.1 GCF_003364115.1 Helicobacter sp. MIT 00-7814 | reverse complement strand
AAATAATACCAACGCTAAACCCGATACTTGCGGTATTTATTGCAATGATACAAAGAATTTTATCAGATGCTTGAGTAAGCAGATTATAATTAAACATTTCTTTTTTAATCATTGCATCTCCTTTGAAATATATTGATTATTCTCAAAAACTTTACCCCAATGACTAACAACAGATTCTACAGGAGCAAAACCAAAGAATCCATCATTAAATTCATTTGTTTCTAGGCTTTCATACCATTTCTTATCTATATCTTTCCAATCAGCTTTTTTAAGTTTTTCTTGTCTTGTTTTTCATCCTGTTCATCTAATTCATTTGGATGAATATGACTTAAACCTAAAAAGGCGTGAGTAACATCCAGCTTTAACAAGTTTTTTTCAAAAAGAATATCTATATAAATAGTCACATAGATAAAAAACCTCTTTTGTCTTATGCCAATATGATTTTATTTGTAAAAACAAAAAATAAAATAAACCAAACAAACTCAAAGATTAAGAATACAATACATAATAATATTTTTATTTTGATAGATAATTTATTGCATAAAAACCAAAATAAAATAATTGCAAATGCCCCAACTGCAAATAAAATACTATTTTCCACAAATACAGAGATAAAATAAAAAATCATAAGCGATAAGCCAAGAGGCATAAATTTTTTGTGTAGAAATACAAGAATAGACCCAATTAAAATACTTGAAAATACTAAAACAAAAATAAATGTTGCAATAAAATCAGCCAAATTAAGCCCCATAGCACATAACAAACCGATAAAAAAGCCACATATTATACTTATCACGCCACTAAAACCAAACCAAGCAATTTGCCCGCTTGTAGCTGAATGCAATCCTTTGCTTTCAAGGTAGTTTTTGAATCTTGAATATATCGGGATTTTCAATGTCATCCTTTTGTTTGGCGCTTATTGAGACTTTTACCATTTGTGTGCAAAATCTGGATGGGTATGACTTAAGCCTAGAAAAGCGTGGGTGAAACCAACTCCATCTGATAATGGATCTATATAAATAGTCACATAGTATTTCATTTTCCATTGCTCCCCGCATATTCACATAATAGATCAAAAACACAAAAATAGAGAATCCAAAATAAATAGCTTTTTATATAGGTTTTTTTAAAAAAAGTATAAGTTACTATGATAGATAAAGCAAGAAATATAAAAGGAGCTACGATATGAATGCGTGTTGTTAAAGCAGACAAGATTAGTATTGACATAGGTATGAAATTATGTTTATAAAACATGTTTAAACAAAATATAAATAAAAAAATATAAGTTTAAAATAGTTATTATAAAGATAGGTTGGAAAGATATAATCTAAAAAAGAAGCATCTTTAGATTCTAATGTAGATTCTAATGGTATTAGAGTAAAGATAATATAAGATATAACTACACTATACACAAACCAAGCAATCTGTCCGCTTGTAGTGGAATCTAATCCTTTGCTTTCAAGATAGCTTTTTATCATTATTGTCCTTATTCATTGTAACATTTCATCGGGACTTTTACCCTTTGTAAGCCATAAAAAAGCGTAGAGAAAGTCTAAGCTATAAAATCGAAATATTATAACATTCACACAATAAACAATAACCAAAGCAAGCAATTGCGTCAAAAATCCACCCAAAGAATGCCCTGTTACATTGATTTGATTAATTTTTTGTCGTTCTAGTAATGGTCTTACTTGCTCTTCATAAAATATAAGCATATCAATATATTGTTCTACAATTCTTTTTGTATCGTTGTTATTTGTGCCTATATAATAATCATTTATTAAGTCTTTATTTAACCTAAATTCTGTCCCTCTTAGAGCTAGAGTAAATTCTTTGGTTTCTTTATTTTGAAATAAGCAAGCGGAGAATCCAGATTCTGTGTTTGGCTGGTGAATAAGTAGGTCATATTTTTCAAAGAATTGTTTTGCTTGGTTGGGGGTGAAGTCACCACCTAAGAATTTATCCACAAGAAATTCAAAGCCTAAGAAACTTTTTATAGGGTTGCCTTTTTCATCTCGGTAGTATTTGTAATCTATATTTAGTATATCTGTGGGGGCGGGGTAAATTTCATCAGTATCATCATGTTTTATGTTCGCGGCTTTTAATTCTTTTTTTCTAATATCAGTAAAAGTATCTATCCTCTTTTTATCCTCACTACCTTTTTCTGGCTTATAATTTTTATTTGCTAGATGAAAATATCCATACGCTGCCCAAGCTAATTCGGCATTATTTTTTATCTTTTTTATTTGCTCTTTATTTGCCATCTTTTTTACCTCCAAAATACTTAAGACAAGGAGAGCGAAAGAGAGTGGAGCAAATTTCTACTCCAGCATCTCTTAATATTTCCATACTTCCTTCATTACCGCTCAATGAATTTCTGTTGTTCCACCAAGTTACACTGAAATTAGCAGTTCTTTCTGCAACCTCATCGCCTTTCATTGTAATATAAATTGTAAAATCATATTTAAGTCTGCAATTATATTTGCATAGATTATTAAATTTATAAGCAAATCTATTTGGAATGATATTCATATATTCATCCACAACCCAAAGTGGCTTTTTAGTCTTTATCATCGTATCCCAATCCATATCAACTAAAGCAAGCAATTTAGCAAAATATTCATCATCAAGCTTGCCACCAAGTGCTTCATATGTTTTTGGTTCAAGTCTAGCTATTTTTTTAAATTCCCAATAGCTAGGTTGTAAGCTATAAGGCACAAACCAACCCCAGCCAATACACCCACCAAACAAAAACACAAGCGGGGTTATAGCGACAAAAAGTCTAAGAGATTTGGGAAGTTTAAGCATTTTGCATTTTTCTGTCATTTTATATTTGCCTTATTCTATGGATTTGATTCTATATTATTGCATAAAATTATCAAGCGTTGCTTCTTTTGCAGGATCTTTAGGAGTTTGTCATTTAAAATTTTTGCGAGGTTTTGTTTCTTAAATTTTCTAAAGTTCTTTGTTAGAATCTCACTTGCGTTTTGAATTCCCTTACAAAGATTTTATTTTTAAGATTCTTAAATTCCTTGCAATGGAGAATCTTTAGGGTTTAAAAAGATTTCAAAAAGTTTCATTTTTTGGATTACTCCGCCGACAAATCGACTCGCAATGACAAAAAAATAGATGCTCTATGGATTGACTCTCTTGATTCTCTCGCTAGTACATGACGCGCGGTATTTCCTATCATTGCGGGGATTCTGTTAAGAATCCGAAGCAATCTATATTTTTAGCGTTGTATTATCTATGCGCGCATACTCAGCGTTTTTTGCTTGATAAGCCTGCAAGATTCTATCGTAGCCACTCAAAATGTAGAGATTTTCATAAATAAACTTGACATTAAATGACTAAACTTATATAATGCGCCTACACTTAAACTTTAAGAAAATTTGTTTAAGAAAGCACATTTTATTTTTAGGAGAATAATATGAATATTTTTGAAAAACTCACAAACCAACTCAAACAAACACTCGATAGCGCCGCAGCTTTGGCACTGCATAGCAAAAACGCTGAAATCACGCCTGCGCATATGTATTGGGCGCTTTTGAGCGATTCTCAATCGTTGCTTAATCAAGCGCTTAATAAATGCAATATTGACAAAATCCCTATCGAGCTAGAGGCGCGCAGCGTGGTGGATAAGCTTCCTAAGGCTTCAAGCGTATCAAAAGAAAATCTTAGCATCTCAAAATCCCTTAGCGACGCGCTCAATCTCGCACTCGGCGAGGCTACGAAAAATGGCGATAGCTATGTGGCGGTGGATACTTTTTTGGTTGCAAACGCGCAAGATTCTGCGTTTAAAGAGATTTTTGCCAAATATGTGGATATAAGCGAGCTGAAAAAAACCCTGCAAGCTATCCGCGCAGGCGCGAAAATCCAAGATCAAAACGATGATGATAACTTTGAATCCTTAGAAAAATATGGAATCGATCTAACCAAAAAGGCGCTTGAAAACAAGATCGATCCAGTCATCGGGCGCGATGAGGAGATTACAGCGATGATGCAGATTCTTATCCGCAAGACAAAAAATAATCCGATTTTGCTCGGCGAACCCGGCGTGGGGAAAACTGCCGCGGTGGAGGGACTAGCGCAAAAAATTGTGGCAAAAAATGTGCCTTTGAGCTTGCAAAATAAACGCGTCATCGCCCTTGATATGAGCGCGCTTATCGCGGGCGCGAAGTATAGGGGCGAGTTTGAGGAGCGCCTAAAAGCGGTTATTAATGAGGTGAAAAAAAGCGGGAATGTGATTTTGTTTATCGATGAGATTCACACAATTGTGGGCGCGGGCGCGAGTGAAGGTAGTATGGATGCGGCAAATATCCTAAAGCCCGCATTAGCGCGCGGTGAGTTGCATACAATCGGCGCGACTACGCTTAAGGAATATCGCAAATATTTTGAAAAGGACGCCGCGCTTACAAGGCGATTCCAGCCAATCACGCTTAATGAGCCAAACACAAACGAGGCGTTGCAAATCCTGCGCGGGATCAAGCAAAAGCTAGAGGCGCATCATAATGTCAATATTACAGACGCCGCGCTTGTAGCTGCGGTGAAGCTTTCCCAGCGCTATATCCCGGATAGATTTTTGCCTGACAAGGCGATCGACCTAATCGATGAGGGCGCGGCGGAGCTTAAAATGCAAATAGAATCCGAGCCTTACGAGCTTAGCAAGATTAAGCGTCAAATCCAAAGCCTTGAGGTTGAAAAACAAGCGCTCAATATGGAGGGCGAAAAGGCAAACACCGCGCGACTTGAAGAAATCGAAAAAGAGCTAGGAAACTACAATGAGGAAAAAGCGCGATTAGAAGGGCAGTTTGAAAATGAAAAAAGCATTTTCCGCCAAATTGCCGAGCTAAAAAGTGAGGTAGATTCTTTGCAAAGTCAATCCGAGCTGGCAAAAAGGGCGGGCGATTTTAACAAAGCCGCAGAAATTGACTATGGCAAAATCCCCGAGGCGCAGGAAAAAGAGCAAAAATTGCAAGAGAAATGGGAGGCTATGCAAAAAGATGGCACGCTGCTTAAAAATGCCGTGACAGAGGAGATTATCGCGGGGATTGTCAGTCGATGGACGCAAATCCCTGTAAGCAAAATGTTACAGAGCCAAAAAGAGCGCATTTTGGGCATTGAATCCGAGCTTGCAAAAAGCGTGGTTGGGCAAGATGAGGCTTTGCACGCCATCTCTCGCGCAATCAAGCGCAATAAAGCGGGCTTAAATGAATCTTCGCGCCCAATCGGAAGCTTTCTTTTCCTCGGACCCACAGGCGTGGGGAAAACGCAAAGTGCAAAAAGCCTCGCAAACTTTTTGTTTGACAGCACAAAAAACCTTATCCGTATCGATATGAGCGAATATATGGAAAAGCATTCCGTCAGTCGTTTAGTCGGCGCGGCGCCGGGCTATGTGGGCTATGAGGAGGGCGGACAGCTCACCGAAGCGGTGCGACGCAAGCCTTATTCTGTCGTGCTTTTTGATGAGATTGAAAAGGCGCACCCTGATGTGTTTAATATCCTCTTGCAGGTGCTTGATGATGGGCGCTTGACGGATAATAAGGGCGTTGTGGTGGATTTTTCAAACACCATTATCATTTTGACAAGCAACATCGGAAGCGATAGGATTTTGGAAACTACTGATAAGGGCGAGCGAGAATCTCGTGTCAAAGAGCTTTTGAAGCAGTATTTTAAGCCAGAGTTTTTAAATCGCCTCGATGATATTGTGATTTTCAATCCGCTTGATATGGGCGCGATTGTGGGGATTGTGGATATTATGTTTTTACATATTGCAAAAATCGTGGCTGAAAAAGGCATCGAAATCACGCTCACAAAGCATGCAAAAGAGTTCATCGCTAAAGCTGGATTTGACCCAATCTATGGCGCAAGACCGCTCAAACGCGCGCTGTATGAGGAGATAGAAGACAGACTTGCGGATTTAATCCTAAAAGATGAAATCAAAGAAGGCTCAAAGGTTGAATTTGGACTAAAAAATGAGGAAATTAGCGTGAAGATTTCTTAGGATTCTTTCTTAATATGTAATTTTGGAGTGGGCGTATTAATTGTATCGCCTGCGCAGGAGTAAATCCCGCTTCACCTCCGTGATAGATGATAGGGGGGGGGCTAAATGCAAGAAATGCGAGGTTTTGGCGTGGATTCTCAAAGAGAATTGCTAGAGTTTTTAAAAGCGCAGGCAAGCAAAAAGTATAAAGATTTTCAAACAAAGATTACGCCAAATAATCGTGAGATTTTAGGTGTAAATATACCTTGTTTGCGCTCCATTGCAAAGGAGTTAAAAAAGCAGGGACAAGATAAGGCATTTTTGGAGTTTTATTTAAAAGAATCTATTTAGGGGATTTTTTAATGAAGTAATTTTTTTACCGAAGTCCGATGTATGCGAGATTTTACCGATTTTTGGCAAAAGACACACAAAGTGT
>NZ_NXLL01000004.1 GCF_003364115.1 Helicobacter sp. MIT 00-7814 | reverse complement strand
TTCTAGCGTTGTCGGGGTTTGGGGGTGCAGGGGGGAAGGGGAGCAACTTCGCAAAACAAGCGAAGCGCCGTTTCTTTAGTAATTCACGCCCCCTTCCCCCTACAAAAAGAAAATACAAAGAATCTAAGTGGGATTGAACCAAACAAAAGGATTCAAAAAATAAGATTCTTTAAGGAAAATAGAATCTTTTAAATCAAAGGAGCTTGCATTGAAACTTTTAATTGCATTTTTAATAACATTAGCAATGTTGCAAGGAGAAAATATGATAAAACTACGATTTGACGGACAAGAAATTCTTGTAAAAATGGATAATAGCACAAGTGCAAAGTCGTTTTTGGCGCTTTTACCTTTGAAAGTGAAAGCGGAGGATTACGCAGGGAAAGAAAAGATATTTTCAATTCCACGCAGGCTTGAAACAGGCGCGGGTGATGGCGCAAACTACAATCCACAAATTGGCGATTTATTTTATTTTAGCCCGTGGGGAAATATCGGAATCTTTTATGATAAACAGCCGCCATATAATGGACTTATCCGACTTGGAATCTTGCAAGGCGCGGATTCTGTAAGCAAACTCAAGGCGCAAAAAAGCGATTTTGAGCTAGAAATATTAAGGGCTGAATAAGGCGCGATTTGCCCCAGATTCTAGCTATTTGCTAGTTTTCTACTTGTTAGCTATTTGTCGCGCCATAAATTTGATAAATGCTCTATGTTTGTAAAAAGCTCATTTGAGGCTGTTTCCATTGCCTTGAAATCCTGCGTTATCGCGCTTTCATCGGCTTTGTCATGGGCTTTTTGCACACCATCTTTTGCGGATTCTATGATTATTTTATGCGCCTTTATGATGTTTGCCAGCGCGTCATGGTTGGCGTAGAATTTTTGAGCGCGATTTTCTAGCCAGTGCTCAAAAAGCTCGGCAAGTTCATCTTGGATTCCATCGCTATTGTTACCATTTAGCACCCTGTCATAGGCGTTTGCTTTGAAAATCAAATAATCTAGCATTAGTAGATTCCCTCGTAATCCCGCAATCACAGATTTTGCGTCCTTGCTGATGATATTTGAGCCCTCCATTGTCTCTTGCAATACCTCTTTGAAGTCGCCCATCATTTGATTAAACACCTCCATTTGCGCATTCATCGACTGCGAGTTGTCATACACGGAGTTGGTGTCTTGCTGAAACACATTGATTTGTGTTTGGATTTCTTTTGTGGCGCTTTGCGTTTTTTCTGCTAATTTGCGCACTTCATCTGCCACCACAGCAAACCCTTTGCCATGCTCACCTGCGCGCGCTGCTTCAATGGCGGCATTGAGCGCGAGTAAATTTGTCTGATCAGCGATATCATCTATCGCGCTAACAATAGAGCGCATCTCTTCACTGCGCTTGGCTATGGCATCAGCGTAAGAAGAATTCGTAGAGATAAGCTGGGATATTTGTTTCAGCGTTTCTAGCGTTTTTGCTATTTTGCTGTAGTTTTCCTCGCTTTTGTGCGCGGTAGATTCTACGACGCTTAGCATATTTTCTAAGCGCGTGTTTGAGGTGGCAAAGCTTTTTTGCATATAGCGTTGTTGCTTGAGATTTTCATTTATTTTACTTAGCGTGGTGGTGAGATTTTGATGTTTGCTTAAGCTAAGTGCGGAATGTATCGCATGCACGCTTTTATTTATTTGTGCGCCGACATTGCCTAGATTTGGGAGCATTCCGCTAGTGAGAAATGGGCGGAATCTGCCACTACTCGCACTACTAGTCACCGCCCTAGTTTCACGCACAAAGGTTTCTAGCTGATCTAGCATTTGATTTATCCCGCGTGAAATTTTCCCAACATCTAAATTGCAACGCTCTGTTATCCTTGGCTCAAAGTTCCCAGCATTCATTTCATTGACGACTGCTAAAATCTTTTTCATATGATTTCGCGCGATTTTTATCCTATAGCCTTGCTCTATCATTACCGCCAAAAGCGCCAAACAAACAACCCTTAAAATCACTACAGCTACTATCATTTTTTTACTCCTTATCTTACTTGCTTTTTTATTCGCCCACTTGTAAATGCATGACAAAGTCTTCGTAACATAGATTCTTAAAAAATTCGCCAAACACTTGCGCGCCTGCCTTTATCCCGCCACTAGATTCTGCTTGAAGCATTTTTGTGTAAAGTTCGCTCACTCTTTGCACACCCTGCCTATTTGGCTCTCTACGTACCGAGTAATAACCTATAATTTTCCCGCTAGTATCAAATGAAGGCGTGACATTAGCAAACACCCAGTAAAAATCACCATTTTTGGCGAGATTCTTAACATAGACATTTACTTCGCACCCTTTTGCGATGTTTTCCCACAAATACGCAAACACCGCGCGTGGCATATCCGAGTGGCGCACGATAGAATGAGGCTTGCCCACAAGCTCACTCATGCAGAATCCAGAGATTTCCACAAACGCGTCATTGCAATAGGTGATTTTGCCCTTGGTGTCGGTTTTGGATACTAAAAATCCTTTTACTATTTTTTCGCTCATTTTGCGTCCTTTTTTGGTTTTAGTTTGCGGAAGTATAGAAAAATGTGCGTGATGAGTGTGCTAGTTACTTGAGAAAAAATACAAGTTTTTTGATTCATATTAAGCATTGTTTCGTATAATTCGCAAATCCATATTTTTAAGGAGTTTAACAATGGAAAAAACAAATAACAATCGTAGGAATTTTATCAAAACAAGTGTCGGAGCTTGCGCAGTGCTAGGTTTTGGCGGGGCATTATCGAGTTTAGGCGCGGAGGGCGCAGATTCTGGCAAAGTAGATTCTAACAACGCTTTAGAATCTAGCGCAAATCAAGAATCTATTACGCTAAATAACGGCGTGCAAATGCCACTCATCGGACTTGGGACTTATGCGCTCACCGGAGCGCAGGGCATTAGTATAGTCAAAGAAGCTGCAAAGCTTGGTTACCACCTCTTTGACACCGCGCAAATGTATAATAACGAGCGCGAGGTGGCGCAGGGCTTGCGTGAGAGCGGCGTGGCGCGCGAAAAGCTTTTTATCATGACAAAAATTTCAAATGATATGAGTTATGATGAGACAAAACGCCATATTGATAGGACTTTGGCGGAGATGGGGCTGGAGTATTTTGACTTGCTTTTGCTGCATAGGAATTTTTCCTCGACAAACGCGATGTATCGGGCGATGGAGGATTTTTACGCGCAAGGTAAGCTCAAAGCGCTTGGAATCTCAAATTTTAGAGAAAAGGCGTATTTGGACTTTATCAAAACCTGCAAGATTGCGCCTGCAGTCAATCAAATGGAGACGCATATTTTCTTGCAACACAGCGCGTATCAAAAGCTTATGCGCGAAAATGGCGGCTGTGCGTTGCAGTCGTGGAGTCCTTTTGATTCTGGACGCAAGGGGTTTTTCACCAATGAGACTTTGATGAAAATTGCCAAAAAGCATAATAAAAGTGTCGCGCAAGTGGCTTTGCGCTGGCTCACACAACGCGGTGTGGTGGCAATCCCAAAAACCTCTAAAATCGAGCGCTTGAAAGAGAATCTCAATATTTTTGACTTCAAACTTGATAGCGATGATCTCGCGCAAATCGCTAGACTAGACACCGGCAAAAGCTCTGTTGGCTGGTGGTGAGTTTAATAAAATTTTTGCGCGAATCGCCAACCTTAAAATCCAAAAAATCCAAGGCAAAAGCATGGCATACACGATAAAAGAAGTCGAAAATCGCACCGGTGTGAGCGCGCATACGATTAGATATTGGGCGAAGCGCGGGCTGTTTTCGCATATCGAGCGCGATGAAAATAATGTGCGCTACTTTTCAGAGCGCGATTTGCAATGGGTGGCGCTGGCGCAGTGCATGCGCGAGACGGGCATGAGTATTGCTAAAATTAGTGAGTTTGTCGAGCTTTGCAAGCTAGGAGATTCTAGCATTCCTCAACGACTTGAGATGATAAGAGCCCAAGAGCAAGAGATCATCGCTACTTTGCAAAGCTATGAAAAGGCGCTCAAAGTCGTGCAAAAAAAGATAGAATCCTATGAAGACGCCCTAAGGACGCAAAAGCCAGACGCGCTTACTTTAGGAAATGATGAGAGATTGCAAAACTACTACAAGCAAGAGCGCGCGTATAAAAGCCTGCAAGATAGCGCTAGTGGCAAAAAGAAACTCGCCAAAGAAAGCGCGCGCAAGTAGCAAGGGATTCTTAGAGGATTCTTGCGGGATTCTCACAGGATTTTTGGAGCGGATTCAACAAACTTTGCCTTAAATTTATTTATAATGCGCGGTTGAAATTGTTGCAAATTTAGCAAATCTCACTGCAAGGAGCAAATATGAAAAAGCAAGTAAAAAAGGTGGTTTTAGCCTATAGTGGCGGGCTTGATACGAGCGTGATTTTGAAGTGGCTTGGCGATGCTTATGGTTGCGAGGTGGTGACTTTCACCGCGGATATCGGACAAGGCGAGGAAGTCGAGCCAGCACGCCAAAAGGCTTTGAAGCTCGGAATCAAGGCGGAAAATATTTTTATCGAGGATTTGAGGGAAGAGTTTGTGCGCGATTTTGTGTTTCCTATGTTTCGCGCAAACACCATTTATGAGGGTGAATATCTGCTAGGCACGAGCATTGCGCGCCCATTAATTGCCAAGCGTTTGGTAGAAATCGCCAAAAGTGTGGGCGCTGATGCGATCGCGCATGGTGCCACAGGCAAGGGAAATGATCAGGTGCGCTTTGAGCTAGGGGCGTATGCGCTAAACCCAAATATCAAAGTCATCGCCCCATGGCGCGAATGGGATCTAAACTCACGCGAAAAACTGCTCGCCTATGCAGAATCTGCGGGGATTCCGATTGATAAAAAGCCCAACCAATCGCCCTACTCAATGGACGCAAACCTTTTGCATATAAGCTATGAGGGGCAGATCCTAGAAGATCCGGCAATCGCGCCAAATGAGGATATGTGGCGCTGGAGTGTAAGCCCCAAAAACGCGCCAGATAAAGCGGAGATTATTACGATAGAGTTTAAAAATGGCGATGGCGTGGCGATAAATGGCGAAAAACTAAGCCCAGCGAAATTTTGGGAAAAGCTAAATGAACTCGGCGCGCGCAATGGCATCGGACGACTTGATTTGGTGGAAAATCGCTTTGTAGGTATGAAGTCGCGCGGCTGCTATGAAACGCCCGGCGGCACGATATATCTCAAGGCTCATCGCGCGATAGAATCTTTGACGCTTGATAGAGAGGCAGCGCATTTGAAGGATTCTATCATGCCAAAATATGCCGAGCTTATTTATAATGGATTTTGGTTTAGCCCCGAGCGCGAGGCACTGCAGGCGCTTATTGATAAGACACAAGCGCGCGTGGAAGGTAGCGTGCGTCTAGAGCTTTACAAAGGCAATGTAAGCGTGCTAGGCAGGGAATCTAAAAACTCGCTGTTTAACGCGGCATATAGCACCTTTGAAGAAGATAGCGTGTATAATCAAAAAGACGCCGAAGGCTTTATCAAGCTAAATGCTTTGCGCTTTATCATCGCTGGCAAACAAAAGCAATAGGTTGCTTCTAAACATCACCACTTGCAAGGGCTTAAACCCTTGCAACCCCTCTCCGCACTTAGCCTTTTGTCAACTTAAGATTTTAATGAATATTTAGCGGTAAGTATAAAATCTTTGCTTATGTTCGCAATGACAGGCAAATACGCGTCATTGCAAAGCTTTTTAGCAGAATCTAAGGCTTTTTGATGAGAAATCGCAGTGTTGGACCATCTTGCTCGATTAAAAGCACTTCAAATCCACGCGCTTTGGCATCATGTGGGATAGAGTTGATGCTTTGTGGGCAGTCGCATAGCACCTCTAGCACTTCGCCACTTTTTAGCTCAGGCAGCACATCAAGCGTCGCGATAGCCGGGTATGGGCAAGCTTCACCCTGCAGATTGATAGAATAAGTGATTTGCGTATCCATTAAGCACCCCTTTTAAAGAAAAAGTAACGATAAATTAGCACCAAGCACAGCGTGCCAATGAGCAAAGAGAGATTTACGCCAAGTCCGCCTAGCTTGCCAAATACTTCTAAGAGGTTGATTTTCACACCTGAGACAAGCGCGCTAGGCAGGTAATCATAACCTAATGCCAGCGCCATCGTGCCAACGATGTTTGCAACCCCAGCGATGACAAAGTGCATCTGCCCTTCGCATGCGCGATACATCCACCCACACTCGCAACCTCCAGCAAACACAATCCCAAAGCCAAATAAGAATCCACCAAGCGCAATGGCAAGGCTCACTTCGACAATCTTCGTCCCAGCGCCTTGAAACACAAAACCAAAAGCGATGATACTCGCAGCAATCATACCAATAATCGCGCCCTTTGCCGCGATATCTCTACCAAACAAAAACAAATCCCTAAAGCACGAAGTAAAGCACACCTGCCCCTTTGCGATGATAAATCCAAAGGCAAAGCCAAAAATAAGCGCAAGCGCTAGCAGGCTTTGCTTGTCTTTTGGGTTGATGGCGGGATTTGAGATGATGAGATACGCCACCCACGCGATGAAAAGCGCAAACACAACAATGCCATAGCCAAAATGTCGCTTTGCGCGCGCTTTATCTAGCGGGACAGCACAACCTTTGCCATTTGTCCTAACAAGCTTTGCGCGAGGCTTGAAAAAAGGCATATTGCACACTTTCACGCCAAGATAGATTCCAACAATCATAAAAAGCGTAAAAACCCAAGTATGCAGGGAAAAATAAGGAAGCCCGGTAAAGAAATTTGCCAAATTGCAACCAAACGCAAGGCGCGCGCCAAAGCCGGCTAAAAAGCCCCCGACAATGGCTTGAAAAACGCGGATTCTGCTAGCGGGCAGGCGGAACTTCACTTTATTCGCCCACAAAGACGCCACAAGACAGCCCACAAACATACCAATAAGCATAATGCCATCAGTGCGCGTAAGTGGCGTGCCGCTAAGGTTTTGCTTTTGATAATAAGAAAATCCGCTCAAATCCGCCCCAAAAAGCTCCAAAAACTCGCCACCCCAGCGCGTCATCTCGCCTGTCACAGCCCACACGCCACCAAAGATTCCAAAATACACGGCTGAAAGCACACCTAGTACAATCATCGCCACGCCGATATTCCAAAAATTCACAAGATACTTACGAATAGAAAAAATATGAGAGAAAGAATCCATAGCAAGAACTCCTAATTTAAACTTGTATCTAGCCAAACCTTGGCTCTATTTAGGAAAAGCGCGCGGATTTTAGCAATCTTGGGCTTAAACTTATCTTTTATGCGTTACAATGTTTTGTTTTAATTTAACTTTTAAGGAGCGAGCAATGAAAATTAGCGCGAGAAATCAGCTTAAGGGCAAGGTTGTGGAGATTCAAAAAGGTGCGGTAAATGCGCTTGTGAAGCTTGATATCGGCGGTGGGAATGTCATCACTGCGACAATTTCTTTGGAATCTATCAACGAGCTAGGCTTAGAAGTTGGCAAAAGTGCCTATGCGCTTGTGAAAGCGACTTCTGTAATGGTGGGCGTAGAATAATTTCTAAAATTACATTAATTTGTATCACTTGTGCGAACATTGTCCGCACAAGCTCCGCCTTGTACACACTTGGCATTTTTTATCTATTTGCTTGTAAGGCTTTCTTGCATTGTTGAGAATTTGAGAATCTCGCAACTCTGCCTTAATATTTCGCTAACTAAACAATTCCACCGGTACTTTAAGCACGCTTTTTTTAGGGCTAATTAATTTAGAATTCACAGAATCTAGCCCCCCAGCATGCACATCATCAGGGAAAAATACAGCCAAAATTCCGGCGTGAAGCGAGATTCTATGCATTGGAAAATCCACGCTATAAGGCTCAAGCGCGCAATCTGCCAGCGGATTTTTATACACAATCAAATCTTTTGCCTCATTATAGGGCTCCAAAACCTCAAAATCCCCTCTATGCCCTATCAGCATATATTCGCCCCCATCTACGCAAAACTGCAAATCCACATACTTCCTATGCGTCTCAAAAAACGCTTCTTGCGGGCTTTTAAGCGCATAAGTCTGCTCAATTGCACTAATGCCATTTTCTAAATCATGGCGCACTTCTATACGGAAATTTTGACGGGAATCTTGGCGGGAATCTTGCGCCCCTTGCGCGCCCTCAATATCTTGCGTGCCAAGTGCCAAAATCCTTGAGCGCACAGGACTTGGTTTCATACATTCTTGCAAATATGCAAACGCATTCTCAAGCGCTGGGTAGCGCGCAAAAAATCCTTCAAACTGCGATAAATGCCCGATAAGCGCCATAACTGCCTCCTTAAGCCTTAAAAATCTGCGCGCAAATTATAGCATTTTCACCTTATTTTGCTATAATCCTGCCCCATCACACCAAACATCACTAAACAAGGCTAAAAATGATTTTTTCCTCTTATATATTTATTTTTGTATTTTTGCCCATTGTGTGGGTTGGCTATCATGCACTGCGTCATTTTGGCGCTTATGATTCTAGCAAAATCTTTTTAGTGCTTGCTTCGCTGTTTTTCTATGCCTTTTGGAAGGTAGAATATCTGCCTATCTTGCTTGGCTCAATTCTTATAAACTTCCTTATTTCTCTTACAATCGCTCGTGGTGGAATGTGGCGCAGAGATTCCCTACCTTTGGGATTCTCTAAATTATTTTTGCAGGCTAAAAAATCCACACCCCACGCAAGCGCTTCTTTTTTAGCCACTGAGGGGGGGGGGCAATGAAAAGAATCTTTACAATACAGATTCTCTAGCTTTTCTTTCTCCTAAGTTTTTCCTAATCCTTGGCATTGTCTTTAATCTCGCTTTGCTAGGATTTTTCAAATACACTGATTTTTTATTGGAAAATTTTAATCTCTTTAGCCAGCTTTTGCACCTAGATTTCACCATGCCACTGCCTCATATCGTGCTACCTTTGGCGATTTCATTTTTTACATTCCAGCAGATTGCCTATCTTGTGGATTGCTACAAATCCCCTAAGCAGTATTCCTCGCATTTGAGCGCGTCGGAGTTTTTAGATTATTGTTTGTTTGTGACATTTTTTCCGCAGTTGATTGCAGGACCGATAGTGCATCATAAAGAGATGATGCCACAATTCAAAAGATTAAATTCAGCTTGCACGCAACCTTTGCGGGAGCTTGGAATTTTAGAATCTAACCTCAAAACCGAAATGCGCGACAGCGCAAATTTAAATCAATCGCGCGAAGCGCCAACCTTAAGAAGCGTTGTCGGGGGTTTGGGGGTTGCAAGGGGGAGCGAAAAGCACGACTTTGAGCGGGAGCGCGCAATTCAAGCCCCCTTGTCCCCCTGCAAAGAATCTAGCTCTAGCAATGTAGATTCTGCTAAAAATACTTGTGACACAACAAGCAAAAAATCAGAGCTAGCAGAATCCACGCAAACCAAAAACAACGCCTTCTATGAATCCATCGCCAAAGGCTTATTTATCTTTTCTATCGGATTATTTAAAAAAGTAGTCATCGCAGATTCTTTTGCTGTATGGGCAAATGCTGGCTTTGGCGCGGTAGAAAGCGGAGCAGTGCTCAATCTCTTTGAATCATGGGCGACAAGCCTTAGCTATACATTCCAGCTGTATTTTGATTTTAGCGGATATTGTGATATGGCTATCGGGCTTGGGTTGCTCTTTGGCATCACGCTACCGCTTAATTTCAACTCACCATACAAAGCGCGCAACATCGCGGACTTTTGGCGTAGGTGGCATATGACGCTTGGGAGATTCTTAAAAGAGTATGTCTATATCCCGCTTGGTGGCAATCGCAATGAGAAATACAAAAACGCCCTGCATTATGTGCTAATCAATAAGATTCTGACTTTGAGAAATCTTTTTATCGTGGCATTTTTAAGCGGTGTGTGGCATGGCGCTGGGTGGGGGTTTGTGATATGGGGTTGTTTGCATGGAGTGGCGATGGTGATACATAGAATCTACCAAAATTCAGTGACGAATTCAGCTTCGAGTATGCAATGCGATAAGATTTATGATTTTTCGGAAGGCACGGACGCCAAGTCCGCTAACCTTCCAAAAAATCATAAAAACTTACACAGCCACACGGCAAATCTTGGAATTTATGAAGTTAAAACAAAATCTAATATAAATGCAAAATCTGTCGTGCGTCATTGCGAGGATTTACAAAATCCAAAGCAATCCACAAGCAACATGGAATCCGCCCAGATAGATTGCTTCGCTAACAAGTCGGCTCGCAAAACGAGCGAAGCGAGTTTCTTTAGTAATGACAACTTGCAACAAAGCACATATAAAGCAAAAACACCACTCAAGCAAAAACTCCTAACGCTTTTTTACTGGCTTCTTACCTTTAACTTTGTCAATCTCTCTTGGATTTTTTTCCGTGCAGAAAACATCAGCGGGGCGCTAAATCTTATTAAGGGAATGTTTGGCGGAACGATAATCCTGCCTAGTTTTTTAGAATCTAGATTGGGGTTTTTAGAAAAATATGGGGTGGGGTTTGGGAATCCAATAGCTAATCTTGATGAAAAAATGTTGCTTGTTCTTAGCTTTCTTATTTTTGGGTTTTTAATAACACTCTTTTTAAGAAATGCAGATGAACTTGTCTCAAAATTAAACAACAAAAAAATGATTTTTGCGGGATTATTGTGTGCAATGAGCATTTGGCAATTAGGGGTTTTAGGCTATACACCTGAATTTTTGTATTTTAATTTCTAAAAAAAAGGGGGCGGGATATTTTGAAAAAAATATTATGCTTTTTTGGGGGATTTGTTGGTTATATGGTTGTTTTTGGTGGAATATTAGGTGTCTTTTATATACTTAAGATTCCACCTTTTTTGGCTTTTGGGGAAGAGTGGCTAAGAAACACTTTTAAAATAAAGGAATATATCAATACTCAAACCACTCAAAAACCTCGCCTATTAATCGTCTCTGGCTCGAACTCTCTTTTTGGATTTGATGGGGCAATAATCAAAGAAAACACGCAATTTCACCCAATCAATCTTGCAGCTCATGCGGGATTGCCATTTAATTTTTATGTGGATAAAATTATTGCAAATGCAAAAAATGGGGATTATATTTTCTTGCCGCTAGAGTTTGGCTACTATACAAAAACTGAACCAAAAAACAATCAATGGTATATCCACAATATGTTGTTGTGGGGTGAAGGCTATAATAAATATATTTCTAAACAAGATATCTTAAGCACATACTTTAATGCACTTGCCCCGCTAAATCTTTATAAAATGTTTCTTGCGCCAAATGGACTTAAATATCAGATACAAGGTAGGCTTAACGCTCGCACTAGCCCCGTGTCACAATGGGAAAAAATTATAAAAAGTGATGAACAAAAACACTATGAATATGACTTTAAATCACTCAATGCTTATGGTGACTTCGTTTATCAAAAAGGTGAAATTAAGCAAATAGAATCAGAATATCTACTAGATAATATAGAAATTTCAGACTTTTTCATAAGTGAATATAAAAGACTAGAATCTTTTGCCAAACAAAATGATATAAAAATATTTCTCACCTATCCAGTAACCGCAGAAAACCCAAATTTTAGCCTACAAGACCCAAAAACTTTTGCCAAAATAGAGCGACTTAAATCAGAGCTTGCAAAGCATGATATCCCTATATATGGGGATTTTAGAGATTTTCATTTTGAAAAACTCTATTTTTATAACACAAATTTACATCTTAATAATGAAGGTGCAAAACTCCGCACAATAAATTTTATAAAAATGCTAAGGAAACTAGAAATTCTTAAATTAACCCCTTAAGTCTATGTAATAAATTCTATTACTTAACTTTTATCCCCTAGCTCGTGCGCTTATTAAGCGTTACAAGTTGTGGGAATTCGCTCAACTGCACATCTTGGGTAAAAAACTCCTCGATTTTTGCGCGAGCCTGCGCACTTTCAGTCATAGAATTAACGACATTTCTAAACTCATGCGCACCATTCAAACCCTTGCTATAAGCATGCAGATTCTTGCGAAACATCACCACGCCCCGCTCACCATAAAAGCTAATCATCTTGTCAAAATGCTCTAGCACGAGGTTTTTAAGCACAAGAGAGGGCAGAGAATCTGTGTTGTTTTTAATCTGCCAAAACACCCATGGCGCCTTAATCGCAGCCCTGCCTATCATCACACCATTTGCGCCCGTCCGCTCACGCACATTTCGCGCAACCTGCGCACTTGCAATCTCACCATTTGCGATAAGTGGGATTTTGATATGCTTTTTTATAAGCGCGATAGAATCATAATCAATCCGCTCTTTTTTATACCCATCAGCGCGCGTGCGTCCATGCACTACGACAAAATCCACATTTGTATCATTGATAGCACTTGCAAGCTCAAGCGGGATTTTTTTATCAAATCCTAAGCGCAATTTTAGGCTCGTGTAGGGCTTGTTGCTTGTTTGCTTGATGAGATTAGCGCATTTTACAAGCAGATTTAAATCCTTCAAAAGCCCGCTTCCATTGCCATGATTTGCCACTTTTGGCGCGGGACAGCCACAATTTAAGTCAATAATATCAATCCCATTTTTTTCATTGAGAATCTCCACCGCGCGTTGCAAAACCTCTTGTTTTGAGCCAGAGATTTGCACGGAAAAGGGGGATTCTATGGAATCTTTTTCAATCATTTTGAGCGTTTTTTGGTTATTAAACACAAGCGCATGCGAGCTTATCATTTCGCTCACACTAATATCCACGCCAAATTTTTTCACCATCGCGCGAAATGGCAAATCCGTGTAGCCCGCCATCGGTGCGAGCATAAGGAGATTTTCAAAATTAATCATCTAATTGCGCTCTTTATAATCGCTAAAGCTAAAGGTTTTAAGAATCTTAAAATTCTCTTTTCCCTTTTCATCACGCTCAATCACGCCAAGAGAGGGTAATTCCACGCCATTAAAGGTTGTGTTTTTTACGATTGTATAATGCAACATATCACAAAACACCACCCTATCGCCAATCTCAAGCTTTGAATCAAAGCTAAAATCCCCTATAACATCGCCAGCCAAGCAAGTATGCGCGCCAAAGCGGTAGCAATACCGCGCGCACTCTTCGCCCTTATCCATTTCAATAGCGCCCTTGCTTACCTTATACACGCTCGGACGATAGGGCATTTCAAGGCAATCAGGCATATGCGCGCTCGCACTCACATCTAAAATCGCAATTTGCTTTTCATTCTCCACAATATCAACCACGCTTGCGATAAGAAAGCCAACTTGCCAGCCTACCGCCTCGCCGGGCTCTAAAAACACCTCTAAATGATGGCGCGCCTTAAAATCTTGTATGAGTTTAATTAGCAGATTCTCATCATAATCATATCTTGTGATATGATGCCCGCCGCCAAAATTAAGCCACTTTAGCCCCTTAAAATACGCACCAAAGTGCTTTTCCACACGTGGCAAAGTGTGAGCAAGCGCGGTTGAATCTTGCTCACAATGCGTGTGAAAATGCAAGCCCTCGATATTTTGCAAAATCTCTCGCCCGTATTCTCGCAAGCCCTTTTCAAACGCATCTGGCGTAATACCAAGGCGCGAAAAACGCGCGCAAGGATTGTAAAGCTCAGTTTCCACCTCGCTATAGAGTGGATTTATCCGCAAGCCCATGCTGATGGGAAATTCCGCGCTTTTATTATGCTCTTTCACACGCGGGGCAAAGCGCGCAAGCTGGTGAAAAGAATTAAAAATAATATGCGTGGCAAAAGGCAAAAGAGAATCCACTTCCTTATACGCCGGGCTAAAGACGCACACTTCCTTGCCTTGCTTAAATCCGCCGATTTCTTCAAATCCTAATCTTGCTTCATACAGCCCACTAGCCGTGCTTCCGCTAAGAATCTCGCGTAGTTTTTCAAAACGACGCCAAAACGCATAGCCTTTGAGCGCGAGAAGGACTTTCGCACCGCTAAGATTCTGCACGCGTGAAAGGATCTCTAAATTATAATTAAGCTTATTCTGCTCTAAAACATAGCAAGGTGTGGGGATAGATTCTAAAATTTGGGGGCTTGGGGTGAGCGTGTTAAGCTCGATTCTCTCATTCAAAGCCCGCGCCTTAGTGGAGCATGAGCTTTTTAATGGCGTTTTCAATCTCCACAGGATTTGATTTTGAGATAAATTCATCTGCATTGAGACTGCGCGCCATATCCTCATTGCTACTGCCGCTCATTGAGGAATTTACCACGATTGGGATATGCGCGGTTTGTGGATTTGACTTCATTTGCTTAATCACCTCAAACCCGCTAGCCTCAGGCATTTCTAAATCTGTAATCACCATTCCTATCGTGCTAATATCTGTCGTTGGCGCAAACACATAATCAAGCAATTTCCTGCCATTCACAAAGTCATAATGCACGACACCTATGCGATTAAGGATAACTTGCATAGTCTTTAGCACGCTTGGGCTATCATCTGCAAGGAGAATGCACTTTGTCGCTTGGACTTGAGAGACTTTCTGCATTTCCTCTTCTTTTTCTTTCTCAATCCACGGAAACACATCTGTAAGCATTTTTTCGATATCCACCACTTGCACAAGCGAACCATCAAAATAGCGTGTGCGCGATACAAGCTTGCCATTTTGCCCACTACCGCCAACGCCCGCGCTCTGCTCTATTTCCGTCCATTTTTTGTTTAGGATTCTATCAGCTTCATAGATTCTCACCCCGATAGTCCAGCGTGAAAATTCACAAATCATCACAATGTCATCTTCGCCTTTCTCGCGCTTGATAGAATACCCGCGCAAGTCTTTGCCTCTTTGCTTTGGATCGTAAAAAAACCATTTACGCATATCAATGAGCGGAATTGTCATCTCTCTAATGGTGATAAGCCCCTCCACAAGAGAATTTGCCTCATGGCTTACAATCGTTAAAGAACCACTATATTTGATAACCTCGCGGATTTTAAACACATTCACCGCATACAAATCCCTGCCCTTCTCTAAACGAAAGCATAGAAGTTGCAATTCATTGTTTTTGTGCAGGCTGGTTACTTGATCGATTTTTGACATACTCGCGCTCATCGCTCACCCTCTCTTTTTGAAAAATCTTAAAACTAAAGAATTGATTTGAGAAATTTTTGCCTCAAATTCTAGCACAAAATCGCAAGAAATACGCAATTAATTGCACAAATCTAGCGCGCTAGAATGTTTTATTAGCTCATTATCCTCTTTTATTTCATCTTTAGGAATCTTTGCAAAAACTTCTTTTGCTTTCCTGCACTGCTTTTGCTTGTAATATCCCCACGCTAGGGAATCCAAATACGCCACAGAATCTGGATCAATCTCTAGCGCGCGATTGACAAACTCAATGCCCTTGCTTATGTCGATTTCATAATCAATCAGCGTATAGCCGATGAAATTATAAAAAATCGCAAAATCCTGCGCCTGCAAAGAATCTGGAATAGAATCTTTTTTGAGCAACTCAATTGCGTCCTGCATTTTGCTTGCTAGCTTTTTGACAGCGCTTTTATCGGCGTTTTCAAGGCTTTCAAACTCATACAAATAGCTGTAGCAAAGATACAGCGCATTGTTGGTGTTTTTATACGCTTGCAAGGCGCTTGAGGCTGCCATTTTGTAGTCCTTTGCGCCGACATAAAGTTCGATGAGAAATTTTGGATCAAAAGGATAGCGATTAGCAATCTCTAGCGCTTGAGAATATTTTTTTCTAAACGCATAAATGGCGATGAGGCTTTGCGCGTTGGCAATATTTGGCTCATCATCATAGCGCTTTTTTAGCAAGGATTCTATCTTTTCAGTTTGCATACCTTTGACATAAAAGCCAAGCGCTTGCTGGCAAAACTGCGGCTCACAAGGATTTTTAGCAAGAAAAGAATCTAAAAGCTCCAACGCGCGCTGGTATTGATTGTCCTCCTCCAAAAGCCCCAAAAGCTTTGCAAGCGCTTCTTGCGTGCCGAGATTCTCATACAGCCAGCTAAATTCCTCAATCGCCTTTTTTTTCTCGCCCATTGTGATGTAAATCACGCCTAGCACATTGTGAATCTGCGGGCTGTCCTCTTGCTCCTGAATTTCTTTAGCGACTTTGAGCGCGTTTGGCGCGTCGTTTAGCTTTATGTAAGTATCAAGCAAAACCTTTGAAATATCCAAATTTGGCGCATTGTTCGTGGCATTCTGGTAGTCTTTGATATATGAAAGCACGATATTTGGGTTTTCAAAGGCGCTGGAAAGCACAATACTTTCTTTTAAGTATTGAAGCTTTTTTGTTTCCTCATACAACACAAGGTATAAATCCCGTGCCTCGCGCAATTTACCAGATTCTTGCAAATCCAGCGCCTCAAACATAGAATCTTCCTCGCTAAACGCCCCAAATCCCAAGCTCACGCACAAACACAGCATTAAAATTTTTCTTATCACTCTTGTTCCTCTGTTGAAAATTTAAAATTTAATTTAGCTAAAAAATGTAATCCCTTTGCACTCAAGTGACAGGGCTTTTTTGGAATCTGCGTCTAAAATTTTGTGCGATTCCCAAAATGGAAAATCCCTGCACTGCTTGGGACGCACGGGATAAATGGCGCATTTGCCATTTTCGAAGAAAATGCACTCGATGTTTAAGTGTATCGTCTCCGCGGGAATAAATCCCGCTTCGCCTCCGCCTCGCTCCGCTCGCGCACATACTTTATCATTTTTTGCTGATGAGATTTGTAGATTCTGCAACGCTGTTTGGGAATCTTGTGAGTTTGTTTCTTGTATCGTCTTCGCGGAAGTAAATTCCGCCCCTATTCCATCAAATGTATCGCCTTCGCGTTCATACTCGGTGTTTTTTGGTTGATGAAAATCTTGAAGCTGCATTTTTGGAATCTTTTCTAAAAGCGAAAATTTATACCCAACTTTGCGGACATATTTTTGCGTGAAAACTTCAAATTCTATCCCCAAAAATCGCGCGATTTCCTGCATTTCAGCAATGCTTAAAAACACATAGCCACTCTCCCCCGCACAGCATTTCCCACCGCATTCCTCGCATTTACTCCCATCAAAGCCAAAGCAATAGCCCTCAAGCGTTTTTAAATTTGTAGTTTTTAAGGCGTTGGTATCGGTAGGTGCGGGATTCTTAGCGGTATTCATAAAAGCTTTTTCCCGAGATTTTATACACGCGATTTGTGTAGGAAACTTGATTATCTAAGAAAAATTCCTTAAAATAGCGCTCTCTCTCCTCAATCTGCGCGCCAAGCAAAAGCTCCACGCCCACAGCTGTTGAGTAATTCACCCAATCATACTTCAAATCCCGCCCAAGAAGCGCGGCATATTCCACAACCTTTGGATTGAGCGCGCCAATCATACTCACCACATAAAATTCTTTCCGATCCTCTGGCTGGACGAGATCAAAGATTTTAGAATCATAACTCACCTGCGTGGAAAGCATTTTCTTTGGCTTTGCCTTGCTTAGGGCGATTTGAGACATCATAAGCCCTGTGCGCGCAGCTTGCGTGTTAAAAATCACCACGCTATCTTGCAAATACCGCTCTTGAGAAGCAAGCACATTCATAAAGCGCTTTGCGGTGGCAGATTCTATCTCTTGCTCAAAAATCACATTTGGGCTTTTCGTGCGTAAAAGCTCTCCTAAATACTGCCCTGTGGGGGATTTGTCGTTGTAAGCGACGATTTTTTCATCTTCGCTCAAATGCAATAAAAGCTCGATTTGGCTTTCATAATCCACCCCGCCAAAATACAGATTCTTAGGTGCTTTTATATCGCCTATTTGGTGGATATTGATTGTGGGTAAATAAATCGGCGTGGTGATTTTGATATTACTCGCAAGCTCTTTTGCGCCATTTGTGGTAAAAACGCCGATGATAAAATCGCTCTTTGCCTCAATCGCCCTCTTATACGCAGATTCTATAGCTTGCGTATCCTCTGTGTCCGTGTTAAAGACTTCAAAGCTAAAGTCCCCGCCCCGCGCCATTAGGTAAGAAAGGATCGTGTCAATGCTTGTATAAAAATAATGTCTAATCACTTTTTTTGGCATCAAAAGTCCGAGTTTTACCTTTGCGGTGGTGTTTTTGGGCGAAGTTGGAATGTCTAAAATCGCAAGATTTTGCAATGAGAGCGCAAGCTTTGCGCGCAAGTCAGAATCCTCTGTATCTTCAAAGCGCGCCACAAACGAAAAATACTGCTCTTGCTCGTATAAAGACTGCAGGCATTTTTTATTGCAAGGCTCTATTTCAAGGTTGAGAATCTCCTGCTTTGGCAAAGGCAGGGGCGAGATAATATAGCTCTTTGCAAAGCCCGCACTTGCAAGCAAACATAACAATAAAAGTTTTTTCATAGCACTCCCTTAGCGACAAGCAAATGTTGCATAACTTGTGGTTTTAGCGATGGATTTCGCATGATTTCATTAAGCGAATAAGTCAGCAAAAAACGCCGCGTATTATGCCATAAAATTCTCCCTTGCTCGCTTTCCCCCTCTCCTAGCAGATACCTTCCACCAAGCGCGCCAAAAATCACAATAACTTCTGGTTTGATAGAATCTAGCTGTGCGCGCAAAAACGGGATACACGCGCTTATTTCCTCACTTGTTGGCTCAAGCTCGATGGGGCATTTTAAGAGCGAAAGGATTGAGCAAGATTGCAAAGGAAGCAAAAACACGCGCTCAATCATATTTTGAAGCATTTTTGCGGATTTGTTTTGCAAAAATTTTGGCACATTTACAGCGCCATTTTGAATCTGCGCACCTTGCGCGCGTGTGGTTGCGCTATCAAGGAGCGGATTTGTGGTGATAAAGCACACTTTGCAATCCTTTGCCACAAAGCCACTTACGCGCGCATTTGTGTTCTTAGCACGCGCACATAGCGCGCAAGTTGCAATGCTAGATTCCAAACTTCCGCCACCAATAGTTTGAAGTTTTTGCGTCGTATTTGGCGTATGCACATTAAGATTTAAAGGCTCGCAAAAGCGCTGGGAGCACATTTTTTGCAAATACAAGCGCTTTAAAAAAAGAAGTTTATAAATCTGTGAAGGCATCAAATTCCTTTGAAATCTTTAAAAATTCCCGCGCATTTTACCCTCATTTTACTTTATGTATCGCTAAAAATCTCATTTCGCTTTATTTTTGTGCTAGAATCCGCGACTTTGCAAATCACAATACATAGGAGAATCTGCTTGCAAACGACAAACAACACACGCGCAAATTTAAACACAAATAAGGCGTGGATTCTTATTATCCTTGGCGGAATTGTTGAGTGTTTTTGGGTTAGTGGGCTGAAATATGCCGACAGTTTCGCGCTTTATATCCTAACAGGTGCTGGGATTTTATTCTCATTTTGTGCAATGCTCATTGCTTGTCGAAAGGTTGAAGTCAGCATCGCGTATTCAGTCTTTGTGGGAATTGGTGCGGCGGGCGGTGTGCTTTTTGAAATCTTTATTTTTGGCGAGGAATTTTCTTGGATAAAGCTCGCTCTCATCGCACTTTTGCTAGTTGGCATTATCGGCTTAAAAATCGTTAGCAAAGAACAAACAAGCGAAGATTCCAAACTTGTAAATGAACTAAATGAGAATCTAGGGCTTGATGAAGTTTCGCAAAAGCTTTAAAAAGGAGGGCAAAATGAGCTGGTTTTTTCTCTTGTTGGCAGGCTGTTTGGAGATTGTCGGCGTCATCGCGATGAAGCAATTTGTGCTAACAAGCCGCAAAATATTTTTATTAGCAATTGGCTTTTTGTTTATGCTATCTTTAGGCTCTTTATCAATGGCTATGCAGGGAATCCCCATGAGCGTGGCATATCCGATATGGACGGGCATTGGCGCAGGCGGCGGCGTGATTGTTGGCATTGTTGTGTATAAAGAAAGCAAAAATTTTTTAAAAATCTTTTTCCTCACGCTCATCATTGCTGCTAGCATAGCGCTTAAAGCTGTTATGGATTAATCTTGCAAACGCTTAAAACAAGAAACTTTAAAAGCGCAAATTTAAGATTTTAGAAAAATCTTAAATTACTTCAAAATTTTTACAAAGAAATTTTCATTTTACCCCTTGACAGACACTAAGTGTCGGGTTTTATAATTCCAAAAGTGAAAAATCAAATTCACTAAAAAAATGTAAAAATCAAGGAGACAAAATGAAAACACTAGTGCTATTTTCACACAGCTATTTTAAGGACTCTAAGGTTAATAAGGCGCTTTTGGAAGCGCTTAGCAAGGAGCAAGGCTTTGAGATACACAACCTAAACCTTGCCTATCCGCAAGGCAAAATCGATACAAAAGCCGAGCATGCGCGCCTAAAGAGCGCGGAGAAAATCCTCGTGCAATTCCCTATTTTTTGGTATAGCACACCTAGCATTTTTAAAGAATGGCAAGACGAGGTTTTGACGCCAATTTATGAGGAGAAAAGCGCGCTTTTGCGGGATAAAAAGGTGGGCTTTGTGCTTAGCGCGGGCGGCTCGGTGAGTGATTTCAAAGAGCTTGATAGCGCAAGTGAAAGCGGGATTGAGCGCATGATGTTTCCGCTCAATGTGAGCTTTGAAGGTGTGGAAGCAAAGGTGGCAAAGCCTTTTGTCATTTTTAGCGCCAACGCACAGAATCTACCTTTGCAAGAGTATCTAAACTACGCGAAAAATTTCTAGCGTAGCGATTTGGCACAGAATCTAAAAACGCTATAGAATCTAAAAGGATAGAAAATGCAAAAAATATTAGCATTTTTCTTGCTTGCGTTTTTTAGCTTGAAAGCACAAGATATTATCGTGCAATTTAGCTTTGAAAATGGTGAAAATTTTAGCGTCAAAATGGAACAAAACAAAGCAGCACAGGATTTTATCTCGCGTCTGCCGATGAGTTTTAAGCTAAATGATTATGGCGGAAAAGAAAAGGTTTCACATTTGCAAAATGCCTTGCAAACACCTAAAAAATCGCCTAAAAATAGTGAGTATGAACCACAAATTGGCGACTTTTTCTATTATGCACCATTGCAAAATATTGGGCTTTTTTACACAAAGCAGGCATATATCGATGGGCTTTATAAACTTGGCGAGATTATAGAAAGAGATGGAGTAGAAATGCTAAAAAAGCAAAAAGAGGATTTTATCCTTAAAGCTGAAATTATCAAGCAAAAATAAGGAGGATTTATGAAAATCTCACGCAGGGAATTTGTCGGTGGCGTGGCGATAGGAATAATATTTTGGAGTATGTCTAATTTACTTAGTGCTGTTGAAATTTCTATAAAAGATACGCAAAAAGTCTTAATCATTGGTGCAAATGGACGCATAGCAAAAATTGTTGCAAATCGATTGCTAGCCGAAAGCTCGCTTGATTTAAGATTATTTGCAAGAAATTCTAGCCGACTTAAAGATTTTCAAAACAATAGAGTTGAAATTTTTGAAGGGGACGCACTTAAAAAAGATGATTTGCTGAAAGCTATGCAAAATGTTAATATTGTATATGCGAATCTTAGCGGCGAACTTGGCGAAATGGCTAGCAATATTATTTAGGCTATGCAGCAAGCAGGAGTTAAAAGACTTATTTGGGTTAGCTCTGTTGGTGTTTATAATGAAGTTAATGCTTATGAGTTAGCAAGAGTTAGCCCATGGCTTGGCGGACATAAACAAAGTGTTAATATAATCGAACAATCAGATATTAATTACACAATTATACGCCCCGGCTGGCTTAGCAATGAAGATTCTATTAATTATGGAATCACGCAAAAAGGCGAGGATTTTATCAATCCTCAAAAATATATTTCGCGCGCAAGCGTTGCGGATTTGATTACAAAAATTTGCTTAAATAATGAGATAAAGCCAGCTATAAATCAAGTAGAATATAGCCCGCTTTATCAAAGAGAAGTTTTACAGAAAGTAATGCAGGAATATAATGTGAAACTTGTTTCTTGGTCAAGTTTTGGGCGAGGGCGAGAAGGTGTGCTTGATAATCCTGTATTAATGAAAATAGCTAAAAAACACAATAAAACCATAGCGCAAGTTGTGCTAAGATGGCTAACAGAGCAAGATATAATCGTAATGCCTAAAACGACTAAAAAAGAGCGCATGATTGAAAATATTAGTATCTTTGATTTTAAGCTAGATTCTAACGATAAAGCTCAAATTGCAAAGTTAAATAAAGGCAAAAGTTTGTTTTTTAATCCGCAAGATGTCGAGCGCATAAAATGGCTTAATAGCGATGAATATAATACTATGGAATCTTAAAGACATTTTTGTGATTTTACCCTTGACAGACACTAGGTGTTAGGATTTATAATTACATTTTGCTTTGCAAGAAATTTAAGAAGCGCAAGGCAAGATTTTATAAACACAAAAAGGAGAAACTATGAAAATTTTAGTCGCGTTTTTTAGCGCAAGTGGTATCACAAAGGAAGTCGCACAAACCATTGCAGGCGTGGCAAATGCTGATATTTTTGAGATTACGCCACAAGTGCCTTATAGCAAAGCGGATTTAGACTGGACAAATGAGACGAGCCGCACCACGCTGGAATCTAAAGATAAAGCATCGCGCCCAAAAATTGCCAAAAGCATTGATATAAGTGGCTATGATGCCATTCTCATCGGCTTTCCGATATGGTGGTATAGCGCCCCGCATATTATCAATTCATTTTTAGAATCCCAAGATTTTAGCGGAAAAATCATCGTGCCATTTTCCACAAGTGGCGGAAGCGAGCTAGGTAGTGCGCCAAAAGATATGCAAAAAAGCGCACCAAATGCGGTATTCAAAACAGGGCAGAAATTTAATTTTGGCGCAACGCGAGCAAGTATTCGCAAATGGTTGCAGGATTTGGGCTTAATCGCGTAAATAGGCTTTTATAAGCCTATTTACAAGGTGCGTTTATTTTTATCCCCTTTTCACTCTCCTTTGGGAATCTCCCTAATCACGCGCGCGGGGTTGCCTGCGACAATCACGCCACTTGGCACATCTTTTGTAACCACAGCACCAGCACCAATAATGCTCCCCTCGCCCACACTCACGCCCGCGCAAATAGTCGCCGCAACGCCAATCCATACGCGCGCGCCGATATTGATGGGCTTGCAATAAGTTGTCGTGCGCTTATGCGGGTTAAAATCGTGGTTAATCGTAACAAGATTTACGCGCGGTCCGATAAAGCTTTCATCACCAATCGTTATCCCGCCGCGGTCCATAAAGGTGCAGTTTTGGTTGATAAACACATTCTTACCAAGCCGAATATTGCGCCCAAAATCCGTGTAAAATGGCGGTAAAATCCAGCAACTTTCACTCACAGGCACGCCAAAAAGCTCACTCAAAATCTCGCGCGCAGATTCTGGGCTGTGATAGCCCGTATTTAGCTTTGCGATGAGCTTTTGGGCATTGTGTATAATGTCTAAAATTTTCCCAAAATCTTTGTCTTTAGAATCCACCGCAAGCCCCGCTAAATCGCGCGCAAAAATATCCATTTCATTCATGCTATTTCCTTGCATGCGCGCCTCCTTAAGCCTTATAAGGCGCAATCGCGTCAATCGCGCTAAAGGCATTGAGCGTCTTTGGATAGCCAATAAAAGGCAAAATCGCTGTAACCGCGCTAATTAGGGTTTTTCTATCATTTCCCATATTGATATTTCCCTGCACATGCGCTTTTACTTGAGATTCCACACCGCCAAGACTTGCCAAAATCACAAATGTCAAAAGCTCGCGGAATCGCAAATCAAGCCCCTTGCGCGTGTAATAATCCCCAAAACAATTCGCGCTCAAAAAATCGCGGATATGCTTCATATCCGCTGGCGCGCTTGCATTGCCCTTATCAATCGCATCGCCAAACATTTCGCGCTGGATTTCTAGCCCCTTTTGCGCGCGGTTTTCGCGCGTGGTGGTGGTGCGCGGCTCATTTGGAATGCTAAGTTTTAGGCGCGTAAAAAGAGCATTAGCTGCTTGTAAAAATCCCTTCGTGCGCGCATATCCAAGATATGGCGTAGCTTGATACAAAATCTCTTTAACCTCAACCGCGCTAACGCCCGCTTTTAGCGCGCTTTGCGTGATAGAATCAAACTCTGCTAGCCCATCATTTGCCACCACAGCGGCGATTCTTAGCTTGTATTTTGTCGCTTCATCAAGCGCGCTTGCAGAATCCGCCTCATCATAGGCGAAATTTAAAAAAGATTCCATAAATTCAGAATCTAGCCGCACTAGCTCGGCATCAATATGCGCAAGCCTAGAATCAAGCTGTTGCTGCGCCTTTTTTGTGAGTTGTAATTTTTTCATTTTTGCTCCTTGTGCGTTATTTTGCGTAGTTTTTGCGCCCTGTGCATGCAGGTTTGAAAATGCCAAAGTGGCTGCCAAAAGCCCACCTGCTTTGAAAGAATTTTTAAAAAACTCGCGCCTTTTGCTGTTTGCGCTTTTTAATTTCATTCACACTCCTTTTGTAAAAAATTAAAAAACAACATTATAAAGCATGACACTTGGTGTCTGTCAAGGGTAAATGCAAAAAACGCACAAAATTAATTCTAAGTTTGTTTGCAGTAAAATGCGCGTTTTTATCACATTTTGCAATGCCTCGCACTATGCAACCAAAGGGAAACAATGAATTTCGCGCTATTACAAATTGCCAAACTTGAGAATCTACTTTTCTTGCAACAATACTTGCAAACCTGCCAAAAGCAAGGTGTGAGCCTTTTATGCTTCCCAGAATATGTGTTTGAGCCGTTTTTCAAAAAGCTAGAGAATCTGCACTCAAGCACCTTGCTTTCTCGCGCAAATGCCCAAAAGCTAGAGGGGTTACAAGATCTAAGCGCGCAGTATAAAATAAAATTTATCGCGCCAATGTTTTTAAATAACGAGATTTTATCGCGCTATAAGCTCTGGGGCGCGCCTATAGGGGCGAAAAAAAACCAAAAACTTTACAAAACTATCGCGCTTATTTCAGAATCTGTTATCGAGCTGTATTTGCCCCAGCGCCTCATTGACTTTCCGCACTGGAGCGAAAAAGAATTTTTTGCAAATCCTACGCATAAGAAGTTTTCTTCCCCGCTTACATTTTTTTGCGATGGGCTTAAAATTGGCGTGCTATCTGGCTTTGAGCTACATTTTGACTCGCTTTTTGTGAGTTTGAAAAAGCAAGAATATGACATGCTCATCGCGCCTTGTAGCAATACTTTTGATTCTTATGCGCGCTGGCGCTCACTTTGCAAAATGCGCGCGTTTTTGAACTCCTGCGCGCTTTTAAGGATTAATCGCGTGGGAAATGAACTCATTGAAGGAAACACTTGGAATTTTTATGGCGATAGCTTGTATGTCAATGCCTATGGGCAGATTGAGGATAGTTTGCAAGAATATGAGGGGCTACTTATCGCAAGTGCGCAAAAGAGTGAGATTCTCAAAGCACGCGAGGTTTGGGGCTTTTATAAAGATTTTTAGACAAAAAGCGCAAGGGGCTTAAAAATGCAGATTTTAGAATATGAAACCTTAGAATCTACGCAAACTTTTTTGGTTGAAAAGTTAAAAAATGGTGCGTTGCAAGCGCCACTTTGCGTGACTTGCGAGATTCAAAATAGCGGAATTGGCTCAAGGGGGAATGCGTGGGAAAAAATGCCAAATGCGCTGTATTTTTCCTTTGCCCTGCCTCTAAATAGCCTGCCACAGGATTTAAAGCTAGAATCTGCCTCGATTTATTTTGGCTATCTTTTTAAAGAAGAGCTTTGCAAGCTTGGCTCAAATGCGTGGTTAAAATGGCCGAATGACTTGTATGTGGGTAATCAAAAAATTGGCGGGATTATAAGTAACATTGTTGCGGATTGCGTAGTGTGTGGAATCGGGCTTAATCTCTGGAGTGAAAACCTTGAAAGTCCCCCAAAATACGCGACTTTAGAATCTAGCGCAAGTCAAAAGCTCGCAAAGAACGCGTTTTTAGAAAATTATCTAAAAGTTGTGCAAAAAAATCAATCTTGGAAGCAAATTTTTAGATTCTATAAGTTAGAATTTCAGAACAATTTCGCCTTTAGCTTTCACTTTAAAGACAAAAAGCTTTCTTTTAAAGATTGCGAACTCTTAGAAGATGGCTCTATTAGGGTGGATTCTCAAGTCATTTATAGTCTTAGATAATAATGGAGTAAAAAATGTGTGAAGTTATAACAATCGCAAATCAAAAAGGTGGTGTTGGCAAAACAACAACAGCAGTCAATCTCGCGGCGTCTTTGGCGACTTCAGAAAAGCGCGTTTTATTGATTGATTTTGACCCGCAGGCAAATGCAACCACCACTTTTGGAATCCGTCGCAATGAAGTGCAGGCTGATATTTACCATGTGCTTGGCGGCACGAAAAACATCTCACAAGCCATCATACAGCTAAAAGATTTAGAATATCTGCATATCGTACCTTCAAGTATCGGCTTGGCTGGGTTTGAAAAGGATTTTTACAAAAAAAACAAAGGGCAAACAATCTTTCGCAACAAAATAGAAGACATAAAAGATGAATATGACTTTATTATTATAGATTCTCCGCCCGCACTTGGCGCGCTAACGGTAAATGCACTTGTGGCGTCAAACTCTGTGATTGTGCCGATACAATGTGAGTTTTACGCGCTAGAAGGGCTTGCGCAACTTCTAAACACCGTAAAAGTTATCAAAGACACAAGCAATCCAAATATCGTTATCCGTGGCTTTTTGCCCACAATGTATGTCGGGCAGCATAATCTCTCGCGTCAGGTATTAGAGGATTTGAGCCAGCATTTTGGGGACAAACTCTTTCCAGATTCTAAGAAAAAGGGAGAATATATCATCGTCCCTAGAAATGTGCGCCTTGCAGAATCTCCGAGCTTTGGGAAGCCTATTTTGTTTTATGATGCAAAATCAAGCGGAAGCGTGGCATATCAGAATCTCGCGGAATTTATCCTCAAAGGCGCGTGATTGATACATTTTAGAAAAGATAGGTGTTAGAAAATGGCGCAGAAAAAAAACAGAGGCTTAGGCAGGGGGCTTGGTGCGATCATCGGCGAGGTAAGTCAAGCATATGAAAACAGCCTCAATAACGATGATGGCTCAAATCTTGTGCTTGAAATAAGTGTAACAAATATCAAACCAAATCCTTACCAACCACGAAAAAACTTCGATGCGCTCGCGTTGCAAGAGCTTGCGGATTCCATAAAAGAGCATGGATTGTTGCAACCTGTGGTGGTGTGCGAAGATGAAAATAATGAATATGTCTTAATCGCAGGTGAGCGCAGACTCCGCGCAAGCAAGCTTGCAGGGCTAGATTCTATCCGCGCGATTGTGGCGGATATTAATTTTGACAAAATGCGCGAGCTCGCACTCATCGAAAATATCCAGCGTGAGGAGCTTAATCCAATCGAGCTAGCGCAATCTTACAAAGAGCTTATCGATGAGTATAACATCACTCATGAGGAGCTTTCTACTAAAATCAAAAAATCCCGCACGCAAATTACCAACACTCTGCGTTTACTTAACCTTGAGCCTTTCGTGCAGGAATATCTGATTGAGGGCAAAATCACGCAAGGGCACGCAAAATTGCTTGTCACACTTAGCCCAAAAGAGCAAAGGCTCATTACAGATTCTATCATCGGACAGAAGCTAAGCGTGCGCGAGAGTGAGGCGCTCATCAAAAATCTCAAAAATGGCGAGAAGGATTTGAGCGCGCAAAAAGATTCTAAAGATTTTGGAGAATCTAAGAGTGGTAAAAAAAATCTTCTTAATAGAGAGCTTTTGCAAAAGGCGCAAAAAATGCTTTTAGAGAAAGATTTTAAGGCAAGTATCAAGGACAATCAGCTTTGCATAGAATTTAGCAAAGATGTAGAAATTACCGCTTTTCTTGAAAAATTTCAACAAATCTAGGGGAATTTAAGTAAAAAAATAGCTTAACTTGTTAGAATCTAGCCTTATTTAAGGACAGGCAATTTATCAAAAGGAGCAAGCGTAAATGGGAATATCAGTCAATCCGCACTTAATGGTTTTGGTTTTTATCTGTTTTATTTTATTGTTGGTTTGCCTTAATCAATGGCTTTATAAGCCTATGCTTTCGTTTATGGATAAGCGCGATGAGCGTGTAAAAAAGGACCTGCAAGACACACAAAGCAACACACAAGAAATCGCAAAAATCCAAGAGGAAATAAGCACCATCATCTCTCAAGCACAAAAAAAGGCTAAGGAAATCATCGAAGAAGCCACTACGCGTGAAAAGGCACTTTGCGAAAGTAAGATTGAAGCCAAAAGACAGGAGCTAGATTCTCAAATGCTTGCTTTCAAAGCAGAGCTAAAAGAACAGCAAGCGCAGTTAAAAAGCGAGCTTTCCGCGCATGTGGGCGAATACAAGCGAGCTATTTCTGAAAAACTCAAGTCAATTTAACCTTTTTAAAACTTTTCAAGGAGTAAAAATGAAAAAAATCTTTTTGCTAAGTCTTTTTTGCCTTATCCCAAGTTTTGCCTTTGCAAGCGGTGGATTTGCTGAAAGTGACTTTATCCAAAGGCTTATTAACTTCGTTTTGTTTGTGGCAATTTTGTGGTATTTCACCGCATCGCGCATCAAAGCGATTTTTGTAGCAAGGAGAGAATCTATCCTTTCCCAGCTCGAAGAAGTGCAAACAAAGCTTAACAAAGCAAAGCAAGAAAAAGAATCTGCCTTAAGAAAACTTGAAGAAAGCAAGCTAAGGGCGGAAGAAATTATCCAAACAGCCAAAAAAGAAGCTGTGATTGCTTCACAAAAACTTGCAAAACAAACGCAACTTCAAATACAAGCTATGGAATCTAGCGCGGAAACAAACATGGAATTTGAGCGCGTAAGTGCGACGAGAGAGAGCGTGCGCGATGTGCTAGAAGAAGTGTTACATTCCAAAGATATTGTGCTTGAAAACACAGATTATGTCAATATCATCACCAAAAGGATTGCCTAATGGAAAGTATTGCAAAAAAATACATTAAAGCGCTGAGTGAGAGCTTTTCGCCAAAAGAGCTTGAAGAGATAATTCCTCTTTTTGCAAAGCTTAGCAAGGCGTTGGCAGAAAAGAAGGTAGCGGATTTACTCTACTCGCCATTTATGAAAAGCGCGCAGAAAGAAGAGCTTTTACTAAGCGTGTTTGAGACGCTAGACAAGCGCTTTGAGAACTTTTTAAAATTACTTGTGTTGGAAAATAGGATTGAAATTCTCCCTAGCATTGCTGAAGGGCTAGAAAAGCGACTTTTGGCGCAAAAAAAGCAATTTGTCGCAATCTTACGCACAAAAGATGGGCTAGATTCTAAAACGCAAGAGCTTATCGCAAAAAGCTTGTCAAAAAAGCTTAATGCCGAGCTTAGTATCCGACAAGAGCAAGCTTCAATTGATGGTATTAAACTAAGTGTGGAAGATTTGGGCATTGAGATTTCTTTCTCTAAGGAAAGATTCTTGCAAGATCTAAGCGCACATATTTTAAAAGCAATTTAAACTTAACAAAGGAGTAAAAAGTGGTAGCAAAATTGAAATCTGAAGAAGTAAGCGCGATTATCAAAGAACGCATTGAGAACTTCAATATCAATGTAGATATTAGCGAGACTGGCAAGGTCGTAACCTATGCTGATGGCGTGGCAAAAGTCTATGGACTAAATAATGTCATGTATTATGAAATGGTTGAGTTTGAAAGTGGCGATATTGGCATCGCTTCAAGCCTTGAAGAATCAAGCGTGGGCGTGGTGGTGCTAGGCAATGGCAAAAACATCAAAGAAGGAACTTCTGTAAAGCGCCTTAAAAAGCTTATGAAAGTGCCTGTGGGCGATGGAGTTGTCGGACGCGTGATAAACACACTAGGTGAGGCGATCGATGGCAAAGGCGCGATTGAATCTAGCGAATTTCGTTTCGTAGAGGAAAAAGCACCCGGCATTATGGCAAGAAAATCCGTGCATGAGCCATTGCAAACTGGTATCAAAGCAATTGATGCACTTGTGCCTATCGGACGCGGGCAAAGAGAGCTTATTATTGGCGATAGACAAACTGGAAAAACAACCGTTGCGGTGGATTCTATCATTAACCAAAAAGGACAAGATGTTATTTGTATCTATGTCGCTATTGGGCAAAAAGAATCTACAGTTGCACAAGTGGTGCGCAAGCTAGAAGAACACGGCGCGATGGAATACACCGTGATTGTCAATGCGCCTGCTTCTTCATCAGCAGCTATGCAGTTCCTTGCACCTTATACAGGTGTTACAATTGGTGAATATTTCAGAGACAACGGACGCCATGCACTTATTATTTATGATGATTTGAGCAAACATGCTGTGGCATATCGTGAAATGTCTTTGATTTTGCGTCGCCCACCGGGTCGTGAGGCATTCCCCGGAGATGTGTTCTATCTACACTCTCGCTTGCTTGAGCGCGCGGCAAAACTTAGCGATGAGCTAGGCGCTGGCTCTCTAACTGCGCTTCCTATCATTGAAACACAAGCAGGAGACATTTCAGCCTACATTCCGACAAATGTGATTTCAATTACAGATGGGCAAATCTTCCTAGAAACAAACCTTTTTAACTCTGGTATCCGCCCAGCTATCAATGTGGGACTTTCTGTATCTCGCGTGGGTGGCGCAGCACAGATTAAAGCTACAAAGCAAGTGGCTGGAAACTTGCGCCTTGACTTAGCACAATATAGAGAGTTGCAGGCGTTTTCACAATTTGCATCAGATCTTGATGAAGTCAGCCGCAACCAGCTAGAGCGCGGACAAAGAATGGTAGAAGTGCTTAAACAGCCACCTTATTCACCACTTGCGATTGAAAAGCAAGTTGTGATGATTTATGCGGGTGCGAAAGGATTCTTAGATGATATCCCAGTAAATAGAGTTGTGGATTTTGAAGCGGATTTTTATCCTTTCATCGAGGCAAAATATCCTAAACTCTTTGAAGATATCCGCGCGAAAAAAGCACTTGATAAAGATATCGAAGCAGAGCTTAATAACGCGCTGAAAGAATTTAAAGCGTCTTTTTCTGCCTAAGCTTAAGGATATAACAAAGACCTAAAGGAGAATACATGGGTGGCAATCTCAAAGAAATTCGACGCCAAATCGTCAGCGTGAAAAACACGCAAAAGACGACGCGCGCGATGAAACTTGTCTCTACCTCAAAGCTTAAAAAAACCGAGGAACTGGCAAGACGCTCTAAGATTTATGCCCACAAACTTAATGAGGTATTTGATGAAATCGTGCGTAAGATTCTCATTAAAGGTGTGGAAAATATCAATAGTAGATATTTTGTCGGTTCAAAAGCAAGAGAGATTAAAAAGATCGATATTATATTTATCACCGCGGACAAGGGCTTGTGTGGCGGATTCAATCAAGTAACGATTAAAGAAGTCTTACGCCTTATGAAGCAGTATAAAGAGCAAAATATCAAGGTGCGCTTGCGCGGTATCGGAAAAAAGGGAATCTCTTTTTTCACTTTTAATGATATCGAAGTGCTTGACAAGGCAATCGGGCTTAGTTCCATGCCTACTTATGAATCTGCAGCGGCGTTTATTGGCAATGTCGTGCAGGATTTTTTAAATGGGCTTACAGATGAAGTTATCATCGTGCATAATGGCTTTAGAAATATGATTTCTCAAGAGTTAGAATCTCGCGCGCTGTTGCCTTTGACGATTAATGTCGATACGCAAGAAGCGCTCAAAGATCTTTCTGTGCTTAATATAGAATCTGATGAGCCTGAAGATGCGTTGCTTGATGGTCTCGCGCGAAAATACATTGAATACAATATGTATTACGCACTTATAGATTCTCTTGCGGCAGAGCATAGCGCGCGCGTACAGGCGATGGATTCTGCGACAAGTAACGCGGGGGATTTGGTGAAGAGCTTGAGTATATCATACAATAAGGCGCGTCAAGAGGCGATCACAACCGAGCTTGTAGAGATAAATGCAGGCGTTGAAGCAATGAAATAAATCTAAAAAGGAGAGTGTATGCAAGGTAAGATTATACAGGTTATGGGACCGGTGGTAGATATTGAGTTTGATTCCTATCTACCTTTTATCAATGAAGCAGTTGATGTGGAATTCCAAGTGGAAGGGCGCAAAAGCAACCTTGTGCTTGAAGTGGCAGCGCATTTGGGCGATAATCGCGTGCGTAGTATTGCTATGGATATGACAGAGGGACTTACAAGAGGACAGGCTGTCAAAGCGCGTGGTAAGATGATCGAAGTGCCTGTGGGCGAAGCGGTGCTAGGGAGAATCTTCAATGTCACGGGTGACATTATCGATGGTGGCGAGGCGCTGCAAAGCGATCTTAAATGGCCTATCCACAGAGAAGCGCCAAGCTTTGATAACCAAAGCACAAAAACTGAAATGTTTGAAACAGGCATTAAAGTGGTGGATTTGCTCGCGCCTTACTCAAAAGGTGGGAAAGTCGGACTCTTTGGCGGTGCTGGTGTGGGTAAAACCGTTGTGATTATGGAGCTTATCCACAATGTGGCGTATAAGCATAGCGGATATTCTGTATTTGCGGGCGTTGGTGAGCGCACAAGGGAAGGAAACGACCTTTATAATGAAATGCAAGAAGGTGGCGTGCTTGACAAAGTTGCCCTTTGCTACGGACAGATGAATGAGCCACCGGGAGCAAGGAACAGAATCGCCTTTACAGGTCTTACAATGGCAGAATACTTCCGCGATGAAAAAGGCTTAGATGTGCTTATGTTTATTGATAACATTTTCCGCTACGCGCAATCTGGTGCGGAAATGTCGGCACTTTTGGGACGCATCCCTTCAGCGGTGGGTTATCAGCCAACACTTGCAAGCGAGATGGGGAAACTTCAAGAGCGCATCACCTCAACCAAAAAAGGCTCTATTACTTCCGTGCAAGCGGTGTATGTGCCAGCGGATGACTTGACTGACCCAGCGCCTGCGTCTGTGTTCTCGCACCTTGACGCGACTACGGTGCTAAATCGTAAGCTCACAGAAAAAGGGATTTATCCAGCTGTGGATCCGCTAGATTCCACTTCGAGAATCCTCGATCCGCAAGTCGTTGGCGACGAGCATTACAAAATCGCTACAGGCGTGCAACAAATCTTGCAAAAATACAAAGATTTGCAAGATATCATCGCAATTTTGGGGATGGATGAGCTTTCAGAAGAAGATAAGCAAGTGGTTGATAGAGCGCGCAAGATTGAAAAATTCCTCTCTCAACCTTTCTTCGTGGCGGAGGTTTTCACAGGAAGCCCGGGCAAATATGTCACACTTGAAGAAACACTTGATGGCTTTAAGGGAATCTTAGCGGGCAAATACGATCATATCCCAGAAAATGCGTTCTATATGGTTGGGAACATCCAAGAGGCATTGGAGAAAGCAGAAAAACTTAAAGCCTAAGGCAAAGGGAATACATGGAAAATCTAAAACTTAGCATCGTAACTCCCTATGGGAAAATTTTTGATGATGAAGTGCAATCTGTAGTTTTGCCCGGTAGCGAGGGTGAATTTGGCGTGTATGCCGGACATTGCGACCTTTTAGCATCGCTCAAAGCAGGCGTGATTGAGCTTATCAAAAAAGATGGAGATTCTGAAATGGTGGCTATCAATTCAGGCTATGCTGAAGTTGATGCAAAAAAAGTGCAAGTAATCGCTGAAGGCGCAGTATCTATCAGTGGTGGCTCACAGGACAAAATCGCACTTGCAATTGATAGCGCAAGACAACTTCTTGAAGATGCGAGCAATGACAAAGTCGCAATCTCTTCGGTCGTCTCACGCATAGAATCTGGCGCAAAAAGCAAGTTGTAGATTCTAAGGCTTTGGCTTGCGGTTACTTTGCGCTTTTTTACTCTCTCTTAGTGCATTGCTAAGCGGGGATTTATGCTCGAGCAATCTTTTGCGCTCTATCGTAGATGAGACAAAAAACGAGCTTAATCCTCCCGTGCGTCTTGATGAAATGACGCTTTTGATAGATGTGCGCTGTATGCAAAATGCACTCACCTACTTCTATATGCTAGATCTTAATGACGCGGATATGCAGTTTTTTGCAAATCCTTCAACAAAACAAGCCTTTGAAGAAGAGCTAAACACTAACAACACCGAGCAATATTGCAACAACGAAGACATAAGCTGGTTTAGAGAAAATAATGTCCCCATGCGCTGGCGCTATTTTTTGAAAGAAAATCTCTATATGGATATTCAAAAAAGCCCTAAAGATTGTCTTTAGCATGTCTTAAATAACTTTGATAAGTTTAAACAAGCCAAAAATGGAGAAATAAATGGAAGTTTTTCTTAGCTTTATCACGCAAAGCACCCCCATCACGCTTGTTGTCATCGGCTGGCTTGGGCTGTATTTATTCTTAACGCTGTGGGTGTATATTTACAAGACTTTTTCGCTTAGCGAGTGGCTAAGTAGTGAGCGCCACAACCTTGATATGCTTCTTGCAAACTCTATCAGTATCCCAAAAAACACCATTCTTAGCACGATTCTAAGCAAAAAAGATATTTCAAATATCGATGGCGCGCTTTTGCAAGTGTGGAAAGTGCGCGCACTTCAGCAGGCGACAAAGGGGCTTGTATTGCTAAGCATCATTTCTTCAACCGCCCCATTTATCGGGCTTTTTGGCACGGTTGTTGAGATTTTAGAGGCATTTTCCCAGCTTGGCGGTGGGAATGTGTCTTTTGATATCATCGCGCCTATTATCTCAAAAGCCCTCGTGGCTACGGCTTGCGGGATTCTCACTGCGATTCCAGCATATTCATTTTATTTGCTTTTAAAGCGCAAGGCGTATGATTTGGGCGTGTGTATCCAAATGCAGATAAATCTTATCACCAACGCCCACAAGGTGTGAGATTTAAAGCAAAAATTAAAAGTGCAGATTCCCACTACGCAGAAATTCAAGGAATATAAATCTTAAGCAACCAAATCGCGTTAGAATCTGCAAAACCTTATCAACAAAATAAGGCAGAATATGCACGCGAAGCTGGAGACAAAGCGGAATTCACTTCCGCGCAGTTGGAAGTGGAGCGGAGCTTTGGCGTTAGCCAAAGTGATAGTCCCAAAGGAATAGGCGGAGCGGAATTCACTTCCGCGAAGACGATACAATAAAAAGGAATACGCATGCACGAAGATGAAATCGACCTAGACGAAAAGCCTGAGCTCAATATCACACCCTTAGTTGATGTCATGCTCGTGCTACTAGCAATCCTAATGATTGGCATGCCAACAATCACCTATCAAGAGGACATCACCCTGCCGCGTGGCTCAAAGAGCAAAAAGCTCGAGCAAGATTCCATGCTTGAAGTGCGCGTAAGCCTTGATAAAAAGGTGTATGTAAAAGAAAGCGTATATGAGCTCAAAGGCTTTGCGGATAATTTCGTGCTACTTTCAGCCCCGCTTGATAAGAAAATCCCCGTTTTTATCCGCGCGGATAAGGATTTGCGCTATGAAGATGTGATGTATATTCTTAAATCTGTCAAAGAAGCTGGATTCTTGCGCGTTTCATTGGTGACAGGCGGCTAGGACAGGTGCAATGGCAGAAAAGCTCAAAAATCTTCTTCTTGTTTTTTCAAGTGGCATTATCGCCTTTTGCTTGCAAGGGCTCTTGCTTTTGGCGCTTTTTTGGGCGTTTTACTACAAACCTACAAAATACGCCACACTCAAAACCTCCACCATTTCTATAGAATCCATTGACATAGAGGCGTATTTAGAGCTTGATTCTAAAACTCCAAGCGCCCAAAGCGCGCCAAAAAGCAATCCGCTTGAAGGAAGCGGGCTAAAAGATATGTTTGCGCTTGTAGATTCCACAGAATCTAGCAAATCCCAAGAAATCAGCGATGACAGGCTGGAGCGCGCGCAGAATGCAAGGGATTTGCAAGCGCTAAATGAGCTCGCACAGCAAAGCCGCGATTTGAAAGAACGCCTGCAAAATGTCAATACTCTCACCATCACAAATAATTCCGCGGATTCCCAAGATGGCGCGTTTGATGAATGGTATGCGAGCGTGAGCGAGATCTTGCAAAAAGAGTGGGATAATAGCGCGTATGTGCTGCCTAGTGGCTTAGTTGGCGTGGTGGCGATTACCATTGATATGCATGGCAAAATGAGCTTTATGGTGAAGCGCTACACGCAGGATACGCATTTTGATAGCGCGCTAGATTCTACGCTCAAACGCCTAGAAACCCTGCCCTTCCCGCCAGCTCAAAGAAGCGCGCGCACGATTTTAGTAGAATTTAAAAGCAACAAAAGCACTTAAAAAGGAAAAATATGCAATCGCTAAAAATACTCTATGACACCACTTTGCACTACTTTCGCCAAATCGCGCAAATCCCACATGGGAGCTTTCACACGCAAGAACTTTTTGCATTTTTATGCAAAGAATGCGAGAAGCTAAATTTGAGCGTGCAAACTGATGGCGCGCGCAATATCCATGCTTTTAAAGGCACGCCAAAATGCTGTCTGCAGGGGCATTATGATATGGTATGTGTGGGCGTGGCGGGAGAAAATCTGCCAATAGAAATCTATGAAGAGGAAGTAATAGATTCTTTGCAAAATGAGAATCTAAAAAATCACGCTGAAAATCCCTTTGAGAATCCGCACAAAAAACACCCACAAAAACACTTGCAAAAACACCCACAAAAACACTTTTTGCGCGCAAAGGATTCTTCACTCGGCGCGGATAATGGTATCGCAATCGCCACGATTTTAACCCTAGCAAAATATGAGGAAAATTTTGAATTGCTTTTTACCAACGATGAGGAAGTGGGAATGCTCGGCGCAAAGGCTTTGGAACTTCCAATCCGCGCAGATATTTTGCTAAATTTGGATTCTGAAGATATCAATGAAATCGTGCTAGGTTGCGCTGGTGGCGTGGATATAACTGCTAAAAAACGCCTAACGCCTGAGAATCTAGGCGACAAAACAAAGCTCAAAGCCTATCGCGTGCGCTCTTTTGGCTTTAAAGGCGGGCATAGCGGGATTGATATCCACAAAAACCGCGCAAATGCGATTGTGGAATTCGCCCATTTCGCGCATTCTTTGCAGGAATCTGCTGGGGAGCGCCTTTTTATAAGCGATATAAAAGGTGGAGAAAAGCGCAATTCTATCCCTGTGGCACTGCAAGCCACACTTTTTAGCACGCAAGATTTATGCGAACTGGCACAAACGCAAACCCGCGCGCACCAAATACAAGCAAAAGATTTTGGTTTTGAAATCGTGCAAGATTCTGCCTTCACTCAAACAGAATCCACACAAACAGAATCTTTTGGAGAATCCCCGCAAACGCAACTTTCAAAGCCACTTTTTAGCTTAGATTCTATCTTAAAACCTCTGCTGTGCGTGCATAGTGGCGTGTATGAGGTGGAGGGGGAAAGCGTGACAAACTCTCTTAATCTCTCTCTTTTAAACTTAGAGAGTGAGAATCTAGAGCTTTGCTTTATGGCGCGCGCTAATGATGATACACTGCTTAAACGCGCCATTACGCGCTTAGAGACGCTTTTTGGCAATTTTGATTTTGAAGTAAGTGCGAGTGATTTTTACAGCGCGTGGAAGCGCACGATTGCACCAGATAATCCCATTTTGCGCACTTTAATCAAGCAATTTCACGCACAAAAAATAGAACCAAAAATCGTGCAGATTCACGCTGGCTTAGAATGCGGGATTTTGCAAAAGCGCCTTTCGCAACTTGGCAAAAATGTTACGATTCTATCCATTGGTCCTAGCATTGACTTTCCCCATAGTATTAAAGAGCGCTTGGATTTGCAAAGTTTAGAGGATTTTATTGCGATTGTCTTGCACTTTTTACACGAGCTGAAAGAATAAAAAAGTAAAATTCCTCAATATCTTTTGTTAAAAAAGGAATCAAATGGATAGAATCTACTCCCCTTGGCGCGCGGCGTATTTTGGCTCGCAGGCGCATTCTTGCGTGTTTTGTGAGATTTCAAAAAATCCACAAGATGATGAAAAAAACCGCGTGATTTACCGCGACAGCGTATGTTTTGGCGTGATGAATCTCTACCCCTACACGCCCGGGCATTTTATGCTTATCCCGCACAAGCATTGTGATTGCCCTAGCCTTCTAGATTCTAGCGAGTGGCTACACATACAAACGCTAAGTCAAAAAGCCTTTGGGCTACTTTATGAATATGGCGCAAGTGGCGTAAATATGGGCATGAATATCAAAAAAGCCGGAGGTGCGGGGATACCCGAGCACATACATTTGCACTTCGTCCCGCGCTACATTGGTGATACAAATTTCCTCACAAGTATCGCGCACACGCGCACTTTTGGAATAGATTTTGATAGTGTGTTTGCGAAAATAAAGGCGCTTTGTGAAAAGCATTTTGCCTAGATTACGCGTGAAAATTACAAAATTTTAAAAGGTGCAGGGCTATGAGATGGATTGTTTTAGCGATGGTTTTTTTGTGTGTGAGTGCGAGCTTTGGGGCAAATGACCGCTACAACAGCATGCTTTTTAGCAATAATTACACCGAAGTGCGGAAGGGAATTTCCCTCGGTGCGGATGTAGAGGCGCGCCTGCGTGGAAGCACACCGCTTTATGATGCCGCAAGGAAGGGAAATCTTGAGATTGTGGGCTTGCTTATTGAGCGCGGGGCTGATGTGAATGCGATTTGCCATGGGGAGAGCGCGCTTTTAAAGGTTGTCGCGCTTGGAAATGTCAAAATGGCAAAGGAGCTTATCCGCAAAGGTGCTGATGTAAATATCCACGATGAGCATTTAGGAAACACGCCACTGCATTACGCGGTGGCAAAGAAAAATACGCCTATGATTGAGCTTTTGCTAGCAAATGGTGCGGATATGTATGCGGAGAATAATCGTGGCGATACGCCCGCTGGCGTCGTGCTGTCTAAAAAAAGCATGCCCGCAGTGAGCATCGAAAATGATGATGTGGTGCTAAAGGCTAGCTCATTTAACCTCGCCAAAGGCAGTGTGGGGATAAATATCACAAATAAAACCGATCAATTTGTCACCATCACCTACCTTGCGCTTTATATCGATGGCGATTTGATTTCAGAAGCAAGTGCAAATAAAAAGCTCGCGCCAAAAGCGGGCGGATTGGCTGGGAATCTAAGCATTCCAAAAGAGACTTATGAAGGTGCGAAAATCAAAAAATCCGGCACAGCGAATGTGAAATATGGCTTTGCAGTGGAATATGATGTCGATGGCAAAACGCGCAGTTTGTATAAAAGCACAAAGGCAGAATTCCAGCTATGGTAGGAGTTTTAGGCTCTGCAGATTTTTTAAGTTTTTAATATCATCAAAAGCGCAAAGCTAGATTCTCAAAGCACCAAAATGCGTTAGAAAATCTTATAATCTCATTAGCTAAAAAAGGATTAAATATGCGCGCAAAGTGGGATTAACTCGCGCAAAAACGATATAAAAAGTAGATTCTCAAAGCACCAAAACACATGGCAGAATCTAAAAACCTCATCAATAAAAAACGGTAGGGTATGCGCGCGAAGCGGAGCTCGCAAGGGCTTTGCCCTTGTGAGTGATACAATTTCAAGGAATGGGAGCTTTTGTGGAAAATGACATTATTGTTGGCTTAGCCGGGCATATCGATCATGGGAAAACCTCGCTTATCCGCGCGCTCAATGGCTTTGATGGCGATAGCCTAGAGGAGGAAAAAAGGCGCGGGATTACGCTAGATTTGAGCTTTTCAAATCTCACCTTGCCAAATCGCAATGTCGCTTTCATCGATGTGCCCGGGCACGAAAAGCTTGTCAAAAATATGATAGCCGGCGCGTTTGGCATCGATGTGCTGTGCCTTGTGGTGGCGAGCGATGATGGGCTTATGCCGCAGAGTTTTGAGCATTTGCATATCGCGGATATTTTGGGGATACAATCTTGCTTTTGCGTGCTAAGCAAAGTCGATAAGGTGGATTCTCAAACTTTAGCAAAGCGCAAAAGTGAGATAGAATCTGCTTTCAAAGGCTTAAATATCAAGCTCGAAGGGATTTTTGAGTTTAGCGCATTTGGCGTGGATTCTCAAAATCTAGCGCCTACAAATTTGCAAAGCACACAAAACGCGCATTTTCAAAATATAGAATCTAATCCCCAAAATCCACAAGCGCAAAATCCACAAATCCCAAAAACTACAGAATCTAGCGCACCAAATCCCTATGTCCCGCCAATCATCGACTTTCTCTCACGCGTCAAAAAGCCCGCGCGCTATGATTTTCATATGCTTGTGTATTATATCGATCGGGCTTTTAGCCTCTCTGGTGCAGGCTGTGTCGTCACAGGCACACTGCTTAGCTCGCAGATTGCGCTAAAGCAAAAAGTCTTTATTTGCGAGCTTGACAAGGAAGTATCCGTGCGTCAGATTCAGATTCATGACGCGCCTACCGAGCTTGCTACGCCTTCTCACCGCGTCGCGCTCAACCTTAGCAATATCAGTGCAAACGAGATAAAGCGCGGTATGCTTATCACGCAGAAGGGCTTTATGCGTGGCTCGAGGTTTATTGACGCGAGCCTTAAGCTTTTAAAGCCGCTTAAAAATAACGCCACCTATCAGCTCTATCTCGGCGCAAAGCGCGTGAGTGTGCGCATCAATGTGCTGGAATCCTTGCAGGAAAACGAGGCTTTTATCGCCATTTCTAGCGATGAAGAGATTTTTTCACTCTTTTTTCAGCCCTTTATTTTGCGCGATGGAAACGCGCTCATCGGCGGTGGCGTGGTGCTTAATCCAGTGAGCGATCCGATTAAAAAGAAAGAGAAAATCCCGCTTTTATATGCCTTACAAAAAAGAGATTTTAAAAGCGCGTTTGCAATGCTTTGTAAAATTCACAGGCGCGGTTTTGGCTTGGTGTGCGCGACGCAGAGATTTTGTCTCACACACGCGCAGGCAAGCGCGATTGCACAGGAGCTTGAGCAAAGCTTTTTTGACCCAAAAGAGTTGGTGGTGTATCCGCTAAGCGAGCTTGAAAGCCTTAAAACTGAGATTTTGGAGATTTTTTTAAAAAATAAAAATGCACTAGTTTCTGCGCAAAGTTTGGGGCTAAAATTCCGCTGGGCAAGCGTTTTGCTCTTACAAAATGCGCTAGATTCTTTGTTTGAAGCGCATTTGATTGCTAAAAAAGATTCTCTCTATCTTGCCAAAAATAGCGAGATTAAAGATATCAATGAGTTTTTGAAGCAAAAAATTTATGAGCATTTTTGCGCGCAGAAGTTCGAGCCCATCGCGCCTTACAACCTTTATGAGGAGCTAGATATTGATAGATTTATGGGCGATAGCGCGCTAAAAAGCCTTTGCAAAGCGCAAAAAATGGTGCGCCTAAGCCATAATCTTTTTATCACCTCAACCGCGCTTAGCGAGTTAAATGCCCTTATGCGCGAGATTATCAAAACTCATGGCTACATCGATATAACGCTTTTTAAGCAAAAGCTTCCGCTTAGTCGCAAGTATCTTATCAGCTACCTTGAGTATTTGGACAGCTTCAAAGATATTTACAAAGAAGGCAATATACGCAAACTACGCTTTTAGCTTTTTAGAATCTCACCCCCTACCCTTTTTTAAGCAAGTTTAGAAAAATTTGAAGTGATTTAGAATCTAAATAAATGTAAAGTAAAGGAATAAATTACCCTTTATTCCTGCTTTCCGTCTTTTTTGCGTATAAGTCCATACTTCTTTCGCTTTTCCCATAGGCTTTTGCGGCTCATTCCAAGCCTTTTTGCAAGCTCAATATCCGGGTAGCGACTTTCAAATTTTGCGATGATAATGCGCTCATATTCTTTCACAGAGAGAATCTTTCCGCCAAGCTCAAGGCTATTTGAATAGCCTGAAATATCCACAACCTGCGGAAACGCCACCTTTTCATTTGAAATAATTGAAATAATGCAGCTAAATTTTAGCGCCATATCTAAAAAATCCTTCATCTCGGACTTTTTAAGCTCTTCTAAATTTGTGATATAAAAAATCTCATTTTTGCTAGGCTGATTTCTAAAAACCTGTTTCCAGCGGTCTTCTTTAAGCGTCAAAAATGAAAAAGTGACATTTTTTTCGCGTGCATAGCGCATAGCGTAGATATCTGCACTGCGTTGGGAATTTGTCTTAATCACAAAGGGCGGATTGTAGGCGATTGGGTCGGGCGTGGCGAGCTCTTTTTGGATAAAATTAAAATAATCATGATAAAAGCTTACTTCGCGTGTCAAATCTTGATAGGATTTGTAATGCTGGATTTTGCGCACAAGCTCATCAATCACAAAAGGCTTCACAATATAATCTGTAATCCCGTTCTGCAGGGGCTTTGTAACCGTATCATTATTAATATAATTTATCATCAAAATAATAATCGCCCCGCTAAAGCGCTTCAAAAGCTCGGGGTAATTATTCTCAATGCTCCCAAGCGAGGCAAGCACGACATCAAAATGCTCTTTTTTATCCACATCGCTAAGCGCCTCGATACTCACGCATTCAAATTGAAAATCATTCAGCCTATTCACAATCCCTTGCGCTAAATAGGTTTCGCTCTCAATAATCAAAATTTTCATTTCACATAACCCCTTTTTAAGATAATTTTAAGATAACTCGCTAGATTCTGCGCCAATCAATCGCGCGTAAAGTCGCTAGCGCGCTCACTGCTACACCCTCTTTGCGCCCGACAAAGCCCAAACCTTCCGTCGTGCTTGCCTTGATACTGACATTTGCAACTTCTATTTCTAAAAGCTCTGCGATGCATTCCTTCATCGCTTGCTTGAAAGGTGCGATTTTTGGCGTTTGGGCTAAAATTGTCAAATCACAGCGCACGACTTCAAAGCCCACACTACGCGCATAATGATACAATTCTTGCAAAAGTTTTTTAGAATCTGCGCCTTTAAATTCTCTGCTCGTGTCTGGAAACCACTGCCCGATATCGCCAGCATTCATCGCACCTAAGATCGCATCGCTTAGCGCATGAAGCGCGACATCGCCATCGCTATGGGCTTTAAATCCTACAGGAGATTCTATCTTCACGCCCCCTAGCACCATTTCTTTGCCCTCTTCAAAGCCATGCACATCAAAGCCACTGCCGATGATATTTTCAGCGCTTGCCACGCCAAGAGATTGCAAAATTCCCAAATCCTCGCCAAAAGTAAGCTTGTGTAGTTGCCTACTGCCCGCGACAAATTTCACATCAAAGCCAGATTCAAAAAACGCGGAGCTTTCATCGCTAAACTTTGTATAATCCTTAGAATCTAAAATCTTTTTAAGCGTTTGCGTGTGGCTAAGCTGGGGCGTTTGGATAAGCTTTAAAGATTCTCTTTGCAAATAAGTTCCCTTATTCTCGCTTTCTTTATAAAATGCCGTGTCCGCCACGCTTAAATAAGGCACAGCGCAAATTTTAGATTCCACAGAATCAATACATGCCAAAAGTCGCTCAACCACGCTAAAATCAACATTACACCGCGCCACATCACTCACCAGCACAAAATCGCTTTTCACCACTTCAAGCGCGTTTTTCAAGCTCTGCGCGCGAGAATCCCCACCCAGCACGATGGTATGCTCGCTTATATTGTGCATATAAAACAAATCCTGCTTTGAAGCCGTGATGATAACTTCGCTAAAGGCATACTGCGCGCAAAAATTCCGCGCTACCTCCTGCCACAGGGCTTTTTCACCGATGCGAAGCCATTGCTTTTTGATAAAGCGCGCTTTGGGATTGAAAAAATTTGAGGGGTTAGATTCTTGATTTGAGTTTGCGAAACGCTCGCTGTTTCCAGCTGCCATTAAGACTAAAGCGATTGTGTAAGGCAAAGGTCGAGGCGCGTTCAATAAAGGCATACAAAAATTTCCTAACTCTTCTTAAACTAAAAGACTAATTTTACTTAGCTTAAATCAAAAAATGCTTAAATTTTACACACTTTGAGTTTGTTTGCGCGCGGTTTTTGTAAAAGCACTGCTGATTGTGATTTGTCTGCTATGCTTGCAAATCCCTAAAACACAAGAGAAACTAAGGATTCTTAAATGACAGCAAGAGAAAAAAATATTAAAGACAAAAGCGCATTACAGGCAAATACACAGCTTTTTCATGCAAAGCAAGGTGTGATAACAGAGCAAATGCAAAAAGTGGCGCAAGATGAGAATCTTTCCCCAGAGCTTGTGCGTTCAGAAATCGCGCGTGGAAGGCTTATAATCCCGGCAAATATAAACCATACAAATCTCAAACCCATAGGAATTGGCTTGGCTGCGCGCACCAAAATTAACGCAAATATCGGAAGCTCCTCACTTGCAAGCGACATTGATGAAGAGATTGAAAAAACAAAAATCGCCATAAAATACGGCGCGGACACGATTATGGATTTGAGCACAGGCGGGGATTTGGATTCCATTAGGCAGGCTGTGATTGCAAACTCCACCGCGCCCATTGGCACCGTGCCGATGTATCAGATTCTCTATGATGTGAAAAATGACATTTTAAAGCTTGATATTGACACGATGTTAAAAGTCATTGAAAAGCAAGCACAGCAGGGCGTGAGCTACTTTACAATCCATTGTGGCTTTTTGCTAGAGCATTTGCCTTTGCTTAGTAAGCGCAAAATGGGGATTGTCTCGCGTGGAGGCAGTCTCATGGCGGCGTGGATGTTGCATTACCACAAGCAGAATCCTTTTTATGAATATTTTGATGAGATCTTAAAAATCTGTCAGCGCTATGATGTGAGCTTGTCGCTTGGGGATTCTCTGCGTCCGGGGTGCTTGGCTGATGCGAGCGATAAGGCGCAGTTTGGCGAGCTGGAGGTTTTAGGCGAGCTCACAAGACGCGCGCGGGAAGCTTGCGTACAGGTGATGGTGGAAGGTCCCGGGCATGTCCCGCTCAATCAGATTGAGCGCAATATGGAGCTACAAAAGCGCTATTGCGATGAAGCGCCTTTTTATGTGTTAGGTCCGCTTGTGACGGATATTGCCGCGGGGTATGATCATATCGCAAGTGCGATTGGCGCGAGTATGGCGGCGTGGCATGGTGCGAGTATGCTTTGCTATGTGACGCCAAAGGAGCATTTGGGCTTACCGAATGCAAATGATGTGAGGGAGGGAATCATCGCGTATAAAATCGCCGCGCATTCTGCGGATATCGCGCGTGGGCGTGTGAATGCGAGACTTAGAGATGATGCGATGAGCGATGCGCGCTATGGCTTTGATTGGAATAGGCAGTTTGAGCTAGCGCTAGATTCTGAACGCGCGCGCGAATACCACGATGAATCCCTGCCGCAAGAGGTTTTCAAAGACGCGGAATTTTGCTCCATGTGCGGACCAAAATTTTGCAGTTATAGGATTTCACAAGAATTGTTGAAAGATAGGGAATAGAGGGGATTGACATAAAGCCTTTTTAAGGCTTTATATTTGGATTTACCCAAAGCATAGTGATTTTTGTGACATTGTTAGCTTTCATCCATTCCGCTGCTTCTTGAATCTTAAACACAATCTCAAGCGGCACATTAAAAGGCTCGGCGCGTAAATCAAGCGTGCGTCCATATGTCGGAAGTATGTCATTATTATTTTTATCGCCCATGTCATTTGTGATAAGCGCGTATTTAAATTTTGGCAAAACGCTTATAAATTCTTGGATTTTTGCATTTGGCAAATGTTGCAAAACATCTTTGCAAAGGAGCAAATCCGCACTCGGAAGCGTCGTAAAATCGCCATTATATTGCGTGAAAGTCACATTTGGCTTTTGGTATTTTGCATTATTTGCATTGATGACAAACGACGCGACATCAAATCCTTGATACTCTATCCCGCTAAAATCGATATTTTTTGAAAACTGCCAGTCACCACAGCCCGCATCAACGACACTTTTTATATCATACTTTTTGAAAAAATCCTGCAAAAACGCGACATAATCTTTGCAGAGAATCTCATTTGACCCGCTACCAGAGCCATTACCCCACATATTTGTTTCATAGATAGTGTCAAAAAGCGCGCCTAGATTGTTTTCGTTTTGTTTTAGTAAGAGATTTTTAATGAAGTGAATTTCGCCTGAAATGTGGGATATACCCCCCTAATAGCCTGTCTCTAAAGCTTTTAAGCTTTTGTTTGATTCTCATGTTTTTTTCCTTGTTTTATTTAAAAGGCGGGGGGGGGGGGGTTTATTTCACCCCGCAAAAGTCCTTGATCGCCTCGATTTTGTCGGTTTTTTCCCAGCTAAATTCTGGTAACTCGCGCCCAAAATGCCCATAAGCCGCGGTTTTTTGATAAATCGGGCGGAGCAAGTCAAGCGATTCTATAATGCCTTTTGGCGTGAGGCGGAAAATGCTTTGCACGCATTCAGTGAGTTTGGAATCTTCCACCTTGCCCGTGCCTTGAGAATCCACAAGGATTGATACCGGCTCGACCACGCCGATGGCATACGCCACTTGCACCACCGCTCTATCGCACACGCCGCTTGCCACGAGGTTTTTAGCCACATAGCGCGCTGCATAGGCGGCACTTCTATCGACTTTGCTAGGATCCTTCCCGCTAAATGCGCCCCCGCCATGCGGACAGCTTCCGCCATAGGTATCAACGATGATTTTGCGCCCTGTGAGCCCCGCATCGCCCTGTGGTCCACCGATAACAAATTTCCCTGTGGGATTTACAAAATAACGGATATTATCATTCAAATACTGCTTAGGCAATACTTTTTGCACGATTTCTTCAATCACCGCATCGCGCAGGTGGTTTTGTTGCGTTTCTGGGCTGTGTTGCGTGGAGATGACAATGGTGTCAATCGCCACTGGCACGCCATCTTCATAGCGCACGGTTACTTGACTTTTACCATCAGGGCGCAAAAATGGCAATTTCCTGCTTTTGCGCGCTTCTGCTAGCCCTTCAGTCAAGCGGTGAGAAAGCCAAATAGGCAATGGCATGAGCGAGGGCGTCTCGCGGCACGCGAAGCCAAACATAAGCCCTTGATCGCCAGCACCGATTTCGCCATCCTCTCTATCCACGCCTTGATTGATGTCCGGGCTTTGCTCGCCGATACCATTTAGCACGGCTGCGGAGCGGTAGTCAAAGCCATAGAGCGCGTCTGTGTAGCCGATTTCTTGCACGACTTTGCGCGCGATTTCTTGCATTGGCGCATATACGCTAGTCTTTAGCTCGCCGGCAATCACGCAAAAACCATTGCTTACAAGCGTCTCACACGCCACACGCGCATTTTTATCACGCGCGATAATGTAGTCAAGCACTGCGTCGCTGATTTGATCAGCCATTTTGTCTGGATGCCCTTCGGTTACAGATTCTGAAGTGAAAAGAAATGATTTTTTCATAAACTCACCTTGTGTTTTGGATTTTTTACGGCGTAATAGTAGCACAAAAAATGCTAAATATGTATTGTGTTTTGAATTTTTATACCATTTAGTGGTATCGTCTCGCGGGAATAAATCCCGCTTCGCCTCCGCGAAAGCTTGTTTACACTTCGCTTTCGCGCACATAATCGGCGCTTTTTGGTTGATTTGGTTGTAAGATTTTGTAACGCTGTTTGGGAATCTTTGGATTCTGTGCTATTAATCATATCGCTTTGGCAAGCATTGCTCGCCAAAGCTCCGCTCCGCTTCCAACTTCGCGGAAGTGAATTCCGCTTTGTTTCCAGCTCCGCGCACATACATAGCCTTTTTTGATTGATAAGATTCTCAGATTCTCTAACGCGTTTTGGTGGTTTGAGAATCTCTTTGGATTGCTTTGGATTCTATAATATTGACTAAAAATTCCAGAATCCACCCTCATTTTTTCCCAAATTTTGTCAAAAAATAAAAGCCGATTTTTTGCAAGAATGAGGGCTTTTTGCGGGAATGTTGGCGCAAAAGTTTCAAAATCTCAGCGCGATGAAAAATAATCGCGCAATTCATCGGGCTAAGCGCGCCCTCGCTATCCACATCCGCGCCATGCTCGATAAGCAACTTCGCCATTTCATAATAGCCCTTAAAGCACACGCCAGCAAGCGGTGTCTGCCCCTTATCATTGCGCTTATCCACATCTGCCCCGCGCTCAAGGAGCAGTCGCGCACACGCCAAGCTATTATTATACGCCGCAAGCATGATGAGCGTGTTTCCCTGCTCGTTAGCGAGATTGACATTTAGCCCAGAATCTAGAAGTATTTTTAGTGATTCCACATCATCAGCGCGTGCGAAGTCAAAACTCTGCGCGCATAGCTCTTCGAGCTTTTGTCGCTCTTCATCACTTAAAACAGAATCTTGCAAAGCAGAATCCTGCAAAGTGGAATCCCGCGTGCCTTGCGTATTTTGCACGCCCTGCGTATTTTGTGCTTTTTTAGAATCTTTTTGCATATCTAACCTTTTTGCTAAGATTCCGCCACGACATGAAGCGTGAGTTGCGCGCTTATGCCATTGCCGATTTTTATACCAACCTTAAAAGTGCCTAGGTGCTTGATAGGCTCATTTAGCACAATCCATTTTTTATCGATACTCACCTTTGAATGCGCCTCTAACGCGTGCGCAATCTCATCTTTTGTAATCGAGCCAAAAAGCGCATCATTTGCGCCAACCTTTTTACTCAAAGTTAATGTAAGAGAATCTAGCGTGCTTGCGAGCTGTTTTTGCTCGGCTAGCTCAAGCGCCTTTTTTTGCTCAAGCTGTTTTTGCTCGTGCTTATAGCGGTTTATAACCTCGTTTGTTGCGAGCTTTGCTTTACCTTTAGCGATAAGGAAATTCTGCCCGTAGCCATCTTTGACCTCATGTATCTCGCCAGCTTTGCCCAGCCCTTGCACATTTTGGATTAATAATACTTTCATCGCGCGCTCCTTTTATAAAAGCCTGTATAATGCCAAAAATTTATTACAAAGTCTAGCAATGTTTGAAATAACCATCATAAAACGCACAAAACGCACTGCGCGCTTAAGTGTGAAAGATTCTCAAAATGTCATTTTAAGCGTGCCAAAAAGCTACACAAAAGCCCACTGCACGCAAATAATCGAGCAAAACCGCGCATGGATAGAATCCCAGATTCAAAAATTCCAGCAACAAGAAGCGCATTTTCATTCCTTGCGCGAAAATGGGCGGATTCTGTATTTTGGAGAATGGCGACAAAAGGGCGAATTTGCAAATCCAGCCAAAGAGCTAAAAAGTGCGCTTGAAAGTTTCTTGTATGCTGAATGTGAGAATCTTACAAAGCTTATGGGCGTGGAATTTGGCAAGCTAAAGACAAAAAAAGCAAAAAGTTATTTTGGGCTTTGCACGCATAAAAATGATTTGTCCTTTTCGCTGATGCTTTGCTTCGCGCCGAGGGAATGCGTGCGCTATGTGGTGGTGCATGAGCTCGCACACATCACGCATAAAAATCACTCAAAAGCTTTTTGGAATCTTGTCGGGGAATTTTGCGCGGAGTATAAGTTTCTGCGTGCGACTTTGCGCCAAAATGCCTCGCTTTATAAGAATCTGCTTAAAGAAGTTTTTGCGTGAAAGCTTCTTTGTGAATCTGTGCCTCGCGTGACTTTTAACTTGCGCTAATGCTTTTGCCTTTCACACTTTTCTTAAGCAAATATATTATAATTACGCGCTTAATTTCAAACAAGGGGTTTGTATGTCCGCGAAAAATTCTGATGAAAAAAACTCAAAATTGTATCTTTTGCTAAATCTCGGGCTTTTGTCCGCGCTGGGTCCATTTGTGACGGATTTTTACTTGCCGGCATTGCCCGGACTTGTGGGCGTGTTTAGCACGACTTCTTCGCTTGTCCAGCTTTCCATTACCTGTTCGCTTATCGGACTTGCATTTGGGCAGTTGCTTATGGGTCCATTGAGTGATAAATACGGGCGCAAGAGGATTTTACAGCTCTCACTCGGGCTTTTTATCATTGCGACAATTGCATGTTTGCTGGCGTGGGATATTTACTCTTTTATCACATTTCGCCTAGCACAGGGGATTGCGGGCAGTGGCGGGATTGTGATTGCGCGATCCATCGTGGCGGATTTGTTTGAGGGCGAAGAGTTAGCGAAGTTTTTCGCCTTGCTTGGTGTCGTGCAAGGTTTAGCGCCTATTTGCGCGCCTATTTTTGGTGGGATTTTGTTGCAATATACAAACTGGCATGGAATCTTTAGCGTGCTTTTAGCGCTTGGTGTGTTGCTTTTTGCAACGATTCTCTTTTTTAAAGAAAGTCTGCCAAAGCAACGGCGCATTAGCGGAGGCTTTTTAGAGAGCTTTTCATTTTTGCATATTCTAAAAAATAAGCAATTTATGCTTTATGCGCTCACACAGGGCTTTGCGATGGGGATTATGTTTAGTTTTATTGGTGCGAGCAGTTTTATTTTTGAAGAGCATTTCGGGCTAAATGAGCTAGAATGTGGGCTGTGCTTTGCTGGTGTGGCGCTTTGCATTAGCATAGGTGCGGGGAGCACACCACTTTTTAAAAGCGAATATCGCGCGCTCAAAGTTGGCATTATAGGGATTTTTGTATGCGGGATCTGCACTTTTTTGGTGCTAAATTCTAATCCGAGCTTGCTTTTTACAGAAATTGGCTTTGGTATGACGATTGTTTTCTTAGGGCTTGTGTTGCCCACTTCTAGCGCGCTGGCAATGGAACTAGAGCGCAAAAATGCCGGGAATGCGTCTGCGATTTTGGGCTTTGTGATTTTTGCATTTGGCGGGATTATCGCACCACTAACGAGTATAGGGGAAAATATCTTTATCGCCACAAGCGTGATTATTGGGATTTGTTGCGTGAGTGTGGGGATTCTAGGATTTTTCGCACTCAAAGGCGCAAAGGATTAGAAATCCGCCTGCGCTTAAAGTTAGAGAATCTTAGAAATCGTATTTGAGGCTTACCCAGTAATTGCGCCCATCAAAGAAATTTTGGTAAGCGTTTGCGTAGGTAGGAGATCCATTTCTGCTTGTTCCTGTAAAAATATATTGAATCTTTTGATTAAAAAGATTATTTACCACAAAGGACAAAAGCAAGGTTTTATTGAAGCGGTAGTTTAGCCCCAAATCCACAATCGTAGAATCTTTATAGTAATCCCCCAAATACTGCCTTGAGCTTGGCGAAACCGGCGTTTTAAGGCGACTTGTGGATTTTAGATAGGCATTAAAATCCTTGTAGTTGTAATTTAGCTTTGCGATAAGCAAATGCTTTGGCTGGTTTTGGATTGGTTGCCCTTTATTTGAGCCTGTGAGTTGCTTAGAATGCGTGAAAGTGTAGCTTGTGTCAAAAGAGATTCCATAAATTGGCTTTATCTTAAAGAGCGTCTCCACACCTGTAGCATACACTTTATTAAGATTCACACGCACGCTACATGTTGGAGTGCGATTTGGTGCTGATATTGGATCACAAAGAACATCATCATAAGTGCCATGCCCTACCATACTACCCGGCTGAATGGTATCATACGCAATCTTGTCAGTGAAGTCTGTATAGAATCCTGTCACATTGAGATTAAACGCTTCAAAGTCAAAGTCCGTGCCGATTTCATAGTTAATACTTGATTCTGGGCGAAGGTTTGGATTCCCATAGCGTGGATTAGCTCCTAATGAGTTTAACTCATAAATACCATTAATTGTTTCTTTAATAGAAGGCGTTTTGTAGCCGGTAGAAACCCCGCCTTTAAGCGTCCAAAAATCCGCTAGCTTAAACACCGCGTAGATTCTAGGTGTGAAGGCTGAATGAAACACGCTTCCATAAGTGTAGCGCGCGCCACCTGTGAGCGTAAGCCACTCAGTTAGCGTATATTCATCTTCTAAGAAAAGTGCAGATTGCGTTTGATAAAGTGTTTTGTAGCTAATGTCAGTCACGCCATTACCTGTAGAGCCATCTTTAAAGGACTCATGCCACACTTCCCCGCCACCGCTTAGCTTCATAAAGCCAAACGCGCCTAAATCAAGCGGTGCGACAAGTTGCGTTTTGGCAATGTAGTTGTTGCTAAAAAGCGCAGTCGTGCTACTAGAATTATCCGTAGAGCCATACTGCAAGTAGGTATTCCACTTCCCAAAGCTGTAGTCGCCATCATGGTTTAGCACAGCGTTTGTTTTTTGATAAATGCTTTGCGGATTAGCAGAAGTAAGTGTCGTGCCATAGAGCGAAGTCCCCATCACGCCTTGGTGGTAAAATTCCCCATCAAGGTAGATATTATTACTTGCATTTGGCGTGTAGTTTAAGCGTCCGCCGAAATTATATTGACTAAAAAGCCCGGCTGTGTTGCCTTGGATATTGCCATTTGGTAGCACCCAGCGCGAAGATTCTTTGCTGTAGGTTTTCCCGCGCACAGAGAGTGAAAGCGTTTTGCTAATGAGCGGGATTGCGAGGTAACCACTCACACCTTGAGAGTTCCCATAAGTAAGCCTATCCTCTTGGAATGTAGATTCTAGCGCGATAGAGCCGGAGAATTTATCAGGGTTTTTCTTAGTGATAATGTTTATCACACCACCTATCGCATCAGAGCCATAGAGCGTAGAAGCTGGACCGCGGATAACCTCGATGCGCTCAATCATCGAAAGCGGTGGCATAAAGCTCGTATTTACCGCGTTAAAGCCGTTTTTATTAAACGCATCGCTTGGATTTTGGCGCTTACCATCAATGAGAATGAGCGTATATTGCGACTCAAAGCCACGCATAGAAATGTTAAATCCGCCCGTTTTGCTCCGCTGGATATCCACACCCGGCACATCTGCCACCGCCTCGGCGATATCGCGGTAAGGCTTTGTCTCTAGCTCCTCCTTACCAATCACAGAAATGCTAGCGCTCGCTTCTTTGATATCCTGCTCATACCCGCTAGCGGTGATTACAGAGCGATTGAGCTTGACTTTATCCATATTTTCCACTTTGGAATCTGTGGATTCTGTGCTGGTGCTGGTTGTTGCGCTCGCGCTACTTTGGCTTAGCTCATCAGCATTTGCTAAACTTAGGCTTAGCGCGACACTCAAAGGCAGTAAAAACGCACCTTTTGTGCGTAGTTTTGAAAAGCGTATCATATTTTAAGGCTCCTTAAGTTATTTTTAGAAAATCTAAGAATGATTTTCAAAGCGCAATTCTAGTTTTTTTTTTTTTTTGTATTTCCTTAAATTTGAGAAAAAAGCGTGAAATTTGTAAAATTTTTCATTTTCTCGTTACTTTTTTAAACATTTGCTCTCAAATATTTTCACTTTTAAAAATATAATGAGAACAACTAGCACCAAATCCCACGCAAGATACCAACAAAAATGAGAATCCAAAGTAATTTTTTGGCAAAATTTTTGCAAAACTTAAATTCTAGGTGTCTATTGTTTTTTCAATGTTATATAATTAATAATAGTAGCGCCCAAGCCACAAACTAAATTGAAAAAAGCTTGAAGTTTTCTCAGAATCTAAAAGCAGAAATTGCAAGATTTTAGCCACTTTATAACCCTATAAATAAAACTTTGTTAATTTTTTGCCATAAAATTTGAAATTTCGCAAAAAATTGCTACGCGCAAATAGAATTAAGGTAGTATAAATGCTATTCATTTTTAAGGCTTAGGATCTTCTCATGGATATCAAGGTTGTTAAACAGATTGAAAAGGCAAATCAAAATAACTTAAGCGATAGTATCAAAATTGCCATCGTGCTGGTGTTTTTCATCGCTGTGTCGCTTATAGCTATTGTGTTTGGGGCAAGTGCAAATGTGCTGGTGCTGGTGTTTTCAGCAGTTATTGGCGCGTATATGGCGATGAATATCGGCGCAAACGATGTCGCAAATAATGTCGGTCCGGCTGTGGGCTCAAAAGCCATTACGCTACTTGGCGCGATTGGCATAGCGGCGATTTTTGAAGCGCTTGGCGCGATTGTGGCGGGTGCAGATGTGGTCGATACGATAAAATCTGGCATCATCGCGCCAGAATCTGTGCAAGATTCTAAAGTCTTTATTTGCGTGATGCTCGGCGCGTTGCTATCTTCTGCGCTGTGGCTACATTTGGCGACTTTTATCGGTGCGCCGGTTTCCACGACGCATTCGCTTGTAGGCGGGATTTTGGGCGCTGGGATTGTGGCTGGTGGCTTTAGCGTGGTGAATTGGGCGGAGCTTGGGCGCATCGCTTCTAGCTGGATTATTTCGCCGATTATGGGGGGTGTGATTGCGGTGCTGTTTTTGGTGCTGATTAAAAACACCATCACTTACAAAGAAAACAAGCAAGCCGCCGCAAAGCTTGTTGTGCCGCTGTTGGTTTTCCTTATGTCGTTTGCTTTTGTGCTTTATATGTTGATGAAAGGCTTAAAACAGATTCTGCCTATTAGCTTTACTTTGGCACTTGCCATATCGTTTGCAATTGCGCTAATTGTGTATTTTATCGCGCGTCCTTTGGTGTCAAAAAGGGTGCAAACCTTGACAAATACAAAAGAAGATATCGGCACGCTTTTTACCATTCCGCTTATTTTTGCCGCGGCGATGCTAAGCTTCGCGCATGGTGCAAATGATGTCTCAAACGCCATTGGACCACTTGCTGCGATTAATCAAGCGCTAGATTCTCTAGGTGGTGAGCTTTCTGGAAGTAAGGCTGGCGTGCCACTTTGGGTGCTTTTTATCGGTGGGCTTGGGATTTCAATTGGGCTTGCACTTTATGGGCCGCGCCTTATCCGCACGGTGGGGAATGAAATCACCGAGCTTGACAAAATCCGCGCGTTTTGCGTAGCGATGAGCGCGGCGATAACGGTTTTGCTCGCTTCACAATTGGGCTTGCCTGTGAGTTCTACGCATGTAACCATTGGCGCGATTTTTGGCGTTGGATTTTTGAGGGAATACCTTAAAAAGCGCTATTATGAAATGCAACAAACCATTATAGACGCGCACAGAGGGAAAGATTCTGCAGAAGTTGAGCGCTTTTTGACAAGCTTTAATAAAGCAAGCGTGAAGCAAAAAGGCGTGATTCTTAAATCCTTAAAAGATAGCAAAAACAAACATGCGCTCAATTTCAGCAAAAAGGAAAAAAAGAATCTCAAAAAAGCTTATAAAAATGAGCTTGTCAAACGCAGCGCGATAAATAAAATTGTCGCTTCATGGCTCATAACCGTGCCTATTTCAGCGGTGCTTGGCGGGATTGCGTGCTATATTGCGATGAGTATTGATTTTGTAATTTAGCATTTTTTAAAACAGCTTTGCTACAATTAGCTTTTTATTAAATTACAAGGAGCATTTTTGGATCCCTATCACTCGGGCTTTTTAGTCCTTTTGGCGTTTATATTGGTTTTTGTGAATGCCTTTTTTGTTGTCAGCGAGTTTGCTATTGTCAAAGTAAGAAGATCAAAGCTTGAAGAGCTTGCCAAAAATGGCGTTAAAAACGCCTCGTTAGCGCTTAAAATCACTTCAAGCCTTGATACTTACCTAAGCGCCACACAGCTTGGCATTACGCTTGCTTCCTTAGCGCTTGGCTGGGTTAGTCAAGATGGTATCGGAAAGCTTATTTCTTACTTCTTTGCGTTTGCTTTTGATGGTGAAAATGCCATTATCCACATTATCTCAATTACGATTTCTTTTGTTTTTATCACATTGCTTCATGTCGTGCTAGGCGAGCTTGTACCAAAGTCCATTGCCATTGCAAAGACAGAATCTATGGTGCTTTTTATCGCAAAACCTTTGCATTATTTTTGGATCGCGTTTTATCCTTTTATCCATCTTTTTGATTTGCTCGCGCTATTTTTCTTAAAAAGGCTTGGCATCACGCAGGCAAAAGAAGGCGAGTTAGCGCATTCTGATGAGGAGCTTAAAATCATCGTTGGAGAGAGTTTGAAAGGTGGCTATATAGATTCTATTGAAGGTGAGATTATCAAAAACGCGGTGGATTTTTCAGATATTTTGGCAAAAGAGATTATGACACCGCGCAAAGATATGGTATGTCTCAACGCCGAAGATAGCTATGAAGAGAATCTAAAAATCGTGCTAGAGACCAACCACACGCGCTATCCTTACTATACAGATTCTAAGGATAATATTTTAGGAATGATACATATCCGCGACTTGCTTGAAAGTCTTGTGGAGAAAAAAGAGCGTAATATGCTTTCTCTCGTGCGCAAAATGATCATCGTCCCAGAATCCGCGCATATCTCTGAAATCCTCACCACAATGAAGCGCCAGCAGATTCACACCGCGCTTGTGGTTGATGAGTTTGGCGGGACTTCGGGGCTTTTGACGATGGAAGACATCATCGAGGAAGTGATGGGCGATATTTCTGATGAGCATGATTTAAAGGTGAGCGAGTATAAACAGCTAAGTGAGAACACTTATGAAGTGAGCGGGAAGCTTGATATTGAAAGCTTTGAAGAAATGCTAGGCGTGCAAATTGATGAAACAAACGATCATCTCACCATCGGCGGATATATTTTTGGACTTTTGGGGCGTTTGCCAGAAGTTGGTGACACATGCAGTGCGCATTCTTGCGAGTTTGAAGTAATTGAGATGGACGGCACACGCATTCAAAAGCTCAAAGTCACAAAAAATCCCCTGCCACAAAGCGAGTAGCAAAATGCGAGATTCACAGCCCTGCGCGTTTTTTGATAGAGATGGTGTGATAAACATCGATAGTGGCTATGTGTATAAAAAAGAGGATTTTATCTTTAATGAAGGCATTTTCGAGCTTTTGGAGTTTTTAAAAAATAATGGTTTTTTGCTCATCGTAGTGACAAATCAATCCGGCATCGCACGCGGATTCTACACGCGCGCGCAAATGGAAGAGTTGCATAACTTTATGCAAGAGACATTGCGCAAAAAGCTTGGGTTTTGCTTTGATAGAATCTACTTTTGCGAGCATGCGCCAGCGCAAAACTGCGCGTGTAGGAAGCCAAAAACTGGCATGATAGAATCCGCGCTTAAAGATTTTAGTATTGATCTTTCCGCCTCGCTTTTGATTGGCGATAAAATCACAGATATGCAATGCGCGCAGGATTCTCACATTGCGCAGAAATTTTTTATCACGCAAGAAGGTTGCGAGGATTCTAAGTTGCAAAGCATTGACAACCTTCACATAATCCACGCACTTAAAGAAATCCCACCTTTGCTTAAGCAAAGCAATCTCAAAAAAGGAGCAGGCAATGAAATACATTTATGATGACTTAGCGCAAAAAAATATTCTTATCACAGGCGGTGCGGGCTTTATAGGAAGCAACCTCGCGCTTTATTTTCAAAAGCACCATCCGCAGGCAAATGTTTGCGTGTTTGATAAATTCCGCGATGGTAGCACCTTCCCCAGTGGGAATCCTACGAGTTTGGGACATTTTAAGAATCTGCTTGATTTTAAGGGTGAAATTATTGTGGGCGATATCACAAAGGATTTACATAAGATTAAAGGGCGCGATTTTGATTACATTTTCCATCAGGCGGCTATTTCTGACACCACCGCGATGGATCAAAATTTAATGATTCGCACAAATTTTGAAGCCTTTGTGGAATTGTATGAAATTGCCAAAGAGCAAAACGCAATGCTTATCTACGCCTCATCTGCGGGCACTTATGGCAACACACCCGCGCCAAATATCGTTGGGGTAAATGAAATCCCAGAAAATGTCTATGGCTACTCAAAGCTTAATATGGATATTTTCACGCTCAAAGAGTTGGAAAAGGATTCTCAAATCCCGCTTATTGGGCTAAGGTATTTTAATGTTTTTGGCGAGCGCGAGACTTTTAAGGGCAAAACGGCGTCGATGGTTTTGCAGCTTGGCTTGCAAGCGTTAGAGCATAAAAAAGTGAAGTTATTTGAGTTTGGCGAGCAACAAAGGGATTTTGTGTATGTCAAAGATGTCGTGCAGGCGAATGTCAAGGCGATGGAGGCGCAAAAAAGTGGTGTGTATAATGTCGGCTCAGGTGTGGCGCGAAGTTATAATGACATTGTGGAGGCGCTAAAAGCCGAGCTTGGGGATTTTGAGGTGGAATACATTAAAAATCCTTATAGCTTTTTCCAAACACACACGCAGGCGGACATTAGCCTTACAAGCGAGTTTCTCTCCTACACACCGCGCTTTAGCTTAGAATCTGGCATCAAAGCCTATATACCAGAAATCCGCAGAGTGCATGAAAAGAAGCTTTTTGGGTGATGGGGCTTTAAGAAATTATCTTAAGCTTGCAAGGTCTAGGTTTATACTGTTGGGACGCTATTATTTTTTTATTAATTAATTAAAGATAAGTTTAAATAAGATTTTAGCAAAGTAATACAATCTAAAAAAGTAAGGAGTAGGACTGCTTGCGGGGGTTTAGTTGTGAGAATACACCGCGTGGAGATTTTGCATATTTGCTGTGGCGTTGCAAAGTAGTAAATCCGCGAGGATAAACGCCAACTGCGCCTGTGCGACGATGCTCCCGCGCACCGCGATGCAAGGATCATGACGCCCTTTAAGTTGCATTTGCACGACTTCCGCACCTGTGGTTTGTGTGCTTTGGGGAAGAAAAATGCTAGGGGTTGGCTTGAAATACACGCGCACGACGATTTCCTCTCCATTGCTAATGCCCCCAAGCACGCCCCCGCTGTGATTAGAGCAAAAGCCCTGCGCGTTCATACAATCATTATTTTGACTTCCCTTTAGCCTGCTTACATTCGCGCCCTCGCCAATTTCCACCGCTTTCACGCCATTAAGCCCAAGCATAAACGCGCCAATTTGAGAATCTAGCTTGCCAAAAAGTGGCTCCCCTAGCCCAACAGGCACGCCAAAAGCCTTGATAAGCGCCACGCCACCGATGCTGTCATCATTTGCGCGCGCGTTTTTTATCGCCTCTTTTTGCGCGTGCTCAAGCGTGCAATCAAGCGCAAATATTTGAGAATCCCGCGCTTTGAGGCATTCAGATTCACTAAAATCAAAGCGCGTAGATTCTATCCCGCCAACGCCCAAAACGCCCCCGCCAATGCGGATGTTAAATTCTTTCAACAAAAGCTTTGCAATCGCGCCCGCTGCCACTCTTGCCGCGCTTTCTCTTGCTGAACTTCTCCCGCCACCGCGATAATCGCGCACGCCATATTTTTTGAAATAAGTAAAATCCGCATGTCCGGGGCGAAAAACATTTTTCAGATTCTCATAATCCCCGCTTTTTTGCGCTGTGTTTCTGATAAAAAGCGCAAGGGGCGCGCCGGTGCTTTTCCCCTCAAACACACCACTTAGAATCTCCACAATATCTGGCTCTTTCCTTGGTGTGGCAAAGACTGAACCGCCCTGCCTTAGGCGCATTTCCTCGCTGATGAAATCCATATCAATGCTAAGTCCCGCCGGTAATCCATCTATCACGCATCCCACGCCCGCGCCATGAGATTCCCCAAAGGTGCTTAACTTTAAGCGCATACCAAAGCTATTCATTTGTTTTTACCCTGCTTTTTCTTGCTAAATTTAGTTGATTCTCCCCAAATATTTTGGCAATCTTCCATCACAAAGCTTTCTTGCGTAAAATTTTCCTCCGCAAAATCTTGCTTCGCACAATCTCGCGCAGGTGTGCTGGAAAAATCTTGCTCATTTTTTTGCAACGCATTGTATGCGATATGTGCGCATTTTTGCTGTGCGACTTTTTTAGAATTCCCAATGCAGCGCGCGTATTCCTTTTGTCCAATAATTACCGCCACTTCAAAAATCTTTTGATGATCTGGTCCGCTTTGTGAGATAAGCTCATACTTTGGAATCTCCCCAAAGCGCGATTGTGTAACCTCTTGCAACAGCGTTTTATAATCGCTTGTCAAACTTAAATCAATTTTTTCATAACAGCGCTCCAAAAGCCTGTAGGTGATTTCTGCAGCGCTTTGAATGCCAGATTCTAAATAAATCGCGCCAATGATTGCCTCAAACGCATTTGAAAGGATTGAGGGCTTTTTGCGCCCTGCGTTGTGCTCCTCGCTTTGTGAGATAAAAAGATATTTCCCCAAATCAAGCTCTAACGCTAGCTTCATAAATCCCTGCTCATTGACAATGCTTGCTCTAAGCTTTGAAAGATCGCCCTCCGTGGCATTTTGAAACTTTTTAAACAAATATTCTCCCACGAGCAAATCCAACACCGCATCGCCCAAAAACTCCAAACGCTCGTTATTAAGCCGACTTTTACAGCTCCTGTGCGTGAGGGCTTGTATAAGCAAATTTGGATCTTTAAACTGATATTGTAAATTTTTTTCAAGCAAATCTAAATGATTTTTCAAAATAACTCCAAAATTTTAGGGTTTTTGCGCAGAATTAGGAAGCGGGTATTGTAGCAGATTTGACTTAAAAATTCACAAAGTGAAATTAGTATAGAATCCGCGCATAAAATTTAGAGAAATTTAGGGGATTGTATGCGGGTAGCAGAAGCTGTGAGTGCTCTTAATGGCGTGCTTTTAAACACACCTAGCATTAGCGCGTTTAATGGGTTTAGCCAAAAGTTAGAAAAAATCCAAAATGGCTGGCTTTTTATCGCGCCGCAAATGCTAGATTCTGTCCAAATTACGCAAGCAATCCAAAATGGCGCGTATGGAATCGCGCTCACAAAGCAAAATGCGCAAGATTTTAAAGAACTTATAGAATCGCAAAATGAAATCGCTTGGATTGAAGTGCAGGATTTGTCCTCCTGCATAGCGCGCCTAATCCGCTATAAAATACTTTTCTTTAGCACCAATGTCATCGCGCTAAATAGCGTGCAGTTCGCAATCGCAAAAGAAATAATCACGGATAAAAAAGCCTTTGTGGGGAATGAGAAAGAAGCGCTTTTAGAATCTTTTAATAACGAAATCACAACGATTTTTACAGATTCTCAAAAAATCCTAGAGCTAAGTTTTGAAACTCTCACGCCTATAAAGCCCCTAAGTGCGCCTTTTAACCTCATCTCTTACACGCTTTTTGATGTGAGGTTTTTTTATGCGGTGAGAGAGTATTTATTGCATTTGCCTTATTTGTTTATTGATGATTTAAGCGCGCTGGTGGCAGTTTGCGAGCAAGAGAGAGTGAGCTTTGAGCTTTCACATTTTAAAGAAATTGCGTTTTTGAAGCCAAATTTTGTGGATAGATTCTTAAATCTTTGCGACTATGGGCAAAGTCAGCAGGTGCTTATTACTTGCAAGGATTCTGTGCTGTTTGCAAAATATATTAATTATTTTTCAGAATACGCACGGTGGGGGAAGCTCGCCTGCCTTGTGCCAAAGTCTTATAAGATTGAAAATCCTTCGCAAAGCATTAGCCACTACGCCAAAAAAAGCGAGATTATTTCGCTAATCAAAAATAAAGAATTTAACTTTATGCTTATTTTTGGCATCGATGATAGCGAGCTTTTTGTGCTTTTAGAAAAGCACAAACCGCGCTTAGAGCGAAGCCTTTTTGATGAGCTATAAAAAAATGGAATCTGCAAATATCGCTAAGGAAAATATCACGCGTGCGATGAGTGCGTTTGAAAAGTCGCATAAAAAGCAAATAGAGCAATTTTCCCGCGCGCTAGATTCTCTCAAATCCCTGCAAACGCGCTTTGTTTTAGAAGATTCTGCAAACACAAATGGCATAACTTTGCGCGCACAAAGCCCGCTAAGCGCGCAGGAAAAAGCCCTTATTTTAGAATCTGCAAAAATGCTAAAACCTTGGCGCAAGGGACCATTTTTTATCGAGGATTTGAAAATAGATTCTGAATGGCAGAGCTTTATTAAGTTTAATCTCCTCGCGCCATTTTTGGACTTGCAAGAAAAGGAAGTGCTTGATATAGGCTGCAACAATGGCTACTATCTTTTTGAGATGCTAAAATTTAAGCCAAAAAGTTTGTGTGGCTTTGATCCAAGCGCGCTGTTTATGGCGCAGTTTGAGTTTATTAATTTTTTTGCAAAAAGCGCTATTTCTTACTATCCGCTGGGGATTGAGCATGTGCGGGATTTTTGCACTGCATTTGGGAAAAAATTTGATTGCGCATTTTTGCTCGGCGTGCTGTATCATCGAAGCGATCCTATTGCGAGCTTGAAAAATCTTAGCTTTTGTCTTAAAAGTGGCGGGGAAGCGTATATTGACAGCTTGATTATAGAAAGCGATGAAGAAATTTGCCTCTGTCCTAAACACTCTTATGCTAAAATGAGTAATGTATATTTTATCCCAAGTATTCCTGCGTTGCAAGGCTGGTGCGAGCGTGCGGGGTTTAGGGATTTTGAGATTCTAAGCATTAAGCAAACCACCACGCAAGAACAGCGCAAAAGTGAGTGGATTGATGGAATGAGCTTGGATTCATTTTTGCAAGCTGATGAAAGCGCCACGATTGAGGGCTACGCGCCACCTATTCGCGGGTATTTTAGAGTAAAGAAAAAATAAGGAAAGGCTATGGATTCACAACAAGAACATATTGATAATGATGAGTTGCTGATTTGCACAAGGTTGCATTCTTGTGGCGATGTGATAGAGAATACAAAGGGCAAGGCGCATGTGCGATTCGTGCCAGATGAAAAGATGATTGCAGATATTGATGGAAGCAATAAACTCATACATTCAGGCTATCTTTTTAGCGCGGCAAGCTATGCGGCGATGGTGGCGATAAACAAAAGGCATAGCATTATGATTGCAGCAGATGTGAAGTTCCTCTCCCCCATCGAGCTAGGACATGAAGTGTTTTTCAAAGCCACCGCCTTGCAAAATGACACAAAAAAATGCGAAGTAAAGGTTGAAGGCTTTTTATTAGATATTAAAATTTTTGATTCTATCTTTCATATCGCGGTGTTTGATAAAGCGCCTTTTAGCATAGCGCTTGAAAAGCTTGATGAGCAATAAGGCTTTTACCTTATATCAAGCTCGACTTTATCTTTATTAATCCCCACAATCACGCATTTAAGCTCCTCTCCTTGCGTGAAAAAATCCTGCGCCCTTTTTGTCTTATCATCACTCATTTTGCTAATATGCACCAAACCATCGCCCCCATTTGGCAATTCCACAAATGCGCCAAAATCAAGCACACGCTTAATTTTCCCCACAAATTCCGTGCCGATTTTATACGCGCTAAAATCCACTTCTTTAATGAGATTTAAAATAAACTCTTTTGCCTGCGCGATATTTTGGGTATTCGCGCCATTTATCGTTACCATACCACTTTCGCGCTCTAAATCAATGCTAACTCCAAAGCGCTCGATAATGCTTTTTATCATCTTGCCCCCAGAGCCGATGACTAGCACGATTTTTTGTGGCGCAATGGTGAAAGATTCTGACTTTGGCAAAATGTCATAATTTGGCTTTATCTCTTTTAGCGCCTCTTTCATAATGCCTAAAATATGCGTCCTTGCGCGCTTTGCCTGCAAAAGTGCTTGATAGAGAACCTCACTTTGTATGCCGCCAAGTTTGATATCCATTTGCAATGCGCTAATGCCCTCTTCATCGCCCGCGACCTTAAAATCCATATCGCCATCATGGTCTTCTAGCCCCGTGATATCGCTTAAAATCGCGTATTTCTCGCCCTCACTCACTAGCCCCATTGCCACGCCTGCGATGAGATTATACATCTCCACCCCGCTTGCATGAAGTGCTAAAGAGCCGCCGCACACGCTTGCCATCGAGCTTGAGCCATTAGATTCTAAGATTTCAGAAACAAGTCTAATAGTGCTATTTGAAGGTGCGATGCTTGCGCTCAAAGCCTTTCTGGCAAGATTCCCATGTCCTAGCTCGCGCCTGCCCGGCGATCCTATCATATCTGTTTCGCCCACGCTAAAAGGCGGGAAATTATAATGGAATAAAAATTTTTCTTTTATGGTGTTTTGTGAGAGAGATTCTCTAATTTGCGCGTCATTTTCGCCCCCAAGCGTGCAAACGACAAGCGCTTGCGTCTGTCCGCGCGTAAAAAGTGCGCTCCCATGCGCGCAAGGCAAAATATTTGTCTCAATGCTAATCTCGCGCACATTTTCAAGCCCCCTGCCATCAGCGCGCCTTTTTTCTTGCAAAATCATCTCACGCACAAGCGCGCGCTTATACACGCCAAGACTACGCTTAGAATCTTCTAGCTCAAAGCCCTGCGCCACCAAAAACGCGATAATTTCATCAAACGCATCCGCGCGCTCGCTTTTTGAAGCATTTTTAATCGCCTCTTTGACACTCTCTTCACAATGCGCGCGCAAAAACTCTAGCGCCGTGCAAATCTCTTGTTTCAGCTCCAAATGCACCAAGGGCTTTTGGAATGACACAAAGGCAGATTCTAAACGCGCGCAAGTCTCTTTTATGCTTTGCTTTGCTAACTCTAGCGCTTGCAAGGTAAGCTCCTCGCTCAAAAGATTTGCACTTGCATTTTGCGCGATAGAATTCATCTCTATCATCAAAAGTTCCTCGCCCTTGCCACTTACAAACAAATCTAGTGTGCTTTTTTCGCGCTGGATTCTGTTTGGATTAACTATAAATTCCCCATCAACGCGCCCAATCCTTACCGCGCTTACCAATTCTTTTTGCACGCCTTTAATGCCAATGTTTGAGACAAAAAGTGCGCTCGCAGCCGCCCTAAGCGCGCAAAGTGCCAAATCAGATTCCCCATCATAGCTTAGCGTTTGCACCACAATATGCGTGTTGTAGCTATAGCCTTTTGGGAACAGCGGGCGCAAAGTCCTATCAATGAGCCTTGAAGTGAGAATCTCAAACTCGCTCGGCTTACCCTCGCGCTTGATAAATCCCGCTGGGAATTTCCCCGCCGCATAGGCTTTTTGGATATATTGCACGCTTAGTGGCACGAAATCGCCCTCTATTTGCTTAGAATCCACACATATCGTAGCTAAAAACGCGCTTTTCCCGCAGGTGTAAAATACCGCGCCATTGCTCGCGCGCGCGACACTTTGAAAGTCATAGCCTTCGGTAAGGTTTGTTGTTTGTATTTGTAGGGTTTTCATTGTTTTAAGAATCCTTTATGTTGGGTTGGTTGTTTGATTGCAAAATTTCCTCAATAAGCTTTGTGTCAATGGGTGGCAGTTCCTTGTAATAATGCTCTATTTGCACGAAATGCTCAATCGCCTCTACATACAACACATCATCGCACACTTGCTTGAGCTCCTCACAAACGCTTGTGGGTAAAATCGGCGTCGCCACGCGCACACTGCGCGCGCCTAGATTGATACAGGTTTTAATCGCACAAAGCGCAGTAAGCCCTGTGTGGATTCCTTGATCAATCAATAAAACATCTTTATCTTTTAGCGTTGTGAGTGGCTCGCCCTTGCGGTATTTGTAGCGGGCTTGTAAAATGCTCTCCTCATACTGGCGCTTCGCCTCGCCATAGACATAATCAAGGCTAATCTCAAAGCTATTGATGAGATTTTCATTCATTACAATATCTAGCTCCTCGCTGACAATGGCGATTTGACATTCATTATTAAGCGGGGCGCAAATGGTTTGAGTGAAAAGATAATCAAGGTGCAATTTCAGCTTTTTAGCCAAACTATTTGCAAAATACAATCCATCAAAGCTAGTCGCCACAATCACGCTAGAATCTAGCTCGAGATTCTGCAAAGCTATCACATCTAAGAGCTTATCTAGCGCTTCTTGTCTGTTTTCAAATAAAAGATGTGAAACTTCCAAAAATTCCTCCTGCCTAAAATTGCCTAAATTATAACACACGCATTTACTGGCTTTGCAAGCGCTGGGTAAATCCAATCCCTGCAAGCGGGACAAAGCGAAACTCGATTTTTATATACTGATTTGAGATTGTGTTAATGGGATTATCCACATTTGTTGTGAGGATAGGGCGCACATCGGCTGCGATTTTTAGCGCGATACCAAAACAGCGGATATCCCGCGAGACAATCACATACCAATCGCGCAAATATTTATTTTGTATATCATAGCCCACATTCCCGCTAAATTGAAAATACCCAAAATCATAGCGCAAACTCGCGCGCAAAAACGATGAGTTGTTTGCGTTGGCATTATACACGCCACTACGTAAAACATTAGAATCTAGCTTAAAAAAGTAATTCAAATTGCTTGAGATTCCAAATTTATTAAAATTAAGCGTTACAGAGGCTTCCTCGAAAGTTTTGACATAATGGGAATAAAAAAGATTTGTTGTAAGCGTCAAGCCATCAAAGAGATTTGCGCCGATTTCTTGGCGCAAGGATTGATTGAGCGTCAGCGTAGGATCTTGAGTGAAAATCCTTTGATACGCGCGATAAAAGAATAATTCCTTGCCAGAATTATTATAAAAATAAGTCGAAAATTTCAAATCCACTTTTGATTGCGTCGTGCTTAAATCTGTAATATCATTTGGATTCCAATACATTGCAAGCGCGCTAGAACTCATATTTCTAGCTAGCACGCTATAGGCTTCATATGCGCCAGAACTTAGAGGTTTAGAGGCATAGCGATAAATTGGCGCGTTATAAATCCCTTCAAAATGGATTGTGTGAAAAAAGTTTTTATACGCTTTTGCAACATCAGAATTTAGCGCGATTTCATAGTTTGCATAGGCGTAATCCATTTTATTTTCAATCTGCGCCCTTGAAGTTGGCTCTAAGATTCCTTGTATATTATTAAGCCCGATTTGACTTGCAAACAAATCAAGCTTACCATTTACGCTTACATAATCTTTCAATAAAGTCGTTGTAACCCCGACAGGCAGGGAAATAGAGTTTTGCAAATAAGTATAGCCTTCTTGTCTTGTGACATTTTTACTCTGCACATCAAGGCTGTAGTAGAGATTGCGTAAAAAAAGCGTATCGATATAGTGGTGATATTGCACATTTGGCAGGGTTTGAAGCGTGTTAAGATTATCCGCTTGGGATAAATCTAAAAAATATTTGAAATACACTCCCAAATAATTATTGCCATTTTGCCCGTAGTAATTTACACGCGAAGTGCTAAGGCGCGTGTTATAGGTGCCATTAAGCTTTTTTAAGCGCATATATTCTAAGTCATTCATATACATCACAGAAGCATAAAAATTATCTTTATAATTTGTAAAAAGAGGCTCCAAAACTCCCCTACGCGCGTAGTCAAACTCAAAGCCAGAAATATAGCGATTACGCAGGCTATAATCTTTGACATATTCTTTATATTGCTCAAAATACCCAACTTGCAAGCGCGCGATGCTGTTTTTTTCATCTGCGATTCTAAATTCATAATTCCCACCATTCCCGCGCTCACTACGATGCTGTGGTGCAAGTGTCAGATCCCATTGCGCAAAAGGCGCGATATAAAGCGGCTGCATATAAATAAAGCCATCGCGACTCGTGCTCCCAAGCTCTGGGATCAAAAGCCCACTGCGACGCTTTGTAGAAGTAGGGAAAGTAAAATAAGGCAGATAGAAAATCGGTAGTGAGCCAATATAAAGCCTAGAATTCCACGCGCTTGCAAATTCTTTTTGAGAATCATAAGTCCCAGAAGTGGCGTTTAAATGCCAAATGGGGAATTGTATATCACAGCCTGAAATCATAGCTTTTTTGAAGCTATAAACTTTGTCCTCGCTTTTTAGCTCATTTGCTGAAACCCAGATTCCATTTTCGCTCTGTAAATACGCAGGGCGCAAAATCGTGAGCTTTGTTTGCATATCCATTTCCACACGCGAGGCATCGACAAAGAGGCTTTTGCCACGATAGATTCTGACATTTCCTTCTAATGTGGCAAATCTTGTTTCCCTGTCATAGGTGATTTTATCCGCATACATGTATAAATCTTCGCTCAAAATAAAAGCATTGCCTTGCGCGATTGCTAGCGAGCCTTCGCTTGTGACATTGTTTGCAGAGAGTTCAAAAACCTTGTTTTTATCCTCCTGCGCGTCGCTAGCAAAAATCTGCGTGCATTGCAGAAAGAGTAAAAAAAAGCAAAGAATCCTAAGCATGCGTCGTGCTTATTACGATGGTTTTTGCAAGCCTATCATGCAAGGTGCGCTTAAAGGCATCATCAAAGGCAAAAATATAAGTGATATAAAAAAAATTACTTCCAATAAGCTTTAAAATCGCGCGCACAAGGGAAATAAGAAAACTCGGATTATCCACATAATCAACGCTCACAACGCGCACCTTAAAAAGGATTTTCCCCAAAGTCGCACCATAAAAATGTATAAAAATCACCTCATAAGAAAGATTGCAAAGAATATACAGCGGGCTAAATTGCAAAAAAATCTGCGTAGATTCTGCAATATCCCCCTGCACGCCCGCAACAAAATCCCAAACCAAAAACAAAAATAAAAAACTCACTAAAAAATAATCCAGCACATACGCCAAAAAACGCGCCTTTAGGCTTGCTAACTCCAAGCCCTCGCGCTCTAGCAGGCTTTGTATTTTATTCTCCATTTTTTAGTTATCCATAAAATTTTGTGTTAAAACTAATGCGCTTTTTGCTTTGAATCTAAATACGCCAACCCGCGCGCTGCGATATCTTTGCGAAATTGCATTCCTTCAAAATGCACGCTTTTTAGAATCTCATAGGCATTTTTCTGCGCTTTTTGCAAACTCTCCCCAATGCCAACGCTCACAAGCACGCGCCCACCACTTGCAAAAAGCTGTTCACCCTCTTTTTTCACGCCTGCATAGACAATATGTCCTAGGTTTTTATCAAAATCTTTTATTGTGATTGCTTGAGGCGCGCTGTTTTTATAAGGATAGTCTTTTGAAGCGACCACAACGCCGACACTATAGAGATTTTCAAACTCGATTTTTTGTGGATTCTCTGCTAGTAAAATATCAAGTAAAGGCGTTTTTAAACAGGGCAAAAGCACCTCGCATTCAGGATCGCCAAAGCGCACATTAAATTCAAGCAAATATGGCTTCAACGCGCCATTTTCCTCCACCACCATAATGCCACCAAAAAGCACGCCCACGAAAGGATTCCCATCTTGTGCCATGCCAGAGATTGCAGGATTTATAATCTCTGTTTTAATGCGCTCAAAAAGCGCGCTATCACACATCGGCGTTGGCGTGTAAGCGCCCATTCCACCGGTATTTGGACCTTCGTCATTATCTTTTAATCGCTTGTGATCTTGCGCAGGATTTAAGACAACGCAATCCTTGCCATTACTTAGCGCAAAAACTGAAAGCTCAAATCCATCTAAATATTCCTCCACCACCACGCGAGCACCCGCTAGCCCAAAAGATTCCCCGCTTAGCATATTTTTGGCTTCTTTGATTGCTTCTTGTGCGCTTTGTGCGATGATGACGCCTTTACCAGCGCAAAGCCCATCAGCTTTTACTACAATTGGCGGGGTGAGTGTGGCGATGAAAGATTCTATTTCCTTAATATCGCTACTTTGCAAATAGCGCGCAGTTGGGATTTTGTGCCTTGAGGCAAAGTCTTTCATAAATGCTTTACTGCCTTCCAAACGCGCCGCATTTTGACTCGGACCAAAACACGCGATATTATGTGCGCGCAAAAAGTCGCTCACGCCTTTTGTCAATGGCTCTTCAGGACCAATCACAACAAGCGTGATTCCTAGATTCTTACAATAGCTCAAAAGCTCGTCATTAGTGTTATAGCTGATATTTGTGCCAAGCAAGCTACTTGCGCCATTCCCGGGGGCAAAATACAGCGCGCTCACGCGAGAATCTTTACTCAAAGCCAACCCAAGCGCGTATTCACGCCCACCACTGCCGATAATGAGGATTTTTTGCATAAAAAGCTCCATAAATAATATTGTATCACTTTGGCTAACGCCAAAGCTTCGCGCCACTTTCAACCGCTTTGTTTCCAGCTTCGCGCGCAAACACTATCTTTTCTAATTGATTAGATTCTTTAAAGTTATAAAAATATCATTGAAAGCACCCAGATAGGCGTTACTCTAAAAGTTAGCAAAGCCTAAAAAAGAGAACAAACAGGGAGAGGAGGTCTCACTTAGGCGGCAGATTCTCACTTTTATCAAGCTGCAGGCGAAAATACCGAACACACAGAAACTCTACGCCATCCCAATAAACTTTTTTAGTAACAGACTTGCGTTATTTTATGTGAGAAAAGCGCGCTATCTAGGCGGGGGAATTATAAGCATTTTAAGCTAAAATTCACATAAAGCTTTTTTTAGCCTCGCACTGCACCAAGCGCGGTGATTTTATACTTGTAGCTTGTGAGAGAATCTAGCCCCATAGGTCCGCGCGCATGCAGTTTGCTTGTAGAAATTCCCACTTCCGCGCCAAAGCCAAATTCCCCGCCATCGCTAAAGCGCGTTGAAGCATTTGCATACACGCACGCACTTTGCACGCTCTCCAAAAACTGCTCTTGCGCGCGCACATCATTTGTGATGATACTATCACTATGCCCCGAACCAAAGGTATTGATATGCGCAATCGCCTCATCTATGTTTTCTACGATTTTGATATTTAGCACATTCGCGCCCCACTCTGTCTCAAAGCTAGGCGCGCCATCAATGGGGATAATTTCAGCCACTTCATCTTCGCCCAAAAGCTTTGTGCCAGATTTTTCCAAAACATGCGCTAACTTTGGCAAAAACTCTTCCTTAATCTCTCTGTCGCATAAAAGCGTCTCAATGGCGTTGCACGCGGAAGGATAGCTTGTTTTAGAATCTAGGGCAATAGCAAGCGCAAAATCAAGCGAGTAGTTTTTATTGACATACAAATGACATACGCCTTTATCGTGCTTGATAAGAGGAATGCGCGAGTTCTCACTCACAAAGCGTATCAGCCCCTCGCCTCCGCGCGGAATGAGTAAGTCAATATAGCGATCTTGCGCTAGAAACTCCTTGACCTCATCATGGGTAGAGAGCATATTAATGCACTCAAGCGGAAGATTCTGCGCGCGCAAGGCATCATGGAGGGAATCTAAAATCGCCTTATTTGACTCCAGCGCCTCTTTGCCACCTTTTAGCACACAGACATTCCCGCTTTTAAAGCACAGCGCGCTTACATCGCTTGTGACATTTGGGCGCGATTCATAAATCACACCAATGACACCAATAGGCACACTCACCTTTTGTATGCATATGCCACTAGGCATTTCCCAGCCTTCTAAGATTCTATGCAATGGATCTTTGAGACTTGCGATTTGCAATAAAGAATCTGCCATCGCACGCAGTTTAGATTCACTAAGTTTTAGGCGATTGCGCGCAGATTCGCTTAACTTTTGCGCGTGTGGAGAGTGCAAATCTCTTTCATTTGCTTGCAAGATTTTTGCGCTATCACGCAAGAGATTTTGCGCGCAAAGTTGCAAAAATGCGTTCCTTTGCGCGATTCCAAGCGTGCTTAAAATATCTTTTGCCTTTTGCGCCTTACGCAAAATCTGCTCCATCTGCCCCATCATTTCTCCTTAAAATATTTATGCCATTTTTTCGCGCTCTTTGGCGAGCTCCTGCACTTCTTTGATAAAAATTTCTAAAATTTCAGATTCTTTATATTTGCCTATGACTTCGCCAGCTTTGATGATCATTCCCTCTTTATTCCCAAAGGCGATGGCGATATCTGCGTGCTTTGCCTCTCCTAGCGCATTCACCACACAACCCATCCCGCTTACTTGCAGAGGCGTTTTGATATGCGAGATTTTTTGCTCCACTTCGCGCACCGCCTTTACCAAATCCGCCTCAATGCGCCCACAAGTAGGGCAGGAAATAAGCGTAATGCCCTGCTTTTGTCTTCCGCTATATTTTAGAATCATCCTTGCAAGATTGACTTCCTCCTCCAGCTCGCCGGTTACTGAGCAGCGCATCGTATCGCCAATGCCTTCCATCAGTAAGCCCCCAAGCGCCATAGCAGATTTCACCGCAGAATGCATAAGCAACCCCGCCTCCGTCACGCCTAGATGAAAGGGATATTCTACCTTTTCTCTAAGCCCACGATATGCCTGTATTGTGCGGATAACATCGCTTGCCTTGAGCGAAACCTTGATATTATCAAAGCCAAAATCCTCTAAAAGCTTAATGTTATACAGCGCAGATTCTATCATGCCTTGCGGTGTCGCGCCATACTTGCGCTCAAATTGCTTCTCCAAGCTCCCGCCATTGACACCAATACGAATGGGAATCCCGCGCGCATTGCACGCATCAGCCACAGCCTTGATTTTATCCTTACTGCCGATATTTCCGGGATTTATGCGGATACAATCCACAGATTCCGCAGCGATAAGCGCAAAGCGATAGCGGAAGTGGATATCCGCCACCAAGGGAAGCGGGGAAACCTTTTTTAGCTCTTTAAGCGCGTTTGCGTCATTTTCATCACTCACCGCCACACGCACGATATCCGCACCCGCAAGTGCAAGCCTATCGATTTGGGCTTTTGTGGCGGGGATATCGCAGGTTTTGCTAAAAGTCATACTTTGGATTGAAATCGGCGCATCACCACCAATAGCGACATTCCCGACAAAAATTTGTTTGGTTTTATAGCGTTGCATGAAAAGTCCTTGATTTGTGTTTGGAATCTTAAAAATCGCGCGCATTGTAGCATAAAAGAGTGATGAGAGATGCGGAATTATTTTTGCTACAATCACCCAAAGTAAGCTTAAAGGAAGCGCGATGCAGAGCAAGCAAGAACTAGATTCTCATATTTTTAAAGAATTTTTGCAATATGATTTGGCAAGCGGGAGTTTGTGGGAGATTGTGGAGATTTTTGAGCGCCATAGGGCAAATTTTAGAGAACAAGTCGCGCAGTATGAAGAGGATATTTCAAAGGCAAAAGAGGAGCTTAAAAGCCTAAGGGAGCAGATTTTGCAAAGTCAAAAGGAGCTGTCTCAAAAGCTTTCCAAAAAGTCTTCTGGCGCGCAGACTTTGGATTCTAATGAGGCAAAAAACCAGATTCAAAAAAATGAAATTTTAGAGAATCCACCCACACAAAACCCACCACTTACACAAGCCCCTACAGAAAATCCGCTTGCACCAAATACAATGCAGCAAAAAATCCTTGAGTTAGAGCTAGAAAACAAGCGCCTTAGTATCGAACTGCGCGACTTGAAACAAGAAATCCAGCTAGAAAAGCGTGAAAGTGAGCTAAAAAACGCGCACCTAGATTCTCAAAATGCCTCTCTAAACGCCCCTATTAGTCCCGCGCCAAAAGCCAAAAAATCTAAAAAGGTGCTTTAAATGCGACTTTTCATTAGCGCGCTAGAGCCGAGTGCAAATATCCATTTAAGAGCGCTTGCGCTGGAACTGGACAAGCTTGCAGGAGCGCTAAATACACACATTGAGATTGTTGGGATTTTTGAAAATAGGGCTTTTGTCGCTTGTGAGAATCTCAGCGCAAACTCATGCTATGAGATGAGCGATTTTGCCGCGATGGGCTTTATAGATGTGCTGAAAAAGATTTTTTTCTACAAGCGTGTAAATAAGGAGATGATAGAGCTTGCTAGCACTTGTGACAAGGCGCTTTTGCTTGATAGTTCAAGCTTTCATATCCCGCTAGCAAAGGGCTTAAAAAAGCTTGAAATGCGCGGGCAGGCTATCCCGCAGATTATTTATTACATTCTCCCGCAGGTGTGGGCGTGGAAAAGCTGGCGCGCAAAAGAGCTTGAAAAAATCTTTGATAGGCTTTGTGCGATTTTGCCTTTTGAAATTGCGTTTTACCCAAATGCGCTTAGAGAAGGTAGGGCGCGCTATGTGGGGAATCCGCTTTTAGATGAATTGCCTTTGGAGAAAAAGATGCGCGAAAATGGGCGCATTCTTTTTATGCCAGGCAGTCGTAAAGGCGAGATAAAGCGCGTTTTTCCGCTATTTGTGGAGCTTGGCAAAGCTTTAGATGGGAAGCAAAAGATTCTCGCATTGCCAAAGCATTTTGAGAATCTCACACAAGAGGAATTGCAAAATATCTATGGCGAGGGTATTTCGGACTTTGTTTTAAGTTTTGATTCTGTAGAGGAGCTTAGGATTTGCGAGTTTGCCTTTATTTGCTCGGGCACGGCGACTTTGCAGGCGAGCATTCTTGGCGCGCCTTTTGTGCTAGCTTATCGTATGCGCTCGCTAGAGTTCCACCTTCTGCGCTTTTTTGTGCGCTTACAAGTCATTGGGCTTGCAAATATCCTTTTTCAGGCATTACAAGGTGAGCGCGCTGGCAAGGGAAATGCGCGCCTGCATAAAGAGCTAATCCAAAAAGATTTGAGCGTGGAAAATCTCCTAGATTCTTATCAAAATTTTGATTTTAAAAACTTCACTACACATTGCACAAAACTTAGAGAATACCTCAAACACGGCAGCTCACGCTCTGTAGCCGAGATTTTACTAAACTAGTTTTATGCTACAATGCGCGCTAGATTCTATAAATAAATATCAAAAAAGGAGCAAAAATGAGTGAGTATTTTGAAGCAAGGGGCGTAAGTGAAGAAACCTATGAAAATGCAGTCCTCGCGCCATATTTTGAGGAAATTTTCCAATCTTTAAAACCAAATGCTAGAATCTTGGACTTTGGCTGTGGATTTGGACAAACATTGCAAGCAATAAAAAACAAAAGCTTTGCATGGAATAAGCAATTAGGGGGGGGGGCAATACCGCTTTAACAAGCTTAGATTCTAAAGAAAACTACTCCCTTTTTGGTATTGATATTAATCAAAGAGCGATTAATCATGTGCGCTCAATCGGAATAGAATGCGCGCTTGTTGAGGATATTTTTAGTTTTAAACCGCAAGAAAAATTTAACCTTATCATCACCACTCATGTTTTAGAGCATTTGCCAAAAGAGCTTGTAATCCCTGTTTTAAAGCATTTTAGAGAGAATCTCCTCGCTCAAGATGGCAAGCTTTTTGTCGCGGTGCCAAACGCGCAGTCGCATACGGGGTGCTATTGGGCGTATGAGGACTGGACGCATAACACGCTTTTTACTGCTGGAAGCTTAATATATGTGCTAAAAATGGCAGGATTTAGAAATGTAGAGATTGTAGATAAAGACGCGCTTGCTGGAAGCAAAGGATGCAAGCGCTTGATACGCAAAATATTTCTTAAATATTATGCGTTGCGTATGAAATTTTGGAATAAAATCACAAATTCTAGCTTTCATGCGCCAAGCCCGCAAGTCTTTAGCTATGAGCTCAAAGCCTTAGCGCAAGACTAAACCACATACGCAAACTTTGCCAAAAATACCACGCCGACACCTATGACAAAGACGATTTTGTGAGTGTAGGCGCCGAGTGGATTTGGCTTTTTGACAATAAAATACATTGTGAGCGAAAAAATCACAAGCGCAAAAATACAGCCTGCGAGCGCGACTTTAAGCAAAAGCACCTTTTGAAACGCGCTTTCAAAATAGCCATGCACGCCACCTATATGCTGGCTTAGAAGCATCCCACCGCTAAGGATAAGCAGAAAAAAGCAAGGTGGCATGACTTTTGTCTCAATATTTCCTAGAATCTTGCTTGCTTTTTCCGCCTGCTCTTTAGGCAAATGTCGCAAAAGATAGCTAATCACCACCAAATCGCTAAACAAAAATCCAACGAAAAAAATCGCACAAAACAAATGCACAATAAGCGCGTAAGGATATACAGCCTCCATTATTTAACTCCTTGTAAAGTCTTAAAATCTCGCAATACTACCTATAAAAATTTATAAAAATCTTAATTTTTGGTAATTTTTCTCATTCTCTTTAATTTATATATCACTTCGCCACAAAAAGCCTACCAAAACGCGCATATTGCGCCTATTTTGCTTAATAAGATTCTGATATTGCTAGCAATTTTAAGAATCTAGCAATCTTACCAATCCTTGAATATCAAGCAGCGTGATTTTGCCCTTGCTCACGCTAATAAGCCCCATATCCTTAAGCTCCCTAATCGTGCGCGAGAGGCTTTGGGGCGTGGTGTTTAGCTCTTGTGCGATAGTGCGCTGATTTGTTATGCAAAGAGTGTTTTTAGATTCCAACAAATAATGCGCTAGGCGCGCGCGCAAGCTCGCTAAAATGCTATGGGAAATTTTTCTCTCCAAAATGCGGATTTTCCCCATCAGTGAGCCGATAAATGCCACAAGCAAATCTGGATTTTTGCTCAAGCTCTGCTTAAAGCGCGCAAAATCCACACTTAGCACCACGCCATCACTTTCAAAGCGCGCACTCGCGGGATAAGGCAGATTCTCAAAAAGTGGCATTTCAGCAATAAAACTTGTTGGCATGAGCTTGTGAATGATGATTTCATTTCCGCTCGCATCACTTTTATAAAGCCGCACGATTCCCTCCAACAGGACATACAAGCGCTTTGGCGTATCACCTTCATAAAACAAAATAGAATCTTTTGTGTAGCTTAGCTTTGAGCCAATGCTTTTAAGAATCTCCATATATAGGCTTTTTTGCTCCATTGTGATTTCCTTTTGAACTTTTAAGATTGCATGCTAGCAAATGCGCTCAAATCAAGCTTTGGCGAGGTTTTTAAGATTTTTTTGTGCAAATAAAAACTCCTTAAGATTCCAAACAGCAACAAAAGGCTTAAAAACAACAAGAAAAACGCGCTAAGAGCGAGAATCTTATGAAAAACTAGTCCCACAATAGCGCAAAGACAAAAGCCATAAAACCCAAAAACTAGGGCTTTCATCATCTTTGGCGTGATAAAACTCTGCATACTTGGCAAACTCATCACGCCATTATAGCTTAGATGAAACCACGCAAGGAAAGGCACAATCTTGCAAAGCATGCTAAAAACAATGCTCAAAATCCCGCACAAAAAAAGCACGCCAGCACCATAAATAAGACTTGCGTAAGGGAAAAATACCGCGCTAAAAAAGAGAAGTGAAGAGAGAAAAAAGCAAGCAAAGCCAAGATTCCATAAAAAAATCGATGGCTCTTTGAGCTTTCTTTTGCGTGCTTTAAGTGTATAAAATGCGCTCACACTCACACTTAATAGCAATGCACCAAAAACGCCAAATAAAAGAGAATCTGCCACTTTCCCTAAAAATCCTTTTAACACCAACGCCACTAAAAGCGCGCCAAAAAGGGAAGGCAAAATGCCTTTATAAAAGCTTTTCTTAAAACTTGGTGCGACATAAAACATCGGCAAAACCTGCAACATAACGCCAACAATAAGCGCTAGAATCCACCCAAACGCGCCAAAACTCACATGGCTTGCAAGCAAAACCTCATCTTCAAAATTCCAAATCCCCGCATAACTCCCAAGCCGAAGCACTCCAAAAATCACTGCCACCACAAGCGCACACAGCGCGCAAATCATAAAAATAAGGCTAGGCGTGAAATGCTTAATTTGCGCAAGTTTCACAAAAACATTACACGCAAAAATCCCAACCCCAAGAGGCAAGCAAATACAGGCGATGGTGAGAAATACTTGAAAATCAAGCGTAGAAAATGGCGCGAGAAAGCCAAAAAGAAAGCAAAGAAGCCCGACATTGAGATTTATAAGCGTTAAGGCGCACACAAACTTTGGGTAAGAGAGGCGCACGCCGCCAAGCACAGGAAGCATTTGCATAAGCGCGCCAAACATCACGCAAAGCAAAAAACCGATGCTAAAGCAATGAAGCAACGCAATAAAATCACTTGCAAGAAAAAAATCTGTACCTAGCATCACAACGCCTGCCAAAAAAAGATACACAAGCCCATTGCAAAAAAAGCTTACAACCACGCCAAAAGGCGGGGCTTGCGTCAATGAAATGCCTTGATACATGGGCTAACCTTTCAAATTTAAATTTGATTGTCGCGCAAAGTCGCGCAAGAAGGATTCTAGCACCAAAGGCATAGCGATAAAAATCAAAAACACTTCCAAAAACACTTCTTGTGAATTCTCATCATACCCACTTGCGCATTTTTGTGAATCTAAAGGATAGGCGATTTGTGTTTGATATTCCCCTATATTGCGCGCTTGTAGTATGTTTTGTGCGATTTGTGCGCTAGAAATTTGCGTATGATATGCCAAACCCTGCGCGTGCAAAATATCATACAAAAGTCTAGGCTCAAGGCGGTGAATCATACATAAAATATTCTCTGAAGTAGATTCTAAAGCGTCCTTGCTAGAGGGCTTTTCTCCCGCACAATGTGGCAATAAAGAGAGCATAATCTCCAAAGGCTTTGGGTGCTCAAGCGCCCTTGTATCAACGAGAAAAACTCTTTTTGGCATAAAATTTTAGCGTTTTAAAGCATTCAAAAAATCGCGCTAAAAATTCTTTAGCTTTTCCACAAGCTCATCATTGCGCCCACCTAGCTGCATTTGTATCATATTATAAAGCATTTGCTCCTCTTTCATATTGTGCTGTTGTAATAAAATCATCATCCCTTCGCTAATGCCAAAAAATTCCTGCGCATTTTGTGAAACTAGCGCGCCTTTTAACTGCTCCAAAAGCCCGCGCAGCTGGCTATGCTCATATTTCATCACTTCTACTGGACCGCCACTCATTCCCGTAGCATTACTAAATTCCACGAAAAGCAACTCCTCTTCTTGTGCAAAATGGCGCAGTGTGTGGCTTATAAACTTTTCAAACTCTTCTTGCGCCTTCTTAAAATCACCTTCTTGCAATGCCTCTTCCACGAGCGCAAAATGCGAATCGCACTCCCTATGATCTTGCGTCATAAACTCTTTAATTTGCATAATTTCTCCTTATTTGTAAAGTATTAAATCCGCGCTATTGTAGGTTTAAAGAGTTAGAGAAAAATTATCAAGTGTTAATAAAAAGTCATTAATCCAAACCTTATAAAATACGCTAAAAATTTTTAACAGCAATGCAGTGCAGAATCTAGGATTTTTAAATGAAAATTTATCTTTTGGCGTTGAGTATTTTTGGGCTTATGGCATTAACGAAGTTTTATTGTTATAAGCGTGTGTTGCGGGATTTGCGCGTTTTTAAAGGGCGCAAGATTCTCTTAGTTGCGCTGCTAATGTTGCTCTATGGTGGCGAACTAAGCTTTTTTCTCCTTGCAAAAGAAAAAGAATTTAACCACACACTTTATCTTGGGCTTGGTGGCTTTGTGGTGCTTGGGTGTGCGCTTTTTGTGGCATGTGTGCTTGTGGATTTAGCACAGATTTTTGCAAAAATTTTTCTAAAATGTGCGTGTAAAAAGCAGAATCTCTATAAAGCGCCAAATGCACACAATCCGCCTCTCAATCAATGCACACCTACGCAAAAATGCCCCACACTGCTTGCAAATCCACAGCGCAGGGAATTTTTGCTTACTTTAAAAGATCTTGGCGTGGCGGTGCTTTTTTTATTGCTTGGATATAGATTCTATAAAAATGCTTGCGCAATCCCGCAGGTGCGGAAAGTCTCCATTGCATTGCCAAAGCTAAAGGCGCACAAAAAAATTGCAATGATTAGCGATGTGCATCTTGGCAAGGCGCTTGGGGTGGAATTTATGCGCGGGATTGTAGAGCGTATAAATGCGCTAAAGCCTGATATTGTGGTGATTGTGGGGGATTTGGTAGATGAAAATATCGAGTTTGTCAAGCCCGCACTTTTAGAGCTCAATAAGTTAGAAGCGCGCGCGTATTATGTCAATGGCAATCATGAATACTACCACGGAATTACGCCTATTATGCGTGCGTTGCGCGAGCTTGATATAAAGGTGCTTGAAAATGAGAATCTCGCGCTAGAGGATTTTAACCTCGCGGGGATTTGTGATTTGACTGGCTTGCGATTTCAAAAATTTGAGCCAGATATTGAGCGCGCCAAAAGTGGGCTAGATCCTAGCAAGCCTAGCATTTTGCTCGCCCACCAGCCAAAGATTCTGAAATTTTATGATGTCAGCGCCTTTGATCTTGTCTTGTGCGGACATACGCACGCCGGGCAGGTATTTCCGCTTAGCTTCCTTGTGTGGCTTGATCAGCGCTACATACATGGGCTTTATAAGCTAGATTCCAAAACGCAACTTTATGTAAGCTCGGGCGCGGGATTCTGGGGACCGACAATCCGCTTCCTCGCCCCTAGCGAAATCGCACTTTTGGAGCTAGAAACAGAGGGATAAAATTTATTTAAGCAAAGATTCTGTATACTTAGAATTTGACAACAATAAAGAAAGGTAGTATCAAAAAATGAATACAAACCCTACTTACACAGATTTTTATACATACAGAAGCAAAGAAAATGCGCTTTTAATCTTTCAGCAAAGGTTAAAAGACGCAAAGATTGTTTTTGAAAAATTTCATGAAAGTTTTATGCAAAGAAATTGTCCTATTTGTGGAAGTAATGAGTTTAGCTCTTTACCAAAATTCTTGGGATATTACGAGATGAGTCTTTGTGCTATTTGTCATTCTGAATATGTAAATCCTGCTCCAAATCCTCAGGCATTAAGCTTCTATTATAACCATTGCGAAAACAACAAAACCTACGCCTTATTGAACTCTAAACAAAAAGCAAGCGCAAAGATAGATTCTCGAGTAAATTTTATTGCAGAATATATAGAAAAGATTTTGCAAAAACAAGATTGTTGTAATATATTAGAAATTGGTTGTAATTCCGGGGTTTTTATATACGCACTAAGCGAATATTTGCAACAAATAGGTAAAAAAAATGTAAATTACTATGGAATCGATATTGATGAAAATGCGATTACTCTAGCACAAGATTCTTTAAAAGAGCAAATAGGGGGGGGGGCAATCTTTAAAAGATAAAATTACCTTTCAAGCCCTTGATGCAGAAAACTTAAAAAATCTACAAACACAGTTTGATATTATCGTGCACTTTGAGTTGATAGAACATCTTTTAGATCCAAATGCATTTATGCAATCAATCAGAGATAATCTATCAGAAAATGGCTTTTGTATATTTACTACACCAAATGCTGCAAGCCTTGAATTAAAAGCATTAGATTATAATAAAACAAGACTTTTAGCGCATTCTTTGTATCCACCTATGCATTTAAATGCTTTCAGTACACAAAACATCGCACTTTTTGCATTTAAAAATAAATTTAAACTTAAAGCCATTGATACACCCGGAAAATTTGATATAAGTATTTTAAGCCATAGTGCAGATGAGCTAGAAGATAAGATATTGCGTCAAATTTGTGCGTTTGATGAGAAAACAAAAGCTTACTTACAATATTTATTGGTATATTTGGATGCAAGTTCTCATATGCGCGTAGTATTGCAAAAATAAAATTATTTTTTCCTACAAAAAATCCTGCAACTTATTTGCCCTTGCCATAAAGGATTCTAAGCCTTCCCAATCTTCATTTTGGAGCATTTCTCTTGCGTTTTTGAGTTCAGATTCAAAGCATTCTAGCGCGCGCAAGGTGTTTTGCTTATTTTGCTTAAAAATATCATTCCACATTTTTGGCGAGCTTTTAGAAAGCCTGCTCATGGACTTAAAACCACCGCCCACAAGGGCTAAAATCGTCTGCGGATCCTCTTGTGAAAGCACAGCATTTGCCAGCGCATAGCTGATGATATGGGGCATGTGGCTAATAAGCGCGATATGCTTGTCATGCTCTCTCGCGTCCATTTTGATGATTTTCATACCAATGCTAAGGAAAATCTCGCGCGCCACCTGCACCTGATGTGCGCCACTTTGCTCTAAATTTGAAAGAATCACAATCTTATCTTTAAACAAATCCTGCACCGCAGCCTTTGGTCCATAAAACTCCGTCCCACTCATCGGGTGCGCACCGACAAAATTCGCGCGGATAGATGGCGGCACAGATTCTAAAATCTTTTGCTTCGTCCCGCCAAGATCGATAATCGTGGCAGTTGGCTTAATATGCTTAATATTTTTAACAATCTCAATAATCCCCTCAACCGGCACCGCGATAAAAATCACATCGCCTTCACTTAAGAGCTGTTCCAAACTAATGCACTCATCAACAAGCCCGAGGGAAAGCGCCTGAGAGGCATGCAGAGGATTGGTATCATAGCCTGCGATACAGCCAAAACTCCCAAGATTTTTTAGCGCCAGCCCAATCGAGCCACCAATAAGCCCAAGCCCGATGATTCCGACATTTTCAATATGTTGCATAACTAACCCCTTGTTTTAAAAGTTATAAAATTGCGCGCTTTGGCGATGAGATTTTGTAGCGTTGATTGAAATTTGAAAATTCCCAAACAGCATTAGAGAATCTACAAATCTTATCAACCAAAAAATATAGAGTATGCGTGCGTAACGCAGTGGAGCGGAGCTTGCAAGGACAATGCTTGCGCAAGTGATACCAATTAATAGAACACGCTCTAACGCTGATACTCATAAAAAGTCTCTATCTCATCGCTCAATGCCAAAAGCTTCGCTAGCGCCACAATCGCCTTAAATCCCACGCTTTTTTGCTCCACAAGCACGCTTTGAAGCGAATTTTGCGCATCAATTACCTGCGCACTCGTGGCTAAGCCCTGCTTAAAGGCATTTGTTTGAAGTTTAAGATTTTCCTGCGCCAAAATAATTGATGAATTAAGACTTTCATACTCTTCCCGCGCAAACAACGCCTCTTTGTAAGTGCGACGCACAAGCAAAGTAATATCCTTAATCGCCTGCGCCTTGAGACTTTCTAGCTCTAAGGTAGTAATTTTGCTCGCTTGATACCTCTGCAGGCGCGCAGTGGGCGAGATAATAGGGATATTTACGCCAACACCCACATACCAAGTTGGGATTGAGCGCACAAGTAGAGAATCCTGCTTATCGGTAAAAATATAGCTCCCCATTCCCACCACCTGTGGCAAAAAGCTCGCGCGCGCAAGGCTTGTAGCTTCATTAGCAGATTCTATCTTTAAATCAAGCGAACGCAGTGCAGGATAGCTCTGCAGGGCTTTTTGCACATAATAATTTTCATCATACAGAGGCTTTGAGGAAACCTCGATTTTTGAGCTAGGCGCAGAATCTTGCGTGCTTAGCGCGCTATTTAGCGCTAAATCCGCGCTTAGTCTTGCATTTTGCGCGCTACGCAAGGTATTTTTAGACTTATCGCTTGCCACTTGACTTGCCAGCACCTCTAGGCGCGCGATTTGCCCGCTTTTTTCTAAATCAAGCGCGTTGTTGTAATGCATCATCGAGGCTTCAAAATTTTCCTCGCAAACCTCTTGTAAGTCCTTTGCCAACACACTTCCATAATAAATCGTCACAAATTCTTCAAAAGTCGCAAGTTTTTTTAATCGCATGGCTTCAGCGGCGTCTTTTTTGGCGATTTCAGCGATTTTTATCCCTTTCACACGCGCCCCGCCGGTGTAAAGCGGATAGATGATATTAAACGCGCCCACCATCACATCGCGCTCTAACAAGGTTATTGGTTTATTGACACTGCTTAAGATTCCGCTCAAAAGCGCATCTGTCTGCGGAATCCCTGTTGATTGCATCTGGGTATTGAGGCTATGCTGCATAGCTTCATCAAAATAGAGATACGCGCCCTTAAAATTTATCTCTGGTAAAAAGCTAAGCTTCGCTCCAAGAGCGAGCTTTTGAGCGCGTGCAAGGTTGTGTTCTTGAGCTTTGAGCGCGTCATTATTTTCTAGCACTTTCTCCCAAGCGCTTTTGACATCAAGAGTGCTTGATTCTTGCGTACTTTGTGACATTTGCTCGCCATTAGCCCATACAAAAAGCATAAAAAATAACAGCGTAAATTTTCTACTCTTATTCATTATGTTTGTTCCTTTTAATTCCTTAAAATTGCATTGCCTCGCTTGATTCTACTCTTGCACCCACTGCTGGAGAGAATCCACATCTTCATAGCTTGTCAAATCTAGCTTTATAGGCGTTATGGAAATGTAGCCCTCTTTTGTCGCGTCAAAATCGCTTAGCCCGCCAAAGCGCGCGCCATTGACATTTGGCATGTCTTTACGCTCCTCCCAAACAAGCGGTTGTAAACCAAGCCAATGGTATTCCTGCCCGCGCGGATTGCGGTGCAATTGCGCAGAATTACCATAGATTCTATAGCCCATTTGCGTGATTTTTGTGCCTTTGCATTGTTTGGGTGCAATTTGTGGGATATTGACATTCAAAAACTTTCGCGCACCAAGCGGGAATGAGCGCGCAAAAATCTTTTGCACCAGCTCCCTAATCGCCTCTTTTGCAAGTGCGAAATCAAAATCGCTTCCCAAATTTTTATCCCTTAGCATTTGAGAAATCGCAATAGAATCTATGCCTTGCAAACAGCCCTCCATCGCCCCTGCAGCCGTGCCAGAATAGGTAATATCCTCGCCCATATTTGAGCCGATATTAATGCCAGAAATCACCAAATCAGGCTTCACCCCACTGCCATAAAGCGTATTTAGCGCGAGATACACACAATCACTCGGCGTACCATCATCAAGCTTGTAAAAATCATCATCCAAGCGCACAAAGCGCAAAGGCTTTGTAATGCTAAGCCCATGCCCGCACGCGGACTTTTCACTTGAAGGCGCGACAATGGTGATTTGCGCCAAATCATTAAGCGCGTCTTTGAGCGCCAAAAGCCCGCTAGATTCATAGCCATCGTCATTTGTCAAAAGAATTCGTTTCATTTGTGCTTCCTTTTTATCAATTTATGCGTAAGATTTGAGATAAGGTTTTAAGATTTCATTAAGATTCTCTTTAAGCCGTAAAGGCAGGGAATCTAGCGTTGTTTTAATGTTTTGTGCAAGCGTGTGCGCCTGATTTTTTGCGCCTTCCAACCCTAGCAAGGTTACATAAGTATTTTTTTGCAAATCATTTTGCACGCGTTTTCCTGCTTGCTCCTCGCTTTCAAGCACATCGATGAGATCATCGCGCACTTGAAAAAAAAGCCCCAAATCACTACTTAGATTTTCTAGCTTTAGTGTAATTTCCTCACTCGCATTTGCGATAATCGCGCCAAATTTTAGGCTTGTGGCGATGAGTTTTAGCGTCTTATTTTGATGAATGATTTTTAGCTCTTCAAAAGTGATTTTTTTATTCTCAAACTCGCAATCAAGCGCCTGTCCTAGCACCATTCCGCTAGCACCAGCATTGTGAGAAAGCTCATAAATAAGCAAAACTTTCACTTCTGGGGAAAGCTTAGCAAGGGAGAGAAGCTCAAATGCGTAGGTATTGAGCGCATCGCCAACAAGAAGCGCCAAAGTCTCATTATAAGTCGTATGCAAAGTGGGGAAACCACGGCGCAGAGGGGAATTATCCATACAAGGCAAATCATCATGGATAAGCGAATAAGTATGCATGCTTTCCAGCGCAAGAGCGGGCAGAAAAGCATTTGGCAGCATCGCAGGGGAAAGGGAATCCACCACGCATAGGCATAGCATCGGGCGAAAGCGCTTGCCCCCAGCGTCCATCATCTCCCACAGCGCCTTTTGGTAATGCGGATGGAATCCGCCAACTTGCGGCGCATTTGCCCTCAAAAACTCCTCAAATTCCTTGCTTAATTGCTCTAGTCCCACTTGAATTCCCTTTGTTCTTTTTAATTGTATCACTCACAAGAGCAAAGCCCTTGTGAGCTCCGCTCCGCTTCCAACTTCGCGGAAGTAAATTCCGCTTTGTTTCCAGCTTCGCGCGCATACATAGCCTTTTTTAATTGCTTAGATTCTGCGGATTCTCTAACGCATGGCGGTATTTTACCATTTTTCCTTAAGAAAATTTTGCAGATTCCACAACGCCATTTTGGCTTTGAGAATCCGCTTTAAATTTTTATAAAAAACTCAAACTCCCCGCGTCTTACAAGAAGCTGGATTTTGCCTTCATAGGTTTTCAAAGCTTGTGGTTGCAGGCTTTCGCTTAGCAGGGTTGTGAGATTAGCCAGAGTTGCGGGCGTTTTATTAATCCACACGATTCTATCACCCACTTTTAGTTCTTTAAAGCGCGAGTTTTGGGCGTTTGTCATACTTAGAATCTGCAGATTTTCGCTAAGCTCTATCCCAAAGCGCTCCAAAAAAGTATCGCGCAAAAGCATTCCGCCATAGAGCCTACCCACCACCACTTCAGCATTTTGCAACGCACCATTGCGCTTGAAGCTAACTTTTGCGCTTGAGCCAATTTTGAGATTACTAATAATCCAATGCGCTTGCGAAAGGGAAGTAAGCTTAGTGCCATTAACGCTTACAAGCTCATCTCCGCCCAAAAAAGGATTGTTTGCAAAAAATGGATCGCTCAAACTCACACGCAGTTTGTGATCCAACCTCACGCCAATGTCCCCATACACGCCCGCTTCACTTTGCAAAAATCTATCAATATATTTTTTTTCAAGGAAGCCATTGTCCCCAACGCCGATTCCATAAATTTGGTAGCAAATATTGCCAATCACGCTATTTGGCGCGAGCTTGCTTGAAAAGTGCGCATATTGCAAATAATCGCTTTGTCGCGCGGTGATATGCCCTTTTGGCGGATTTTTGGCAGTGATGGCGATGAGGTTTTTATCTTTAAGCGTGCGCTCATCAAGGGGTAATAAATCATAGCTTAGCTTTGGAAGCGTAGATTCAATCAAATACAGCCCCACAAAGGGATCGCTTTTGAGAATCTTTGCCTTTGGGCGCGTTTTGGAGTGCATAAAAAGCACAACTTTGCCCTTGTGTTTAAGCGCCACTGCGCGCGTATCGCCCACCGCGACACTTGCGTTGTTGTAGTAATTAATACAATGCGTGTAGTCATACTCCTGCGCTCCTAGCGTGGCTAACGCACAAAGGAATAAGGAAGTGAAAAAAAATCTTACGCGCATTGCTTTTGCTAGCTTTTATTAAAAGGATTTAGGTTACCAAGCATACCAAGCGCGGTGTTTTGGCGGTTTTGCTCCATTGCTTTATATGCATCATTAAGCGCGCCAAGCAAGAGAATCTGCAGAGAATCCCTATCCTCCAGCAGGCTTTCATCGATGTTTAAATCAATGATTTCGCCCGCACCATTAAAGCTCACTTCCACCAGCCCACCGCCACTTTTGACATTAAAGCGCGTGTCTTTGGACTTTTCATTGAGCTGCTTAAGGCTCTCTTGCATATTTGCAAACATATCGCCAAGCTGTTTTGGGTCAAACATTGTTTTATTCCTTTTTTATTGTATCGTCTCGTGCGAGTGAATCGCACTTCGCCTCCGCTCCAGCTTCGTTTTACTTCGCTTTCGCGCACATATTTTACCATTTTTGGTTGTTGAGATTTTAAGATTCTACAACGCGGTTTAGTGGCTTGAGAATCTTAGATTTTTACTTGCAAATTTTATTGCAAGAATCCACATGCACGACTTTTGGCTTAAAGCCTTTTGCCTCGTTAGAATCCATCATCGCATACGCCACGATAATCACCAAATCGCCAATCTGCGCCTTGCGCGCGCACGCACCATTAAGGCAAATCTCGCCCTCATTTTCGCCCAAAATCACATAAGTGCTGAAACGCTCGCCATTGTTGATATTAAGCACATCTACTTTCATATTCTCAAGCATTCCAGCCGCATTTGCAAGGTTTTTATCAATTGTGATTGAGCCTGTGTAGTTGAGATTTGCGTCACTCACGCGCGCGCGGTGGATTTTAGAATACATCATTTCAAACTGCATTGCCAAATCCTTTTGCAAAATTTTGGATATTTTAAAAAAGCCAAAATTGTAGCATAAGTTTTTAAGTAGTAGATTAGCTAAAATTTTAAGCATTCACCTTGAAAGTTTTTCACAATTCCGCGCCAAAGGCACGAGAGAATCTACCACGAAAAACTACCGCCTACGCGCAAATTGAGATATTGAGGCATTGGGATATTTTGTATGTCGGTAAATTTGGTGCTTGACTGCAAGGTAATATCAAGGAATCCGAGCAGATTTATCCCGCCTGTGAGGATAAGCCCGGTGTCCTGTCGCAAGTCTTTCATCGCGCCCACGCGCAAATCCATGCCCCTCCACAAAAAGCCCATACCGCCACCTATCATCTGACTTTTTTGCTTCAAACTGCTTATAGCAAGGAGATCATTTTGCGTCAAATCCACATCAAAAGCGATATTAAATCCCGAGCTTGTATAGTAGCCCAGCCCCGCGCGCACTTGAGGCTTAATCACAACATCTTCAATGGTGGATTTAAAAGTCGGCGAGTTTAGATTCTTACCGACTAAGCCAAAAGTGAGATTGCGAAACTTTGGCAAATCAATCTCATACACAAGCCCCACATCGACGCCAAACGCCCTGCTAGCGTTGCTTCCATTAAAGCTCTGTGTGAGATTGCTAAGCTCTTTTGCAAAATCAGTGTTGGTAGAAATGGCAATCTTATTTTGCACGCTAATGCCATTCATCAGCTTCCCGCTCACACCGACATTGAGGTTGCTATTTTTGAAATAAAAAGTGCGCGCGTAGCCGATTGGAATTTCACTCAGCACAAAAGAAGTGATGGTGAGATTATGCGCGTCACTTGGATTTGTGGTTTGCAAAGCCGCAAGGAGCGAATGCGCATCATAGTCACTTTTTGAGGAAAGCCCATAGGTGTAGCCACTATCGGTAATTTTAAGCTCATAATAATTCCCGCCAGCTTCCAAAATAAGACGCATTTTATCGGGGTTTGCATTGATTGACATACTTGAATACGCCGAGGCGAAAAGCCCCACTGCAAGCGTGCCAACGGTGTTATTTAGCGGACGCGAGCCAAGCTGAAATACAAGTCCATTTTGACTAACAAGGCTTAGGTTGCTATCCTTGATAGAATCTTGCACAAGCGCAATATCCGCCATTGACTTATCTAAGCCCCTATCCGAGCCTTTGCTAATAGTAATGTTGGTTAGCGCATTTGCCACACCACCAGCTGTGCTATTATCAAATTTCAAATTATCATAATCCACACTGCCTAAAATATTGCCCAATAAACCTTTTTGAAGGTCATCTAATGAGCTACTTTTTTGGACTTCATCTTTAATCTTATCGATTAAATCCGTGTAATTTCCATCTTTGTGACTTTGCAAATAACTTGTTAATTTATCCTGTGTGCTTTGCCCTGTTGTGCCAGTGCTACCTAGCACTGTATCTAATGCCTTATCCACCGCATCTACGACACCATTTACCGCGCCAGCACCGCCACCACTTCCACCACTAAAGCTACTTGCTAGCCTTGTAGCGGTATCTTGCATATTTGCAATATCCACGGTTGCGAGCTGTGCGAGATTCTTTTCACTAATACCAACGCCTAAGCTGTAGCCAAATTTCACTTTTGGCGAGGCAGAAAGCAAAGCAGGATTATAGTAAAGCCCCCATGCCGAGTTTTTGAGCGCGACACCAGCGCCCCCCATTCCTGCGGAAGTGTTCCCCATACCGCCAAATTCTAGCGCGCTTGCTAAACTCACACACGCGACAAAGGAAGTAAGAAAAAACTTTGCTTTCATAACCGCCTCCTAGCCTTAAATCAAACTTCGCTCAATGCATTAAAATGTGAATCCGCCACCCACTTGAAACGCTACATATCGTGGCATTGTCCCACCATCAGCAAGGTGTGATTTGCCTGAAGATACAGCAAGTGAAACATCTAAGAATCCAAAGCCAATGCCAGCGGAAATAATCGCGCCGTTATCCTGACGCAAATCTTTTGCTAAACCAGCGCGTGCGCTAAAAAGCACCGCGTCAAAGTCAATGCCCACGCCCATTTTTTGCGATTGCAATCTTGTGCCACCAAGCGTGATGACATCATTATTTGTCAAGTCAATATCTGCAGCGATAACGATGCGCTCACTTGGGTTAAATCCAGCTCCAAAGCGCGCTTGTGGCTTAATCTTTAGCTTCGTTTCGCCAAAACCAAAAGATGGGCTATTGAGATTTTTCCCCACAAGTCCTAAAGTCAAGCTTTCAACCGGCGCATAAGTCATACCCAAATCAATTCCCACATTTGAGCTAGAAATCGCCCCTTCTCTTTTAAGAGAATCATTTAGCAAATCAGAGACTTTCTCTTCGTTAAATTGAGAATCTAGCGCCACAGAGTTATGTGCATAGCTTGCATTCATATATTTAAGCGCCACGCCTAGGCTGATTTTACCAAGTCCGGGATCAAAAGAATACGCATAGCCCACCGGCACTTCGGTTAAAACCAAGCTTGAGATATTAAAATTAATGCCCGCACCATCGACTGTACTTTGACTTGTCGGCAAATATCCTGTTAGCCCAATCGCGCCATATACGCTTGTATTTAACCCAATAGCAAGCTGACCAAAGCTAAACTCTGGCAACTGCAAAGCAAGTGTGCCAGAGAGCTTCACTTGAAGATTGTTGCTTTCTAGCAGTTTGTTAAACGCCTCGACATCTTGCACATTTGCGAGGTTGCTATTGATGATGTTGTACATATTTTTTTCTGACAAACCACCACCAATGCTATAACCTATCTTTGTGCCGGGCTTCGCAGCCAAAAGTGCGGGGTTAAAAAACAATCCATAAGGGCTATTTTTCACCGCGACACCTGTGCCGCCCATACCTAGGGATTTATGCCCCACTTCGTTAAACTCCTGCGCGCTCACCGCGACATTCCCCAATAAAAATCCTGCCAAAAGCGTTTTATAAAAAGTTTTCATAACCTAACTCCTTAAAATAAAATGAAAGCTAAAAATTCAAAAATGCATAATCGACCTTTTGCGAGCTTTTTGTCGCAAGAGGCACATTATAGCGCAAAAGTTATAAAAGTAAAATTTGCAAACAAATTTGCCCCAACCCCCTTGACAGACACTAGGTGTCATCTTTTATAATTACACGCATAGAATCTTTTTAACAACGACAAATTTTTAAGATTCTAAAAAAATGTTTTTTAAAGGAGCAAATATGCAAGAGTATATCAAACAAGCAACAGAGGGCAAAAGGATAGATTTCAAAGGCTATGCGGTGGATTCTAAAGATTCAGCGTTTAAGCCTTTTAGCGCTAGTCGCCATGCGCTGGGGGATAATGATATCCTTATCGAAATCCTTTTTGCTGGGATCTGCCACAGCGACATTCACTCTGCACGCAGCGAGTGGCATGAGGGGATTTATCCGATGGTGCCCGGACACGAGATCGCAGGGCGCGTGGTGGCTGTGGGCAAAAATGTAGCAAAATTTAAAGTCGGCGATTACGCGGGTGTTGGCTGTATGGTAAATTCCTGCGGAGAATGCGAGGCGTGCAAAAGAAGCCAAGAGCAATTCTGCGAAAATGGCAAAGTCGTCTTCACCTATGACTGCAAAGACTGCTTCCATGATAATGAGCCAACTTATGGCGGGTATTCCAACAAAATCGTGGGAAGCGAAAAATTTGCCGTAAATGTCCCCAATGACGCGCCACTAGAGAAAGTCGCGCCTTTGCTTTGCGCTGGTATCACGACTTATTCACCGCTAAAATTTAGCCAAATCAAAAAGGGCGATAAAGTCGGTGTGGCAGGCTTTGGCGGGCTTGGTGTGATGGCGCTAAAATACGCGCTAAAAATGGGTGCGGAAGTGAGCGTCTTTGCGCGCAATCGCCATAAAGAAAAAGAAGCGCTGGAGCTCGGTGCAAAGGCACTTTACACCACTGACAAGCTTGATGAAGTCAAAGAGCGCTTTGATTTTATCATCTCAACAATCCCCACAAAATACGACCCAAGCGCGTATATCAACCTTTTGAAATATGGCGGGGAGTTTGCGATTGTGGGACTTCCACCAAGCGATGTTATGCCACAAATTAGCCTTGATACGCTTGTGTTTAAGGCGGGCAAAAAAGTGTATGGCTCGCTTATTGGCGGGATAAATGAGACGCAAGAAATGCTAGATTTTTCACTCAAACACAAAATCTACCCAGAGACGCAAATCATCACTGCGGATAAAATCAACGAGGCATACGAGGATCTCACCACCGGCAAGGCAAAATTCCGCTATGTCATCGATATGAAAGCGAGCAAGCTTTAAAATTTATCTGCATAGGATTCCATAAGAATCCTATGTAATCATGCCCCTCTGCACACCTAAATCAAAGGAATTTTAGTTACGCGAAGCGTAACCCTTAAAAAGCGTTGTCGGGGGTTTGGGGGTGCAGGGGGATAAGG
>NZ_NXLL01000049.1 GCF_003364115.1 Helicobacter sp. MIT 00-7814 | reverse complement strand
CCCTGCACCCCCAAACCCCCGACAACGCTAGAAGGTGCGTGCCGCACACTGCATTTGAGTTTCTCAATTGAAAAATTTGCTAAGCAAATTTTTATTCCATCTTATTTGGATTCTCTCGCTAACCCATCAGCTCGCAATGACGCCTTATATTATCTAATACACCCCGCATTCATTATAGAGAGAATCTCGCTCCACAGGGACAAACCCCGCATCTTTTATCTGATAAATAAGCTCATCTTTGCTAATGCCATGCCTGCTTTTTGCGCCAGCAGCGGATTGTATGCTTTCCACCTCGATTGTCCCATCCATATCATCTGCGCCAAACTCCTGCGCCACAAGTGCGAGATTAAGCCCCAAAGTCGCCCAATACGCCTTGATATGTGGGATATTTCCTAGCAAAATTCTAGCAATTGCAATGGTTTTAAGAATCTCCTGCCCGCTGGGAAACTCGCTCACTTTCAAATAATTATTTTGCTTTTGATAAAGTAGCGGGATAAAGGCATTAAACCCGCCTTTTTTGGCATCTACCCTCTCCCTCGCACTTTGCGCGTCCTTTAGCTTAAGCATATGATCGATCCTATCCTCCCTAGATTCTATATGCCCAAAAAGCATCGTGGCGTTGCTCATCTTGCCAAGAGAGTGCCAATATTTGTGGATTTCAAGCCATCTATGCGCCTTTACTTTGCCTTTACAAATATACTCGCGCACTTTTGGCGCGAAAATCTCCGCCCCACCTCCGGGCATAGAATCCACGCCATTTTCCGCCATATCCTCCAACACACGCTCAAAGCCCTTGTTAAATTTCCTGTCTAAAAAATCCACCTCCGCAGCGGTAAGCGCTTTGATATGAAGCTCTGGCAGGGCTTTTTTAATCTCTCTAAACACATTCAAATACCATTCATAAGTGTAATTTGGATTGTGGCTTGAGACGATATGCACCTCTTTTGCGCCATTTTTGGCACTTTGCACGGCTTGACTTAGGATTTCATCGATACTCATTTCATAAGGATTTGGATTTTTCCTATGCGCGCTAAAGGCACAAAACTTGCAAATGTCCGCGCAGATATTGCTGGGGTTGATGTGGCGATTGATATTAAAAAAAGTCTTTTTTTGGTATTTTTCTTGTCTGATGGAATCTGCGGCATTGCCAAGCGTGAAAAGATCAAGCTCATAAAGCTTGCTAAATTCTTGCGCGCTTAGCTCATCTCCGCATAGCGCAGATTCTAAAATGTCTTTCATAGCCTACCTCGATTTGTGCAAAAAGGATTTTTAAAAGCGTGGCATTGTAGCGCAGATTCTTAATTTAATTGATAATGTCTGCGCGGAAGTGAGGTTTGGAATCTACCCAATAAACATTATCGCCACGCCACTGCCAACTTGTGTGCCTTCAGTGGCATAAATCTCTTTCACCACGCCATCAACAGCCGCTAGCACTTCATTTTCCATTTTCATCGCCTCAATGATTGCCAGCGTATCGCCAACTTTCACGCTATCTCCAACCTTTACCTTTAGCTTTGTGAGCGTGCCGGGCATCGCACTTGTGGCATGTCCAGAGCATGTAGCTTGTGGCAATCCTTTTGGCTTAGAATCTCGCTTTTCACGCGCAGAAGCCTCGCCTAACGCCTCGACATACACTTCGCGCAATTCCCCATCTATGCGCATAAAAAACGGCCTCACACCCGCGCTTTTCTCGCCACTGCCTTCAATCTTAATCTCATACTGCTCGCCATTAATGGTAATCGCAAATTCTTTTGGTAGTTTATCCGCGCCCTTGTCTTCAAAGCTTTCCAAACTTTCAGGCTTGAGCTTATCCGCGTTGCGCTCGGTTAAAAACGCCTTTGCAATGCCACCAAAAATCGCGTATGAAATCACATCTGTGTCACTTTTTGCAAAGTCTTTAGATTCACTTTTTGCCACTGCTAGTTCAGGCGAGAGCAAATCCGCTGGGCGCTTTGTATTTGGCTTTTCCTTTCCCAAAACTTTTTGCATGAGATTTTGAGAAATTGGCGCGGGCGTTTTGCCATAGAGCCCTTTAATGATATTGCGCGTTTCAGTTGTGATAGCCTTGTAACGCTCGCCCATAAGCACATTTAGCACCGCCTGCGTGCCGACAATCTGACTTGAAGGCGTGACAAGTGGCGGATACCCAAAATCCTCGCGCACACGCGGAATCTCCTCCATCACCTCATCCATTCTATCAAGCGCGTTTTGCTCACGCAATTGATTTGCCATGTTTGAAATCATCCCGCCGGGGATTTGCGAGAGAAGCACGCGCGTATCGATTTGATTATACACAGATTCAAACTTCGCGTACTTTTTGCGATTGCGACGCAGAATCTCGCTTGCCTGCTCCATTAGCTCGATATTGAGCCCGCTATCATATTCGCTTCCTTTGAGCGTGGCTACCATTGACTGCGTGCAAGGGTGACTTGTGCCTTCACTCAAAGCAGAATTTGCCAAATCAAGCACATCAACGCCTGCCTCTAGCGCCTTTAAATGCGCGCCAAAAGCAAATCCCGCGGTTGAATGCGTATGTAAGCTAAGCTGCAAATTAATCTCTTCTTTTAAAGCCTTCACAAGCTCATACGCTTTAAAAGGCGTTAATAAGCCCGCCATATCCTTAATCGCTAGAGAATCACAGCCCATTTTTACCATTTCTTTTGCGTATTCCACAAAGCCCTTTGTCGTATGCACAGGCGAAGTCGTGTAGCAAATCGCACCTTGTGCGTGCTTGTCATATTTTTTGATGGATTCTATACAGGTTTTGAGATTGCGCGCGTCATTGAAAGCATCAAAGATTCTAAAAATATCCATTCCCGCCTGTGCGCTTAAGCGGATAAATTCCTCCACCACATCATCAGCATAGTGGCGATAGCCGATGAGATTCTGCCCGCGCACGAGCATTTGCAATGGCGTGGTTTTAAAAATTTCCTTAAAAGTCGCAAGGCGCTCAAATGGATCCTCTTTGGTATAGCGCAAGCACGCATCATAAGTCGCGCCACCCCACACTTCCACGCTGTGAAAGCCGACTTTCTCAAATAGCCTTGCCGCCTCTATCATATCCTCTGTGCGCATTCTCGTCGCAAGGAGGGATTGCTGTCCGTCACGCAAAGAATTTTCTGTGATTTTTATCATATCGCTTCCTTAAAAGTGAAAACTTTAATGTCGCATTATACTATGTTTTGCTAAGTTAATATTTCATAGCGCAAAATTGTGCGCGCATTTTGATATTCTTTTCCCACAAGCTCTAGGTTTTCAAACTTTATGCGCTCTAAGGATTCTATATTTTCTAGCTTTTCTGTTTTTTCTAGCTTTTTTGGCGCGCGATTTTGGCATTTTAGCGCGAGCTCTCTTGCATAGATTCCACGATAAAATTTTGAGCTGTGGCTTAGTTTTTTGCCATTTTTTAGAAATTCTATTTGAATGTGCGGAAGTGAGATTGGCGCGAACTTAATATAAATTTCTGCGCGTAAATCGATGATTTGCGTGCTTTTTTGCTTACTTTGATGCGTTTGTAAAAATGCCTGCAAATCAGAATCTTGAGCTTGAAAAAGCGTTTTGAGGCTAAAAGCGCCCTTGCCCTTATTTTGGTGCAAATTATAAAAAGGAATGGCGTCGTTTGCGCGGATTGTGCCAAAGAGATTGCTAAAAATAAGGAGATTTTCATACAAAAAATTTTGAGAATCTTTTGGCAAATTCTCAAACCCCAGCGCCTTGTACGCCACACCGCTATAAAGCCTAATAGCCTCAATGCGAGGTGAAGTAAGCAAATTTTGACACAAACTAAGCATTTGCAAATCAAGCTCTTTTGTACCAAAAAGAGAAAGCAAGGTTTTTTCATCAGATTCTCTTAACGCGTGCAAATACGCATTAAGCGCGTTTTGCTTGTAGGTTTTTGTGGAAAAAAGATATTCCAAAGGCGCGCTAGATTGCTTAAAGCCTTGAAAATCTGGCATGTTTTTGCCCTCACTCGGGCTAAAAAGCAAAGTCATTTTTCACTCACTTAGAATCTAACTATAACGCAAGGAATCATAATCTTGTGGCAAAAGAAAATCCTCGCACAAAAGCTTCTGCGCATAAATGCCCGCATCAAATCCAAGTGCAAAAAGCTTATCAATTGCGCTTTTTTGCAAATCGCTCAAAGTCGCAGAATCCGCGTTTGCGTAGAGATTTAAATACACTTCTAATTTTTGAGAATCCACGCGCACCAAATTGCGCTCTAAAAGCATTTTGCTTAGGATTTTTTTATTATTTACCGCGACTTTGACGGCTTGTGTGAGCGCGTCCTCGCACTCAAGCGCGATATTAAGCGGAAGTGAGCGCGAAATCGCCATGCCACCAAGAGGCAGCGGCAACCCACCACCGCTCAAATCCTCCCAAATATCCCACAGCTCGGCTTCCACTACAAGTGAAGAATCAAACTCTAAAATCGATTCATGAATTAGCACGCCCGCATCAACCTCGCCACTTAGCACGCTAGATTCTATCTCAAGGAAATTTTTATACACAATGCGCGCGTTTGGATACGCAAGCCTAAAAAGCAGGGCATTTGTCGTGTGTGCGCCACTAAGAGCGACTTTAAAATTTTGCTTCAAATGCGTTTGGGATTTTTTAATAAGTTTTGGTCCATAGCCATCGCCAAAGCTCACTCCTGTGCGCAAAAGCGCGTAATTTTGCGCGATAAGCGGGTAAAGCGCAAAAGAAATCGCGCTTATATCAAAGTGTGATTGCAACGCGGATTCATTGAGTGTTTGGATATCTTCTGCGCAAGATTGAAAACGCAAATGTGGCGTGCTAATCCAGCCAAAATTGAGCGCATAATACATAAATAAATCATCAGCATCAGGGCTATGTGCCACACTTAGATTGCGCGTTTTGGGTGTGAAAATTTGATCCATATTGTTTTATTCCCCTTTTGATTATATCACTTTGGCGAACAAGTCCGCCAAAGCTCCGCTCCGCTTGTGCCTTCGCGGAAATAAATTCCGCTTTGGCTTGAGCTTCGCGCACATACACAACCCTAATTGGTTGATAAGATTCCATAGATTCTCTAACGCATTGTGGTGATTTTGGAATCCTTATAGATTGCTTCGGATTTTTCAAATCTTTGCAATGACATGTGATATTTTTGTCATTGCGAGGCGTAGCGAAGCAATCCACTTTTACCAAAAGTTCAGATTCTATCGTGTTATTGATTAACTCACTCGCCTTTTTTGACTTTCACTTTATAATCTTGGATTCCCAAAGTCACGCCCGTGCTTAGGTTTCTAAAAAGTGTATAATCCTGCGCGCGCTCATAGTAAATCTCTTGCTCATTTTTGACAAACCACTGAATCATCGTGTTATTTTTCTCCACGCGCTTTCCTTCACCCTCAAAAATATCGCGCACAAACAAAATATCCTCAAACAAATCCCCATAGCTCACCGTACCAAAAAAGTTTTTTGCTGCGCTCCATTTGCCCGCGCAGTCAGTGTTAAAACAAATTTCTTTCTCTTTTATAATGATTTTCCCAACAGGCTTTCCTAGCGTGTAGAGCGTGATTTCTGTCTGCTTTTTTTTGTAAAGTATCGTGGCAAAATCATAAAAAGAAAATTGCGGGGATTGAATTTGGAGAATCTTAAATTTTGTGGGCTGTATGACTTCTTCTTCTTGCTCGGCAGGCTTGTTATTTACCCCAAGTGTCGCGCTAAGCTTATCAAGCAAATCAGCGCAACCACCGAGGAAAAATATCAAAGGAAGAATGGCGTAAAAAAAATGCTTTCTCATTATTTATAATGGCGCAGGTAGCAACGCCTTATCTGCCACCAGATAGGACTTTATACCAGATTCTGCCATCAAGTTTTAGTTGCATACTTACTTGCATAACGCCATCTTTCCAAATGCTTTCGCTTATTTCAGCATTGCGGATAAGGGCTTGCACTTTTGTTCTGACGGTTGAGTTTTGCACCACCATATCTTTTACCGTATCTTGTGCGTTCAAGCGGATTCCATACATTTTTTCGCCGATTTGTCTATACGCATCTACAATCGCCGCGCGCTTTGCTAGCGCCATCGCCTGTCCGGGAGAAATGGTATTTTCTGGCGGGATTCCCATACCTACAGCATTTAGCTCGATAATGTTTGTTTCTGTGAGCATTGGTGAATTTGGGATAAGCGGCTCTTGATTGTTGTTGCGATTAGGGATAATCGTATCATCTCTATCAAACTTTGGCTCATTATCTTTCACACCTGAAATTTCCACCTTGTCAATCACCATTGTATTTACGCGCTGTGGGCGTGGCTGCGCGTTTTGGGTGGAAAGCAGGTTTGGATTCTGATTATACGCTGGCATTGGCGGATAAGTTGGAGGCGTTATAGGCGCGTAGTTTCCACCTTGCGCAGATGGTGGGATAAGCCCATTTGCGTTGTTTGCATTAGCCCCTCCTACATCAAATAACCCACCGCAACCACTGACAAAAAGCACCATCGTGGCAACTATTGATCCTTTAAGCACTTTGTTTTTCATATTTCAATCCTTTGACTTGATTTACTTTAGGCAAAAAGCAAAAGGTATTCCAATTTTTTGGATTGTATTATTTTAGCGGGCATTGCCCGCCAAAGCTCCGCTCTAAGTGCATATATAACCTTTTTTTAGTTGATAAAATTCTATGGTTTCTTTAACGCGTTTTGGTGGTTTGAGAATCTTTTGTGGATTGCTTCGCTCGTTCCTCGCTCGCAATGACAGAGACACCGCGCGTCATTGCGAGCGCAAGCGAAGCAATCCAGAATTAAAGGAATTCAAGTTACGCATTGAAAATGCGTAACCCTTAAAAAGCGTTGTCGGGGTTTGGGGGTTGCAAGGGGGATAAGGG
>NZ_NXLL01000048.1 GCF_003364115.1 Helicobacter sp. MIT 00-7814 | reverse complement strand
TTCTTTGAGATATTCATTGCTAAGATTTACTAACTCTTGGCGTTCTGTTTGGCTTAGCGCTTTTGTTTCTAGGATTTTTCTTGCATGTGCGCTAAAAAGCTCATCTAATTCATCTAACCTATAAGATTGCCAATTGATAATTTTATTTTCTAGGTATTTGTTGATAAGCTCGGGATGGGCGTCATAGTAGGCTTTGTAGTTTGCTCTATTTTTGGCGTGCAAGCCTTGCAGGCGTTTAAGCTCTTTTTTGATAGGTTCGCTTGTGGCTGGCGTGTCAAGTGTGTGTATGAAGTTTTTTAGATTTTGCATAAAGCGCAAGTCTTTTAGCTCGCCTTTTCTTGTGGCTTTTGCTTGAGATTCTAGCCAAGTATAATCCTCGCCCAAAAGCTCTTTTAGGCTTTGAGCTTTGGCAAATTGCTCAATTTGTGCTTCATTTGCGCTTTTCTTTCCGATTAAAACACCTATTTTGCTAGGCGTTATGCTGGAGGGCATAATCTTATTTGCAAGATAGTAAAATACATCGTTAATGTTTTGGAGTTTAAAGGCTTCTTTTAGGTTTGGTGGCATATTTTGTATTATTTGCTCATAGTCTTGCATTTCTTTTTTAAATCGTGCTTCAAACTCGCCCAAATCATTTGCTTCTAGCTTTTTTATAGAATCTTGCTCTTGTGCAATTTGCTTTTCGTAGTGTTTGATTAAATCCTCGCTTGCATGCTCTTTTTTATATTTTGCTAGCCTTTCTTGCAGGGTTTTAAGCATCTCATTTCGTATAGCTTTTGCCTGTGCTATTGTCTGGGGCGTGAAGTTTGGTATCGCTTCGTCATTGCGAGCGGGATTTATCCCGCGAAGCAATCCATTTGCATTTTCTTGTGTGGATTGCTGAAGAAACTGCGCCTGCGGCTTGTTTTGCTTCGTCGCTTCGCTCCTCGCAATGACGGCTGGATTTTCACTTGTGATGCTAGATTCCACGCCCTCTTTTGCGCTACTTTCATCAAGCCCTAGCTTTTGTTGGTAGAGCTCTATTTGACTTTGAGGGTCTTTTGTAGTAGAATCTTGCAAAGGTTTAAGAGGCATCGGCTCTTTGTAATCGCTAGCAACGGGTGCTATGCTGCTAGCCTCCTTTTTACCCTGCGTATCCTCAAATGCTGTAACCACCCAATGATTTGTGCCTATATAATCTCCGCTTTTATCCTTAAATCCTTTATTTACGCCTACTATATAATCATTCCAAACGATATTATACCCATTGTGTGTTTTCGATACTTTGCCATTTTCTATAATCTCGGGGATTTTCAAAGCGACTTCCTCGCCATGCTTATCTATCGCGTGTGCTAGCCCAAAGCCTGTGTGTTTGGCAGAATCTGTCACTTCTCCCCAAACTAAATCTATATCGCCTAGATTCTCTTTATAAAATGCGCCTGCGACTTGCCCTTGTTTTTCACTCAATAGCTTTTTAATAGCACCTTTGCCATCGTGGTAAAACTCCGCGTAATTTGTGCCAAAATCTTTTATGGGCTGAATGTTAAGTGTAGATTCTATATGCTCTCTTAGCCTTTTTATTTGTTCATTTGCGATTGTCTCATAAAGTGCTAAATCCTTGCCACTTCTAATATCTGATAAAAGCTTGGTATCCACGATATTATCTAGGTTTTGCACTTGCTCTCTTGGCAGGATTTGGCTAAGCCTATAGCGCAGATTTTCTTTTGCCTTTTTGGCAGTGGTGTTTTGGACTTCATTTTGTAGCTGGTTTTTGTAACTCGTTTTGTAGTCCTCTATCACCGCTTTGGGATTGTTTTTTAGCTGTATCGCGGTATCTGATAGGGCTTTGTTACTTTCAAAGCCAAAATCTGCAAGAATCCTCTCAAGCTCTTTTGGATACTCTTTGCCAAAGTAGGCTTTTTCAAATGGTTTGAGAATCTTACTTGATCTTGTGTCTCGCAGTATTTGCTTGGTGGTTTCACTCATAAAGCCACCCTGCGCCTTTTGCTCTAAAGCAGATTTTTCTATTCCCTCATTGATTTGTGAAAGCTTAGATTCTAGTTCTTTAAATTCAAATGCGTTTTCATTGCTATTGCGTGGCGGATTATCTTGTATTAAATTTTTGTTTGTGGTAGAATTATCGCTGAAGTCGTTTGAGTGTAGATTAGTCCCATCACTCTTGGTAACTTGGCTACTTGGTAGAAAATCTGAGCCTTGCGACTTTTCTACTTCATAAGCTGTGAGTATCCATTCATTTTCCCCTTTACCTTTCCAGCCTTTAGACAATCCTAAGCGATAAATTTTGTTGTCTGTATTATAAATTATGGTTTTTATGCTGTTTTCATCTAGCAGTTTTCCATTTTTTACTATTTCCTCTAGAATCTCCGCTGTGATTTCAGGGTGCTTTGCTAGAATCTTACTTAGTCCAAAGCCTTTTTGCGTTTCTTTATTGTATTCTCCCCAAACTAAATCTATATCGCCCAAATCTTTACGCTCATACGCGCCTACTACTTGCCCGCCTTGTGTCTCTTGCAGTTTTTTAAAGGCTTCTATAGGTTTGTGGTAAAACTCCGCGTAATTTGTCCCAAATTCTGCGATTATGTCGTTTTCGTTTGGTGCTTCTCCCTTAGGTGCTGGCTCTACATTTGGCGCGTCTTTTGGTGCTTGTGCCTCTTTTAGGGCTTGTTCCTTATGCTTTAGGGCTAGCTCTAGGGGCGAGGGTTGATTTATTTTTGCGGGTGTGGTAGAATTAGGGCTACTTATGGGAGATGACCCAGATGGGAGGGAGGCGTTTTCTGCAGTAAAACGCTCTATGTGCGGTTCGATTCCGCTCCCCATAAGTTTATATTCTTGTCTATTTAAATCCTCTTTTAATACCTTTCTAGCAGTTACAATATAATTTCCCAGCTCGTCTTTATTGAAGTTTATAGTAATTACTTTGTCCTCTAGCTCTTTTGTTATAAAAAAATTATTATGTTTTGGGGTGATATCGATATATGCGCTTTTTGCATTGCTTATAATTTCAGGAATCTGCTTTATTTCGTCTGCGCTTAATTCTTGGTTATAACCAGCCTTTCTTTCAGGTCTAAAATGCAATAGGCTTTTCTTTGTTAGATAAGCATTATTTGTTTCTAAGTTTAATGTTTTGGCTAACTCGTCATCAAAATTTGCAATGTGCAAAATATTAGGTGCATTCTTTAAAGCCTCAATATCTTGCCCTAGCACATCATCAATAAACTTCTTATACTCGTCTTGGCTTGCTAGGTGTAAATCTTTGACATTATAAGCTTTGAGTGTTTGATAAGTCTGCATATCAGGTGCATTTTGTAAAATAGCGTTTTCAGTATCTACCTGCTTAATAATATTTTCTTGCGCTTCATCTACTTGCTTTGTGAGGGAATTTATAATCTCCAAAGTCTCGTTGTTGAAATTCCCCCTTTGCGCGCGTGAAACTAGCGTGCGTCTAAAATCTGTAATATCACTTGCACGCGAGAGGGCTTGCTTGATATGATAGCGCAGTGCTGCGCCTTGCACCTTTTCATTTATTCCTTTTGCAAATGGAATTGTTGGCATTAAGCGCACCATTTGTTCAAACGCCATTTTCACTACTTGAAACTTAAGCGCACCGCTAATGGTTGTCGCAATACTTGAGCCAATTTTTTCAGTTGTGGCTTCAGTTATTTTTTGTGCAATGAGCGCATCATTTTTAAAAAGTGTATTAAAATCTTTCGCAAAGGTAATAAATTCTTTAGCCTGCGGACTTTTAAAGCTCCCTTCGCCGATTTTTTCTAAATTTTGCAAAAATGCGCTGGAATTAAAAACTTCCATATTTTTATTTTTCATAATAGCGCGCTCAAAAATATTCTGCAATAAGTTTAACTCAAAATGTGCGCTTTGCTCTGGCGTGAGATGCGAAGTGAGCTTGTTTAGATTGTGTGAAGTAATGCTATGAGATTCTGGGTTGCCTTGTCCCATTGCGTATTTTTCTAAATTCTGCAAAGATTTTTGATAAGCAATAGCTTCATCGCGTAATTTTAGCTTATCAGCTATTTTTAGCACACTTTTCATATTTGCATAGTCTTTGAGTGCTGTATCAAAAAGCGCGCTTGCGTCTTTGTAAAGGATTGGATTTTGCGCCAAAATAGAATCTATGCCTTTTTTAATATCATCTTTTAAGAAGTTTTCGACACTTTGTTTGATGAAATCTTTAAAATTTGGATCTAGGCTTTGTTTGTAATAGCTATTAATGGTTTTTAGCGCATTGTTGAGCTGGGAGAAATCCACGCCATTTTTATTGTAAATGTTTTTTTCTACAAAGTTTAAAAAGCGCAGTGAATCCTCTGGCAAAATGCCTCTTTCCTCTAAACTTTTGCGAAAATCATTGTAACTTTGGGGTTTTGTGCTAGAATACACTTTGCGCGATGGATCGCTATCTAAGCTTACACCGAGGCTTGACTTAGGAGAGTAGGCGCGCCCTTGTGGCGTTAGCAGTCGCGCCGCGCGTTTAAAATCCGCATTGTTTTCTAAATTCCCCTTTTCTTTATAAAAAGTTTTAAACTTTAGTTCATTATTTTTTGTGCTAATACTTTCTACCACGACAAAATGCCCATTTATTTGCTTACCTGCAAGCAAATGCGTTACATCATTAACCTTATTAACAGCATACAAATCTGCATTTTTAACAATATTGCTAAAGGTTGCAATATCTTCTGGTGTAACCGCCTGTTTTCCGCTGTGTTTTGCCAAAGCAGAATCTTGCCCATGTCTTTTGAGTGCGTGGATTATTTTATCACCTTGCAATGTCATGGCGATTTCTTTACTCGTATCAAGCCCGATTGCTTTGGCTAAGGCTTGATTCTCAAATGTATCAACAAAAATCTTAGAATTTTCCTTCATTGCGTTTTCAATGGATTGCAAAGGAATTGTTTTTGCTTGATAGCTTTGCCTTGCGCCTCCAGCTCTATCAATCACAACCTTGTAATTGCTATCATAAACTTTTCCTAAAATATCCTCCATTGCACGCGCATAACCGCTTTTTGTGCCATTTTCAAACTCATCGAGGATTCCTTTCACGCTTTGGGTGTCGATACTTAGCTCATTTAAGCGGCGGCGTAAATTGAGCGTTGTTTGGTTTAAAATACTTCTTAGATTATTTTGCATTTTTGGGCTTGCATTTGCTGCTTCGCTTAAAAATGCTATGAGATTCCCGCTTTCATCAGCGCGGATTGCAGTAATGAAGTCTTTTTGTGCATTTTTTTGCGAGCTTAGCGTAAGGACATCATAAGCTTTTAAAAAGCCTTTAGAAAGTAAAGAATCTTCGCCAAATGTTTGCAAAAACTTCGCTTTAAGCGCATTTTGGCTTTCCATTGTAAGCTCTCCGCCAAAGTTTTGGGAAACATTTTTAATCATTTGTTGTTGTTCTTGGCTTAAATTTGCGTTAATTAGTTCTCTTGCTGCTTTTTGATTGCCATCTTGTGCGCGCTTTGCCATACCTATAAAAGGCGTGTAATCGATGATTTTCTCCACGCCTGCACCAAGATTTTTGGTATCTACTTTGGCAATAAGATCTTTTCCCTTACTTAAAAGCTTCCCGCCTCCTACAAGCACGATACCACCTACCGCGTCTAAATAACCTTGCTCAATAGCATGACGCATAGAATCTGCGAAGTTTTGCTCGATATTAAGCCTAAATCTCCCAAGCACAGAATCACCATAGCCACCAAGTGCTGCGCCAGCTGCAGAGCCTAGAATTCCTGTTACAATATTGCTTTTTGCGCCTTTGAGCGCGGTGCGTCCTAGATTTTTCGCCCATCTTAGAGCGAGTGCGCCACCGCTAACGCTTCCTGCCATACTCAAAAGGTTTGATTCTACAATTGTTCCGATATTATCAAAAAAGCCATCATTGACTTTGTAAGCTTCTTCTCCCTTGTAAATGTAGATATTGCCACTTTTATCATAGCCTACGCCATCAGCACCCAAATCAGTAGCGATTTTGTCAAACTTTTGCATAAAGTCATAGCCTGCATCATTTAGCAAAAAGTTTTCATCATTAATCCACGCTTTAATGGTGTTTCCCACGCTATGAGATTCTGAAATATTTTTAAGCATTTCAGAGGCTTTTGAGATATTATCATAAAAGCGCGCATCAAGATTCTGCGCAGCAATCTCCTCTTTAAATTCTTGGAAGTCTTTTTCTTCCCCATCTTCACCAAACCAAATGCTATTAAGTGCCTTATCAAATAATCCTTGATTTTTCTTAAAATCCTCATAGCCTTGTGGGTTGGCTTTTTTTAAATCTTCTAAATTTTCAAAATTAAGCACATCATCATATTTGAATCCTTTCTCATACCATTCTTTGACATTAGATTCTTCATCTAAATCACCACCAAAAATCCAGCTTGTAGTATCTGAAATGCCAGAAATTAAGCTGTTTTTGTTGTTAAACATAAATTCTTTTAGTGTATTTGGCAATTCTTTGAAAGGTGTTTTATTAGCGCGGTGTTTAGCAATTTCTGCGTTTAAAGTATCCCAACGCTTTGCGCTTTCCTCAGTTTCAATTTCTGCAAAGTCCAAAAGTTGGTTTATCGTGCCACCATATTTTTTTAACTCATCTTCGCTAAGGAATTTTTGATTTTGTGGCTCTTTTGGCGTTAGTTGGGATTTTAGCGCATTATACAGCGCATCAGTTTGGCTTATCCCTACGCCCCAATCCTGCGCGCTCTTTGCAGATTCTTCAATCGCGCTCCAGTCAAGCCCTGTATCTTTGTTTCGCAAAAAATCAATTTGTTGCTCTTTGCTAAATCCAGCTTTTGACGCTGCTTCAAAATCAAACATTCACTTTCCTAATTTTTATTTTTAGTGTAGGATTTTTTGAGGTTTGATTAAAGGCTTAAAATCTATTCCCTCAATTGGTATCGTCTCGCGGAAGTAAATTCCGCTTCGCCCATTCCTTTGGGACTATCACTTTGGCTAACGCCAAAGCTCCGCCTCCGCTTCCAACTTTGCGGAAGTAAATTCCGCTTTGTCTCCAGCTTCCTATTCCCTCTAATGTATCACTTGCAAGAGCAAAGCCCTTGCAAGCTCCGCTTCGCGACCAGACACGACCTTTTTTGGTGGGCGTGTGCCACTTAGAATTTTCAAAACACTTCACCATTTATACAAAATCTCAAGTCATTCTCTAGCTCTTGTGTGTAAATGAGCAAATCTTTGACATTCTGCGCAGTGTTAGAGTG
>NZ_NXLL01000047.1 GCF_003364115.1 Helicobacter sp. MIT 00-7814 | reverse complement strand
CCCTTATCCCCCTGCACCCCTAAACCCCCGACAACGCTTTTTAAGGGTTACGCTTACGCGTAACTGAAATTCCTTTGATTGCAAAATCCCGCATTTATCAATCAAAACAAGGTAAAATACGCGCGGAAAAGTAAGATAAAACAAAAGCGAGATTTGTAAGTGATACATAGAAAGGAATAAGCATTATGCAGCAGTTTTTAGCACTCAAGGCAAGTGCGGGGAGTGGCAAGACTTTCGCGCTTTCGCTTCGCTATATTTATTTGCTTTGCGCTGGGGCGAAGCCTTGGGAGATTCTCACGCTCACTTTTACCAAAAAAGCCGCAAATGAGATGAAAAAGCGCATTACAAAAAATCTTAGGGATTTGTTGAGCGCGTGCAAAAATGGGCGTTTGCAAGATGATGATATTTTCAAAGAATTGCAAAAAGAGGGTGTGAGCGCGGAATTTTTGACGCAAAATTTGGGCGCGATTTATGAGGAATTTTTGCAGGCAAATGTGCGCATTACGACAATTGATGCGTTTTTTTATAGCATTTTGCAGAAGTTTTGCTGGTATGCGGGCGTGGGGAATGACTTTGCAATCGGCAGTTATAGCAATAGCGAGATTGACGCGCTGTTTTTAGAATCGCTTTCCCAAAGCCAAAGGCAGGATATTTTGTCCTTGTTGCTCGAGCAGGATTTGCGACTTAGCACATTTTTATATCTTTTATCTCAAAGCAACGATATCCCAAAGCGCGAGGCAAGTGGTGATTTTAGCGCGATTGCAAAAGAGATTGAAGAAATTTTTGAATTTTTACGAACGGAGATTCTCAAATTCCCATGGTCATCAAATAATAAGAATCTGCTAAGGACATTAAATAAACAAGGATTAAAAGCAAGTCAAGTAATGGCAGAAAATTGGGTGTATCAGTTTGAATCACATAGCTATTTTAAAAAATATCAAAGCGATCTTACGCACCTAATCCCGCTTGATAGGCGCTTGCAAGAGCTTTTATTGCAATATGCTTTGCTTAAGGAAGCGCGTATTTTTTCTTATCTTGCTAAATATGTAGGCGCGTATAAAAGGGCGAAAAACCGCTTTTTGCGCACAAATAACACGCTTTGCTTTGATGATGTGAGTGAAAAAACCTTCGAGCTGCTGCGTCAAAATATCGATTGGGAGTTTTTTTACTTCCGCCTTGATGACAAGATTACGCATATTTTGCTTGATGAGTTTCAGGATACGAGCATTTTGCAGTATGAGATTTTGCGCCCTTTGATTGAGGAAATTCTCTCTGGCAATGGGCGCATAAATGAGCGCAGTGTATTTATGGTGGGAGATAAGAAGCAGAGTATTTATGGATTCCGCGGGGGCTTTTCGGGCGTGTTTGATAGCGCGTCAAAAAATCTCAAGGTTGAGAATCTGCATTTTAATTACCGCTCAAGCGCGCGCGTTGTGGAGTTTGTCAATAGCGTTTTTGCGCCATTGTATGAAGACTATATCCCCCAAAAGCTTCCTAGCACCACAAATGCGAGCGGTGGCTATGTCAGCGTGCGCGAGGTGGCGTATGATGATGCGTATGAGCGCATTTATGAGTGTTTGTGCGAACTACTAGATTCTGGGATTTCTCAAGATGATATTGCGATTTTGGTGGCTAAAAATGATGAAGCGCAAAATTTGAGCGACACAATCAAAGCGCATAATCCACAAATTGCCGTGCTGACGGAAAGTAGCAGTGAGTTTTTCGCGCGATTTCCTTGTAATGCGTTGCTAGAGATTTTGCGCTTTACGCAGAGCAAAAACGAGCTTAATTTGCTCAATGCTAAAAAACTTTTGGGGCTAAATATCAATGACGCGCTGGAGTTGCCAGAGTTTGAGCCACGCTCGCACTTTGGGCGCTATGTATTTGAGATTATAGAATCTCTTAAGCTCGGAGGCGTGATGAGCGCGAAGTTTTTGGAGTGCGCATGTGAGTTTGAGAGCTTGGAGGAATTTTTGGAAAATTACCAAAGCTACACAATTCCAACGCCAAAGCAAAGCCTAAAGGGTGTCAAAATTATGACAATCCACAAGTCTAAGGGCTTGGAGTTTGAGCACTTAATCGTGTGTGATAGGATTGGCAGGAAGTCGGGCGATAAGGGCAAATTTTTGTATGAATATGAGGATATTACGCTAAAAAATATTTACTACAAACAAGCTGGACGCGAGAATCTTAATGTCCCTTATGCGCGCGCGCGACAAAAAGCCAAAGATTTGGAATCTACTGAAGAGCTAAACCGCCTCTATGTCGCGCTCACAAGGGCGAAGCAAAGCCTTATTGTGCTAAAAAAACTTAAGGAAAAGGGCAGTAGTGCCACTTCGCGCTTTGATATACTTAATCTCACGCCTTTAGAATCTGGTGCGCTAGCGACAAATGCAGTGCAAAAAACGCAGGAAATACAGCCGAGCTTGCAATGCGTGCGCTTGCCAAAGCTAGGTGTGCAAAGTGAGTTTGTGCAAGATAAAAGCGTGCAAGAAGCGATAATGCAGGATTTTTCACTTCAAGCAATCACCTATGGAAAGGCGCTACATAGCTGTTTTGAGTATTTTTTAAGTGCGCGTTGGCGTGTGGATTTGCAAAGTGCCAAAGGCGTTGCAAAATCTACAGAATCCAAGAAGTCAAAAAATGCCGAGTATGAACGCGAAGGCGATACATTGAATGACTCTATCGACCATATCATCAAAAACCTTTATGGCTTTATTTTGCCTCAAAGTAGCCTAGATTCCGTATTTGCGCGCTTTTTGCAGGCGAAAGAGGAGGGCGAGTTTGCGCGTTTATTGTCTTTGGGAAATGCGTATGCGGAGGTGTCGTTTATCGCAAATGGGCGTTTTTGGCGCATTGATACGCTGATAATGGGTGAAGATTCTCAATATGTGCTTGATTATAAAAGCGCGCATTTGCCAAAAGAGGAGCATTACGCGCAGGTGCGGGGCTATATGGAGTTTTTGAGTGCGCTATTTGGGCGCAAAAGTGTCGGCTATCTCATCTACCCAAGCCACACGCCAATGTGCGTAGAGGTGCAAGCGTGAGTTTAAGGGGCAGATTAATCAATTTGCTATAGAATCCGCAATTTATCACAAGCCTAAAGGTGCAAGCGTGAAAAAACAACATACACAACAACACAAAGCGCAATGCGCGTGTCAAACGCCTTTGCAAAGAGAATCTCAACAAGCGCAACTGCAAGAATTACAAAGCGCGCCACAAAAACAATGGCAAAAGGAATGGCAGCACGAATGGAATGAGGAATGCGCCGTAGTGGGAATCTACAATGTCAAGCGTTCCGCACTTTTAAGCTACTACGCGCTTTTTGCAATGCAACACAGAGGGCAGGAGGCAAGCGGGATTAGCACCGCAAATGGCACGCAAATTACCACTATTAAGGGAAATGGGCTGGTTACCAAGGTTTTTGATGAGGCAAAGCTTAATAAATTGCAAGGAAACTCAAGCATCGGGCATAATCGCTACGCTACTGCGGGCGCGGATTCTGCTAATGATTCCCAGCCTGTTTTTGCGCGCTACTCGCTTGGTGAAATCGCCATCGCGCACAATGGTAATCTCACTAATGCCAAAAGTGTGCGCGAGGAGCTTATCAAAAAAGGTGCGATTTTCCAAAGCCATTTGGACACCGAAAATCTTATCCACCTAATCGCGCATTCGCAAAAAGCGCATTTGGTGGATAGAATCATCGATGCGCTAAGTTTTGTTGATGGGGCGTATTGCTTTTTGTTTCTCTCACGCTCTAAAATGTTTGTGGTGCGCGATAGGTATGGTTTGCGTCCGCTAAGTTTGGGCAAAATCACAAATGACGATGGAAGTATCGGCTATATCGTGGCGAGTGAGACTTGCGCATTTGATTTGATAGGTGCGGAGTATGTGCGCGATGTGAAGGCGGGCGAAATGCTGATTTTTGAGGGCGCTTATACGCCACTTAGCACATGCGAGCCAAAAAGCATTCAAGTTTATGAGCCACAAAGCGCGCCTTGCGTGTTTGAGTATGTGTATTTCGCGCGCCCTGATAGTCAAGTATATGGGAAAAATGTCTATACAATCCGCAAAAATATGGGCGCGCAACTTGCCAAAGAGCATAAATTGCAAGCAGATATGGTGATCCCTGTGCCAGATTCTGGCGTGGCAGCGGCACTTGGGTATTCTAAAGAGAGTGGGATTGATTTTGAGCTAGGCATTATCCGCAATCACTATGTTGGCAGGACTTTCATCGAGCCCACACAGCAGGGCAGGGAACTCAAAGTGCGCCTAAAGCTCAATCCCATAAGTAGCCTTATTGCGGGAAAAGATATTATTGTGATAGATGATTCTATCGTGCGCGGGACGACGAGTAAGCAAATCGTGCAGATTCTGCGCAAAGCAGGCGCGCGAAAGGTGTATATGTTAATTTCCGCACCGCCTACGATTAGCCCTTGTTTTTATGGTGTGGATACGCCGGATAAGAAGCAGCTTATTTGCGCGAACAAGAGCATTGAAGAGGTGCGCGAATATATTGGCGCGGATTATTTGGGCTTTTTGTCTTTGAGCGCGCTTGATTGCGCTGTGGGCGGGAGCGGATTCTGCAAGGCATGCTTTGATGGGAAATACATTGATTCCTATCTTTTATCACAAAAATCTTAAAATATGGAAGGATTCATGTCTATTTGTTTTAATGAAAATTTATTAAAATATGTAAATGGTGGAGCAATGAGAGAAAATAAAAATAATAAATTTGATGAATATTTTACAAAACCTGAAGTTGCAAAAGCCCTTTTTAATAAAGCACAAAAGATTATTTCAAAGTATGAAAATATAGACAAATACACCTGGTTAGAACCTAGTGTGGGAGATGGTTGCTTCTATACGCTTTTACCCAAAAATAAAATTGGTATTGATATAAATGAAAGTAAATTTGATATTTTAAAGACTGATTTTTTGACCTATGAATTACCCCAAAAGCCTTTAATCGTTATTGGTAATCCACCTTTTGGGCATCGGGGTGTTTTAGCTTTAGAATTTATTAAGCATTGCGTGGGGGCTGATTTTGTGTGTTTTATACTGCCTATGTTTTTTCAAAGTTTGGGCAAGGGTTCAGTGCGTTACCGCGTTAAAGATTTTCATCTTTTGCACGAGGAGGTTCTACCTACTAACTCTTTTTATCTAAAAAGTGGCAAAGAAAAGGATGTTAAAGCTTGTTTTCAAATTTGGAGTAAAAACTACAAGCGTGATACAAGTGAGTTTAGTTGGTATAAACAAAAAGAAAAAGAAGAGCCATATAGTGCAATTTTACGTGTTGTAACCGTATCTTTGGCTAAAAATAGAGAGTGCGGTAAGGAGTGGATATTTAATAAAAAAGCAAATTTTTATCTTTCAAGTACATTTTTTAAACAAAATGCGGTAGTAAATGAGTTTGAAAGCGTGAAATATAAAAGCGGTATTGCAATAATTTACAATGAAAATGCCCCTAAAAAGAAACTAGATGAGTTATTTTTAAAGGCTGACTGGCTTAAATATAGCTCACTTGCTACAAATGGTTGCCGTCATATTGGCAAATCACATATCTTTAAACTATTGAAAGACGAGGGATTTTGATGGAATTAGAAAATATTTTATTAGAGCTTATAGAGCAAAAGTATGACGAAATTAAGGCAAAACAAAAAAATGGAATTTTTGAAAAAATTTTACATTTTGAGGGTAATGCAATAGGACAAATCGGTGAAAAATTTATAAAGGAGGTTTTTAAGAGGCTAAGTTTACCTCTCGATGAAGTAGGTGGCGAGGTAATCCATGATGAATTTGACCTGCTTTCAAATGGTAAAAAAATTGAGGTTAAGACCGCACGGAAAGGGCTAAATAACAATACTTTTCAATTTAATGGCATTAATCCAAAATACAATTATGATTTCATTATTTTATTGGGTCTTACTACCCAAAGTTTGCATTATTATATTATTGATAAAAAGCGAGACTATCGCTATGATCATAAAGCACGGCGTGAATTTATAAGCATCAATAATAAAGAAAAACAGCTAGTGCAAATGAATCCGGGTAATGTAGTTAATTTAAAACTTACCCTAACTCTAAAAGAATTAAAAGATATAAGCAAATTTGAGGCGGAACTTATAAATTATTTCAAGGAATAAGTTGTGCGTATTGTTTTAACTATCGGAAGGTATTTTAAGAGGCGTTTTGGCGCGAGGGTTAGGAAAATCCCAATTTCTCTACCCGGCTTTACCTGTCCTAATATCGATGGGAGCGTGGCAAAAGGCGGGTGCATTTATTGCGATAATGAATCTTTTTCGCCAAGTTTAGTCAAGCTCAATGAGCGCGCGAGTGTGAAAATGAATTTTTCCCTTACCCAAAATCCGCTTTTGTCAAAACAGCTCGACCAGCTCAAAGGGCAGTATAAATGGCATGCGGATTTTCATAATGAAAAATTTGGCATTGCAAAATATATGATTTATTTTCAGTCCTACACCAACACTTACGCGCCATTTTCCACGCTAAAAGCACTCTATGACTGCGCGCTAAGCCTGCCAAATGTGGTGGGGCTAAGTATCGGAACGCGCATTGATTGCGTGAGCGATGAGGTTTTGGAGCTTTTGGGTGGCTATGTCAAAGAGGGCAAGGAAATTTGGCTTGAATATGGAATCCAATCCGTGTATAACGAGACTTTGGAGCTAACTAATCGCGGGCATGGGATTGATGGCGCGCAGGAATTGTTTGAAAAAACGCGCGCAAAGGGCATTAAGCTTTGTGCGCATATCATTTATGGACTGCCAAATGAGAGCGAAGAGATGATGTTGCACACGCTAGATTCTGTGATTGCGTGGGGGATTGATGGGATTAAAATCCACCCAATGTATGTGGTGAATGGCACTAAACTTGCGCAAATGTATAAAAGCGGGGCATACACGCCAATCAAGCTTGAAAGCTTTGCAAATCTCATCGTGGAATCTATCAAGCGCCTTCCGCCAAATGTCGTGGTGCAGCGCATAAGCGCTGGCGCGCATGATGAGAGTTTGCTTGCGCCAAAATGGTGCTTTGATAAAAATATCCAAATGCGCTATATCCGCGACAAACTGCGAGAATCCGGGGTGGAGTATTGAGAAATTTTGCCACAAAAACGCGTTTCAAAACAAGTCCAAAATGAGAATCCAAAACAAAGGCTAAAAATGTTTCATATAGTGCTTAATTCTGATGAAAACTACATTAAATACGCTGCGGTGTTGCTCTATAGCATTGCGAAATCTAGCGCAGATGCTTGTGCCAAAGAAAATAACCCTATAGGGGGGGGGGGGGGAAATAGGGAAAAAAAAATTTTTCATATCTAAAAAGATTTTTTTTCAAGAAAAAAAAAACAAAAACCCCAAAAATTACAAACCAAACAAAACACAATTAACCCTTGCGAAATATTCTTGCATATAGTAAGACACGCCGGTTTGGGGGGTTAAATAAAA
>NZ_NXLL01000046.1 GCF_003364115.1 Helicobacter sp. MIT 00-7814 | reverse complement strand
CAAACATCACAATCGAGCTTACAATATAATGCACGCCCAAAAGATAAGTCAGCGCATAAAAGCCACCCCATTCACAAAGGCTTAAAATCCCACCTAAGAGAAAAAAGCGCAAAAGCTTATTTGAGGTGATTTTATTTAGTAGATTCTTAGACATTTTCTAGCTTTGTCCTTTAGAAGTTGTGCCTAGATACATTTCCTAGCTTATCCCTTGTGCGCTTATCTAGTCTATTTTCTTGTGATTGAGATATGCTATTCTGCGAGATTCTCTATTCCCCCTTACAACTAAATGCGCGAGCATCCCAGCCACACCTAGCACCACCCCGATAACTCCCACGCCCACACATACAAACAGCGTAGGATACCTAGCCACTCTGCTTGTGTCTAAAAACTCCAAATAAATATCAACGCCAACGATAAGTGAAATTACAAAGCACAACGCACTTAAAAATCCAAACACAAGCAAAGGGCGCTCGGTAAAAAGCAGTTGGAAAATCATAAAAAGGATTTTAAAGCCATCTTTAAAGGTATGAAGTTTAGAAAAGCTTCCTTGTGGGCGTGGTTTATACGAGGCTTCTATTTCATCTACGCGTAAGTTTTGTTGCAGGGCAAAGACGCTTAGCTCTGTCTCTATTTCAAAGCCCTTGCTTTGAGCTGGGAAGCTTTTGACAAAGGCACGAGAAAAGATTCTATATCCGCTTAGCATATCATTAAACTGCTTACCAAAGAAAAGGGCTGCTGTGGTGCTTAGAAGTTTATTGCCAAAGCTGTGACCTGTCCTATGCACGCTATCATCTATGGTCTTTCTTGCGATATTGAGCATATCAAGCTGGTTTTGCTGGAAATAAAGAATTGCTTGTGGTAGAAAGGTGGTATCATACTGCGTATCCCCATCAATCATTACATAAATATCAGAATCTAGCAAAGCAAATGCATCAGCTATTACTGCGCCTTTGCCCTGTGTGGTGGTGGAAAAAAGGGAGAGTTTGGGCGAGGAAAAGCTTTGTGCTAGATGGTTGGTTGAGTGATTAGAATCTTGAAAGTGATTAGTTTGATGAGTTTGGTTGAAATAAGGCTGATTAGATTCTGCTTCTAAAGAGCTGTATTGCCCCCCCCCCTAATAGCAAAATCAAAATCTTTAACTTGTGAGTGTGTTTGAGAATCTATTTGTGAATTTGTTTGTAAGGAATTGATCTTTTCTAGCACGAGATTTTTTGAATTATCTGTTGAATTATTATCAAAGACTGCGATATGTGCTTGAGGCAGGATTGCAGAGACTTCATCAATGACTTGCAAAATCGTGCGTTCCTCATTGTAGCAAGGGATAATAACGCTAATTCTAGGAGACATTGTGATTCCTTAAATTGAGATTTAAAATAAAGCCAAAGATTTTTATTTAGGTTTTTAAACAAATATAGCAAACAAAACGGCTTGCGATTTTAGCTAAAAAGAGGGGGATTAGCAAGGGGAAAGCACAATTTCGCGCCATTAAACGCCATACTTAATAACAATTCTTAAAAATATTAGTCTTGCTTGGCTACAATACGCGCTCACAAAGATTTATGTTAGGATAGGCTTATGCAAGATTCACACAAAACCATCACAATAGCGCTTGTCGGACAGCCAAATGTCGGCAAAAGCTCGCTTATAAACGCCATCTCTGGGGCAAATCTCAAAGTCGGAAACTTCAGCGGTGTAACGATAGAAAAGACCCAAACCACGCTTTTTTACAAGGATTACAAGCTTGATTTTATCGATTTGCCCGGGCTGTATATGCTTAACGAGTATTCAGAGGAGGAGCGCATAAGCTCGCAATTCCTGCAAAATAGCGCGTATGATGTGATTGTAAATGTGGTGGATTCTACTAATCTCGCGCGCAATCTCTGCCTAAGCCTGCAACTCAAAAATTTTGACAAAAAAATGCTACTCGCGCTCAATATGTCCGATGAGGCGAAAAAAGAGCATTTGGAAATCAACCCTAAGCTTTTAATGCAGAATCTAGGCGTGCCATGCGTAAGTGTGAGCGCAAAAAATAATGAAAATATCACAGCTTTGCTAGAGCAAATCATCGCGCTTTACAAGGCGAGAGATACTGGGGCTTTGCAAAATACTAATGCGTCGCAAAAACTTTTGCAGAATATCAAGACTGCACAAAATGTGCGCTGGGTAGAATCCAAAGCCTTTGACTGCTTTTCACCAACTACACAAGCACATTTAAAAGAAATGTATGAGTTTTTGTGCGCGCAAGATTCTGTAATTTTGGAGGAGATTTTGCCTTTTAATGCGCAAGATCCCCAAAAGAGCTTTCAAAAAAGCGTGCAGTATCAAAGTTATTTGCAATTCCTTTCCATCGCGCTTTTATCAAAGGAGCAAAGCGTGCAAACAGCGCTTACAAACTTAGCAGATTCTAAGCAAAGCGAGCAAGCGCGCGCGATTTTGGCAAAGCAAGATTCCATAATAACCGCGCTTTTGAAGCAAAAAAACGAGGATTCCACGCAAGAGCTTTTCGCGCAAGAATACATCATCAAAGCCCATGAGATCGCCACAAAATGCACGATTAAAAAGGGTGTGAGTGAGAATCTCACGCAAAGGCTTGATAAAATCTTTTTGAATAAATATTTGGGAATTGTATTTTTTCTTTTCTTTATGTGGGGGATTTTTGAGATTACCTTTGTTTTTGGCGAGTATCCTAAGGAATGGATTGAAGGGGGTATGGCAAGCGTTGGCGAGGTTTTGAAAGAATATATCCCCATCGCGTGGCTTGGCTCGCTTGTGAGCGATGGGATTTTGGCGGGTGTGAGCGCGGTGCTTAGCTTTTTGCCACATATTTTGTTACTCTTTTTAGGCATTATTTTTTTAGAAACTACCGGCTACATGGCGCGCGTGGCATATCTGCTTGATGGCTTTTTGCATAAGTTTGGCTTACATGGGAAGAGCTTCATCCCGCTGGTTACGGGCTTTGGCTGTTCTGTGCCGGCATTTATGGCGACGCGCACTTTAAAAAATAAGACGGACAAGCTTTTGACGCTTTTTATCATCAACTTTATGAGCTGTAGCGCGCGACTGCCGATATACACGCTTTTTGTGGGGATATTTTTCCCCGCAAATATCGCTGGGAGCATGCTTTTTGGGATCTACATTTTTGGTGCGATTGTGGGGCTGTGTATGGCGAAGTTTTTGAAGCTTAGCATTTTCCGCGGGCATGATGAGCCCTTCATCATGGAAATCCCCAAATACCGCCTGCCGAGCCTAAAGCTTATCACAATTAGCGTGTATCAAAAGGCGAAAATGTATGTCAAAAAGGCTGGGGGCTTTATAATGCTCGCTTCAATGCTTATTTGGTTTGGCACAAGTTATCCCAAAAATAGCGCGCTGGAGAGCGAATACGAGCAAAAAATCAGCGCCTTGCAAACCTTGCAAATGCGAGTAGATTCTCAAAATCTTACAGAATCTCACGCGCAAGATTCCCAAACTTTGACGCAAAATGCAGAATCTACGCACGAAACAAGAGAGACAAACGCAGAAAACGCCGAGATTCTCGCACTTGAAAACGAACTACAATCAAAGCTTTTGGAGCAAAGCTTTTTGGGGCGCATCGGGGAATTTATCGCGCCAGCGTTTGCGCCTATGGAGTTTGATTGGCGCTTGTGCGTGAGCTTGCTTAATGGTTTGGCGGCAAAAGAGGTGGTGATTTCCTCAATGGGCGTTTTGTATGCGCTGGGCGAGGGCTTAGATGAAGAAAGTCAAAGTTTGCAAGAAATCATCGCAAAAAGCGTGAGCTTCCCAACAGCGGTGGCTTTTATCTTGTTTGTGATGTTTTATAACCCTTGCCTTGCCGCAAGCGTGGTGTTTGCCAAAGAAGCCGGCTCGTGGAAGTATCTCGCGGGACTTTTTGTTTTTACAAGCATCGTGGCGTATATCTTTTCATTTTTGGGCTATAAGATAGTGAGCGCGTTTGTGTAGATTCTGTAATTTTGGCTATTTTTGGCGTAAAAGTTGAAGTTATTTGACAATCTAAGAAGTTTTGCCTAAGTGGTACGCCCAAGAGGATTCGAACCTCTGACCTACGGCTTAGAAGGCCGTTGCTCTATCCAGCTGAGCTATGAGCGCATGGGTGGCACGCTCGGAGGGAGTCGAACCCCCAGCCCTCAGATCCGAAGTCTGATGCTCTATCCAATTGAGCTACGAACGCAGGTATTTTTAGGGTTTAAAAGTCAGTTGCTTAAATTATGGGGTGGGTGATGGGGCTCGAACCCACGACCCTCAGTGCCACAAACTGATGCTCTAACCAACTGAGCTACACCCACCAAAATTTAAAAAATGAAAAATGGTCGGGGCGAAAGGATTCGAACCTTCGACCCCTTGGTCCCAAACCAAGTGCGCTAACCAGACTGCGCTACGCCCCGACTAAGTGAAACAAAGCGCGTATTATAATTTTTTAGAGTTTAAAAAAGGCTTATAAAAACCTTATTGCAAAGAGAATTTTAAGAGAAATTTTGCAAAAATGCCCCTTTTTGACGCCTCAAAAGCGTTGCAAGCGCATTTTGCATAAATTATGGAGAAGCAAAAATGGATACAAACACGCACAAAAACACCCCCAGAACAGAATCTAAGAGCGCATCTAGCGCATCCAAAGCCGCACCTAAAAACACAAACGCCCTCGCCCCAAACACGCAAAAAGCCTTCCCCGCCCTCACCATCGCAGGAAGCGATTGTAGCGGTGGGGCTGGGATTCAGGCGGATTTGAAAACCTTTGGCGCGCACAATGTCTTTGGCATGAGCGTGGTGCTAAGCGTCGTGGCGGAGAACACCGCGCGCGTGATTTCAAGCTATGATATCCCGCGAGATTCTATCGACGCGCAGTTTGAAGCGATTTTTGAGGATATCCCCCCGCTTGCGTGTAAAATCGGAATGCTCGGCTCTGCTGAAATCATCGAGTGCGTGGCGCAAAATCTCGCGCGCTATAAACCAAAAAATGTTGTGATTGATCCCGTGATGTTTGCCAAAAATGGCTTTGCACTCATGCCAGAATCCATCCGCGAGCATTTCAAAAACACGATGCTTGCCTTTGCCGATGTGCTGACGCCAAATATCCCGGAGGCTCAAGCGCTCTGTGGCGTGGAAATCAAAGACACAGAATCAATGAAAACCGCGGCGCGAGCGCTTTTTGATATGGGTGCAAAGTCGGTGTTGCTCAAAGGCGGGCATAAAGAGGAGAATTGCGATGATGTTTTTTACGATGGGAGGGAGTTTCACACCTTGTGCGCACAAAAGATACAGACCAAAAACACGCATGGCACAGGCTGCACGCTAAGCTCAGCCATCGCTGCAAATCTCGCACTCGGCAAGGGAATGCTAGATTCTATCACGCTTGCAAAGGAATATGTGTTTAATGCGATTTTACACTCTTTTGCGCTTGGCAAAGGCAACGGACCAACGAATCACTTTTGGAGGAATGCCCTATAAAAATTACTGCCAAATATTATAAGGCTTATACAGCCCGCTCCTAGAATCTCTAATGTGGGACGATAGCCTTTTACAAAATCCCCTCGACTTCATTTAACGCAAGCTCTAAATTCTGTCTTATTTGTTTGCATAAAATTTGCAAACATAACCAGCCTTACTTAAATATTTGTTTTTTTTAATTATTATAACATAAGGCTTGAAATTTTGCTGGACTTAGAAGGAGGTGTGGGGTGCTGGATAGGCATTGTTATAGCTCACCGCTTGGGAATCTCACACTTGCGAGCAATGGCGTGGCGCTTGTGGGGTTGTGGTTTGAAGGGCAAAAATATTTTGGCGATACGCTGGATACAAAAGCCCAGGATTTTAAAATATTGCGTTTTGGTGATGCGGGCGATTCAGATAGTGCGGATTTGGAATCTAGCCCAAAGCGCGCATTTGAAACGCACAGCGCACACGCAAGCGATACGCGCAACACGCATAATGAGCGCAAAAGTCAAAGCGCGGAAGTTTTCGCCCAAACTTGCAAATGGCTTGATGAATATTTTAGCGCTAAGATTCCAAACTTCACCCCACCGCTGGCAATTTGCACGAGCGCATTTCGCCAAAGTGTGTGGGAAATTTTGCTAAGCATTCCTTATGGGGAGACGATGACTTATGGGGAGATCGCGCAGATTCTCGCGCGCCAAAGGGGCAAGGCGAAAATGTCCGCGCGCGCGGTGGGCACAGCGGTGGGGCATAATCCGATTTCGCTCATCATCCCCTGCCACAGGGTGATTGGGAGCAATAACTCACTCACAGGCTATGCCGCAGGTGTGGACAAAAAGGAGTATTTGCTAAAACTGGAGGGAATCTTATAGAAATTTATTGTCTCATCTGCCCTACTCTTTATATTTTGCACTTCTAAAAATTTACCAAAACTCAATAAAAAATAAATGTGCTATAATCACGATTATTTCAAAATAGGAATCCTACATTGTTTGAGCTTGTCATAATCACCTGCGCCTTTATTGGCTTTATTGTTGTTTTACAACTAGTCGGGCGCGTTTTTAGGTGGATTTTTTACCCAAAACCTTATAAGCGGTACTACAAAAACTTCTATCAGCCACAAATACAAGAGAGCCAAAAGCTTAGCTTTGCAGATAAACTAAACCTTGTGGAAAATGCAAATCTTAAAGCAAAAAATCCGCTAAATTATCAGGAAGTACAAATATTTAAGGCGCTTATTTTTGAAAAATCGCTTAAAGATAACTTTAGTATTCTCCCACAGGTAGCGATGAGAGCCTTTATACACGATATTCAAAACGACAATGAAGTGTGGAAAACTTATTCAAATTCTTATGTGGATTTTTTGCTAGCAAAAAGAGATTTTAAATACAACAAGGATATACTCACGCCTTTTGCGGTGATAGAATTTCATGGTAGCGGACATTATGGAGTGGATAACTCAAGCGATGAACATATGCAATCTGTCAAAAATAATGACGAGATAAAAGCACAGATTCTTAACAAAATAGGCATAAAGCTTTTTATTATTAAGGGTGAGCAGATTTATGATGAAAGCAATAGAATTGATATTCATAAATTAAAAGCTGAAATTGCTAAAATCGTGCAAAATATTTATCAATGTTAAATTTTTATTCCTTAAGCTCTTAAAAAGGCTTTTTATCCTCACTTTAGAATCAAACGCAGACAATCACATGCTTTTATTTACATAAAATAAACTTATATCAAAAACTATACCCTACGCGCATACCTAAAAAGTTAAATCCGGAATTTGTAGTGGTTAAAGTTCCGTTGGAATAATGCTTTAAAAATACCTCTGTATTGAAACTTCCAAAACTATAGCCAAGAAAAATCTTCTCACCAAATGTAAAAGCCGAGCCTATGCGAGAATCTATACGTGAGCGAATGTAGATGCCTATGCCAGCCCCCAAATAAAATCTATCAAAGCTAAGCATCACATCTTGCGCGCTACCAAATATCACTTGATTAAAATTTTCCTTTTTATCTGTATTAAATATGTATTCTAATTCTAAAGCTAATCTGCCCGGGATTCTGTAAATGGAATTTGGCTGCCCATAATGCAACCCAACCGCGCCAATATCAGAAAATTTAGAATGATTAAAATCTATTGCGCTGATAATTTGAATAATATTTTGCTTGCTGTAAAATGGGGCTTTATTGCTAGAATCTTGTGAAAATCTATCGTCGCAAAGGGTAAATTTGGTATTTAAAAATAATATTATGAGAAAAACAAATGAGATACTTTCTAGCCTAGAGATGAAGGGGGGGGGCAATCCTAAACATTTTGCTTCCTTTTATGGAATCTAAACTCTACAATATTCTATTTTCGTTCTATTTATTTGCAAGATTCTATTTATAACGCTCTTTTCTCTTACTTATTAATAGCACATTGTAGAATTTTCCCCTATCCCTGCATCGACCTACATTCCCACACTTGCAAAGTGCAGTATCATCAGCGAAGAGGAGCTTAACTGCCAGGTTCGGAATGGAGCTGGG
>NZ_NXLL01000045.1 GCF_003364115.1 Helicobacter sp. MIT 00-7814 | reverse complement strand
TCAAAACAATACCAAAATAAAAACCCAAAACAAAGGCAAAAAATGTTTATAATGTTGTTTAATTCGGATGAAAACTACATAAAATACGCGGGGGTGTTGCTCTAAACCATTGCGAAATCTAGCGCGAATGCTTGTGCAAAAAAAAAAAACCCCATAGGGGGGGGGGGGTAATAGGGAAAAATATATTTTTCATATCTTAACAGATTCTCTTTCTAGCAAAACAAAGCAAAAACTCCAAAGATTCCAAACGCAACTAAACACCATTTATCCTTGCGAAATTTTCTTGCATTATGTAGAGCAGAGCGTGTTTGAGGGCTTAAATAAATGGGGATTTGAGAGAAAGCAAAATTACCTTACTTATTATCGTTTGTTATTAGAGCGTTTTTTGCCAAAGGATTTGGACAAATGCCTTTACCTTGATGTGGATATGCTTGTGGTGGGGGATTTGAGAGAGCTTTTCACAATTGATTTGGGGGATAATTTTGCGGGCGTTGTGCTAGATTCCGTGCATATTAAACGCCACATTATTCCTTCTAAAAATCCACAATACCAAGATATTGTTCTTAATCCTAATTGGCAATTTAATGGCGGTTTTATATTGATTAATCTGCAAGCATGGCGCAGTGGGAAAATAGAGCAGAAAGCGTTAGAGTTTTTGCAAAATTACAATCCAGTGTTTTTAGACCAAGACACGCTTAATGTGCTTTTTGGGGAGAATACATTAAAACTCGGCTTAGAGTGGAATTTTGTAGCATTTTCTGCTTTTGAGAATGCAATTTTCAAAGGTGAAAACAAAGAATATACCATCAGATACACAAGAGCCGAGCATGAAAACGCTTTGAAAAATTTAAAGATTATCCATTACAATACAGGCTCAAAGCCTTGGAAAAGCTTAATAAAAAAGAAAAAATGCAAGCAGAATCTGCATAATGAGCGTATTTGTAAATGGTGGAAATACGCGCTTCAAACGCCTATTTTTGGGCTTGATATTAAAATATTGCGATTTAAATTAATGCTAGCAAAGCACCCTTTGCGTTTGGCAAGAAGCACAAAGCGTGCGTTGAAAAAAGTTAAGAATCTAATGCGTCACTAAAGAATGATGCTAAAGATTCTCGTCGCTTTTAATTCCTTATAAGTATCTTCCCTTCAAAGCCCGGGGTGCTTTTCATAAAATCCCTCGCCTCTTCCTCACTTTGGAATCCCTCTAAAAACACGCGATAAAGCGGTTGGTTGTCAGAATCTAGCATTTCTTTAATGATGGTTTTATAAGGCGGGTATTTGTCAAACTCTTCTTTTGTGCTTTGTGCGCCCTCTTTCCTTCTAAACGCCCCAAGCTGCAGTGCGAAGCTCCCGCCCGCTACACTTTGTGGCGTATAGCCGACTTTAAATTCCTCTTGCAGGCTCTCATCATCTTTGAGCTCATCTTTAGATTCTGTGTTTATCACGCCTTTAAAGCCTATCACTTCGATTTTGACTTTCGCCGTGCCAGAGCCGATCATATCGATATCCTTTGCCGCGGCATTACTCAAATCAATAATACGCCCTTCCACAAATGGCCCCCTATCATTGATACGCACAATCGTGCTCTTGCCATTTTCGACATTATAGACTTTTACCACCGTATTCATCGGAAATGTCTTGTGTGCGGCGGTGTGCGCATACATATTGTAGGTTTCGCCATTAGAAGTTTTTTTCGCGTGAAAATCCGGTCCATACCAGCTCGCTAGCCCTTCAAAAGTATCATGCAAGCTCACTTCTTGCGGGTGATACCACTTGCCAGCGATTTGATAGGGCTTCATTGTGGCGCGTTGGATTTCAGGGGATTCTCGCATTTGCTCCCCGCCAAGGTTAGAATCTATGCCTTTTTGAAACGCGTCCAAATCATCGTAATCCTCTGAAAAGCCTCTGTAGGTGTTTTTATTGCCATGCTCGAAACTGCGCTTATTGCGCTTTTCATAGTTGCCCCAATCCTCATACTCGCTAAATGAGCCTTTTCCGCCATTATACACGCTTGTGTTTGAGCAGCCAGCAAGCACCAGCGCGCTAAAGACAAAAGCATTTGTTTTGCTAAAAATTTTTTTAAAAGAAATATGTTTGTTTTGCATACCTGCCCCTTTTTTAAGAATCTCCAAGCTCAATAAAGCCATCTAATTCAATCCCGCTGATAAAATCCGTGTTTTGGTTATACAGCACATTCAAGCCGTGTAAATCCGTCCCGCCTTCATCATAATAAAATTTCCCCTCACCTTGAAAAATGCGCTTGTGATAGTCATACACACCCTTTTCACTCCACAGCGACAAGCCATCTTCGCGCGTGTAGCGGATATTTTGCGGGAAAAAATAAATATCTTTTTGCGCTTTGACAAAGGGCGCATACATTTCGCCCTTGCGTTGCAGAGAATCCATTTGGTAGGCAAAAAGCTCATACGCCTCATCATAGCTACTATAGCGCAGCAGCGTTTTGCCATTTGCAATAAGCGCGAGATTCTCTAAATCAAGCAAATAAAAGTCAAAATTTTCAATCGTCACATTTGGGATATTCGTGCCCACGCCTTTTGTCTTGCTTTCATCTTGCTTGAAAAACGCAATGCTTGCAAGGCTAAAAATGAGCAAGCCAAAAAAGAAAATATAAACGCTAGTTGAAATGTTTTTTAAGCTCACCGCTTTTGCCCTCTTTGCGTAAAATATCCTCTATCATCTCGCGCACAGCGCCTTTTCCGCCATTTTTACTAAGGAGTGTTTTTACCTCGCTCTTTATCCCAGAAGCGCAATCCTTTGGCGCGTAGGAGTTTTTGAGGATTCTAAACATTGATAAATCATTCAAATCATCGCCAATGCACGCCGCTTGATTTGGCTTTAAATTAAGGCTTGCTAAAACCTCGTTAATTATCTTGCCTTTATCGCTAATGCCAAGATAAGTCGCAAAAATCCCAAGCTCGCCCGCGCGCCTTTTGACTAGCTCGCATTCGCGCCCGCTGATGATGACAGATTTGCGCCCGAGATTCTTATTCCACACGCTAAGCCCCAACCCATCTTTAATGTTAAAGGTTTTTATCTCTTCGCCACTTTGCGTGTAGGTGATATCGCCCTGCGTCAATGTGCCATCGACATCGAGGAAAAGTATTTCAATTTTTTTCATAATACGCCTTTTGTGCTTGGTGTGTGGATTCTCGCATTTGGTGCAAGCGCGCGTCTAAGTGCAAGCGCGAAAGCTTTGAAACTCGCTTCGACTATGTGATGCAGATTCTTACCACGCTTTAGCACGATATGCGCGCTTATGTTAGCATTGAAGCAAATTGCTTTAAAAAATTCCTCCACAAGCTCAATATCAAAACTTCCGATTTTCCCTTTAAACGCGCCATCATACGCGCTCATATCAAAAACCAAATACGCGCGATTGCAAAGATCAATATCGCATTCCACATTTGCTTCGTCCATCACCGCACTTGCATTTCCAAAGCGTTCAACCCCGCTTAAAGGATAGAGCATACTTTTTAGCGCTTCACCCAGCGCGATACCGCAATCCTCCACGCTATGATGATCATCGATATGCGTATCGCCTTTGCAGAGGATCTCCATATCAATCAAACTATGCTTGCTTAGCGCCTCAAGCATATGATCAAAAAACCCAACCCCGCTTTGAATCTTGCTTTTCCCCTCGCCATAAAGTGCGAGAGTTAAGGTAATGTCAGTTTCTTTTGTCTTGCGCGTGTGGCTTTGTGGCTGTGTTTGCATAGATTTTCCTTAGTATTTTTTGTGATTTTGCGCGCTATTTTACCAAATTTGCCCTAGATTCTGCGCGCAAATGTATAAAAAAGTAAATCTTTGCATATTCTTATTTATAAAAGCAAAACAAAGTTTGTGAATTGCATTACAATCATTGCATTGCGATGGAATTTTGTAATCTTAAAAAATAGTGGATTTAAGGTTATGGTTAGGGGGTTTTTATGTTTTCATTAAGTAGTTTCAAAGTCCGCACAAAAATGCTTGTTTTTATGCTTATCCCGCTTGGGACGCTGATTTTTTTCTCTCTTATTATTCTTACTGACAGACATAAGGCATTTACAGACGCTTCGCGCTTAAGTGATGGTATTGTGCTTACAAGCAAGGTTGCGCAGCTTATCCATGAGTTGCAAAAAGAGCGCGGGGCGAGTGCGGGCTATCTTGGTGCGCGCAATGATGTTTTTAAGCAAAAGCTAGTGCAGCAGCGGGTTTTGAGTGATTCTGAAATTAAGAATCTTAAAGATTATCTGCAACATTTTGACTTAGAATCTTATCCTTTAAGCTTGCAAAGTAGCCTAAGCGCGCTCACTCAAAAGATTGATGAAATCTTTCAAACGCGTGCTGGCGTGGATAATGCAAGTATGAAAGCTGGCGATGCGATAGCGTATTATACGCAAACTATTGCGCTTGGGTTTGTGGTGATTAGCGATGTGGCAAGTATGAGCGCAAATGAAATCGCGGAAGCCTTGCGCGCATATATCGACTTCCTTAATGTGAAAGAAAATGCTGGGCAAGAGCGCGCGATACTTTCAAACACCTTTGGTGCGGATAAATTTGCGCAGGGTAATTATGAAAGATTTATTTTCCTTATGGGCGCGCAAGAGATTTATTTGACGAATTTTAAAGTCTATGCTTCGCAAAAAGCGCTTGATCTCTACAATAAAGATTCTCAAGATCCTAGCTTTGGCGAAGTGGAGAGAATGCGTCAAGTTGCGATTGCAAAATCGCGCGATGGCGGGTTTGGCGTAGATGGTGGATATTGGTTTGATACGATTACTAAAAAGATTAATTTACTCAAAGAAATCGAAGATGTCTTAACACAAGATTTGATCGCGCAAGTAGCATCTGAAGAATCTACCAACGCCTTTGGCTTTTGGTTTATGCTTGTGGTTACAATCTTTGCAGTGGTGGCAACTATTTTTGTAGGCTCGCTTGTGATTTCAAACATTGTATTGCGCATAGGCGGTATGCAGGGCTATTTGCTGAATCTAGAGAAAAATAAAGATATGAGCGTAATGCCAAAACTTGCAAAAAGCGATAAAGACGAGGTTGGGAGCATTTTTAGCGCGATTATTAGCTTCCTTGGCTCTATTGCGCAGATTTTCCGCACACTTGGCGCGCAAAGTAAGCAAAATGTGCAGATTTCAAAAGATTTGCTTCATACTTCAAGTGGCGTGCTTTCTCACACGCAAGAGGGCTTTAGGCTTTCTGAAGAGACAAATAAGATTGGCGCGAGGGTGGAAGATTCTCTGCGTAAAAATGTCGAAAAAATCTCTGAAACAATGAATGATATCGCACAAGCGCGCGAACAGCTGGGCGCAACTTCTGGCGTGATACAAAACTTCGCGCACACTATCACAAATGACGCGCAAAGTCAGCAAGATCTCGTGCAGACAATGCACACGCTCACGCAAGAGGCGCAAAATGTCAAAGGCGTGCTAGGGATTATCAATGATATTGCTAATCAAACAAACTTGCTAGCCCTTAATGCCGCGATTGAAGCAGCGCGCGCAGGCGAGCATGGCAGGGGCTTTGCAGTCGTGGCTGATGAGGTAAGAAAATTGGCTGAACGCACGCAAAAATCCTTGAGCGAAATTGATGTAACGCTAAATACTATCGCGCAGAGCATTGATGAAGTGCATACAGAGATAGAGCATAACGCGCAAAATTTCCAAACTTTTGTGGAGGATTCTCAAAAAATCGAAGAATCTATCCAAAGCGTGGTGGAAAAAATTGAGATTGTGAATTCTCTGGCTACTGATATGATTTCTAGTTCAAAAGCCCTTGATGAGGACACGAGCCTACTTTTGGACAATAACAAAACGCTAAGTGTCAATCTGCAAGAAATTGCCAAAGAAATGGACAAAATTTCGCACGCGGCAAATGAGCTAGATTCTAAAACTATCGAAATTGAAAGCAAGATTAATGAGTTTAAATTTTAAAAAAGACATAGAGCGCATTTTTGCCCTGTGGCAGGAGGCGCAAGAGGGACTTTTTGAATTTTACAAAGTGCTAGAAATTTGCGAAAATATAGAATCTGCGCGCGCGGTGGCTTTGCAAGAAAAACAAGAGATTTTGCAAAATCTTTGCGCGGAGTTAGAAATTGCGCCGGAGAAAAAGCATTTTGTCGCGTTGGTTGAGCGGATCGTGGCGTTGCGCGAAGATTCTATTTTGGAAGTTTTGAAAGCTTGTGGCAAAGATGAAAACACAATCGCGCAAAAAAGGGAATTTCTCATTGTTTTTGTGGCTAGATTCTATGAAAAACTTCAAGCGCATTTGCTTGAGCACATTACAAAAGAAAATCTTTTAACGCCCTTTTTTAGGGAGATTTTACGCGGTGTGTATGAAGTGGGGCAGTGTATGAATGCCTTTTTCATCGCGTGGGATAGGCGCTTGATACAGGGCATTAATAAGACTTTGGCGCAGAATTTTAGTTTGCAAGAGGCGGTGGCGTTTTTAGAGCCGACAATGGAGCGCGATAAATTTAACCAAAACGCGCAAAGGTGCTATTCTCTGCCGTATGAAAGCGCGCTTGGGCTTGGTGGGATTCTTAAAGCGAAGCCAAAAAGCGTGCCTTATGCGCGTGCTTTTCCAAAAGAGATCGGCGCGGTTGTGAGGGCTTTGGAGAAACTTTTGCAAAATTTGCAAGGTTTGGAGGAGGGCGAATTTTTTGCAAAAGATTCTTATATCGCGTATTTTGAGGCACTTAAAAATGCCTTCGCGTGCGAAGATTCTAGCAAACTTATAGAGTGCTGGCAGGAAGTGGATTTTGCTTGGATGCAGATAAGCGCGCCTTTGCAGGTGGGACATCCGCTTGAATATTATGAGGATATTTATCGCCATGCGGTGGCGCCGGAGTGGGATTTGCGCCTTGTGGTGGAGCAAAATCTAAGCGCGCCATATTCTTTTGATATCAAGCAGGGCGTGCGCTCTTGCTTTGAGTTTTTGAGCGCGTATTTGGGCGCAGATCCTAAAATGTGCGCGTTTGTAAAGCATAGCATTGAGAAAAGTATGTATTTTCCTTCCATTCCGCTTTTATTTTTTGGTGCGGAGAATAATGGGCAGTTTAGCGCGCAGGTGGTGCCAAATGATGAGTTTGTGAGTAAAAAAGAGGGCAAAAAAATCTTTGCATTTCCGCGAAAAATCATCGCTTCTGCGCGTGCAAAGCCAAAAATGCGCTTGAGCTATGAATTTTTTGCGAAAAGTTTCTTAGAATCTGCGCGCAAGGTTTTGTTCCAAAATCCCGCGCTTTGGCACAGCGTGTATGAGCTAAGCACGAATGGGCATGAGTTTGGGCATATTTTGTGGATTGATGAAAATACGGAATCTGCGATGAATGCAAGCGGGGAGTTTAAAAATATCGAGGAGTTCAAGGCTACAAGTGGCGGGATTCTGGCGTATTTGCTGTGCCATTCCCCGATACAAAATGAGCTTAAGGAGTTTTTGGCACATTCTACAGAATCTAAGAAGTTTAAAAATATCGAATATGCGCGCGAAGCGGAGCCGAGCGGAATTTACTTCCGCGAAGGTGATACAATTAAAGGAATAGAATCTAAGCTCAAAACAGCCGACAAAAAGAGCCTGCAAGTGTGGGAGGCGTTTTTTAGCGATTGCGTGAGGCGCGCGGTGGGACTTATGGCATGGAGGGAAAATCTTGAAGTGCGTCCATACTACTGCGAGGGGCTTATCCACTTGTGCGGAATGTTTGAATCTGGCGTGCTTAGGTTTGATAAGGCGCGCGAGTTTGGCAAATTGCGCGTGTATAAGTCAAAGTATGGCGCGCTTAGCCTTTGGTATGTGCGCACATATTTGAGCCTCGCGCGCCACTATCAGGCAAAGAATGACGCCAAAGCGTGGCTGGAGCGCTATTGTAAGGATTATGTCCCGGTGGCGCGCGAGGTGAGGGAGTTTGTGGAGCATTACTATGAGCGCTATTTGGCGATTGGTAGGGAAATTTATACAGATTCTCATTGATTCTTGCGCGGTATTTTTTTTGTCATTGCGAGGATTCTTTAGAATCCGAAGTAATCCATTGTTGGAATCTAGCCTTTTAGAATCTCATTTGTATTTTGAACTCCTTTGTAGGATTCTATATTTTTTTCAGAATCTTTTTGTTTGACTTAATCCCACTTAGATTCTAAAAGTTTCTTTTTGCAGGGGGACAAGGGGGCTTGAATTGCGAAGTCGCTCCCCTTATCCCCCTGCACCCCCA
>NZ_NXLL01000044.1 GCF_003364115.1 Helicobacter sp. MIT 00-7814 | reverse complement strand
TTCATTTGCGCTTAAGCCATTTAAGGCTTCCTTTTGGGCTTGCATACTTGCTTGCTTTGCTTTTAGTTCCTCTAGGCGTGCTTGCATTGCAAGTTGTTCGGCTTGGATTTTATCTTGCGCCTCTTTTAGTGCTTGTTCCTTATGCTTTAGGGCTAGCTCTAGGGGTGAGGGTTGATTTATTTTTGCGGGTGTGGTAGAATGGGTCTCAAAGGTTTCAAAGGGACTATCTTTGGAAGCAATGGAGTTAGTGCGGATCGACTTAACTCCGCCTTTATTAGGATTCTCTACTTCATAAGCTGTAATAATCCATTTATTTTTTGTCGGTGTTCCTTTCCAGTTCGATTTTAATCCTACTCTAAAATTATCAAGCACTATAGAATGGCGTCCATTTGCGTTTTCTACTATTCCTTTTTCAATAATTTCAGCTAATAGCTCAGGTGTGATTTCAGGGTGCTTTGCTAGAATCTTACTTAGCCCAAAGCCTTGCGCTTCTCCCTTTTCGTCTTTCCATACATTCCCCCAAACTAAGTCTATATCGCCTAACTCTTTACGCTCATACGCGCCTACTACTTGCCCGCTTTGTGTCTCTTGTAATTTTTTAAAGGCTTCTATAGGCTTGTGGTAAAACTCCGCGTAATTTGTGCCAAATTCTGCGATTATGTCGTTTTCGTTTGGCGTGGATTCTACATTTTTGTGGATTGCTTCAGTCGTTTCACTCCTTCGCAATGACGATTGAGGATTTGGCGTTACTTCGTCATTGCGAGCGGAGACGAAGTCGGAGCGTGGCAATCCATTTTCCGCGTTTTCCACTTCATCGATTTGCTTAATGATATTTTCTTGCGCTTCATCTACTTGCCCTAAGATTTTATTAATAATTTGCCTTGTTTGAGAGTTTAGGCTTGGATTCTCACTCACTGCTTGCAAGGTATGCCTAAAATCGCTTATATCATTACTTACGCTTAGAGCCTTTCGCAAGTGAAAACGCAAAGCCATACCTTGAATCTTTTCATTAAAGCCTTTTGCAAATGGAATCTTTGGCATTAAGCGCATAATGGCTTCAAACATAATCTTAACTGCTTGAAACTTCACTGCGCCACTAATTGTCGTCGCAATTGAGCTTCCCACTTCTTTGCTTATTGGCTCGCTTATGCTTTGCGCGATCAGCGCGTCGTTTTTGAAAAGCTTATCAAAGCCCTTTGCAATGTCGATGTAATCCTTTGCCTCTTTGCTTTCAAATTGTAGCTTTAGGGATTCTAGATTCTTAAAAAACTCACTAGAATCAAAGACTTTCGCGCTTTTGCTAAACTCTAGGAGGTTTTTTTCAAAAAGTCCTTAACACCGCTTGAGTTTTAGCTCATCAACACAAATATTGCATTGTTCCTCGTTTTCTAGGCTCATCATATCCCTGCCTTGCGGAAAAAGATGCTCGTAAAAAATATCATTGTGCCTGCTCCACTTGCTATGGTTGAGAATCTTCGCGTCCTTTAGCGTCTCATCAAGAGCCTTTAGCTCCATATCGCAGGTTTTCGCACTTGCTTGGATAGCGTGTATGCGCTCTTTTAAAAACTGCGCGTGGCGGACAATGACGATATATTCCGCCACAGCCTTTGTGATGCGCTTATCAATTGGCTCATTGAGGCGCTTTTTCTCCTCCATTATCGCTTTGAGTTGCGTGATGATGGGCTTTGCGCGCTTGATTGTGGCATTATCTTTGCTCAAAAGTTCAAGCAGCCTGTTTATTTTATCTACGCAACCTTGCATAAACTGCGTGTTTGCCTCGATTTTTTCCCTGTCTTCAAAATACGCGCGCGGTGCAATGTAAAGCTCATTTTCCCCACCATCAAGAAGTTTGATTTCAAGCAAATGCGAAAAATACAGCTTCGCATTGGAATGAAGTTTTTCAATCTTGATTTCTTTCGCCCTCACACTTCCCCCGCTAAGCTCGCCAATCTCCACACTGCCCGCATCAATGCTCCCTAGCTGGGATTGCTTGATTTTAAGAGAATCTGCCCTCACACTTCCTTTATGAAAGTCAATCTCGCAAGTTTGCGCCTCCAAATACGAGCTTTGGTGTGTTTGCCCATGCACTTTTAAATCATTTGCAAAAATCCGACTTTTCTCACCAATGCAACCTATAATATCCACCACCGCCGCTTCTAAAATCGTGCCTTTGCCTAGTGCGTCATCATTTGGGTTTGGCGAGGTGATGCTAAGCGTGATACCCTTTTTCCTGCCACCGAGCAGATTCCCAGTGCTACGCAAACTCACTTCTTTAAAATCCTTTTCATCAAGCAATTTTAGCTCATCTTGCAAAAAAGACACATAGCCCAAAACCTGCGCATGGTAAAGCACGCTACCATCTTCATTGTCACTTTTGCTAAACGCACCTTGCGGGTATTTGATTTCAGGCATTTTCACTTCCTGTCCTTCATTGTTAATCGTGCGTTCTGCTTGTTTATAATCTCCTAGCAAATCTCGCCCGCTTACGCCATTTTGCGGGGGGTTAAGCTTTAGCACCAAGTCATTTGGCGCAATAGCAAAAGAGGCAAATTCCATCGTCGTATCATTTGCCTTCTCCCATGCGATTTTTGGGTGAAACTCCGCTTGCAAGGGAAGTGAAGGCACATATTCACTAGAAAAAAGCTCAAAGCTAAATTCCTTGCTAAGTTTAGAATCCTCGCTAAGAATATTTTCTTGCTTTAGCCTCTCAATGCCTTTTTTTAGAATCTCCATTATCCGCGCTTTTTTGGCTTTAGATTCTGGTTCGATGATGATTTTTTGCAACGCCTGCTGGCGCGCCACCTCCGCATAGAGATTTTCAAAAAACGCCTCATCTTCGCGTATTTCAAGCCCTGCTTTTAGCACAAGATTTGCCTTTGCATTATGCGCGTGCAAGCTAAGTGTGACAAAATGTATCAAATCCTCATTTTTTGCGCTCCGCACGCTAATATCAAAATTTTGTCTCAAAGAACACGCGCTTTGCAAAATAGAATCTAACTCGCTAGATTCTATTTTTGTAAGCTTTGGTTTAGAATCTATCTCGTTTTCTTCCGCGCGGAAAGTGCGCACTTCCAAAATATCAAAGCTAAGCGCGCCAAAAGGCAATACATAGAGATTTGAAATCCTCTCTAAACTTTGCGCGACATCAAAACATTCCCGCATAATGACGGGGTGAAATTCTTGCATTTGCCCACTCCTTTGCTATAATTACGCGCTAGATTCTAGCTTTTTTACACTTATAAAACTTTAAGGCACTATTTTGATATTTAAAGCATTTTTGACAAATTCAATGGGGATTTTATGCTCGCGCATTTTTGGCTTTGTGCGTGATTTGTGTATGGCGTCGTTTTTGGGCGCTGGCGTGGCGAGCGATATCTTTTTTGTCGCGTTTAAATTGCCCAATCTTTTTCGGCGCATTTTTGCTGAAGGCGCATTCGTTCAGAGCTTTTTGCCGAGCTTTATTGACACGCGCAAAAAAGGCGCATTTAGTGTGATTATTTTTTGTGTGTTTTTTGCGTTTATTCTCTTGCTAAGCCTTTGTGTGTGGCAGTTTAGCGGGATTTTCACAAAGGCGCTGGCAAATGGATTTTCAGATTCTCAAATCGAGCTTGCAAAGCCCATTGTGGCGATAAACTTTTGGTATTTGGAGCTTATTTTTTGTGCGACATTTTTTGGCTCGCTGTTGCAGTATAAAAACTGCTTTTGGGTGAGCGCGTATAACACAGCGCTTTTAAATATTTGTATGATTATCGCGCTTTTTGTCGCGCGTGATAGCGAGGATTTGCAAGCGGTGTATGTGCTAAGCTATGGTGTTTTGTGCGGGGGTGTGGCGCAGGTGGTGTTGCATTTTTACCCTTTGCTAAAACTTGGATTTTTTAAAGTGTTTTATGTCGGTGTGCGCGAGATTATACAAAGTTTTAAAGCGCGCAAGAGCAACCCAAACAAGCTAGATTCTATTTTGCGCGATGTGAAAAGCTTTTTTAAGCAGTTTTTCCCAGCACTCCTAGGAAGCTCAACCGCGCAAATTGCTTCATTTTTAGACACACTCATCGCGTCATTTTTAAGCGCTGGGGCGATTAGCTATCTCTATTATGCAAATAGAATCTTCCAGCTCCCGCTTGCCATTTTTGCCATTGCAGCTTCAAGCGCGCTTTTCCCAACTATCGCAAAAGCCGTCAAAAACGCGCAAGATTCTCAAGCTTTGCGCCTTATGAGACGCGCTTTTTGGTTGCTTTTTATGATTTTATGCGTGTGCGTCATTGGCGGGATAATGCTAAGAAACGAGATTATTTGGCTGCTTTTTGAGCGCGGAAAGTTCGTGCGCGAGGACACTTTGGAAGTAGCGCTTGTATTTGCGGGCTATATGGTTGGATTACTACCTTTTGGACTTGCGAGGATCTTTTCGCTTTGGCTTTACGCGCACAAAATGCAAGGCAAAGCCGCAAAGATTTCAGCCATTTCGCTTTTATGCGGAGTTGGATTTTCATTACTTTTGATGCGTCCATTTGGCGCAAGTGGGCTAGCGCTGGCTTCTTCACTTGGCGGAATTATCTATTTTGCGCTTACGATTAGAATCTTTGGGGCAAAAGAGTTTCTAAACATGCTAAAAAATCTCAAAGGCTGGCTTTTACTTGTTATAATTGCGCTTTGCGAAATTGCGCTTTTGGGTGTTTTTCAAAAATATGAATATGTATTTGGGATTTCTTTGTAGGAGGGGAATGTGTCAGGGATTAAACTTTATGATAGCGCGAAAAAGGAAAAATGCGAGTTTCAAAGCATCAAGCCAAAAAAGCTAAGAATGTATGTGTGCGGTCCTACAGCGTATGATTACGCGCATTTGGGGCATGCGAGAAGCTCGATTGTGTTTGATTTGTGGCGGAGGGTGTTTTTGGCAAATGGCTATGAGGTGGTGTTTGCGAAAAATTTCACAGATATTGATGATAAGATTATTAAAAAGCTACTAGATTCTAAGCTCACAGACGCGCCATTTGGCTCAATGCAGGAATTGACGGAATTCTACATTCAGTCGTATTTAGAGGAGATGGATTCACTCAATGTCTTGCGTGCGGATATCGAGCCACGCGCGATGGAAAATCTTACGCCTATTATTGAAATGATAGAAAAGCTCATCTCAAGCGGGCATGCGTATGAGGGTGCAAATGGCGATGTGTATCTAAGCATCCAAAAAGATCCGCTGTATGGCTCGCTCTCATCGCGCGCGAAGGAAGATTCTCAAAGTTTGCAAAGTCGCATTGAAAACAAAAGCGACAAGATAGAATCAAGGGATTTCGCGCTGTGGAAAGGCTATAAGGGCGAGGAGGATTTGGGCTTTGCAAGTAGCTTTGGCAAGGGGCGTCCGGGCTGGCATATCGAGTGTAGCGCGATGATTGAAAAGCATTTGGCATATGAAGATGAGGCATTTTGCATTGATATTCACGCAGGGGGCGCGGATTTGCTTTTCCCACACCATGAAAATGAGGCGAGCCAAACGCGTTGCGCGACGCAAAGAGAGCTGGCAAAATACTGGCTTCACAATGGCTTTGTAACCATCAATGGCGAAAAAATGAGCAAATCGCTTGGCAATAGTTTCTTCCTCAAAGACGCGCTTAAGGCGTATCACGGCGAGATTGTGCGTAATTATTTGCTTGGCGTGCATTATCGCTTGAGCTTGAGCTTTAATGAGTTAGATTTGCTAAGCTCAAAAAAGCGCCTTGATAAAATCTATCGACTAAAAAAGCGCCTAAATAGCGAGGAGCTAAGCGTGCCAAAAGAGGCAAAGGCATTGCAGGAGTTTTATCAGCAGAACTTGAAAGGCGCGGATTCTGAATTTGTGGGAAGTTTGCTAGAGGCGCTCAATGAGGATTTAAACATTTCAAGGGCTTTGAGCGTGATTGAAGAGATGATAAATCACGCAAATGAATTGCTTGATAAAAATCCAAAGGACAGAGAAATGAAAGCTTGTGTAGCGTGCAATCTTGGCGTTGTGAGCGCGCTTTTAGGCATAGGGACTTTGCGCGCGCAAGAGTATTTTCAGCTAGGCGTGAGCGAGGAGAAAAAGGCGCAAATAGAAACTCTTATAAACAAACGCGCGCAGGCAAAGGCGCAGAAAGACTATGCGAGCGCGGATTCTCTGCGTGAAGAGCTAAAAAATATGGGTGTTGAAATAATGGACACGCCACAAGGCACAAATTGGGAATATGTGGGGTAGAGCGGGGGGAATTACTTTGCAAGTTTTTCAATCAGAGGATTTTTGGTTACACATCGGAAATATGCAACCCTTATTCTCACCTCTTACATGAAAAGATAATTTTTGAGAATCTAAAGAAATTTCAGAAGTGAAAGCAGGGGATTTTGAAAATTAAGTCATTGAGAGCATAGGTTTTTGATAGTTTCTTTTTGTAGAAAAAAAGAGGCATGAATTGCGCGTTCCTGCTCAAAGTTATGCTTTTACCCCCTTCCCACTTTTTTTGCAATCCTCCAAGCCTCAAAGAGTCATTGAAGCGCGTAACTAAAATTCATTAATTCTATTTTATTTGGATTTTGCCAGAGCAAAATCTTAGTAGCACTTAGGTATGGATTGTTTAAATTTAAAAACTACAAATTAAAAATCTAAAAAACACCAAATATGCACGCGAAAGCAAAAGTGAGGTTTGAGCGCGTGAGGTGATTTCAACTTAAATGGAATAAAACTTGCTAGAAAATCGCTTAAAATTACTTCATTTTGTAAGGATATGCAATGCAAGCCATTCAAGACTCATTAGTTACAAACTCTACAAATCCCGCGCTTAGGCTCAAAAGCAAGCTTTTTATTTTGCTTGTGATTTTTTTGTTAGCTTGTGTGGTGTTTCTTGTCTTTGTAGGATTTGAGCGCAAGGGATTTGAAAATGCGCGCGTGGCAAGCATTTTGCAGGCGAAGCAAGATATTTCCGCGCAACTTGCAAAAGATTCTCAAATCGCAGATTCGTTGTTGCAAAACCAAGATATACTCGAGCAGTTTGATTTCCTAGGGCAAGTGCATACAAGGCTTGCAAATCTTTTCATAAATCCGCAAGATAGGCAAAATCATGCGCTTGTCATTGCGATGGTGAAAAGCTGGAATGAAAGTTTTGTGAAAAACGACAACGAGGCGAAGTCCTACTACGCGCAGATTTCAAGCGCGCTAGAGATTGAAGATTCTCAAAAAATGGCGCAGGAATTGCAACAAATCTTTGAAAAAATCTACACTTTGTTGCTTAATAAAGTCTATGCGAGCAATACAAATCTTTTGAAAGATTCTAAGAATCCGCCTGCAGTTGGGGATTCTCAAAAAGTGGATTCTCAAAAAGCAAATCCTTTTTCACAATCCTTTGCGCGCGAGCAGGGCGCGCCCTCATTTTTTGGCGCATTTAAGGGGTTGGGCTTATTGAGCATTATTTTGCTTTGCGCACTTGGCGTTTTGGTGCTACTACTTATCATCATAAGTTTTGGCGCATTTAGGGATTTGAGCGCGCTTAAGCAAGATTCCGCGCAACTTTTGCAGGCTTTCACCACGCTTTCACACAAGGCACAAAGCGCAGAATCCACAGCCAAAAACAGCATGGATTCTCAATCAAGCGCGCAAAAGCAAATACAAGGAGGGACGCAGTATCTGGATTCTGCGACAATTAGCGATTTGACAAAACAGCTTGAAAGCAAAATCCAAAGCCAACAGCACGAGGAAACTAAGCGCGCAGAGGGCTTGCATACCATAAGTGCGCAGGTTGCAGAACTGCAATCGCAACTTCAAAGCATAAGCGCGCAGGCAAAATCAAGCATTCAATCTAGCGCAAATCTCGCAAGCACGCTAGAATCTAGCGTCGCAAGCGCGAAAGATTCCCAAAATACGATTTTACAAGAGCAAGAGCAGTTTGAGAGTGCGGGGAAAAATTTAGAGGATTTGCTTGTGCGCTTAGATTCTAGTATTCAAACCCAAAATGAGCTAAGTACGAAGCTTCAGGATTTGGGCTCAAGTATCGAGCAGATTAAAAATGTGCTTACTTTTATCGATGGGATCGCGAGCCAGACAAATTTACTCGCGCTCAATGCTGCGATTGAAGCCGCGCGCGCAGGCGAGCATGGCAGGGGATTTGCAGTCGTGGCTGATGAAGTGCGCAAACTTGCAGAATCCACGCAAAAAAGCCTGCAAGATATTGAAGTGAGCATCAACCTTTTGACAAGCAATATCGATGAGATCACGCTTGCAGCAAAGGAGCAGTCCGATGTTTTCGAGCAATTAGCAACTGAAAGTCAAGGCTCAAAGCAGAGCTTGCAGACGATCCAAGAATGCGTTAATCAAGTTACGCATGGGATCAATTCTCAAAGCGCAAATACTATCAATACTGCCGAGCAGATTCAGCGTATGTTGGGTGCTTTTGGTGCTTTGAGTGAAAAGCTAGAATCTAGCCTGCAAGTAATTGATACAATCGCGCAAAAAGCCAAAAACGCGTAAGCTTTACGCGCGTAAAATGGCGACTAAGAAAGGGGGATATAGTATCTCATTTATTCCAGCTCCCATAAGTCAATATATTAATACCAAATGTGATAAAATTAATAAAAATTGCATTCCAAGCAAAAATATTTAATGGGATTTTTTCAAAAACCACCAAAATGCTAGGCAGTATTACCAAAACCCAGCCAAACCATATCAAAAACCAACCCCACTCAAAACCAAAATCCAAAAAGAAAGAAATATAGCCATAGCCATAAATTACAATAAAAATTAGCCACAAAAACAAACACAAACTAGCTCTCAAAAAATTTGCACCCAAAAATAAAATACAGACAAAAATACATAAGGCGACTAAACATATACTTATATAAACTTCAAAAAAGCTACTAGATGAAGGGAATAAATTTACAATAATATGATTTTTAATCATAAAAAATAACCAAATAAT
>NZ_NXLL01000043.1 GCF_003364115.1 Helicobacter sp. MIT 00-7814 | reverse complement strand
GCTAGCCCGATTGTTGCAAAATCTTGGTTGCTATACACACTAAGATTGCCATTCTCTAGGCTAAAGCGTCCTTTAGAAATTGCCATCAATCTATCAACCGCGCATTTAATCTTGCGCCCTGCATCGACTTTCTCAATGTAGAATTTCACGCTATCACTTCCGCCCATTACAAGCGCGCTTGCGCCTATCAATGCGCCTAAAGCGACAGGTTGATTATTAGCATAAGAGCTAGGCGGTGTGAGCCTTGAGAAGTTTTGCTTGTTAATGTTTGCTTCAAATTCAGAATCTGCGATCTCAGAATTTAAAAATCCAGGTTGCATTTTCGTCCAAACGCCCATATCAAGCACAGGGCAATTATCAATCATTCCAGCAAGTCCTGTGAAAAGGCGGTTTTTATCTCCTCTATCACCTGCATACTTTTGCATTTCGCGCCATTCAGGATCGTTTTTGAGTTGATTAATCCCGTGAGAATCTAGCAAAATGAGATAAGAATAATTCATTATGCTAATCCCACCCTCTGTGGTTGTCTCACTTCTTGTAGGTTTGATTGGGAATGCTTCTTTATTGTTGTATAAAAGCCCAGTGCGTGCCATAAAAATAGCGCGTCTAAGCATTTTACAATTCACTACATCGCCTTTGGCAATCTTTTTGGTGGCACTTTGCACGCTTTTTTCTGCGCTTGTGTCTTTAAAGCCATTTGTTGCGTCTGCGACAACGATATTTGTAAAATCATTGCTTAGCGCAGTGATAAAAGCTCTATCGCGCACATCTGCAATCCATTCTGCAAGATTCTCACTTGATTCGTTTTTGAAGTCAATAAACTGCATTTGGCTATATTGCTCAATTGGGCTTAAAAGCGCATTTCCTTTCACTTCAGGGTAGATTGTTTGGCTCAAAATCTCCAAATCATCGTAATTTGTATCAAAGTCAGCATTGCCTGCTACACCTTTGCCTGTGAGCTTTGATTTTAAGCGTGGGCGGAATGGTTGGTAATTAGTTACATTAAAGGTTCTTATTCCTCTATCTCCACCGCGTCCGACAAGTGGTTCAAAAGGGCTTTTCATCCAGCTTGCTTTTTCAATCTCTTTGCCTATTTCAATGCCGATATTTGGGTTATTTACAATTGCTTCATAAGTGATTGCGTTTGTCATTGGGATTCTCCTTAAAGTTTAGGTTATTGTCTTGTCATTGGCAGATTTGTATCTGCGCCTAGTTCTGCATTGCCTGCGACACCGCTTAACTGCTCGGGCAGTTGTGTGCCTTGCTCTGCGCCCTCTTGCTCTTGTCCTAATTGTTTGAAAACCTCTTCCTTATTATTGAAAAGATTAAGCAAAGCTTCATAAAAATACTGCACAGGCAGGCTTTCTAGCTCATCTTTTACCTCTTGTGGCAGGCTTTCAAAAAAGCTCAAAAGCTCATCTTTATCAATATCTGGGTGATTTTGTAAAAAAGCCTCTAGGGCTTGTTCTTTTTGCGCGCTTAGCTCACTTGCTTGGATTTCTCCGCGCAAAGTGTTTGCCTGTCCCATTTTTTCTTTGATACCACTTAGAAACTCATTTTGAAAGCTAATGACTTGTTTAAAAAACTCCTCTCTATTTTCAAAAAAGAGTTCCTCAAGCTCTGGGCTTTCATTGACTTTCTGCGTGATAGCTGAAACAAAGTTATTTTCAAAGGCATTGAGCGCGTCATTGATTTCGCCCTCTAAGATTCCTAGTTGCTCGCTTGGATTTGGCGGGCTAGGTTGTTGTTGTTCTATTTGCTGGTCCATTTTTGTCTCCTTTCTAAAAATTCAGTCTTTGCGCGCTTTTCGCGGATTCTGCAAAAAATGCTTAGTCACTACCGCTTAGGTAGCTCCTGTCGCATTTTTTTTGAAAACCGCAAAAATCATCGCAAATCCTTAGAATTTTTTTGTGCTTGGTTGGTTTTGGCGATTTGTCGTTCGCAACGCGTGCCACTTAAAAAATTCTAGGTTTTGAGCTATTTTTGTGGTTTTCGAGCAAAATTTGAGCGGAGCGCACTTTGGCGTGCGTGAGCGAAAATTTTGTAAAGAATCCGCAAAAAGAGCCAAAAGATAGAATTTTTTACACATATTCTGCGAGAATCTTTGATGGCAGAAAATAATGCACTCTCACTTTTACCTCTCCGCTGTCTCCTGTGAAGTTGCCTTTCAAAATTCCTGTTTTTTTCAGCGTAGTAACGCTTGCGCTTCTGTGCGTTGTTTGTGTGGCAATATCCACACCGCTTAAAAACTCCTTACCATCAAAGCTAAGTGTTGCTACACTTGTTGCAGGTGCTGGGGTTAGCACTTCTAGGCTTATATCTAGGACTTCAGCACCCTCTGGCAAAACGCAAATATCTGCATTTGCTTTGTCAGCAAGTAAGCTCAAATCCAAAATAACCACGCTTAAATAGCTTATGTGATTGACTTTTTGTTGCATAAAATCTCCTTTGTTGATTTTGTAGTCGCAAATTTAGTTTTTTTGAAAATTTAAAAAAAGGGTTAAAAAATGCTATTTATCCCTAGCTTTTAGGAAGTGCGTTTTGGTGTAATTGCGCTAAAAAAGGCAAATTATGGATAAAAAGGAATTGCAAAAAGAGTTTTTACTAAGACAAAAGGCGCGCTTAGATTTCAAAACCTTTGTGCTTTTAAAGTGGGAGCGTTACAATAACACGCCATTTTTGGATAATTGGCATTATGATTTTCTTTGCAAAATGCTAGAATCCACAACGCCATTTGACGATAATCAAAACATTATCACGCGTTTAATGCTCAATATGCCACCTAGCTATGGCAAGACTGAAATTATTGCGCGTTGTTTCATCGCGTGGGCATTAGGTAAGGATAGAAAACGCAAATTTTTCTATATTAGCTATTCTGATGAGCTTTGTAAAAAAATCTCAAATCAAGTAAGAGATTTGCTCAAATCCCCCTTTTGGGCTGGAATCTTTGGCACTACGCCTACTTTTTTACAAGACAATGCAAATGAGTTTGTATTAAAAGAGGGCGGGGGGCTGTTTGTTACGACTTTAAAATCATCTTTGACAGGATTTCACGCGCACCAAATAATCATCGATGACCCAATTAAAGTTATCGATATGAACTCAAAAGCCGAACGAATGCGCGTAAATCAAAACTTCAAAGAAAGCGTGCTGTCGCGCTTGCAGGATAATAAAAGCAATATTACGATTTTAATGCAACGCTTAGGCGATGAGGATTTGTGCGGATTCTTGCTTGATGAGAAACACTTTGAGCCTGAAGTTATCAATCAATGGGAAGTTATCAAACTAAAAGCCATTAATGAGACACAAGAAACCTACACAATCAAGGATTTTCACTACACACGCGCGCCAAATGAAGCCCTTTTCCCCCAAAGACACACAATACAAGAGCTTGAAAACTTACGCGCACAAATGGGAAGCGATGAGTTTAGCACGCAGTATTTGCAAGAACCTCAAGTAAGCGAAGCAGGATTTTTTGAGGAAGTATATTTTGTCAGGATCCCTAGCTTTGAGCAAAATGCACAAAATGAGTATATTTTTATCGATAATGCGACAAGCTTAAATACCAACGCGGATAATCGCGCTATTGTTTGCATTGGCGTGGAGGAATACAAAGAGGGTGCGCGCTATGTGGTTAAAGACTGCTTATTTGGTATTTGGAGCGAGGAGGAGACGATTTTAAATATCTTGCAAATGTGTGCTAGCTTTTCAAGCGCGCAGGTTTTTATTGAGAGTGAGGGCGGGGGGCTAACTTTGGAGAGATTGCTACAAAGAGAGTTAGTAAAGACAAACACAACCCTAAAGGCAAAAAATAAGCCACTCATTACAAATACAATCAACACCTACACGCCCAGCAGAAAAATTTCAAAGGTTGAGAAAATCAAGGCATTGCGTCCATTTTACAATACAGGCTATTTAGTGTTTTTGCACAATGCTAGGGGCTTAGAGCAGATTAAAAAAGAATTGCTAAGTTTCAATCCTGCAAAGCCTTTTAGAAAAGATGATTGTATCGATTGTATTGCAAGTGCGCTAGCGCATAGTAGTGTCGTGCCAAAGAGAAAAGAAAACAAAGAGCGCACACAAAGCGTAAGCTATTATCAAAAGGTTGGGAATTTTAGGATTTAGCTTTGAGCTTTTATAAGTCCTTGCTTTCAAGCTCTTGGTAAAGCTTGATGGTTTCCTCGTCTGTGACATAATTATAGAGTTCTTGGCACTCATCAGCTTCAATTTGGGCGTAATACACTAAGTTTGTTTCTTTCAAGTATTCAAAATAAGAGTCTATGTCCTCATATCCCAAACTTGCAAACTCTTGCATTTTAAAAAATGGCTCATAGCTTGGTGCTTGTGGGATTAAGCTAGATTCTTGGGCGTTTAGGTTGTAGGGGTTGTATAATTTATTAAAACCATCTCTAAGAGTGCTTTTACATCTGTCGGATGCAGGCGTTGAAAGCTTTTTTTCTAAGTCTATTTTAACTTCATCAAATGTTTCAAAATCTCGATACACAATACTTACCATCTCGCCATCTTTAGCCGACCATCTCCAGCTAGCCTGCACGCCTACCTTATCTAAGTATTTTGCTTCACTTTCATAATTATTTTTAATGTAAAAAATAGCCAGCTGTTTATTTGAGGCTGTTTTTATCGGACTAAAGAATCTTTTCTCCACCGCCTTTTGGTATTCGCTCAAGCCCTGTACAGAATCTTTTAGCTCATCATACACAAGCAAGCATTCATAAATTTGTTTCTCTAGCGCGTTAGCATTTTTTAGCTTTGCTTCTGCCTGCGCTTTTTGCTCTAGCAATTGATTGGGATTTTTAATGTAGCTTAAGATTTTTTCGTCCTCTGTTTGTAAAATCACGCTTTGAGCTTTGTTTTTCTCCTCGCTGTTATCCTTAAAAGAATCCACTTGATAGCTTCTCTTTTTTACCACTTCGCCTTTATCCTCGCCAAAGTTATAGCGACTAAGTGTGTTTTTTGTTTCAAAAATAAACATTTGATTTTCAAAGCTTTTTAAATAGTAGTTGTATTCCTTGTCAGCTAGGCTTCTTATGAGATTTGTGGTATTTGCTATATCTTGGTCGCTTAGGTAGTATTCGCGCCCATTGATGACTTTTTTAAGCCAGCGACTAATTTTGTTTTTATCTTTTTTCTCGCTAAAACTTACCAAAACACACTTTGCAAGTAATGCCATAGCCTCGCCGATTTTTCTAAATTGTCCATTATAGAAGTTTTCTAAGCGTCTTTGCAAGTCGTCTTTTTCTTGCTCTAAATAATTAATATTTGCAAGCTCAAAATTTGGGCTTGATTGCAGGGATTTAACTTGCTCTTTGGCGTTGAAATTCCCAGCTTTTAGTGAGTTCCTACCAAAGAGTGTATCGCTAAGCTCACTTGGTTGCTCTTGTTTGGCGGGATTATAAGGCTTTGTTGGGTCATAATGGCTATAATCTCCAGCGCCACCAGCCTTATAAGATTCTCCATTAGCTAGGTGCTCGTAGGGTTGTTTTACATCTTTGGGCTTTAGGATTTGTATATTTTTTAAATCATCTTTGCCTTTTAAAATATATGTTTTTGTCTCAATCAGCCCTTTATCAATTTCACGCATAATACTTTCATTGCCGATAACGCCTAAAGCTGCTTCCATTATTTCTTTTGGGTTTAATAAACGCCAGATACTCCCCATTCCACCTCTATATTTATCACGCAAGAAATAATCTGCTTTGGTTTTAATATAGGGGTCTAAACTTGCAAGCGTAGAGGTTTTAATATTGTATTCTTTTAAAATTTTGCTTACTTCACTTTTAAGGTGTCTTTCTGTTGAAGCCTGAGATAATCCGCGCCAAAGAATATCAAACATTGCCTAAGCCTTTAAGTTTTTAAGCGCAAGTGTAGAATCTAGCGCTTAAAAATTAAAGGGCTTAAAAAAGTGTAGGTGTTTCTTTAGGTGGTGTGTTTTTGCTTTGCTCGTTTTGGTCGCTTTCACTCATTTCGTCATTTGTATCATCTCTCTCATCGCTTGCCTCGTCCTCTGCCTTATCATATCGCCCTTTTGCTTCATAATCCATTACACAGCCTAGCGCAAATAAAGGTCTCACCTTTGCAATAAAAAGCCAATTTAGCGGGTTGGGGTCGCCTTTAGTTATATATTCTTGAAATGTCTTATAGTTCATTCTTATATTGTAAAACTGCTCATTCCATTCCCAAAACCAGTAAAACTCATCATTGTAGGCATTTGTAAATTTATCTCTAAACCATTGAGTAGGTATGCTCTTTTTCTTGTTATTGCTCTTTAAGATATTCTTGTATATTGTTATTGAATCGTGAATATCATTTTTAAATGTTGAAAGCCTTTCATAAACTTTTGGATAAAAAACCGCGTCCGCTGAATCATTCCTACTATGTGTAAGTCTTGTTTGTTGCTTGTGTAAATGCTCTTTTTTTAAAAAGAATTTTTCTAAAAGACTTTCTTCCCAGCCCATCATAGCCTACCCCCTAGCAATCAAGTTGGGGAAATATTAGTATAAAATTACAAACAAGCCTTAGAGTGCCTTATATTGATTGTTATCTCTCTCATAGGCTTGCGCGTATGCACCTAGTCCCCCAGCTCCGCTAACAATTGCATATTTTGCAAGGCTTGCGGGTTTGGGGATAAGCTCTTTTATTTTCTTATCGACTGCTTCCTGTAGGCTTTGCGCGTATTCTAAAAGCGCATCCAGCCTCTCTTGCTCATCAAATGCTTCTTTGCGCGCCTTTGCCTTTGCAAGGTTGGTTTTCTCCCTTGCAATCTCGCGCAATTTTTCGCCCTCTTTCCTTGTGTGATTTTGCAGAATCTTTAAGAAGTTGAGGCTATCACTCGGGCTAAAGTTAGAAAGCATACGCCTTGTGCCCTCAAGGAAATAACGCTTGCTCTCTTTTTCAAAGAAAAATGTAAGCTCGCCTAAATTATCTTTTACCGCGTAGAGATCTGCGCCATTGTAGCTGTAGAGATTGTAAGGAATCCCACTTTCAAGCTTTTGTAAGATTGTCTCTTTTTGCTTATTCATCGCTTCACGCAAAGCCTGCAAATTTGCCTTTTGCGCTTCATCATCAAACACTATGCTTGCGGGCTTATTGAGAGATTCTTTTAAATCTAGCTCAAAGGCTTGATGATTAAATTCTAGCTTAGCGCCTTCAAAGCTAGGCTTAAAGGTATCAATTGTCTTAAGCTCAGATTCTAGCTTTGCAAGTTTTTCGCTAAATTCGCGGATATCTTTTTCCTTATTGCTAAATTCTCGCAATTGCGATTGCTTCAAGCTTTCTAGTTCGTCTATGTCTTTATTTACCTTGACAAGCTCTATTCCATTTTTATTCCCGCTAGATTCTGCTGCCATTAAGTCATAGTCAATCATTTCTTTGACATTAAGTTCAGTTTCGACATCGCTTCCTTTGTAAAAATTCCTAAACGCCCTTGACTTCGCCTCTAGCATTTCAAACATTCTAGAATCTAGCGTCTCCTCTGTAGCATACACGATATTTTTAGCAAAGAATTCACTCTTTTCATTGCTCGCCCTTATGGCTAGCTCATTTCCCTGTCTTACAAGTCTGCCAATTCGTTGCGTGTAATCACTCGGACGATAGGGGGAATCTAGGTGGTGCATTGCCACCATTCTTTTTTGTATGTTTGCGCCTGTGCCTGTTTTTGCGGTGGTGGTGATAAGGACGCGCACTTTTCCGCTATTTACGTCTTTATAAAGATCTTTGTATTTCTCTTTTTTCCAATCACCTATAATTTGCACTTCTTGTGGCTCAAAAATTGCCTTTCCGCTAGAATCTTTTTGCGCTAGCAGTTGGTTTTTAAGCTCTTTATGCGCGTTAAATCCTAAAATATCATTCACGCCTAAATCACAAAACACCACTTGCGTGCCTTTGTCTTTTTCCCACTCTTTGGCTATTGTGGCTATGTTTTGCGCGCTTTGGTGGATTTTGGTATCTTTTAAAAGCTCGGGGTTTTTGGCAATAGCTTCATTTGCTCGCTTTGGTGCTAAAAGTCTAGGGTCTAGGCTTAGTTTGCGTGCGTTATTAAAGATGGTTAGGTGGTTTATGCCATTTTCCATTGCACCTTGTGGATTCTCTTTGAGATATTTCGCATCTGCTAGCACAATATCATCAAAAAGCTCTGCTACAAGCTTGCTTTTTTTAATCATCGCGCTTTGGGCTAGCACATTTGGTAAAATCACCTTTACACCGCTTAAATTTGCTTGATCGATGACTTCTTTCATATCAATAGTGTCAAACACGCGATTAACAAAATTCATCAGCGTTTTATTATTCCGCGTTCCCACGATATAATCTTCAAACACGCGCTCACCTGTTGGCTTTGTCTCAAGCACTTTTTCAATCCTTACAAAATCATTGATAAAATTGTCTATATGCTCAATCCCAAACATTTTTAAGCCCTGCGGGTCTAAATGCCTTAGCATATGATGGACTTCTAGCAGTGAGTTACTCATCGGCGTGCCTGTAGCAAATACGATTTTCTTGCCATTTTTATTTAAAAATGAAGTCTTTAGCAAGAGATTCATCGCCTTTGCGCTTCCTAGCTTGCTTCCCATTTGCTTAGATTCATACGCACTTGCAAAAGGCAGGTTTTTATACTCGTGGGCTTCATCAAGCAATAAGGAATCAAAGCCTAGCTCTGTAAAATCCTTGTTGGTTTTTTTATTGCCTTGCACGCCTGCAAGCCTATCCTCTAAGCTTTTAAGCTCTCGCTGGATTCTGCGCTCAACGCTTCCGCTTGCCTCGCCTGCAAGTCTCTTTTTCTCCTCGATTAAATCCTCATAAAAATCCCTTTGATACGCATAAGGCATATTAATGCTATCAAATACACTATGTCCGACGATCACAGAATCAAAGTCATTGTAGGCGATTTGATTAAGCAAGTTTGAAAAATTCTTATCACTTACACTTTGGATACTCATAATCTTAGCATTTGGGTAGAGATTTAAAAAATCATTTTGAAACTGCGTTACAAGGTGATTTGGCACAGCAATAAGTGGCTTTTTAGATTTGTTGGTGCGTCTTAACTCCATTGCGGTGGTTATAAGTGTGTAGGTTTTACCCGCGCCTACTTCGTGGTTTAAAAGTATATTTTTATCCCCAAATACTGCCTTTTGCACCGCTCTATTTTGTGTAGGGCGTAATTTTATAGCAGGATTTGCGCCCTCGTAGGTTTTAGTCGCGCTATATGTTACTTCTTTGGGATTTGCATAAATATTGCGCTTTTCATTAAAAGCCTTTGTAATCAAATCTTGCAAATGTGCATTTTGCGCGATATGCTCGCTAAAATCTTTCTGCAATTGCTTCACTGCTAAATCAAAGCTTACACTATAATGCTTGTCTTTAAAGCGTCTTGTTGCATA
>NZ_NXLL01000042.1 GCF_003364115.1 Helicobacter sp. MIT 00-7814 | reverse complement strand
CCTTATCCCCCCTTTGCAATCCCCCAAACCCCCGACAACGCTTTTAAGGGTTGCACTAAAAGTGCAACATTGAATTCCTTTAATTGAAAAATTTGCAAAGCAAATTTTTATTCCATACTGCGATTTATCGCGCTGACAAGTCCTTGCACGCTTGCGATAATGATGTCTGTGTCAATGCCAGCGCCAAAATATCTCACATCGCCACTTTTTATCTGCACATAAGAGATGGCTTGCGAGCTTGAGCCCTCTTTCAAAGAATGTTCGCTGTAATCGATGATTTCAAATGCTAAGCCTAGATTCTCCCGCAAGGCATTTGCTATGCTATCAAGTCGTCCATTTCCACGCGCATGGTATTTGTGCTTTTTACCTTTAAATTGCAATTCTAGCTCCACGCTGAAGCCATTTTCCTGCTTTTCAAAGCGATATTCACAAAGCTCTAGCGGTGTTTTTAGATTCACAAAATCATTTTGGAAAATCTCGCAAATCTCCCCAACGCTTAGCTCCTTGTGTGCCTTGTCTGAAATGTCCTTGACATAGTAGGAAAACGCCTCTTTAAACTGCGCGGGCAAATCGATACCTAACTGCGTGTGCAACACATACGCAATCCCGCCCTTGCCGCTTTGGGAATTTATGCGTATCACATCGCTTTCATACTCGCGCCCCACATCTTTTGGATCAATTGGCAAATATGGCACGCTCCATGTGCTAAGCTTGCGCTCTGCGTGGTATGCCATGCCTTTTGCAATCGCGTCTTGATGCGAGCCAGAAAATGCCGCAAACACAAGCTTACCAGAATACGGCTGACGCTCATACACACGCATTTTTGTCACGCGTTCATACACTTCGCAAATTGGCGGGATATTGCTAAAATCAAGCTTGCAATCAACGCCATGCGTATGCAGATTCATCGCAAGTGTGATGATATCGACATTCCCTGTGCGCTCACCATTGCCAAATAGCGTGCCTTCAATCCTATCCGCGCCCGCTAAAAGCCCTAGCTCTGCATCTGCTATCGCGCAACCTCTATCATTATGCGGGTGCAATGAGATTAGCACGCTTTCGCGCTTATCTACATTTTGCGAAATATACGCCACTTGCGTAGCATAAATATGTGGCAAGCTCATCTCAACCGTGGCGGGGAGATTTAAAATAAGCTTCTTTTCTTTTGAGGGCGCAAAAACTTCAATCACGCTATTGCACACTTCAAGCGCGTATTCCATCTCTGTGCCGCTAAAGCTTTCAGGCGAGTATTCAAACCTAAAATTCCCTTCTGTCTTGCTCGCATATTCCATCAAATGCTTTGCGCCTTCAATTGCGATTTGTTTCACCTCTTCGCGCGATTTTCTAAACACCTGCTCGCGTTGCGCATAAGAAGTTGAGTTATACACATGCACGATGGCATTTTTGCACCCTTGCAGGCTTTCAAAAGTTTTTTTAATAATGTGTTCGCGCGCTTGGGTGAGCACCTGCACGCAGACATCTTGGGGGATTAAATCTTGCTCAATAAGCGTGCGCAAAAAGGTGTATTCTGTTTGGCTTGCCGCTGGGAATCCGACTTCTATTTCCTTAAAGCCGATTTTTACAAGGAGCTTGAAAAACTCGATTTTTTCTTCCAAACTCATAGGTGTGATGAGCGCTTGATTCCCATCGCGTAAATCCACACTGCACCAAATTGGCGCTTTTGTGACATATTCTTTCTGCGCCCACTCTAAATATTTATGAAAATCTGGAGGCATAAAATAGCCTCTCTCATATCTTTTATGGCTCATAACAACTCCTTAAATTAACTAAAAAACATAAGCTATTAAACCTGCGAAACCTTAGATCAACGCGTAATTATAATACCAAAACATAACAAAATCCTATGGATTCTCAAAGTATGTGCGATTTTAGGTAAAAATTGTGCTAGAATACCGCGTTTCTTAATTGTGGGAAACAAATAAGGGTGCTGTTAAGACAGCTTAAAGGAGTATAGTATGAAAAAGTTGTTACTTTTAGTGTTTGTTGGGTTTGCAAGTTTCGCGCTAGCTGATGCGCCTGCTACTTTCAAAAAATGTGTTACTTGCCATGGAGCTGATGGAAAGAAAACAAGTTTTGGCAATGCTGCGATTGCTGGACTTAGCAAAGCAGAAGTTGTAGAGGATTTGAAAGGTTATCGCGCTGGAACACTTAACCGCCATGGTAAAGCAAATCTTATGAAACCAAATGCTGCAAAGCTCACAGATGCGGAAATCGATGAACTTGCAACTTACATTTCAGGGTTACCAAAATAACTTTTGAAATGCCACAGCTTGCGCGTTAAAGCGCAGGCTAATCTTTAGAATCCCAAAATCTAGAATCAAGGCTTAGCTTTTATGGCAGAAATTCTCTTAGATTCTCATGCTTTTAAACATAATCTTTCTATTATTGCTCAAGTTTTGGGTGCGCGAGAAAAAATAGCTCTTGTGCTAAAAGATAATGCTTATGGGCATGGTTTGCTTGAGATGGCGCATTTAGCCAAGCAAAATGGCATTAAAAATGTGTTTGTGAAAAACCACAACGAAGCCTTACAAATAGCGCATTTATTTGAATCTATCAGTATTTTTTATGGTGGTGTGAATCTGAAGCAAACTCTGCAGCCAAATATGGCAATCGTGGTAAGCGATATGCATATGCTAGAAGGGCTCAAAAGTGGCGATAAAATCGAGCTAAAGCTCAATGTCGGAATGAATCGCAATGGCATACAGCCCAGCGAATTAGAAAAATTTTTTACTCTTATTGTAGAAAAAAATCTCACACTTTTTGGCGTGCTGGCACATATCGCCTATGGTGATGAGGGCGGGGCAGAGTTTGAAAAGCAAAGAGAAGTTTTTAGCGAGTTAAAGGCGCGTGTAGAAAGCCTTTGTGCGCGCTTTGGGATTCCAATCCCGCGCTTTTCTTCTTTAAGCTCATCTGGCGCATTGCGTACAGGCGCTCAATCTAGCGCGTTGCAAGATGATTTAGTCCGCATAGGAATCGCTGCTTATGGCTATTTGGAAGCTCCTTTGGCAATTGCTACAGACTTGCGCCCTGTTGCGAGCCTTTGGGCGCATAGAATTTGCTCTAAAAATTTAGAGCAAGATTCAAAAATCGGCTATGGCGGGAAGGGCAGAGTAGAGGCAAAAGGCGTTGTTAGCACCTATGATGTCGGCTATGGCGATGGATTTTTTCGCTTTAATGAAATCCATGCGCGCAATCTGCAAAAATGTGGCGAAAAATTCCACACTGCTGAAGGATATGAGATTTTCCCGCGTATGTCGATGGACTGCTTTTCCTGCGCGAGCGATGCGCCAAAAGTGTGCTTGATGAATGACGCAAGCTATGTGGCGAGGGTGTTTGGCACGATTAGCTATGAGATTTTGGCGCACCTTTCGCCAAATATCGCGCGCGTGGTTGTGTGAAGCATTTTTGCAAATGGCTTAAAAAGGGAGAAAAAATGAAATTAGCGGTATTTGATTTTGATTCTACGCTGATGAATGGCGAGACGATTGATTTTTTGGCAAATGAGTGTGGTGCGCAGGCGCAGGTGGCACACATCACAGCGCAGGCGATGGAGGGGAAGCTTGATTATTATGAAAGCTTGAAATCGCGCGTGGCGTTGCTTAAGGGGCTAAGTTTGGCGCGTGCAAAAGAGATTTGTGAGAATCTTCCGCTCAATCTTGGCGCGCGTGAAATCGTGCAGATTCTTAAAAGTAAGGGCTATAAAGTCGTGTGTTTTAGCGGTGGCTTTAGCCTTGCGACAAGGCATTTTGCAAAGATTTTGGAGCTAGATTCTGATTTTAGCAATATTTTGCATGTTAAAGATGGCGTGCTAAGTGGTGAGATAGGCGGTGAGATGATGTTTAGCACTTCAAAGGGCGAAATGCTCGTGCGCTTGCAGAATCTGCTTGGTATAGATAGGCAAAATACGCTATGTGTGGGAGATGGCGCGAATGATTTGAGTATGTTTGCGCACGCTGACACGCGCATCGCCTTTTGTGCGAAAAATGTCCTCAAAGAAGCGGCAAATATTATTATTGATAAGCAGGATTTAAGAGAGATTGAAAAGTATGTGTGAAAGATTCTTTTAGGCAAACCTAAAAGAATCTAAGCTTTATGCCTTGTCGCTAGTGTTTTGTTGATTATTTGCGCTTAGCGTTTGTATCATTTGCTCGTGGCGCTCTTTATTGATTTTTTGCCCAATAGCCACACAGCCCCAAATGATTGCCGCGATGATGAGGACAACCCCAATCCCAAAGAAAATGGTAAAAATCCCAACCAGCCACAGCACAAAATTTAACACTGCCTGAATATACAAGCCTTTCACAGCCAACGCTACAAATGGTAAAAACAAAGCTAAAACATAAATCATAGCTCCTCCTAATGTTTAAAAATTTTGGAAGTTTATTCTAGCCCCCCCCCCTCTTACATTTTGCTTAAAAGCTAAAAAAATATCTTCTATTTTAAGGAATATCCTTTGCTTTATTTTGTGCAAAATCTCTAGCAAGGAAGCTAAAAGTGAAAAAAAGATTCTCTATTTTTGCGGTATTTTTTGCGTTGCATTTCCCGCTACTAGGCTTTGAAGCGGATATTGATTTTAGTCAAATCCCTGAATATGTCGAGGAATCCCCAGCGCAAGAGTTTATCCCCGACATTCCGCGCGCAGGCTCGCTTTTTGGCACGGGGGATCGTCCGCTTTTTGCCGATAGGCGCGCGATGAAGCCAGATGATTTGATCACAATTATCATCAGTGAAAATGCCAGCGCGAATTTTGCCACCACCAAAGCCTACAATGGCACAAGTGGCGGGGCTAGCACGCCACCGAGCTTGCAATATGGCGGAAATGATGAAGAGCAAAAAAAGATCGCTCAAGAGCTTAATGATATGAGTGCCTACACGCTCACAAAGGCGAATAACACGACAAACTTCACCGGCGGGGGCAATCAAAACCACACAGATTCTATTAACGCCACCATCACCGCGCGCATTATCAAGGTGCTAGAAAATGGAAATTACTTCATCGCGGGGCAAAAGGAGATTTTAGTCGATGGTGAAAAGCAGATCCTGCAAGTAAGTGGCGTGGTGCGCCCCTATGATGTAGAAAAAAATAATTCCGTGCAGTCGCGCTATTTGGCTGACGCAAAAATCGCTTATCGCTCGCTTGGTCCTATTTCGCAGACGCGCAGTAAAAATCCTGTGAGCGATGGGATTGAGAGTTTGTGGCCATTTTAAGAGCTTTCGCGTATTTAAGATTCTATGAAAACCATCGCCATAATCCCCGCTCGCGCAGGCTCAAAGAGAATCCCGCACAAAAATATCAAACCCTTTTTAGGCAAGCCCATTCTTTCCTACCCGATTGCTTGCGCGTTGGAATCTAGGCTTTTTGATGAAATTGTAGTAAGCACAGATTCTCAAGAAATCGCAGAGGTTGCAAATGCCTTTGGCGCGCAAACGCCATTTTTGCGCCCGGCGCATTTGAGCGATGATTTTGCACCCACTTTGAGCGTTATCGCGCATGCTGCAAGGGAGTTGAAGCTAAAATCACAAGATATTATTTGCTGTATTTACCCAGCTACGCCACTTTTGCAAGCCCATATTTTGCAAAATGCTTTTGCTTTGTTGCAGGCGCAAAAAAGCGCGCAGTATGTTTTTAGCGTGTTGCGATTTAGTCATAATCCTTTGCGAGGCTTTAGGTTGGAATCTACACAAAGCGCGCCACAAGAAACCCGCGCATTTGCACAACAAAAAGAGGAGATTTTAGCACCACAAGCGCAAGCAATGGGCTTTATCAAGCCTTTGGAGACGAAGTTTCAAAACACGCGCACGCAGGATTTGGAGCCACTTTTTTATGACGCAGGGCAGTTTTATTTTGGGCGCGCGGGCGCGTTTTTGGAGGAGTTGCCCATTTTTGCCCCGCATTCTCTTGGTATAGAGTTAGATTTTTTTGATGCACAGGACATTGACACGCCCGCAGATTGGGAATTAGCGGAGTTTAAATACCGCTATAAATTTAATCTTTTTTAAAGCTAGGCGGGGCGATGGAGCGCTTTTATTTTCTCTATGATAGCGGGGAGAATGCGGGCTTAGGGCATGAAATGCGATGCAGGAAAATCGCAAGATTGCTAGATTCTATTGTGCCTTCAGCGCAAATGTATTTTTTGCCAAATATGCATGAAAACTTGCAGAATCTGCCACCACACGCGGATTTTCAAGGTGCAAATCTTATTGTCGATAGCTATTTTTTTACCCGCGCGCATTTTAGCACCTTGCTTGATTTTGCGCCAAAGGCGTTGCTTTGCCTTGATGATACAAATCGCGCTGTGTATCCAAAATGCGCGTTTGTGCTAAATGGCGCGCTAAATGCCCACAAGTTGTATGAAAATTTGAACAAAGAGCAGAGGGAGCACTATTTTTGCGGGATTGAGTATGCGCCTACGCTTGGGCTTTTTACGCCAAATTTTGAGTGCAAAAAAGAGATTGAAAATATCTTACTTTGCTTTGGTGGCGCGGATTTGCAAGATTTTAGCGCGCAAAGTGTGGAGCTTTTAAACGCGCATTTTGCTTCACTTACGCCAACGACTTCGCCCACTTTTGCCACAACGCGCGCGCCCACACTTCATTTGGTATTGGGGAATTTCTATCCGCACGCAATCCCGCAAGTGCGTAATCTTAAAATTTATCGCAATCTCACCGCGCGCGATTTTAGCGCGCTTATGCAAAGTTGTGATATTGCTATAAGTGCCGGTGGGGGGACGCTTATCGAGCTAGCGCAGTGCGCACTTCCTTGCATTATGGTAGAATCTGCGCCTAATCAGCATTTTCAAATAGAGCAGTTTAAAGCGCTTGGCGCGTTTTTGTGCGCAAAAAGTTTGGACGAAATCTTAGCATTGCTAGATTCTGCGAATTATCAATGGCGGAGGGAATCCAAAGCGATTTTAAGCACGCTAAAAATTGGCGATAAACTTCCAGCATTATTGCAACAAATTTTTGCGCTATAAATGCGCGAGCAAGGGGAAAAGGTGAATTATCAATGCGCGCGTTTTTTTGCGATTGATTTTTGTGCGTTAAGTAAAGAGTGGTTGTTAGAGATTTTAGCCCTGCGTAATGCGCCCCAAATCGCGCAATTTATGTATTCTAGCCATATTTCAGAGCAGGGGCATTTTGAGTTTGTGCAGGGCTTGCGTAACAATGCAAGCGCGAAATATTGGGCGTTTTTTGAGCTTGCAGATTCTACAAAATCTCTAGTTGCACCAGAAAATCTTGCGCACATTTTTTCTCAATCGCCCTTGCTTTTAAAAGATGAAAACACCCAAAGCACGCCGCCACTAGATTCTCTCAAGTTTTTAGGCGTTGGCTCGCTTAGTCGGCTCAATCTCACGCACAAGCACGCGTATGTGGGAATCTATACAAATATTTTTGAATCCACACTTGCCAAAAAAGGCACAAAGATTCTCAAAATGCTAGAAAAAATCGCGCTAAGTGGTTTTAACTTGCACGCGCTTTTTTTAGAAGTGATGAGTGAAAATACCAAAGCAAAGGCATTTTACTTGCGCAATGGCTATGAGCTAAGCGGTGTTTTGAAAGATTTTTTATATAGAGATTCTCAAAGTTTTGATGTTGATATTATGCGAAAATCCCTTGTGGTGCGGAAATCTAGCGTGAATATTTGTATGTCGCAAACAAATATCCCAAAAATTTCTTTGTGCGAATCTAAAATCCCACAAAAGCCCTTGCTTGTGGCAGAGCTAAGCGCAAATCATTGCGGAAGTTTGGAAGTGGCAAAGGAATCTTTTAAAGCCATTGCCAAAAGTGGCGCAAAGGCGGTGAAACTGCAGACTTACACACCTGATTGTCTTACGCTAAATGCAAAAAATGAATATTTTCAAATCAAAGGCTCGCCGTGGGAAGGGCAGTATTTGTATGATTTATACAAAGAGGCGCAAACGCCTTGGGAGTGGCATAAGGAGCTTTTTAATCTAGGGAAAGAATTAGGCTTGCTTGTGTTTAGCTCGCCATTTTCGCCAAAAGGCGTGGAGTTTTTGGAATCCATTGATTGCCCGATGTATAAAATTGCGAGTTTTGAGGTGCTGGATTTGGAGCTTGTCGCGGAGGTGGCTCGGTGCAAAAAGCCTGTGATTTTATCAAGTGGCATTGCAAATGATGAGGAAATTTCTCTTGCGCTAGAGGTGTGCCACAAGCACGGCGCGCATGATATTACGCTTTTGCATTGCGTGAGTAGCTATCCCGCCCCGCTAGATTCTATGAATCTAGCGCAGATGCCAAAGATTAAAGAAAAATTTGGCGTGAAATTTGGCTTATCTGATCACACGCTAGATACGCTCTGTGCGTGCATTGCGACGAGTTTGGGCGCGAGTGTGATTGAAAAGCATTTTATTTTGGATAAAAATTTGCAGAGTGCGGATAGTAGCTTTAGCCTTGATGCGCGCGGATTTACGGAGCTAAGCAAGGTTATTGATGAGACATTTTGTGCGCTAGGAAATGGCGAGGATTCTCAAGCGCCAAAAAAGGGCAGGGAGTTTGCACGCGGAATCTGGGTGAGTGAAGAGATAAGAAAAGGTGCGATTTTAACGCGTCAAAATATTAAAATCTTGCGCCCAAATGTGGAGGGTGGCTTGCACCCAAAAAGCTATAGTGAGATTTTAGGACGCAAGGCGACGCGTGATTTACACTTTGGAGAGCCTTTAAGAGAAGGAGATTTTACGCGTTAAATAAAATTTTAAATCAAAAGAGGAGGGGGAAAATGTCAGATTCTCTTATAATTTTTGGTGCGTTTTTTGTGCTTGCACTCTTGCTATTTTGGAAAGTATGGCGTTTGTTTAAATAGCTACACCATACTTTTAAAGCCAAAGGTTTGCTCGATTTTCTTGCCAAAATTACTCATCAAGCCCTCGCACACGCGCATTCCGCACAATATAATCACCCAAGAAATATAAACCCAAGTCATCAAAAAAAGCAAAATCGAAATCTGCCCGTAAATGCTTTTGTAGGTTTCATTGTAAAAAATATAATACACAAAGCCCCACTTTGTGAGAAGCCATACAATCGTCGTCCCAAGGCTAGAGCAAACAAGCGGTAAGAGGCGCAGGGGCTTGTTTGATGAGATTTTAAAAAGGAGCAAAAACATCGACCAAGTGATGATATAAGGCAGCCAGTCAAAAAGCAGGCTCAAATCCGCCACGCCTTTAAGCGTCTTTTGCACCTCGGCGCTAAAATACACAGAAAGCGCTAAGGAAATGGGGAAGAGCGTTATCATCGTCCAATACACCACGAGGGAATCTAGGAAATTTTTTGGCTTAGAATTAAACATTTTTGCCGCGGCGTATTCAAAGTTGCGAAAGAATAAAATCGAAGTAATAAGCACAGAGACAATCCCCATCACGCCGAGCTTTGTAGAGTTTTCTAAAAAGGTGTCGAGGTATTGAGAAAGCATATCAGTGTGCGTGGGAAGCATGTTTGAAAGGATTGTTTCCTTGAGATCTTGGACTTGGGTGTGAAATTGCGGGATATTAAGCAAAATTGAAAAAAAGATAAGCAAAAGCGGGATAAGCGCAAAAATGCTATAAAAGCTTAGCGAAGCGGCATAAATTAGTTGCTGATCGAAAAATTTGTAGATTATGTGAAGCTCGATTCTCATTTTGCGATACAGCGTGCCAAGCTTTTTGAGGCGTGTTGCAAGCATTGCTTCTCCTAAGATTTTTTGAGCGCTATTATAGCAGGTTTGGGCGAGATTCTAGATTCTGCAAGATTCTAGCTTTTTAGAATTTTCAGAATCTTACTTTGTGTTTTAATTCTTTTAAAAGATTCTATTTTTCAGAATCCTTTTGTTTGGTTTAACTCAATCTCACTTAGATTCTAAAAATGAGTTTTTTCGATAAGGGGTATGGAGCTTGAATTGCGAAGTCGCTCCCCTTCCC
>NZ_NXLL01000041.1 GCF_003364115.1 Helicobacter sp. MIT 00-7814 | reverse complement strand
GGGGAGCGACTTCGCAATTCAAGCCCCCTCCCCCTTATCGAAAAAACCCATTTTGAGAATCTAAGTGGTGTTTGGCAAAATTAAGGGATTCTGAAAAATAGAATCTTTTTAAAGGAATTAAAAATACAAATGAGATTCTGAAAATTCTAAAAAAAATCAGAATCTTGCGGAATCTAAGTCGTTGCAAAAGTTTTTCAAGATTCTAAAAAAAGCTGGATTCTAAAGATGATTGTTTTGCTTGCGCTCGCAATGGCTTAATTTTTCAGAATCCTTTTGTCTTACTTTATCAGAATCCCTTTGCTTTCACTTTTCAAACTTCTTTAGATTCTCTAATTTTGTTTTTTCACGCAAAAGGTCGCTCCCCCCTCCTCACTCCCCCCCGCGCCAGAAAAGCTCCGCGCTTTTCTTCTTTCGGGGGGAGAGCCTCGCTACTTCCCTTGCGTGGTGAAAAAAAAGGCTAAAAATGCACTACTGCATTTTCTTAACGCCTTTTTTTTCACCACGCAAGGGGCGAGAATAAGGGTTACGCTTGCGCGTAACTGAAATTCCATTTTATTTGAATTTTGCTTTCGCAAAATCGCGGTTTGCGCTGACGCGCTATTATTGTTGGGTAACGACATAATTTATAAGGAACAAAATGAAAATCCTAATTTTAGGCATTGGCAATGTCCTTTTTGCCGATGAAGGCGCTGGCGTGCATTTTGTGCGTGCGTTTCAAAACGCGTATAAAATAGAATCCAGCGCGCATAGCGTGAGTTTTATTGATGGTGGCACGCTGGCAAACCACCTAAGCCCCATCATTGCGGAGTTTGACGAAGCCATTATCGTGGATTGTATAGAATCTGATGATGGCGCGCTTGGCGATGTGTATTTTTTTGACTTTGAGGCGATGCCGCATTTTGTGAAGTTTTCGGGGAGTGCGCATGAGGTTGAGATGCTTCAAACCCTGCAGATGATGGATTTGCTCGGAGATAGACCGCCTACAAAGATTCTCGCCATCGTGCCACAGCGCATTGAGCCTATGAGTTTTGCGCTTAGTGAGGCGCTTTTGCAAGGGGCGAAAGTGATGGAAAAAACGCTTCTAAACTATCTTTCTAAGCTTAATATAAAGTGCGAGAAAATCGCAGAGTTTGATATACAAAAGGCAGCTAATGAGTGGGAAAACGCACAATTTAATACTTCGCTTTAGTTTTGAAATTTTTGGCAGTGCAGAAATTTTGGAGTTTTTCTTAAAATACTGGGCGCAAAAGTGCAAAATTCCTTTTTTTATCCACGCGCAAGGGGACAAAGGGGATAAAGTAGAGCTTTATGCGCAAGGGGACAAAGAGAATCTAGAGGATTTTAGCAATGTTTTGGCTAGCAAGATCCCGCATTTGCTTTTCTTGCGAGATACGCAAGTCACACTTGCAGAGCATTTGCCACAAGGCGCGCATTTGTGTCAAAATTTTGAAAATAAAGAATTTAGAGATTTTAGAATCTCACAATCTCATCAACCAAACAGCGTTGCAGAATCTACAAATCTAATCAATCAAAAAATGTCGAGTATGAGCGCGCAAGCGAAGTGTAACGAAGCTTTCGCGGAGCCGAGCGGAATTCACTTCCGCGAAGGCGATACAATTGATGGAATAGCCGGCACCTATTTAACCCCCCTTGGCGTAGAATCTGGCACAAATGAATTTGGCTCTCACGCGCTTGATGAAGTTGCAAAAAGCCTTACACAGGCGATTTTACAAAATAAAAGCGCAGAGTTTGGCGACTACACACTTCGCATTTTTAGCGATTTTTCCTGCGATTATATTATGCCGACGCATTTAAGCGCGCTTGCGAAGATGTTTGTCTGCGATGAGGCGAGCCTTGTGCGCCTTGCGAGTTTTGAGAAGCCAATCCTTTCACTGCGCCTAAGTGCGATTTTTAGAAATGCCGCGCCAAACGCGCCACTTTTTTTTGATGTGCGCGCGTGCTGGGATTTGAGCTTAAAGCGCGTGTGCGAGGCGCTTTACAAAGAGGGAATTAATTTTTTAGGGATTGAAAGCAAGGCGCGGGATTTGCGTATCACGCAGTTAGAAAATGGCTTTGCAATCACCCAGGGAATGGCGTTTTTAGATTCCAAATCGCGCGCATTTTTGGATTCACACAAAGAGAAAAATACCGCGCTTTGGGAGCTTATAAAAAATGAGTTTTTAGAATCTAGAGAATCCGTCCCTTATGCTCGCGCATTTTTCAGCATACAAAAGAGGGATTATATCTTTGCAAATAGGCAAAATAAGGATTATTTGGTTTTCAAAGTCCCGCTTCCTAGTAGTTTTGAGGCAATTTATGAGGAGCTAAAAAAGCGCGAGGGCGGAGAGCGACTTTTGCAAAATTATCAAAAGGCTTTTGAGCTGCCACGCGGGGAGTTTGTAAGTGTGGGGATTGCAAAAATAGATAATCTCTACACGCTTTTTTTACTGCTTGCAAAAATGCTTCAATTTGAAGGCGATTTTTTCGCGCTCGCGCGTGATTATGGTAGTGTGAAGGGGAATAAAGGTGTGCGGATTGATTTTAAACTGCGCGATACAAATGAGCTTGATTGTGTGCGTGTGATACGCTCTGCGCTTAGTTTCCGCCTAGCTGGCGCGAGTGAAGGCAATATCGCGTTTGGTTGCATTGAATCTCTAGCGCTTTTCTTAAGCGATTTTAGCGACAAGTTAGAATCTGAATATGGCATCACGCGCCTAGTGTGTTTTGGTGCGCTTTTTAGCCACCCAACGCTTGCAAATCTTACGCTCAAGCACACTAAAATCACGCGCATTAGCCAAAGGTATCCTCTTGAGCTTTAGTTTCACTTTGCAAGGAAGCGTGCAGGGTGTGGGTATGCGCCCTTTTATCTATACAAGCGCGCGTAAATTTGGCGTAAATGGGCGCGTGCGTAATAGCGCGCGTGGCGTGGAATTATTACTATGTGAAAGCGAGGCGCGCTGTGAGGAATTCCTTAGTTTTCTGCGAGGCAACCTCCCGCCTTTGGCAAAAATCACACATATTGAAAAAAGCCAAAGCGATGAAACTTGCAGTGGCTTTGAAATACTAGATTCTTGCAAAAATGATTCTTTGCAAGCGGTGATTCTCCCAGATAGCGGGATTTGTGAGGAATGCAAGGCAGAATTTTATGACGCCAAAAATCGGCGCTACCAGCATCTTTTCATCAACTGCACCAATTGCGGACCGCGCTACTCAATCATAGAAAAACTCCCCTATGACAGGGAAAACACCACGATGCGCGCCTTTGATATGTGCAAATCTTGCAAGGCAGAATACACAAATGCGCTCAATCGTCGCTACCACGCCCAGCCTATCGCTTGCAAGGAATGCGGACCGCGGGCGTTTTTGCGCTCAAATGACGCGCTAGAAAGTGGCGCAAATTTAGCACAGGATTTGCAAGCCATTGAGCTTTGCGCACAGAAGTTAAAAGAAGGCAAGATTATCGCATTTAAGGGCATCGGCGGATTTCATCTAATGTGTAATGCGCAAGATCTACGCGCGGTAAAAACACTGCGTGAGCGAAAGGTGCGCCCACATAAGCCCTTAGCCATTATGTGTAAAGACATTGCAATGGCAGAGAGGTTCGCGCATATAAACGCGCGAGAATCCGCGCTGCTACACGAGCTTTTTAAGCCAATTGTGCTTGTGAAAAAAAGAGCGGATTCTGCCCTCGCGCCAAATATCGCGCCCGAGCTAAACGAAGTTGGCATTTTTTTGGCACCCAGCGCGTTGCATTTGGCGTTATTTTTGTTTGTTGATTTCCCGCTTGTGGCTACAAGTGCAAATATCAGCGCAGAGCCTATCATCGCGCGTTTTGAGGATTTGGGCAAATTGCGCCATGTGTGGGATTACGCGCTTGATTATGACAGGGAGATTTGCAATCCCAGCGATGAAAGTATCGCGTTTGTGGTGGGCGAAAAAGTGCAGTGGATACGCCAATCACGCGGACTAAAGCCGGAAGTGTGGCTATATTTTCAGAATCTACAAACAGCGTCGCAGAATCTACAGAATCTTAACAATCAAAAAAACGCCGAGTATGAGCGCGAGCGTAAGCGAGACGGAGGCGAAGCGGAATTTACTTCCGCGCAGACGATACAATTTAATGGAATACATTTTCAAAATCCCCAAACAGCGTTACAGAATCTGCAGAATCTTAGCAGTCAAAAAAACGCCGAGTATGAACGCGAGCGTAAGCGAGGCGGAGGCGAAGCGGAATTCACTTCCGCAAAGACGATACCAATTAATAGAATAGATTCTCAAAATTCCCAAACAGCGTCGCAGAATCTACAAATTTCATCAACAAAAAATGGTGCAATATGTGCGCGAAACAAAGTGGAGCGGAGGCGAAGTGCGATTTACTCGCACGAGACGATACCAATTAATGGAATAGACTTTCAAGCCCCAAAAGGCTGTTTTTTAGCCATCGGCGCGGAGTTAAAAAACACTTTTGCGATATACAAAGATGGACTTATGATCCATTCCCCCTACATTGGCGATTTGAAGACGCTTACTACACAGGAGCGCTTTTTTACCACGCTGGAGCGTTTTAAGGAAAGCTATGGCATAGAATCTTTTGATTTTATTGTGGCAGATTTGCACCCGCATTTTTCGCACACAAGGCAATTTGAGCGTCTGAATGAAAAAATTATAAGAGTGCAGCACCACTACGCGCATATTCTAAGCGTGATGGGCGAATATGGGCTAGAATCCGAGGTGCTAGGCTTTGCCTTTGATGGAACAGGATATGGCGAAGATTCTCAACAACCAAAAAACATTGCAGAATCTATAGAATCCAAAAAGCCAAAAATCGTCGAGTATGAGCGCGAGCGTAAGCGAAGCGGAGGCGAGGCGGAATTCACTTCCGCGCAGACGATACGATTCAATGGAATAAGTGCTAAAATTTGGGGCGGGGAGGTTTTGCGATGTGATAGAGAGAGTTTCACGCGTTTGGCGTATTTTGAACCTTTTGCGCTTATTGGCGGGGAAAAAAGTTTGAAAAACATCAACTACCTTGCCCTAAGCATTTTAGAGCATTACAAAATCCCAGCGCCACAATTTTACGCGCGCTTTGAATCTACGCATTTGCAAAATTTGCTCAAAGCCCATGCGCGCGCTAAGCTCTACACAAGCTCGCTTGGGCGCATTTTTGATGCGTTTGCCTCTCTTGTGTGTGGGCTAGATTCTATAACTTTTGAAGCGCAAGCGCCTATGCGTTTAGAATCCTTGTATGACAAAAATTTGGACGCGTGCTATGATTTTCACCTTCAAAAGCGCGATAAAGTAGAGATTATCGCTTATAAAAGCGCGTTTGAAAGGGCGCTTATTGATGCACCACAGGTTGCTGCGACAGGCTTTATTAATGGTATTGCTAAGCTCATTGCTACTTTGAGTGAGCGCTACAAAATGCCAGCTGTGCTAAGTGGCGGCGTGTTTCAAAATAAAGCATTGCTTGAGCGCACCATTGGTAACTTAGAATCAAAACATTTGCGCTACTATATACCGCATAAAACTTGCGTTAATGACAGCGCAATCGCACTCGGGCAGGTGTATTATGGAATCTCAATCTTACAAAACCAACACAAGGAGTAAAAATGCAAGAATCCAAAACCACAAAGCAACATTATAAAAACGACAAGCCCCAGCAACCAAAAAACGCCGAGTATGAGCGCGAAGCGGAGCCGAGCGGAATTCACTTCCGCGAAGGTGATACATTCAAGGGAATAGGGGCGGAGGCGAAGTGCGATTCACTCGCACGAGACGATACAATGGATGGAATTAAATCTATCAATGTCTTTGATAAAATCCTCGCTGCCAACGACAAAGAAGCACAGATAAATCGCGAAATGCTTGCAAAACACAAGGTGCTTTGCATCAACCTTATGAGCTCGCCGGGCGCGGGGAAAACGACACTTTTAGAAGCCACGATAAAGCATGGGCGCGAGCATGGGGACTTTAGGCTTGGCGTGGTTGAAGGGGATTTAGAGACAAATAAGGACGCGCAGAGAATCCAAAATGCCGGCGCGAGCGCGTATCAAATCACCACCGGACAGACTTGCCATTTAGACGCGCTAGAAGTGCGCAGGGGGTTGGAGCATTTAGATTTGGATTCTCTTAATCTTGTGTTTGTAGAAAATGTCGGTAATCTCGTGTGTCCAGCGAGCTATGATGTGGGCGCGCACCTTAATGTCGTGCTTTTAAGCGTGCCAGAGGGCGCGGATAAGGTGGCAAAATATCCTGTGATGTTTCGGCGCGCAGATTGCGTGGTGGTGACAAAATGCGCACTTTTAGAGCATTTTGACTTTGACTTGCAAGAAGTCAAAGAGGAAGCAAAAAAGCTCAATCCGCAAGTAGAGTGCATCGCGCTAGATTCTAAAAGCAAAGAAGGCTTGGAGCAGTGGATTTTGTTTTTGAACAAAAAGTTGCAAGAAGCAAGATTCTAGGCAAACTAAGGAGAGAAAATGTGTCTTAGCATACCTTCGAAGGTGTTAGAAATAGATGAGAATAATTTTGCCATTGTTGAAACGCTCGGCGTTAGGCGCGGGGTGAGTTTGGATTTGATAGCAGAGCCTGTGGAGGTTGGGGATTTTGTGCTGATACATGTGGGCTTTGCGATGGAAAAAATTGACACGCAATACGCGCAAGAAAGCCTTAAGCTGTATCAAAAAATCGCAGATGATATGCAAAGTGGCGTAATCCCGCCAGAGGAATAGTGCAATGGATTTAATCAATGACTTTCGCGACAAAGACAAGCTTTTAGCCCTAAGTAAGCTCATTATTTCAGAATCCACGCGCAAACTGCGCATTATGGAAGTGTGCGGCGGGCATACGCATAGCATTATGAAGTTTGGCTTGCAGCACCTTGTGGGTGAGCATATCGAGTTTTTGCATGGTCCGGGCTGTCCGGTGTGTGTGATGCCACGCGCGCGCATTGATGAGGGGTTAGCGCTCGCGCAAAAAGAGGGCGTGATATTTTGCACGCTTGCAGATATGCTGCGCGTGAAAGGAAGTAAATACTCTCTCTTAGAGCTACGCGCGCAAGGCAAAGACATACGCGCGCTGTATTCGCCACTAGATGTGCTAAAAATCGCGCAGGAAAATCCGCAAAAACAAGTCATATTTTTTGCCATCGGTTTTGAGACGACTACGCCTATGAGCGCGCTTTTGGTGGAAAAAGTCTTGCAAATGGGCATAAAAAATGTACTTTTTCATATTAATCATGTGCGCGTGCCAGAGCCGGTTTGCGCGCTTTTGGAAGATGAAGAATGCAAGATTGAAGCGCTTTTAGCGCCAAGTCATGTGAGCGTGATTACAGGCAGTGAGATTTATGAGCCTATCGCGCGGAAGTTTGGCGTGCCTATTGCGGTGAGTGGATTTGAGCCGCTAGATATTTTAGATTCTGTGTTAAATCTCGTGCGTCAGGCAAATAACAACACCGCGCTTGTGTATAATCAATATGCGCGCGTGGTGAAAAAAGAGGGCAATCTTAAAGCACAAGGCTTAATTGCGCGCTACTTTCAGCAGTGTGATTTTGAGTGGCGCGGACTTGGCGTAATTCCGCAAAGCGCGTTAGAATTGAAAGAGGAATTTAGCTTTTTAGACGCAAGGAAAGTGCTTGACTGCAAGGTGGAATCTATTAAAGAAAACAAAGCCTGCCTTTGCCCGCAGATTCTCAAAGGGCGCGCAAAGCCTTTTGACTGCAAGCTTTTTGGCAAATCCTGCACGCCACAAAATCCGCTAGGAAGCTGTATGGTGAGCAGTGAGGGCGCATGTGCGGCATATTACAAATACGAAAAAAGGAGACTAGGCTAATGCAGAGAATCTTATTAGCACATGGTGGCGGTGGCGAGGAAATGCACGCGCTTATCAATGATTTGATTTTTGGGATTTTTGATAATGAAATTTTACGCGCGCAAAATGACAGCGCGATTTTGGCGCTAGATTCTCTGTGCGGGCGTGAAATTAACGCACAAATTGGCGCGCAAGGGATTAAAACAGGCGCGCAAACGCAAGAATCCTTTGCTTTTAGCACCGATAGTTTTGTGGTAAGCCCCATTGAATTTAGCGGGGGAAATATCGGCAAGCTCGCAGTTTGTGGAAGTGTGAATGATTTAGCAATGGTTGGCGCGGACGCGCAGTTTTTGAGTTGTGCGCTCATTTTAGAGGAGGGCTTGGAGCTAGAAATTTTGGAGCGCATTTTACGCACGATGAAGCAAGAAGCCCAAAATGCGGGAGTGGCGATTGTGTGTGGAGATACGAAGGTTTTACCGCGCGGGAGCGTGGATAAGATTTTTATCAATACCGCGTGCGTTGGCGGGGTTTTTAGCGCGCCACTAAATACTGCAAATCTTAAGGTTGGCGCGAAAATCCTTTTAAGCGGGGATATTGGCAAGCATGGAGGCGTGATTTTAGCGCATAGAGAGGAGTTGGCGTTGCAAAGTGCATTGAAAAGCGACTGCGCGTGTTTGAAAGAAGTCGTGCGCGCATTGCTAGAATCTGGCGTGCGCGTGCAATGTATGCGCGATGCCACGCGCGGGGGCATTGCAAGCGTGCTAAATGAATGGGCGGACTTCAAGGGATACGAACTGCTTGTGCGCCAAAAGGACATCGCGGTGTGCGATGAGGTGGCGGGGATTTGTGAGATTCTGGGATTTGAGCCTTATGAGCTGGCGAATGAGGGGACTTTTTTGCTCGCTGTAGATGACAAAGACGCGCAAAGGGCGCTAGAGATTTTACAGCGTTTTAATCCGCTGGCAAGTTGCATTGGCGAGGTGGTGAGCGATAGGGCAAAAGGCGTGATATGCGAAAGCATCTATGGTGCAAAGCGTTATTTAGAATCCCCAAAAGGCGAGCTTCTCCCGCGCATTTGCTAGATTCTATAAAATTAGATTTTCTTAAGTTTTATTAGATTCTTTCAAATTTCTTCAATAAATTTCCCCTTTTCCCCTTGACAGACACCAAGTGTCATGCTTTATAATTATATTTTTAAATCACTATAAAGGAGCAATGTGGCAGATTCTAAACGTAGGGAATTTATAAAGGCAAGCGCAAAAATGGGCGCGCTGGCGTTTAGCACAGGGCTTGCGAGCGTGAGCTTGCTGAATGCAGAATCTAAAACAGATTCTAAAGTCGCGCAAAATAGCGCAATAAATAATACTAAAAATACAAAGGAAGCAAAAATGAAATACGTAACATTAAACAACGGCATAAAAATGCCAATACTAGGCTATGGAACTTTCCAAATCACGGATTTAAAAGAAGCACAAAGATGCACCGAAGATGCATTAAGTGTAGGGTATAGAAGTTTTGATACTGCAGAGGCCTATTATAATGAGGAAGCATTAGGAGCTGCTTTTAAATCAAGCGGAATAAAACGAGAAGAGCTTTTTATCACTACAAAGCTTTGGATAACGCATGTAAATGAAAAAGATGCGCTAAAGGCTTTTGATACTTCAATGAAAAAGCTCGGGCTTGATTATTTGGATTTGTATTTAATTCATCAGCCTTATAATGATGTTTATGGAGCATGGCGGGCGATGAGCAAGCTTTATAAAGAAGGTAGAATAAAAGCAATTGGTGTAAGTAATTTCTTACCTGATAGAATCGTGGATTTTTGCTTAAATAATGAGATAAAACCAGCGGTAAATCAGATTGAATGCAATCCACTTCATCAAAGACGTGAATTTCAAAAATTGATGAATGAATATGGCATTATTACGCAGTCTTGGGCGAGCTTTGGCGAGGGTAAGGAAAATATGTTTGAAAATCCTACCTTAATGAAAATTGCCAAAAAGCATAACAAAAGCGTGGCGCAGGTGATTTTAAATTGGCTTATCGGGCGTGATATCATCGTTATCCCAAAAACAACGAGAAAAGAGCGCATGATAGAGAATTTCAATGTGTTTGATTTCGAGTTAGATTCTGATGATAAGACACAAATTGCAAAACTTGAAAAAGGTGAAAGTTTATTTTTAGACCATCGCGACCCAGAAAGGATAAAATGGCTATTTAATTTGCATAAAGGGAAAATATAGGACTTGTGCCAAATCTAATCAAAGGAATTTTAGTTACGCGCAAGCGTGACCCTTATTCTCGCCCCTTGCGTGGTGAAAAAAAGGCGTTAAGAAAATGCAGTAGTGCATTTTAGCCTTTTTTTCTAGCAAGGAAATAAGTGAGGCTCTCCCCTTATTTGCCGAAAAAGAAAAGCGCGGAGCTTTTACTTTTTCGGGGGCTAGGGGGAGTGAGGAGGGGGTAAACCCCTTTTTCTTTTGCGATAAAGATTCTAAGAAGTTAGAGAATCTTAAAAAGTGAAAGCAAAAAGATTCTAAGAAACAAAAAATAAAAGGAATTAAAAAAATAGAATCCAAAATGCAGATTCTAGAATTTTAAAATTTTCAAAAATATTTTTTAAATGGATTGCTTCGGATTTTACAAATCCTCACAATGACGCGCGGAATATTTGTCATTGCGAGCGGTAGCGAAGCAATCCATATTTCATAATCCAATTTTTTAGAATATTACAAAACTTTAGATTTTACAGGATTCTGATTTGTTAGAATTTTCAAAATCTCATTTATATTTAAATTCCTTTAAGATTCTCTTTTTTTCGAATCTTTAAATTTAGCCAAACCCCACTTTGCGTTTTAAAGTTTCTTTGCAAAGGGGGACAAGGGGGCTTGAATTGCGAAGTCGCTCCCCTTA
>NZ_NXLL01000040.1 GCF_003364115.1 Helicobacter sp. MIT 00-7814 | reverse complement strand
CATTATTGCACTCCTATAATGCGATAATTCCTATCCAACGCTGTGCTTAGGAATTCTTTTGTATAAAGAGCTTCTAAGCGTCCTTTTAATCCACTATCACTAATCCACGCGTCTTTACCATTATTAATACTCTTATATTGTGGCATTCCACCCGCGATACTTCGCTCATTCCCAAAGCGCACGATTTTAATGGCTTCATTTAGCTCAATATTACGCAGTGGCAAGGCTAGCTCGCTAGAGTTATGGCATTTTCCGCAAGATATATCCCCAAATACCTCAAGATTCTTTTCTAGCTTTAGACTTTCAAGCTGTGCTTGCTCTTTAATTGCAAGTTGCTTAGCGACTGCTTTAATCGTGGCTCTATCGCTTAGCATTATGTCTTTTTGTTCGGCTTGAAGTTTAAAAAGGTAGTCCATACTCTTATTGATTGAGTAAAAAAAGAAAATACAAATAATTGCAAAGATAATGCCTAGAATGTTTTCTTTCATACGTTCCCCCACTTGTGCTTTTGGCTAAAAATCGAAGATTCTGCGCGCTCAAACTGCGTCACTACCGCTTTAGGTAGCTTCCGCTTCGCGAGCAGACACGACCATTAAGCAAACTAGGCGCACAATGCTAGAATTTTTTAGCTCACTACCTTTTTTGGAGTGTGCCACTAAAAAATTCTAGGATTTTTGAGCTATTTTTCTAAAGAAACTGCGCTTTGGCTTGTTTTGTGGTTTTCGAGCAAAATTTGAGCGGAGCGCACTTGGCGTGCGTGAGCGAGAATTTTGCGAAGAATCCGCAAAAAGAGCCAAAAAGCCGAATTTTCATTTCACATAAAAATCATTGACGCGCCTTAGCCACCCTTTTAGGAATTTCGCATTTTCTCCCTTTTGGGCGATTTCTTTAAAAAAGCTTGCGCGATTATCGCAGTAATGATTACAAAACGCCACGCCAACGCTGTTGAGCTTTTCTAGTGTTTGCGCGCCAAAGACACCATCACTATAAACGCTAAGCGTTGATTGCGCGTATTTTGTCGCGCGTGTAACGCCACTATTTACCGCAAAGTCAAAAATCGCATTCGCGCTATCTTGGCTTTGTATCTCATCGCCCTTGATTTTGTCCCAAAACTCTTTTTTATAGAAGTTTTCCATCTGCTCTACAAACTGCACATTGCCTAAGCAAAGCTTCTCTAATTCTGCATACTTGCTTTTATCAAAAGGTGCTACTGTTTTTTTGTAATCATCTACTATATTCCAAAGCTTCAAATCTGGGTGCATATTGCGCGCAATACCAAAGATTGTCTCCCCGCCTTTATCACCTTCTACATTACAATAGCCACCTTCCCATTTAAGTGTTTTTGCTTTTGCTATCTTAAAATCTGCCATAATCTTTTCTCCTTGAATGATTTTTGGCGGATTTTTACGCAAAGCAAAGTTCAAAAAAAGTCTCAAAAAATGCTTTGATTTGTTAAAAAATATTCTGTAAGATTAAGGTTTTATAGAGATAGAATGGATAGAGAATGACGATAAAAGAGTTTTTAAAGAATTTGGGCTTGTCGTTTGAAAAGTGTAAAAAAGAATCTGCAAAGCTTCCCAAAAAGCCACTTCCCAAAAAGCTACAAGAGCGATTTTACAAGCGTGATGCGATGTATTGGGCGGATAGAAAAGCGGCGCGTGACGCGTGGAATTTAGAAAAAAAGCAAAAAAAAGATTCCGCAGGATAATATTTTCATATATTCCACGCTCTTTTATTTGCATAAAAAACATTTCTTTGTGGCTTACGCAAAGGCGTGCTTGGCGCACTTGGTGGGCGCACATCTGGGTGAGCAATGCAAGAGCTAAGCGCGTCAATACAATCATCTTTTCTAAAAGGTTTTGCAGGATTAAAGCTTAAAAGCTCTTTTTTTATTTGATTTATACCGCTTGCATTGTGTAAAAATACTAAATTTCCAGTGTTGTAATAGCAACGCATAGCTTTAATTTTTTCAACCTTTGGAATCTTGCGATTTGCAGGATATGCAGTTATTTGGTTTGTTAAAATCGTTTTATAATTTTTTTTAAGATTTTCATTTACGCACACCACTTCTTTTTGCAAAAGTCTAAAAAGCATTTCGCCACCCGCATCAGATTCTATATATACTTTAGCTTTTGGGTATTTTTGCATTGCTTCAATAATATAGCTTAGCGTCTGCTCCTCGCTCCAAATTCCAAAAAAACAATCCTTTAAGATAAAGCGTGCAAGATTTCCTACGCGCTCCACTCCTACGCAGCAAATAGCGCGATTATCAGAATCTGCATTTAATGAAGTAGCATTATCAATAAAAATATAGTCATTTGTTACGCCAACTTCATAGCTTGGCACACTTTTAAAATACACTGCTTCAAAAAACCCTGCTTCGCGTGCTTGTGGTTCTTGTAAATATTGCGTGCTAAACTCATCTTCGCCCATTTGAAGTTTGAGTAATTCTAACTCTTTTTCATTATGACGCAGTGGGAAAAGTGCGGTATTTTTGGGGCGGAAGTGTGTATAATCGCCGATTTTATAAGTGAGTGCATTTTTATTGAGAGCTTGGAGATTGATTTGAATCCATTGTTTAATAACTTCAGGCTTGAAGTTGCGCTCATTTAGCAAAAATCCGCATAAATCCTCATCGCCTAAACGCTGCATTAAAATCGTAATATTGCTTTTATTATCTTGCAAGCGCGATAGCACACTTTCTTTAAAATTGGTATTTACCAAATCGCGTGCAGATTTTGAGCTCATTTCGCTCACTTTGATTGGATCATCAATTAAAATTTGATGCGCGTGGAATCCTGTAATAGCACTTTTAAGCGTGGTTACAAATAATCCTCCACCTTCTTTGAAAACAAATTCATTAGAATTGTCCTGCAAAAATTGTGGTTTAGCTCCAAAAATTTGCGCCCAAAATGGGCTTTTGATTAAATCCCTTACTTGATTATTGATTTTTCGGCATAAATCATCAGAATAGCTTATATAAATAAACTTACGCGATCTATCATGTCCTAACGCCCACGCGATAAAAGTGCGCGCGATTACTTCAGTTTTTCCATAGCTTGGGGGCATATTAATCATTAGCCTAGTAAGTGGTGGGCGAGGATTTTTATCTAAAATTTCAGACGGGAGTGTGGATTCTAGCACTTTAGCAATGTATTCAAAATGCCAATTATCCAAAAATGGCGCACAATTATATCGCGCCCACTTTAGGCGTAAAAACTGATATAAATCCCGCCTTGCAAGCTCACGCAAGGCACATTCTTTTTTTATTCCATTAATTGTATCGCCTTGCGGAAGTAAATTCCGCTTCGCCTCCGCTTCACTTCGTTGCGCGCTCATAATCGTGTTTTGTAATTGATAGGATTTTATACTTTGTTGTGTGTTCATACATTACCTTTTTTTGGTGGGCTTATGCCACTTTGAAAATTCTAAGTTAAATAAACCAACGCGCAAGCGAAGGGATTTAAGCTTTGCGTTGCTTGTAATGATGCGCTCCACTAAAAAAAAATTCTAGGATTATGCACAAGGTTTGTGGGTTGTGCAGAAATTTCGGAATGAGGCGCACTTGGCGTGCGTCGCAGTGGAGAAATTTCAAGCTCCCGCAAAGATTGTGTATAAGCCGAATTTTTCATACCAGCTTATAGGGTGTTGGGATAATGCTTGGCTCGCTCGCTCTACTCACCATTGCGCGCAATTTATCTTTTTCCTCTTTGAGAAGTTGCTTAAAAAGTTGGATTTTTTGCAAATTTGGTGCGTGTGTTTCAATACTCAAAAGCTGTATCACGCAACCCTGCACTAAACTAAGCGAAAAAATATCATCTAAAAAGAGTGTAGAATCTGCACTCAAATTCCCCTGCGCGCTAATGTAATAAAGCTCACATATCCCATTTGCACGATATGTTGGTAAAACTTGATACACTTGCAGGCTTAAAGGCACAAGACTAAGATTACAAGTGGTGTTTTTAAGGCGATTTTTAAGGCTTTGGCGCGCAATTTCTTTATTATCCAAAAAGCACGCACACACTTTTAGACAAGTGCTTGGTAATTCTAAAAAATTATCTTTTGGGGTGATTTGTTTGCAAAAATAGCGTATTGGTTGCTCAAATTCGCTCATTAGCGTATTTTGCTCACGCTCCAACGCACTTAAAAGTAAAGAATCCTCAAAGCGATAATTCCCTGCCTTTTCATCGCGTAAAATCGCGCGAATCAAAGTTAAAATCTCACGCGCTTGCATTAGCTTTCCTCTTGGGTTTGAGGGTTTTGAGAATCTAGGGGCTTATTAAGCAAAGATTGTAATTGGTTGCGTCTATTATTGATTTCATGCCATTCTTTTGATTTGCTTATTTTCTTTCCTTTGCGGGAAAGATTTACTTGCAAATCCGCAAGCTTCCTTGTTTCTTGTGCCCACTTAAGATACACTTGCGCGCTTGAGGTATCTCCTTGCAAAGCCATTATTTTGGCATTTTCCTCGGTTTTATTTGCAGTGTCATGTAAAAATTGAGCATTGCGGAAATAATAGGCTTTCCAGTCGTTGCCATTTGTGCCTACAGCTTTTGTGGCGTCACTGCGCGCATCTTTGCTTCCTTGTCCTATTTTATACACTTGCGCAGCATCATTTTCAGCTGCAGTAATGGCGGTGTTAAGGCGCATTTTTTGTTCATTTAAATCAACACCAAAGTTATTGAGCAAAAATCTTTGAAAAGCACCATTCCAGCCATCGCTATATTCGACAAGTTCGGATACTTGAGAAGCACTTGTGCCAGCTTTTGCAAGCTCATAGGCTTGTTTATAAGTGCCTGCAAGGGATCGCTGCTTGACATCGCCTTTGAGATTGACATTGGCATTCATATCGATATTTAAATGTCCGCTTAGATTTAAGCCTAAATACTTATTTGCTAAATAGCCATCATACATACTTACTTTTCTATTTTTGATTCTATCATCAAGGTATTTGTAACCTGTTGGGCGGTAATAATTGCCTTCAATATCTTGGGGAAGATTGAGCGGGGCACTTTGTGCTGGCACAAATTCGGTGCTTTCCTCCTGTGTTTGGCTTGGGATTGGCGGTGGGGCTGACTTGAGGGCGTCATTTTGTGCGCGGAATTCTTCTTTGGTTGTGTTTTTGCCAAAGCGCATAACTTGTTGTTGGCGTTTGATCTCGGGGTCTTTATTTTGTGCGTTATTTGGCGTGTAAAAATTTTCTAAACCTATTCCATTAATTGTATCGTCTTGCGGAAGTAAATTCCGCTTCGCCCATTCCTTTGGACTATCACTTTGGCTAACGCCAAAGCTCCGCTCCGCTTTTGCCTTCGCGGAAGTAAATTCCGCTTTGTCTCCAGCTCCGCGAGCAGACATTACCTTTTTTGGTTGATGAGATTGTGTTTGTTGTGTGTTCATACATTACCTTTTTTTGGTTGGTGAGATTTTATACCACCATATAGGTTTTTTCTTTAATCGCTTGAGGATTCTGAAGTTTTTTGAGCTCTTGGGCGCGTAATTTTTGAAGTTCTAGCTCAAACTCTAATCCTAAAGTTTCAAAATTCTTGTTTTTAAGATGTTCAATACAGCTTGCGATATGGCTAAGTTCTTGCTGCAAACAAAGTGCTGAAGTATTGAGCGCATTTTTCACGCGCACAAAAAGCACTTTGTGAGAATTGAGCGTTTTTTCATACGCATTGAGCGCAGCATTTTCATAGATACTCATAAAGCTAGGTTGTGTGGCTTTTTTCTCCAAAACCACGCTTAAAACCCCTAAAAGCGAGCGCAAAAAGCTTTCAGATTCTGCAATTTGTGAAGCGATTTTTTCAAAAGGCAAAAACTCAAAATTATTGTCTAAAAACTCATTGATAATTTCTTCGCAAGATTGATTAAGCACTTCTTTTGTGAGGCTTTGGGTTTGCGAGATTGCTTGATTTAAGCGATCTTGCAATTCTTGTGAAGTAGCGATGTTTTGATTAAATTCTGAAGTGATAAGTTCATTTATTTTTTGGCTAATTTTAGCTTGCAAGGCATTTGTGACACTTTGGGTGATTTCATCTTGCTTGGCATTTGTAAGCAGTTGTGTAATATTTTGTGTAGTTAGAGATTGCGTAATTTGCTGGGTATTTTGACTTTGCAAATTTGTTTGAGCCTGCGTGATTTGCGCTTCAAGCAGTTTTTTTAACTCTGCAAATGCAGAATCTTTTTGGCTTTGCAAATTTTGTTTTAGGTTTTGGCTTAGGGTATTAAATTGCGAATTAAGCGCACTTGAAATTTGTGAAGGCTCAAGTTTTGCTTTTGCCTCGTTTAAAAGTGTGCTTAACTCGTTACTTAATTGAGTGAGTTGGGCTATTTTTTGATCATTGTATAGCATAGAATTCCTTTAATTGTATCACTTTATCGGAAGCTTGTGCTTTTGGCTAAAAATCAAAGATTCTGCGCGCTCAAACTTCGTCACTACCGCTAAAGGTAGTCCTTGTTTTCGCGCTTGAAAACTCCGATTTTTATTCCAAAATCCCTGCGCTTAGTCATTTTGTGTCTCCTGTGCAATGACAAAATAAAATCCGCGCACCACTTTAAAATTCTAGGATTTTTGAGCTATTTTTGTGGTTTTCGAGCAAAATTTGAGCGGAGCGCACTTTGGCGTGCGTGAGCGAAAATTTTGTAAAGAATCCGCAAAAAGAGCCAAAAAGCCGAATTTTATTCTTTGGAGCTAAAGATTCCAATTGTTGCAAAGTCTGTATTTGAATATGGACTTAAACTTCCATCTGCGCTTTCAAATCTTCCCTTAGCAATTGCCAAAAGCCTATCGCAACCACACACCATTTTTCTGCCTGCATCTTGGGCTTCATCAATGTAGAAATTTACAGAATTGCTTCCAGCCATCACAAGCGCACTTGCACCAATAAGCGCACCAATACAAACTGCTTGCCCTCCTGCGTAATAGCTTGGTGGTGTGAGCGTTGTGTGGTTTTGCTTATTGATATTTGCGTAAAATTCAGAATCTGAAACTTCAGAATTTAAAAATCCTACTTGCCCGCTACTCCAAACGCCCATATCAAGCACAGGACAACCATCAATCAAACCTACGATACCGCTAAAAATGCGGTTTTCATCTCCTCTAATGCCTGCAAACTTCTGCATTTCAATCCATTCAGGGTCGTTTTTGAGTTGGTTAATCGCATAAGTATCAAGCAAAATAATATAGCTATGATGCTGATAACTTATGCCGCCTTCTGTAATGGTTTCAGAGCGGATAGGTTTAATGGGGAATGCTTCCTTGCCTTTGTAGTTGATACCACTGCGCGCCATAAAAATAGCTTGACGCAAGGCTTTGACATTGCACACATCGCCTTTGGCAATCTTTTTGGTAGCAGATTCCACGCTTGGTTCAGCAGTAGTATCTTTAAATCCATTTGTAGCATCGCACACCACGACATTTGTAAAGTCGTTGCTTAGCGCGGTTACAAAGTTTTTATCACGCTTGTTTCTTATCCAATCTGTCAAGGAATCTACAGCATGCTTTGCAAAGTCAATGGTTTGCATATCGCTGTATTGCTTGATGTCTGATCTCATAGCATTTCCTATGATTTTTGGATAGATTGTTTGGCTCAAAATCTCCAAATTGTCATAGTTTGTATTAAAATCCGCATTCCCAACGACACCATCGCCTGCAAGTTGCGTTTTTAATCTTGGGCGATAGGGTTGATTGTTTTTGACATTGTATGAGCGGATACCTCTATCTACACCTTGTCCTAAAAATGGCTCAAAAGGGCTTTTTTGCCACGAAGCCTTTTCGATGATTCTGCTGATTTCTACGCTTATGTTGGGATTGTCTTTCCAGCCTAAAATATCTACTTTGTTGAGTTCTTCTAACATTTTCTCTCCTTTTGATTTAATATTCCACCATAATTTCGCTAGGCACGAAATATAGGACGCGGACTTTGATTTTTCCAGCGGTTGTGGCTTTGTTTGCTGTTAGATTAATATTTATGGCGAGTGGCTTTGGCGTGGTGTATTTCACGCTTGAAGTGTGGCGATTAGCTGTGCTGTTTATATCTACAAGATTTAAAAACAACGCATTATTCTCTTCTGTGCCAATAACACATTGAGAATTGCCCCCTGTTGTATCCTCAAGCACTTCTACACTTACTTCCATCACTTCTGCGCCTGCTGGAAGTGCGCAAATTGGAATATCACGCTTTTCCCCTCCTGTCTCAATCACACTTGTAGCCAAATAGCATACATTCTTAACGCGTTGTCTCATTGTGTCTCCTTTGTAATTTTGTGGCGTAATTTTTGAAAAAATTACAGGCTAAAAAAAGGGTTATCATTTTTAGCCCCCCCCCTACCATTTTTCTGTAGGAAGTGGTTTGCTTGAAAAAAGTGAGGCGATTTTTGCAACTGCATTATTTTCACCTTTTTCTTTCATTCCCTGCGCGAAAGCTTTTTTCTTTTCCTCAGAAGTTTGCGGTTTTTTTTGTTGGTTAGTTTTTGGTGGTGTCATATGCGCTCCATTGGTAGATTTTCATTTCCACCTACTTCTGCATCGCCACTCACACCTACTAATTGCGTAGGTGCGTTATTGCCTGCTGGCGTGCCATTTTGTGCGCTGTAGAGTTTGTAAAGCTCCTCAAAAAATTCGACAGGTGGAAGATTTGAGATACTTTCCATTTGTCTTGGGCTTAGATCCTCTTGGTAAAAGCTCATAAGGCTTTCAAAATCTACTTCTGGGTGCTTTTGTAAAAACGCCTCTTTAGCGCTTTCAATTTCAGCAAACTGCGCTTCTTGGGTGATTTCACCTTTCAATTCATTTGCGCGTTGCACTTTTGGCGCGATGGTGTCTTGCAAAAATTTATTTTGCATTTCAAAGATTTTTTTTACAAAGCCAACTTTATCCTCAAAAAAGAGTTCTTCAAGTTCTGGCGTGATTTGTTCAGCGATAGCATTTGCAGCGTTTTGCTCTAGCATACTTTCAGCTTGGGAAATTTCATTCTCAAGTGCGCTTAACTCTTCTTGCTTGCTTATGGGTTGAGCATCTTGTGGATTTGGTGCAATGTTTTCTTCTGGCATAGGTTCTCCTTATTTAATAAAATATGGAGAATTGTTCTAAATTTGCCAAAAAATTAAAAGGCTCAACATTTTTTTAAGCCTTTTATGAAAATAGGTTTTTATGTAGAGTTTCATTCCCTAGGTTTTAATTCCGCTAAAAGCTAGGGATTTTTGCTCCACATTCTCCTGCTAGCGTAAGTTTTGGAAGCCGCTTTACGCTAGCTTGTTAATTGCGTGAGATAATTATTGAGCGCGATTAATCCTAAATAATCTTTTTTTGCTAGCAAAATCTCTTTTTGCTTTCTGGCATCATTAAAAATCAAGCCCTTCATTGCTTTACGCGCACTTGGAATATCAAAAGTTCTAATGCTTTCATCAATAAAGAGTTCATTTGCGATCCTATCGCGTGTTTTTGATTTGATATATTCACGCCATGATTTTTCATAGATTCCTAATTCGCGCCCTTGCAAATATTCCACGCTCAAAGCCTCAATATATTCATTTTCAAGCACAGATTTATAAAATGACGCTTCAAGGGTATTGTTTGGATTTTCTTGCAAAAGCGGTGTGTGAAATTTGAGGTTAATATTTAGCGTGGTGGCAACTTTTTGGGATAGCTCTTGTTTTAAAAATGGGTTTTTTTGTGCGTTAATAAGGGCTTTTAAAATCTCTAAATTTCTGCCTTTTTGTGCGCTTGAAATTTGCTCGTTAAAAAGAAGTTTGAGGTAAAAACTAAAGCCATCAGTGGCTTTGAGTAGCAAGGTTTGCGTATTTTGCAAAAGATTTTCTTGCAAGATTTCGCCAGCATCTTTGTGTTTGTCTAGGATTCTAATCACGCCAACATTAAAATAACCTTGCGAAAAGCACACTTCAAGCGCGCGTTTTGTCGCCTCAAGCCCTGCGTTATCATTGTCAAAGAAAAAGAGAATTTGACACTCAAGCTCAAGCTTGAAAATTTGGGCTAAATGCTGGGTATTAAACGCTGTGCCACAGGTTGCAACGCAATTATGTTTCCCTAAAATTTGCAACGCAATAGAATCCATATAGCCTTCACATACAATTATTTGTTTGCTTTGCTTGATGGCTTTTTGTGCGAGGTGGAAATTATAGAGGAATTGACTTTTATTAAACACAAAAGATTGCTTAGAATTAAGGTATTTTGGGGAATTTTTAAAATTGAAAAATGGTTGGGTGCGCCCTGCAAAACCTATGATTTTATAGGCAGGGTTAAATAGCGCAAAGCTAAGGCGCTCAAAAAACGCACATCGATTGTTTTCATTTAAAAATCCCACTTCTTTTAATAATTCTCGCTCTTTAAAATCCAGCTCGTTAATCACTTTGCGTGAATTCTGCCCAAAATACCCCAGCCCAAATTTTTCAATCGCTTCTAAACTCCCCAAACGCTTTAGCACATAGCCTTTAAGCTTTTGATTTGCTAACAAATCCTCTTGTAAGCTCTTTTGGATTTTTGCATACACTTGATAAATATCTTTTCGTTGGTTGTGCGCTTTGCTTTCTTTGTGTGGCAAGGGAATATTAAACATTGAGGCGATTTCAGCAAGCGCATCTTTAAAATCAAGATTCTTGTATTCTTTTAAAAATGTGATTGCATCGCCACTTTTCCCGCAACCAAAGCAGGTAAAAATCTGCTTACTTGGGCTTACTACAAAGCTTGGAGACTTTTCATTATGAAAAGGGCAAGGGGCTTGGTAGTTCGTGCCAACCTTACGCAGTGGAATGAAACTTTGGATAACTTCTACAATGTCTATTTGAGATTTAAATTGTTCTAAATCCATTTATACTCCTTTCACTTGTGCTTTTGGCTAAAAATCGAAGATTCTACGCGCTCAAACTGCGTCACTACCGACAAAGGTAGCTCCTTGTTTTCGCGCTTGAAAACTCCGATTTTTATTCCAAAATCCCTGCGTTTAGCTTTTTGGTAGCTCATTTTTCATCTCCTTTGCGATTTTGTTGCAACGCATCGCGTGCCACTTTGAAAAATTCCCAAACACGCAAGCGCATTTCTTTAAAAAATTCTAGGATTTTTGAGCTATTTTTCTAAAGAAACTGCGCTTTGGCTTGTTTTGTGGTTTTCGAGCAAAATTTGAGCGGAGCGCACTTTGGCGTGCGTGAGCGAAAATTTTGTAAAGAATCCGCAAAAAGAGCCAAAAAGCCGAATTTT